>CAZNLY010000005.1:12416-36765 GCA_964574295.1 uncultured Gemmatimonadaceae bacterium
GTGATGGTGGCCTCGCCGTCGTCCACGTTGACCGTCTGCTTGGACAGGTAGCGGATGCCGAAGGAGAACTTGTCGGTGATCTGGGCGATGGCGCCGAGATGGAAGCCGAGCGACATGTCGGTGCCGGTGAGCTCGACGTTGGCGAAGTCGGTGCCGTAGGCCACGCCGAGGTTGGCGAAGGTGACGCCGGGCGCGGCCTCCTGCGCCGCCAGGTCCACCCGCTGCTTGAGCTCGACCGAGCTCGACGTGATGTCGAAGCCGATGCCGAACTGGAGCTTCTCGCTGGCCTTGAGGCCGAAGGTGGGCTGGACGTAGATGCCCTTGACCGAGCTGTAGTACCCGAGGAAGCGGCCCTGCGCATCCTCCGGCCATTCGACGGCCAGGCCGTACGGCGCGAAGATGCCGAGGCCGAGGGTGGCCACCTCGGACACGCCGTAGGCCATGTACAAGGCGGGCACCGGGTGGGTGGCGTCGGTCATGTCGCTCACCTCACCGGTGGTGCTGTTGGTGAAGTTGCCGGTCGGGGCGATGAGCGTCACGCCGCCGCTGGCCACGCCCTTGCCCTTGGGCAGGATCAGGCCGGCCGGGTTGTAGAACATGGCGGAGCCGTCCGCGCACGGCGACGCGACGCCGGTGCCGGCGCGGCCCATCGCACACGAGCTGTGCTCGTTGACGCTGAACCCCTGGGCCTCGGCGGACCGCGGCACGACCAGCAGTGCGGTGGCTGCCGCGGCGGTCATCCAAACGAGGAACCGTCGCATACGTGGACTCCAATTGGGGACGACTGCGGGGATGCTCCGGGCAAGCCCGGCGAAGGACAGGGGAACTTATCGTCCGCAGGAAAGACTTGTCAAAGCCGAGGGGGAACGCCGACCGGGTGGGTCGGATTGGGCCTAGTGGGCGTCCATCGGCTGGGCCCGGCCGGCCGTCAGCGGCACCCGGGTCACCCCGCCCCCCTCGATCTCGATCTCGAAGGCGTACTGCCCCGCCCGGGGGAGGGGGACGTCAAACACCAGCACCGCCCCGGCCTCCACCTCCGTGACCCCCGAGGGGGGCTCGGCGAACTGGACGTTCCCCTCCCCCCCCAGCAGCTCCTCCCCCGCCTCGTCCACGAAGCGGATCCGGATCGAGTGCCGCCCGATCTCGGTGCGCCGGCCCCGCACCCGGATGACCAGGTGGGTCCGCGGGTGCACCGCCGGGAAGGCGCCCACCCAGACGTGCTGGAAGATGCCCATCACGGAGAGCTTGCCCTGCTGGTCCACCAGGGCGTAGTCCGCCAGGACGGCGAAGTCGAGGCGGAGGGTCATTGGACCCGGATGGACTCGACCAGGTCGTTCTTCTGGATGCTGTTGACGACGTCCTGGCCGGTGCGGACCTGGCCGAAGACGGTGTGCACGCCGTCGAGGTGCGGCTGGGGCCCGTGGCAGATGAAGAACTGGCTCCCGCCGGTGTTCTTGCCGGCGTGGGCCATCGAGAGGGTGCCGGCCACGTGGCGGTGGGTGTTCCGGTGGGTCTCGCACTTGATGGTGTAGCCGGGGCCGCCGGTGCCGACGCGGGGGTGGTTGGCGTCGCGGCTCAGCGGGTCGCCCCCCTGGACCATGAAGTTGGCAATGACGCGGTGGAAGCGGGTGCCGTCGTAGAACTGCTCGTTGGCCAGCTTCTCGAAATTGGCGACCGTGCCGGGGACCTCCTCGTCGAAGAGGTCGGCGACGATGGTGCCTCGGCTGGTCTGGATCGTGGCGGTCTTCATGGAGGGGCTCGGGGGTCGGGGTCAGGCCGCCAGGGAAGGCCGGTCGGCCGGGCGGAAAGATACCCCGGCGGCCACCAGCCCGGCGAGCACCCAGAGCGCCCCGCTCCAGTACGGCGCGCGGGGCCCCACATGGTCGAAGGCCAGCCCCGCCCACGCCGGCCCCACGATGCGGGCCAGGCTCGCCACCGACTGCATCGAGCCCAGCACCCAGCCCTGTTCGGTCGGCCCGACGCTGTGCGACACCTCCCCCGTGAGCATGGGCCCCGCCGCCGCGCTGCCGAACGCCAGGACGACGATGGCGGGGTAGAGCCAGCCGAGCCCCGGCGCGAAGGCGGTGGCGGCGAACCCCGCCGCCATGCAGGCCAGCCCGCCCACGGCAATCCGCCCCTCGTGCCCCGCGGTGGAAATCCGCCGGAGGAGGCCGCCCTGCACCACGATGCTCACCGTGCCGACCACCGTAAACAGGACGGCGTTGCCCTGGGGCCCGAGCCCGAAGCGCGCATGGGTGTACACGGCGAAGTTCGACTGCAGCCCCGCCATGGCGAGGCTCATCGCGAAGAAGGCCAGGAACAGGCGCCCGAGGCCGGGGCGGCGGAGCGCCGCGCCGAGGTGGCCCAGCGGGTCGAGGTCGGTCAGGCGGAGCGGAGTGCGCGCCCTCCGCTCCGGCGGCAGCGACTCCGGCAGCGCCAGGTAGCCGAGCGTGACGGTCACGAGGGAGAGCCCGCCGGCCGCGAAGGCGGGCGCGCGCAGGCTCCACTGGCTCAGGAGCCCGCCGATGGCGGGGCCCAGCACGAAGCCCAGCCCGAACGCCGCGCCGATGAGGCCGAAGTTCTTGGCGCGGTCCTCCACCGGCGAGACATCGGCGATGTACGCCTGGGCGGTGGAGACGTTGCCTCCCGTGAAGCCGTCGAGGAGCCGCGCCAGGTAGAGGAGCCAGAGCGCCTTGCCGGCGCCGAACAGGAAGTACCCGACCCCGGTGCCGAGGACGCTCAGGAGGAGCACGGGACGGCGGCCGTGCCGGTCGGCCAGCGCGCCGAGGACGGGGCTCGCAATGAACTGCGCCGCGGCAAAGGTGAGGCTCAGGAGCCCGACGGTCAGGGCGTCGCTGCGGAATTCGCGGACGATGTAGGGGAGGACCGGCACCAAGATCCCGACCCCGAGGAGGTCGAGGAAGACCGTGAGGAAGATGAAGGCCAGTGCGCGCCGTCCTCCCGCCGCGGGGTCAGGCACCGGCGGGCACCCGCGCGCTCGGGCAGAGGGGCGCCAGGGTGCACGCCCCGCACTTCGGCCGCCGCGCGACGCACACCGCCCGCCCGTGACTGATGAGCAGGTGGGAGAGCAGCGTCCACTTTTCCCGTGGGAAGAGCGGCATCAGGTCGGTCTCGACCTTTTCCGGGTCGGTGTGCGCGGTGAGCCGGAGCAGCTTGGCAATCCGCCCCACGTGCGTGTCCACCGTGATGCCGTCGTTCCGGCCGAAGGCGTTGCCGAGGACCACGTTGGCCGTCTTCCGGCCGACGCCGGGGAGGCTGCGGAGCGGCTCCATCGCGCCGGGAATCCGTCCGCCGTGCTCTGACACCACCGTGCGCGCCATGGCGAGGAGGTTCCTTGCCTTGTTCCGGAAGAAGCCGGTGGAGCGGATGAGCGCCTCGACTTCCTCCTGCGTGCCCTCCGCCAGCGCGTGGGCGTCGGGAAAGCGGCGGAAGAAGGCGGGGGTCACCAGGTTGACCCGGGCGTCGGTGCACTGCGCCGAGAGGATGGTGGCCACGAGGAGCTGGTAGGGATCCTCGTGCTCCAGGGCGCAGTGGGCGTCGGGGTAGGCGGCCTCCAGCGCGGCGAGGAGCTTCCGCGCTCGCGCGGTGCGCGCCGCGCTTGCCTCGCGCGGCACCCTACGGGCGCCGTGCGCGCGCGAAGGCCAGGAAGCCCTCCGCCGTGCGCGTATTGAGGACGGCGTCGGGGCCGAGCCAGCCCTTGCGGGCCACGCCGACGCCGTGGGCCACGTTGCCGAGGCCGGCCAGGTTGTGGGCGTCGGCCCCGATGGAGATCATCACGCCCTTGCGGCGCGCCGATGGGAGCACCCGCCAGTCGAGGTCGAGGCGGTGCGGGTCGGCGTTGATCTCGATGGCCACGCCGAGCCGCCCCGCCTTCTCGAAGATCGCCTCCAGATCGATGGCGTAGGCGTCGCGGCTCAGGAGGAGCCGCCCCGTCGGATGCCCCAGGATGGTCAGGTAGGGATTGTCGAGCGCGGTGAGCACGCGCGCCGTCATTTCGGGGCCGGTCAGGTTGAAGCGGCTGTGGATGGAGCCGATCACGAAGTCGAGCCGCGACAGGACCTCCTCGTCGTAATCGAGGTGCCCGTCGGCCAGGATGTCGGCCTCGATGCCGTGGAGAATCCGGAAGTCGGGCATGGTGGCCTGCACCGTGCGGACTTCGTCCGCCTGGCGGCGGAGCGCCTCCGGCGAGAGGCCGCCGGCGTAGGCCGCCGCCTGGCTGTGGTCGGTGATGCCCATCCACGCATACCCGGCGGCGCGGACCCCAGCCGCCAGGTCGGCCACGCTGTTGGAGCCGTCGGAATAATTGGTGTGGCAGTGGAGGAAGCCCCGGATGTCCGCCGGCTCGAGGAGCGTCGGCAGCGCGCCGGCGGCGGCGGCCGCCACCTCGCCGCCCCCTTCCCGCAGCTCCGGCGGCACCCAGGCCAGGCCGAGCGCCGCGTAGAACGCCGCCTCGTCGGGCGTCGCGACGAACTCGCTCCCCCGCCAGAGTGCGGCCCCACGGAGGGAGCACCCCTGGGCCGCGGCGCGTTCGGCCAGGGCCGCCAGGTGGGCCTCGCTCCCCGTGGCCTGCACCAGCACCGCGCCGGCGTTCTGCGGCGGCGTCACGATGACCTGGGCCGCGCCGCCGCCGGCAAAGCGCAGCGTGGCCCGCCGTTCGTCCTGCCCCGCGAACTCATGCACCCCCGACGCCTGCGCCAGCCGGGCAAAGACCTCCGCCGGCGGCACCTCCGCCACCAGCACCACCACGAGGTCGCGCACCACTTCGGCCTTGCGACGGACGTCGCCCGCGGCGGTGGCGCTCAGCACCCCCGCCACCCGCCCCAGCGCCGCCTCGAGCGCCCGCGCCTCCTCCGCGGCGTGGTGCGCCAGGCGGAGGCCGCTCGCCTGCCGGAGGAAGGCAATGCTCTTCTTGATGTTGTCGGCGGTCTTCTGCCCGAAGCGGGGGAGGGCGGCGAGCCGTCCGTCGCCCGCCGCGGCCTCGAGGTCGGGCAGGGAATCAATGCCGAGCGTCTCGTGGATCTGGCGGATGCGCGCCACGCCGAGCCCCGAGATGGCCAGCATCTCGACGAGCCCCGGCGGCACCTGCTCGCGCAGCTCCTCGAGGAGGGTCGAGTGCCCGGTGCGCGCCAGCTCGTGCACCACCTCGAGCGAGGCGGGGCCGACGCCCTTGGTGGCGGCGAGCGACCCGTCGGCGAGCGCCTCGGCCAGCGTGCCCGGCAGGCCGCTCACCGTCTTGGCCACCGTGCGGAAGGTCCGTACCCGGAAGACGTTCTCGCCCTTGAGCTCCATGAACGCGGCGATCTGCTCCAGCGCCTCCGCCACCGCCCGCTTGTCGAGCGCGCCGCTCACTGCGCCGCTCCCACGCCCCGGGCGGCGAGCTCCACCAGTTCCCCCGGCTCGACCACGGCATAGAGCCCCGCCCGCTCCCCGCCCTCGAGCGCCGGGGAGAAGAGCGGTGCGCCGTCGGCCCGCGTGGCGCGCGTCCCCGGCTGGCCCGCGGCCTCCGCCACGGTGAATCCCTCGCGGGAGGGGTGGAGGCCGAACACGCCGAGCACGCGCCAGTCCCCGCCCTCGGCGGCATCCACGAAGCAGCCGTCGAGCGGCTCCCACGCGGCGCCGCCGAGCGAGGCCCAGACCAGCCGCTCGGGAAGCTGCAGGTAACCGGCAGCCTCGGGAGTCGCCATGGCCGGGGGAGCCGCAGCGAGGGCCCGGCGCGCCGAGCCGGCATCGAGGGTCCAGGTGCGGAGCCCGCCCGCCCAGGCCAGGTAGGCGTGGTGCAGGAGCGCCGCGAGTTCGGGGACCCCCGCTCCCGCACCCTCGTCGTCGGGGCGGAGGTCGCGCAGGAGCTGCATGGCGGGGAGGGTCAGCAGGAAGGCGTCGCGGTTGCGGGGATCGGTGCCGGCCTTGGCCAGGTCGTCCCGCAGGGCGGGGAAGCGCTCCGCCAGGTCGGCGAACACCAGCTCGAACGGCGTCGGGCGATCCATGCGCGGAAACCTAACTCAGCGGGGGAGGAACCCGTCGAGCAGCGACCGGAACGCCTCGAACGCCTCGACGTGCGGCACGTGACCGCACCGGGGCAGGAGATGGAATGGCGCGCCGAGGAGCTCCGCCACCGTCTGCGCGGAGTCGGCGGGGATCGGGTCGTCGTCGCCGTGAAGGGCGATGGCCGGGAGGGTGAGGCGCGCCAGCGCCGGGCGGAGGTCGAAGTCGCCGAGGCTCTCCCAGACCTCCTGCTGGGTGCGGCCGGTGACGCGAAAGGCGGTGAGCCCCTCCACCTTCGCGACGTCGTGGAAGTATCCCGCCACCGACAGCTCGAAGGCGCGGCGCTGGTACGCCTCGGCGTCCCGCTCGCGGAGGCCGCTGGCGCGGAGCTCGGCGCGGGCCGCCACCAGGGCCGGGGCCATCGTCCGCTCGCCGAAGCGGCGCTCGAATTCCTCCCGCGCCGCCCGCCACGCCGGCGCCGGCGACACCAGCGCCAGCCGCTCGACGCGGTCGGGGTGTTCGGTGGCGTAGAGCAGCCCGAGGAGGCCGCCCCACGAGTACCCCGCGATGACGAGCCGCTCGCGCCCCCACGCCTGGCGCAGCGCTTCGAGGTCGGCCACCTGCTCGCGCCAGCCGACCGGCACCTCGCGCGGCACCGCCGACTGCCCGCCGCCCCGCTGGTCGTAGTACACCAGGGTGCGCCCGGTGGCGAGCGCATCGAAGCCGGGGAGGAGGTAGTCGTGGTGCGCTCCCGGCCCGCCGTGCAGCACCACGACCTCGGGGCCGGCGCCGATCCGCCGCTCGAAGAGGGACACGCCGCGCACGGCGCGGTGGCAGGTGTGGATGGGGAGTGTCATGACGGCGCTGGAGGAGCTAGAGCAGGACGGCGAGGGCGTCGGCCACCTGGCGGACGGCGGCTTCCTCCGCCTTGGTGAAGGGGTCGGGAGCGTCGCTGTCGATGTCGATCTGCCCCAGGATGGCGGCGCCGCGGCGGATCAGCACCACCAGCTCGGAGCGGGTGTCGAGGTTGCAGGCCAGGTAATTGCCGACGGCGCGCACGTCGCCGATGTTCTGGTCGGCGCCGGTGGCCACCGCCGTGCCGCAGACGCCGGTACCGACCGGGATCCGGGTGTGCTCGGTGTCGCGGCCGCTGTGGGCCTCGAGCACCAGCTCGCTCCCGTGGAGCATGTACAGGTACACGGAGGTGTACGGTGGGCCGGCGGCGCGGATCCGCTCGGCGGCGAGCTGCAGCAGCCCCTGCCGGCCGGCGTCGTGGGTAAACGCGCTCCGGAGCGCGGCCACGACCCGGTCGGCGTCGAGGACCGCGTTCATCCGCCGCGCTTGCCCAGGGTCACGTCGAGCTTCTTCTCCTCGCCGTTCCGCTGCACCACGATGACCACCTTGTCCCCGGGCTTGTAGGCGCGGAGCGCGCCGGTCATCTCCTGGAGGTTCGGCGTGTCGTAGTCGCCGATCTTCACGATCAGGTCGCCGCCCTGCAGGCCGGCCACCTCGGCGGGGCTCCCCTTCGAGACGCCCGAGATCCGCACGCCCCCCGCCTCGCCCGACGCCATGTCGGGCACGGTGCCGAGGTAGGCGCCGTAGCCGCTGGTGACGGCCACGCCGCCCTTGGGCGCCGGCGGCGGCACGTCCACGAAGGTCAGGCGGCCGGGGCGGTTGCCGAGGGCGGTCACCATCGCGGCGGCGAAGTCGGCCACGCGGATGAGCCCGGGGGCGTTGATCTTGTCCCAGTCGTCGGTGCTGCGGTGGTAGTCGCCGTGCAGGTCGGTAAAGAAGTGGAGCACCGGCACCTTGGCGGCGTAGAACGAGGTCTGGTCGCTGGGGCCGTACCCCTCCGGCTGGGGCCGCAGGTCGAACTTGGCGTACCAGTTGAGCGAGTCGAGCAGCGCCGGGAACTCGGTGGCGGTGCCGGTGCCGTACACGATCAGCTTGTCGCTCGTGAGCCGGCCCACCATGTCGAGGTTGAGCATCGCCTCGGTGGCGCTGAGCGGGTAGAGCGGGTGCTTGACGTACCAGTCGGAGCCGAGGAGGCCGAGTTCCTCGCCGCTGAAGGCGATGAACACCACGGTGCGCGCCGGCGGGTTGGCCTGGATCCGCGCCGCGATGGCGAGCAGCGCGGCGGTGCCGGAGGCGTTGTCGTCGGCGCCGTTGTGGACGCGTCCCGTGCTGTCGGGGGCGTCGAGCGCGCCGAAGCCGCCGAGGCCGAGGTGATCATAATGGGCGCCGACGATGACGGTCTCGTTGCGGAGCACCGGATCCTTGCCGGGGACGATGCCGACGACGTTCTTGCCGTTGATGTCGCCGAGGCCGGCGTGCTGCACGGCGGGGGCGTCCTTCGAGATCGTGAACGGCTGGAACCAGCCGCCGGGCGCCGGCTGGAGGCCGATCTGCGCAAAGCGGCGGGCCACGTACGCGGCGGCGCTGTCGGCGCCGGCGGTGCCGGTCAGGCGGCCGCCGAGCTCGTCGGCGGCGAGCACCTTCACGTCGGTCTGCGCGCGCCTGGCGGCGGCGTCGAGCGCGGGAGCGGAGGTCTGGGCGGTGAGCGGCGCGGCGAGGGCGCCGAGGAGGACGAGGGTCGGGAGAATGCGCGTGCGGGTCACGGGGTCGCTCTGCAGGTTGCGGCGCGATCAGGGTTGCCGCGCCTCGGTGAATGCCTAAGATTCTAACCCCGGCGGCCCCGGGATCGAAATCGGCGCCGCTCGCCTTCCACCCCCGGGGTCCCGTGCACGCCCGACTGCTCGCGCTCCTCCCGGCCGCCATCGCCATCAACCTCGTCATCGGCGGCCTGGTCAACGCCCTGGGCATCCCCCTGTACCTCGACGCCATCGGCACCATCCTGGCCACCGTCCTGGCCGGCCCCGTGGCCGGGATCCTCGTCGGCGTCCTCGGCCAGCTCCTCTTCGGCCTCCTCAACGGCTACCAGTGGATCCCCTTCGGGCTGATCCAGGTGGTCATCGCGCTCCTCGCGGCGGCGGCGGCCTCGCGCGCCGGCTTCGCCACCCTCGGCCGGACGGTCGGCTGGGGGCTCCTCACCGGGCTCCTGGCCGGCGCGCTCTCCTCGGTCATCTCCTATGTGTTGTTCAAGGGGGTGACGGCCACCGGGACCACCGCAGTCGTCACGCTCCTCACCACGCTGGGGCTTCCGCTCCCCGCGGCGGTCACCGCCTCGAGCCTCGGGCTCGACCTGGCCGACAAGGCGGTGGCCTTCGCGCTGGTGGGCGCGCTGCTCCGATCGCTCCCGGCACGGCTCCTCGGGCGCTACCCCCTCGCCGCCCGCGCCGCGGGCCGATGACCGCCGCCCCGCGCGCGCTCGCCGCGCGCGCCCATCCCTTCACCCCGCTCGTCCTCACCCTGTGCGTGGCGGTGCTGGCCGTGGCGCTGCCGGGGCCGGGGCCGGTGGCACTCCTCTATGCCGGCACCGTGCTGGTGGCCGTGGCCACCGGCGTGGGGCGCGCCGCAGTCCGGGCGCTGGTGCCGCTGGTGCCGCTCTGGGCCTTCCTCTTCCTCCTCCACGGCACCGGGGGCGCGGCGCAGGCGGCGCGGCTTGGCGCAATCGCCACGGCGTCCCTCGCGCTCTACGCCGCCTTCCGCCCCGCGCGATTCGTGGACGCGGTGGCCGAGCGCGGCTGGTCCTTCTCGATGTCCTACCTCGTCGTGGCCACGCTGCTCGCGCTGCCGCGCTTCCGGGCCCGTGCTGCGCTCATCCTCGAGGCGCAACGGAGCCGCGGGCTCCGCATCCGGGGCGGCCCGCTCCGCCGCGTGGCGGCGCTGCGGCCGGTGGCCTTCCCGCTGCTGCTGGGCGCGCTCGCCGAGGTGGAGGAGCGCGGCTTTGCCCTCGAGACCCGCTCCGCCGCCGGCGTGCGCCACCGCACCCCGCTCGCGCCGCCCGCGGACTCGGTGCTCGAGCAGCTTCTCCGCTGGGGGAGCGCGGCGGGCACCGCCGCCGTGGTGGCGTGGAGGCTCGTCGGATGACGGCGCTGTCGTTCCGCGGTGTCTCCTTCAGCTATCCCGGCGTCGCGTTGCCAGCGCTCCGCGACTGCTCGCTCGATATCGACGCGGGGAGGGTGACCTGGTTGACCGGCGCGCTCGGCGCCGGCACCAGCACCGCCCTCCTCGTGGCGTCGGGGCTCGCGCCGCGGCACACCGGCGGTGAGCGCGAAGGGTCGGTGGAATTGCTGGGAGCCGACCCGTCGGAGACCGCCGCGCACGGCGCGCTGGCCGGGCGCGTGGCGCTCGTGCTGTCCTCCCCCGCCACCCAGCTCAGCGGCATCGCCGAGACGGCATGGCAGGAGGTGGCCTTTGCACCCGCCAACCTCGGCTGGCCCATCGAACGAATCCGCGCCGCCGTGGACGGGGCGCTCGCCGCGCTCGGCATTGCGCACCTCGCCGACCGGGATCCGGCCACCCTTTCCGGCGGTGAGCTCCAGCGCACCGTGCTCGCGGCGATGCTCGCGCTCGCGCCTGACCTCTGGCTCCTCGACGAGCCCGCCTCGGCGCTCGACGGCGCGGGGCGCGCGCTGCTGGCCCGGCTCCTCCGCGCCGAGGCGGCGCGCGGCGCCGCCGTGGTGGTGGCGAGCGAGGACGCCGACTGGCTGGCCCCGGTGGCCGACCGTCTCGTGGTGTTTTGCGAGGGGCGACCGGCGCTCGACGGCGCGCCGGACGCGCTGCTCCGGGGCGAGGCGATCTGGGAAGCCGGCGCCGGCTCCACGGCGGTCGCCGAGGTGGCGCGCGCCGTCGGCGTGCGTGAAGGGCGCCCGCTCTCGGTGGAGGAGGGGGTGGCGCTGTGGCGGCGGTGAGCGCGCTCGCCCTCGACGGCGTGCGGTTCGGCTATGGCGCCGAGCCGGTGCTCGACGGCCTCACGCTCCGGATCGAGTCCGGCGAGGGCGTGGCCCTCCTCGGCGCCAACGGCGCCGGGAAGACGACGCTCACCCGCCTGGCGATGGCCCTCCGCCACCCGGAGGCGGGGAGCGTGCGCACCGCCGGGCGCGACACCGCGGGACGGCGCCCCGAGGACCTGGCCGACGTGGCGGGCTACCTCTTCCAGCATCCCGAGGCGCAGCTCTTTGCCTCGACGGTGCGCGCCGAGGTGGCCTTCGGCCCCGAGCGGCTGGGCTGGGCGCCGAGTCGCGTCGCGGCCGCGGTGGACGCCGTCCTCGCGGAGCTCGGTCTCGAGGCGGAGGCCGACCGTCATCCCTACGACCTCCCGACGCCATTCCGGCGCCTGGTGGCGCTGGCCGCGGCGCTGGTGGCGGGGCCGACGCTCCTCATCCTCGACGAGCCGACGGCGGGGCTCGACCGCACGAGCCGCGCGCGGGTCGTGGCGACGCTTGCGGCGCGGCGCGCGCGGGGCGCCGCGCTGCTGGTCGTGACCCACGACCTCGGCTTTGCCGCCGAAGTGCTGGACCGGGCCGTCCTCCTCGAGGGCCGGCACGCCGCGTTCGACGGCCGGCTCGACCACCTCCTCGGCCGCGACCCCCGGTATCCGGCCCCGCCGCTGGTGGCGCTCTCCCGAGGGCTCGGGATGGAGCCGGCCCTCGCGAGCGTGGCGGCGCTCGCCCGGCGCTTGACTTCCGCGCCCGAGACCGGGACGCTTCAGGCATGACGGCCCCCTCGTCCACCGTGTCCGCGCTGGGCGCGATGCTCACCGCCCTCGACTCGGCGCCCGACGACCGCGACCGCCTCAAGTCGGCGTTCCGGAACCTCTACGCCATGCTGGAGCCGTCAGGCGCCACCGTGGCCATGGACGTCCACGGCCTCCTCCTCGACGGCACCCCGCTCCCGCACGGCATCCCCGGCGCCGACGTGGTACGCAAGCGGTTTCACGCGCACGGCGTGGGGTCGGTGCGTGTCCCCGCCGGGGTCAAGGCGCCCGACCTGCTGGCGGTGGTCCGGCTCCTGGCCACCGAGCCGACCGAGGGGCGCTCGGTGGAGGCGTTCGTGCGCAGGCTCCCGGTGGAGGCGGCCCTCGCCATCCAGGTGTCGGGGCCGCGGCAACTCCCGCAGGCGGGAGACATCCGCACCCTCGACCGGCTCGACGCGCCGGTGGGTGGCGCGCGGGCGGCGACGGTGCCGGAGCCGAGCGAGCGCGTGCGTCGCGACCAACCGGTGCTGGACCCGGTGCGCGACATCGAGGTGGCCGCCGACCTGGCCTACCGGCGGGAGGAGTGGGACGAACTCCTGGCGCTGGCCACGCGCGTGGTGGAGCTCGAGTCCGGCGAAGCGGACGAGGGGCTCCGGCGGCGGTACGGCATTACCCTGCGCCGCATCCTCCCGCGGTCGGCGCTGCAGCACATCGCCCGCGCCGCCCTGGCCGAGGGCAAGCGGGCCGAGGCCACGGCGGTGCTCAAGCGGATGGGCGCCGACGCGGTGGAGGCGCTGCTCGAACTGCTCACCGCCGCGCCCACCATCGAGGAGCGGCGCGGGTACTTCTCGGTGCTCACCCGGATGGAGGAGGGCGGCGACCGCATCGTGCACCGGCTGACCCACCCCGACTGGTTCGTGGTGCGGAACGTGGCGGAGCTCTGCGGCGAGCTGAAGCTGGCGGGGGCGGTGCGCGCCCTCTCGGAACAGGCCTCCCACCGCGACGAGCGGGTGCGCCGCGCGGTGGCGGGGGCCCTCGGCAAGATCGGCGCGCCGGAGGGGAGCGAGGCGCTCCGCCGGCTCCTCAACGACGTCGAGCCGATGGTGCGCCTGCAGGCGGGGCAGGCCATCGGCGGCGCCTGGGCGCGGGGGCTGGTGTCGTCGGTGGCGGTGCGGCTCCCCGAGGAGGCGCACGCCGACGTGTTGCGGGAACTGCACCTGGCGCTGGGGCGGGTGGGGACGGCGGATGCGGTGCAGGCGCTCAAGGCGGCGGCGGCGCCGGCGCGGGGCTTCCTCGGGCGGAAGCCGGTGGCGGTGCGGCTCGCCGCCGTCGAGGGATTGGCGCTGGCCGGAGGTCCGGTGGCCGCCGGCGTCCTGCAGGAGCTGCTGGGCGACGGGGACGATGACATCCGTGCCGCGGCTGCGCGCGGCCTGGCCCGGAAGTAGGCCGGCCGCGTCTCGCTACCGAGGCGCGAAGTCGTCCTTGGCCTTGACCCCGCGCGCAAAGGCGGCCAGCAGCCGCGCCGCGCGGTCGAGGTCCTCCAGCTGCACCAGTTCGTTCGGACTGTGCATGTAGCGCAGCGGGACGCTGACCAGCCCGGTGGCCACGCCGCGATGGGCGGTGAAGATGTGGTCGGCGTCGGTGTTGGTGAGCTTCGGCGCCGCCTCGACGGCGTAGGGAATCCGTTCCCGCTCCGCTGCCGCCACCAGCCGGTCGAACACCACGCCGTTCACCGCGCTCCCCCGGCTCAGCACCGGCCCCCCGCCCAGCTTGAACTCGCCGTGCTTCCGCTTGTCCACGCCGGGATAGTCGGTGGCGTGGGTCACGTCCACCACGATCGCCACCTGCGCGTCGAGCTCGGTGGCGCTGGTGCGCGCCCCGCCCCCGGTGTAGCCGATCTCCTCCTGCGTGGTGCCCACCGCCGTGACGCTCGCCGCCAGCCGCTTGCCCGCCAGGAGCCGGAGCGCCTCCAGCACCACGTAGGCGCCGACGCGGTTGTCGAGCGAGCGGCTGGCCAGCCGCCCGTTGGGGAACCGCACCGCGGTCGAGGTGAGCACGCCGGCGTCGCCCACGCGCACCCGCGCGAGGGCCTCCTTCCGGTTCTTCGCGCCGATGTCCACCCAGAGGTCCTCGACCTTCGACACCTTGTCCCGGTCGTCCTTGTCCATCAGGTGGATGGCCTTCTTGCCCACCACGCCGGCCACCGGGCCGCCCGTGCCGAGGATCGTCACCCGCTGGCCGACGAACACCTGCGGGTCCCACCCGCCGATGCCGGCAAAGGAGAGGAAGCCCTCCTCGTCCACGTGGACCACCATCAGGCCGATCTCGTCGAGGTGCCCCGCGAACATGACGCGCGGCGTGCCGCCGGGGTTGAGCGTCGCGTAGGCGTTGCCGTGCACGTCGGTGCGCACCGCGTCGGCAAAGGACTCGGCCTCCGCGCGCCAGAGCCGCGCCGGGGCGGACTCGAATCCGGAGGGGCCGGGCGCGTCGAGGAGCCGGGTCAGGAAGTCGTGAGCACGAGGAGGCATCGGGAGCCCGGGGGAGTGAGGGGGAGCGACGGCCGGCGATCGCGGCGCGTCAGGGCACCAGTCGCGAGGGCGCGGTGGCGATCAGCACCGCCACGCCGGCCAGCACCACGAGGAGCGCCGCCACCGGCTGGCCGCCAAGGCCGAGCACCAGCGCGCCGATGAGGACGGTTCCCTCGCCGATGGCCCACGCGGCGAGCGCCTTGGGGAGGTGCTTCCGCCACCAGTCGTCGGCCGACTCGGCGGACGGGCGTTCGGGGATCAGCCGCCGCGCGGCCACGCCGGCCAGGAGCCCAGAGGCGGCGAGGGCGTAGGCGGCGAAGGTGACGGCGCCGCCGGTGCCGTCGGGAATCGGGAAGCCGCCGCGGAACATCCAGCCGAGGCCCGCGATCGCGATGGCGCTGGCGAAGAGCGCGCCGTGGAGGATGCGCGCCACGGCGGCGGGTGAGGCGGGAGACGGGACGGGTGGAGGCGTCATCGGAGGAAGGGAAGCTAGGCGCTCACCGCTCGTACTTCCAGTTGCGCTGCTTCCCCTCGGCGAGCCATTCGAGCGTGGTGGCGAGCCGGCGCGCGCGGGTCTCGGGGCGCTTGGCCTCGGTGATCCACTCGACGTACTCCCGCTTGTGGCTCGGCGCAAAGCCCGCCCACGCGGCGCGGGCCCTGGCGTGCCTGGCCAGGGCGGCGCGGAGGTCCGCCGGCGCCACCGGCGCAGGCTTCTTGCTGCGTGGCTTGGACACCCGCCGCGGTCCCGCCTCGTTGAGCGCCGCCGCCTTCCGCACCTGGGCCAGGAGCGCCGCGCGCGAGGGAAGGTCCTCGACCGCCGTGAGGCGCCCGTAGCTCCCCATCGCGTCCTCGGCGGCACGGCCGCCCAGCACCTCCTTGTGGCGCCAGAAGCCGAAGGTGGCGTGCGCCTTGAACGCCGCCATCCCGCAGAGGATCCCGTGGTGCAGGAAGGCCGGCATGCCCCATTTGAGGTCCTCGGTGGAGGCGGGGCAGGCCTCGTGCACCACCGCCCGGAGATGCCTGAGGATGGGCCGTGCGAAGGGCGCGGCCCCGGCGATGTAGGCGGTCACGCGGGGATCGTGGCGGGCCACGTCACTCCTCCCAATGAAAGGTGTGCAGCACGCGGTGCACCACCGGCGCCAGCAGGAGCCCCGCGGTCACGATGAACACCAGCCCCGCGAAGAGGGCGTAGAGCCCGGCGAAGAGCTTTCCGCCGGGCGTCATCGGGGTATGCACCGGCCCCATCCCGCCGAGGAGCATGGCGGAGTCGAGAAAGGCGTCGCGCCACGGCAGTCCTTCGAAGTGCTTGTAGCCCCACATGCCGAGCGCCAGCGATCCGCCGATCAGGACGAACACCACCGTCAGGTGGGACCCGACCCGCCGGAGGAAGGGGGCCCGACCGAGCGGACGGTCGCGGCGCCCCTCATAGGCAAAGTGGCGCATCGCTCAGCGTCCCGGCGGGAGGCGTGGGTCGCGGCGCTCGGCCAGCAGCCGCTCGGCAAAGTCGAGCCGCTCGCCCAGCTCGGCCACCTGGTCCTGGAGGAAGGTCACCCGCGACTCGAGTTCCGCATGGGCGTGGTCGGCCAGGGCCTGGCGCCCCGCGGCGCCGCGCCCCCGGATCCGGTCGGCGATCGCCTCGCCCACGGGGGTGCGGAAGAGCCACCGCAGCACCATCCCGCAGACCACCACCCCGACGAGGACGGCCGCCAGCGGCATGATGGTGTTGAGCGCCAGGTTCGGGTCGAACGGCGGCGCGGGAATTTCGGGAATCGGCGGTGGGGTCTGGATCATGGCGGCAGTGTCCTCGGCACTAGAGGAGGCGCTTCCCTTGGGCGGAGACCGCGATCACTCGATCGAGGCGGCGGAGCCGGGTTGCCTCCTGCCTGGCGCTCGCCACCCAGTGGGTCACGGTGCGCTGGTATCCCGGCGGCTGGGCCGTGAAGAAGACCCATGCCCCCCGCTCCCGCCGAAACCGGCGGAGCAGCTCGGGGGAATAGGTGGCCGCGGCCCGCTCGAAGGAATACACCCCGGTGCGCGCCGCGTCACGGGCCCGGTAGGCGGCCAGCCCGGGATCGGCCATGCGCCCCTCCGCGAGGAGGCGCTCCACGTGGCCCACGTTCACCCGGCTCCAGATGCTGCGGGGACGGCGCGGGGTGAAGCGCACGGTGAAGCTCACGGCGTCGAGTGCGCGACGCACCCCGTCGATCCACCCGTAGCAGAGCGCCTCGTCGAGCGCCTGGGCATACGTGATCCCGCGGCGGGCGTGCGGCACCCGGTAGAGGCGGACGACCAGTTCGGGCGCGCGCGCGTGGTGCCGGGCCAGCCAGGCGCGGAACGCGGCCGGCGTGCGGAAGCTGCGCGGGGCCGCCCGCCGGGCCGCCATCCCCGCGCTACTGGAACTCGGCGGGGAGCGGGTTGGTGGGGCGCTCGGAGTCCCAGAAGATGGAGAGGACCCACCACCGCTTGCCGTCCCAGAAGAGCTGGAGCGAGTTGATGCCGCGCGCGAACGGCTTGGTTTCGGCATTGCGGTAGCTCTCGTAGGCGCTGAAGGCCTGGGCAATGGCTCCGTACCGCTCCACCCGGTGCTTGAGCTCGCGCTCGGTGAATCCGGTGGCGACGAGGAACGAGTCGGCCCGCTGGTGATACTCGGCCGGCGTCATGATCCGGAGGCGGCAGGCGCCTGCGGTGTCGCACCCGGTGGGGATGAGCCGGGCCTGCGGGTGCATCAGGGAATAGAAGCGGTCCCACTGCCGGGGCTGGCCCACCGGTCCGCTGATGGTGGCGTAGAGGGCAATGAGGAGACTGTCGATCGTGGCGACGTCGGCAGGCCGGGGCGTGGGCGTCGGGGCGGCCGCAGGCGCCGGCTGTTGGGCGGTGACGGGAGCGGTGAGGGCGAGGGTGAGCACGACGAGGAACAGACAGGTGGCGCGGCGCGGCATGCAGGCTCCCGGCGTCAGGGGTAGGTCACGCTGGCGTGATCCACGGCAATCCTAACCCTTCACACGACGCCGGCGAGTCCGGGAGGTTTCGCCCCCGCCCGCGAGGGCGGTGTTCAGGCAGGCGGCAGCTCGCGCCAGAAGGAGATGTCCGGCGGGCCGGTGAAGAGCGAGGGCGCGGCTGCGATGAACGCCTGCAGGTGCGGCGTCTGGAAGTGGGGGCCGGTGTAGGCCTCCTGGCTGGTCCACCGCTCGTGGAGCAGGAAACGCCCGGGGGCGCGGGTGTCCTCGTACATGGAGATGCCGAGACAGTCGGGCTCCTTGGCGAGGACAGTGCCCACGATGCCGGCCAGGGCGGCTTGCGCCGCCGGTTCCTTTCCGGGGTGGGCGCGGTAGGTGATGACGACGGTGACGCGCGAACTCGGCATGGGGCCTCGGGAGTGTGCGTGGGTCCGGGAAGCTACACCCCTCCAGTGGCCCTGGCGATCGGCCTAGCGGGGGCTCGCCGTCGCCAACCGCGCCTCGGTGGCTGCCTCCTTCGTGAGGTCCCGCGCCCCCATGGTGACGCCCACCTTCTCCAGGAAGGCGCGTGGCGGCTCCCCGCCGGCAAACACCCAGACCCAATCGTTGGGGAGTTCGCGGACGGTGCCGGCCACCTCCATGCGCACGGCGCCCTCCCGCACCTCGACCGGGTTGGAGTTGAAGAGGACCGTGAGCTTCCGGGCCTTGATCGCCTCGCGGATCCGCTCGGCGTTGCGCTCCTTGATCCGGCTGAATTCCGCCTGCCGGTAACTCAGGGTGACCTGGTTCCCCTTCTGGTAGGCCAGCCCCAGCGCCGCCTCGACCGCGCTGTCGCCGCCGCCCACGACGAGGATCCGCGCGTTCACGTACGCCTCCGCCTCGATGAGGCTGTACATCACCTTGGGGAGCTCCTCGCCCGGGATCCCGAGCTTGCGCGGCGTGCCGCGGCGGCCGAGCGCCAGGATGACGGTGCGCGCGGTGTAGTGGCCGGCCGAGCTGCGGATGGTGAAGGCGCCGTCCTCCCGGCGCTCGATCGCGTCCACCTTCTCCTTGGTCCGCACCGTGAGGCCGCCCTTCTGGATGACTTCGGCCCAGAAGGCCAGGAGCTTTTCCTTGGAGATCTCGAGCTTCTTGAAGGTGCCGTGGAGCGGGAACTCCACCGGGCTCGTCATCACCAGCTTCTGGCGCGGGTACTTGGCCACCGTGCCGCCCCATTCCTCCTGCTCCAGCGTCACGTAGCGGAGCCCGCGCTCCACGGCGCGGAGCGAGGCGCTGAGCCCGGCGGGGCCGGCGCCGACGATGCAGACGTCGAACACCCCCACCTCGCGGACCTGCGTGGCCAGCCGGCGCGCGATGATGTCCACGCACTCCCGCCCCTGGTTGACGGCGTTCTTGATGAGCGCCAGCCCGCCCAGTTCCCCGATGACGAACACCCCCGGCACGCTCGACTCGTACTCGCGGCTCAATTGGGGCATGTCGGCGCTGATACTGGGGCTCGCCATCACGATCTCGATGGCGCCGACGGGGCACGCCTCGGCGCAGAGCCCGTGGCCGATGCACTTGGCGCCGTTGACGATCGCCGCCTTCCCGCCGATGACGCCGAGCACCTTGCCCTCGGGGCAGACGTCCACGCAGGCCCCGCACCCGATGCAGTGCGACACGTCGATGTGGGGGTGCTGGGCGCGCGGCCCGGTGGACTGGAGGCGGTGCTTTTCCGCGGCCGCGAGCGCCGCCCGCTCGCGCCGGTGCGTGCGGCGCACGTGCAGCGCGAGCGGCACCACGAGGAAGAGGCCGAAGCCGAGGTAGATGAGGAGGTCCATCACGACCCTGGTGGCGTGCGATGCAGTTCTGGCACCCAGCGGGACTCCCGGCACTCTGCCAATGGGGGGATTTGGGGTCGGGGTTTCATCCTGGGCATGTGGCGATCCACGCCCGCGGCACGGGCGTGATTCAGGTCACCAATCCAGGCCATACCGTCCCGAAGAATCCCCATCTGGACCCTCCATCCGCGCCCCGTTCGACACGCCCCGTTCCACCTGTAACGATTCGTTCCACGTCACTCCGGGCGCCGGGGACTGACAACCGTCCCAAAGCCATATATAACAATGTGTTACCTGTATTCACCAGACCGAGCAGAATCGGGTAGGATCTTTGCGGATCGCAGGGTCCGTACCCTCCCGGTACAACCGTTCCTGACCCTGTCGCCACGCCGCCCCGGCGACGTGGCCCACGCTATCACCGTACCCAGGACTCCGATGACCGCCACGCCGCTGCCCAGGACCGAGGCCGCCCACGTTGACCGCCGGCATCCGCATCCGCCGACGGCGGCGCGTCCGCACACGGTGCGGCGCCGCGCCCCGCGCCGCCGGTGGCCGGTGGCCAGCATCGTGGCCGTCGTCGGCATCGGCGTCGCGTTCGCCCTCAACCTCTTCGGGATGGAATACTACCGCCTCGCGCAGGCGGAGCGGGTGCGGGACCCGATGCACGCCTGGCTCAAGCCCTCCGGGCTCGTCGGGCAGGCGGCCGGGATCACGGCGCTCGCCATCTTCCTCTTCCTCTGGCTCTACCCCCTCCGCAAGAAGTTCCGGTGGCTCGCCTTCACCGGCGCCGTCTCGAAGTGGCTCGACGTCCACGCGTTGGCCGCACTCGGCCTGCCGCTGCTGGTGGCGGTGCACGCCGCCTGGCGGTTCGGCGGGGTGATCGGCATCGGGTTCTGGTCGATGATGGTGGTCTGGGCCAGCGGCATCGTGGGGCGCTACCTGTACGCGCGGATCCCGCGGAGCCAGGCCGGCGTCGAGCTGACCCTCGAGGAGATCGCGGCCCAGCGCCAGGCGCTGCTCGAGGAGATCGCCGAGGCGTCGGGGCTCGACGCGCGTGCGGTGGACGCGCTCCTGTCCGCCGAGCCGGCGCCCACGGAGGGACTGGGCGTGGTGGCCACCTTCCGCCGCATGGTGGGCGACGACCTCCGCCGCCGCCGCGCCGCCGCCGAGCTGCGCCGGCAGATCCGCGCGCGCGGCGCCATGCGCCGCCAGGGCGACGCCGCCGCGCTCCGCGCGGTCGTGCGCCTGGCCAACCGCGAGATGGCGCTGCTGCAGCAATCCCGGATGCTCGGCGCCACCCAGTCGGTGCTCCGGTACTGGCACGTCGCCCACCGTCCCCTCGCCGTGACGGCGCTGGCCGCCGTCCTCATCCACGTGGCCGTGGTGGTATCACTGGGCGCCACGTGGTTCTGGTGACCGAGGCCCATCGTCATGCGCGCCCTCCTGCCGGCCGCGTCGTCCTCCTTGCCCTCGCGTTGGCGGTGGCGATGAGCGCCCCGCTCCGTGCCCAGATCAGCCCGGGCCCCCTCGCGCGCGCCCACGCGACGCTCGAGGGCCCCACGCAGTGCACCACCTGCCACGGCAACCGCAAGGACGCCATGAGCGCGCAGTGCGCCGCCTGCCACAAGGACATCGGGTGGCTGGCCCAGCGCGAGCGCGGCTACCACGGCACCCCGAAGGTGCGCGCCACCCCCTGCGCCAGCTGCCATCCCGATCACGCCGGGACGGACTTTGCGCTCGTGCAGTGGCCGGGCGGCAGCCCCGAGCGGTTCGACCACGCCCTGGCCGGGTGGCCGCTCAAGCAGAAGCACGCCGACGTGAAGTGCGCCGACTGCCACACCGCCAAGTTGGCCGCCACGCCCCCGAGCAACCTCTCGGTGCGGAAGACCGGCCAGGGCTACACCGGGCTCGCCACCCCCTGCACCGCCTGCCACGAGGACATCCACCGCGGCGCGCTGGGCCAGGACTGCACCACCTGCCACGACCTGGCCGGGTGGACCACGACCCCCGGCTTCGACCACGACACCACGGCGTACGCGCTCACCGACAAACACGCCGAGGTGAAGTGCGACCAGTGCCACCTCGACACCCGGCTCAATCCGAAGCCGGACGGCAAGGGCCATCTCGTGCCCGTCTACAAGCCTGTGCCGTTTGCCAGCTGCCAGGACTGCCACGCCGACCCGCACAAGGGGGCGATGGGCCCGAAGTGCGCCGACTGCCACACGACCCAGGGCTTCCAGGTGATCGACCGGAACCGGTTTGATCACGCCCGGACGAAGTACCCCCTCGAAGGGCGTCATGCGGCGGTGGCCTGCTCCGCCTGCCACAAGGACTTCTCGACGCCGGCGCTCAAGAAGCCGGCGTTCGCCGCCTGCACCGACTGCCACCGCGACGCCCACGCCGGCACCGCGACCCTGGCCGGGAGGCCGGCCGACTGCCGCGCCTGTCACGGGCTCGCGGGGTTCACCCCATCCACGTACACCGTGGCGCAGCACGCGAGCACGCCCTATCCGCTCGAGGGGAAGCACCAGGCGGTACGCTGCAGCGCCTGCCACACGCGGAGCACGGCGGCCAACGCGGTCTCCCGATTCGGCAGCTCCCGCGTGGTGCTGCGGCCGGCGTTCGCCCGGTGCACCGACTGCCACGCCGACGACCACGGCGGCCAGCTCTCCGCGCGGCCCGACCAGGGCCAGTGCTCGGTGTGCCACCAGGTGACGGGGTGGCGGCCCAGCCGCTTCGGGCGGGCGGAGCACGACACGCTGCGGCTGGCGCTCGACGGCGGCCACCTCGAGGCGCCCTGCACCGCCTGCCACGCCGCCACCCGGCCCGGGCTCCCGCCCGTGCGCCCGGCCACCGGCACGGTGGGCAAGGCGGGGTTCGTCTTCCAGGTGAGCGAGGTGGATTGCGCCGCCTGCCACCTCGACCCCCACCAGGGGCGCTTCAGCACGGGTGGCGAGCGCGCCAAGGCCACCGGCTGCCGGGCCTGCCACGGGACCGCGGCCTTCCGCCCCTCGACCGCCGACGTGGCGGTCCACGCCTCCTTCGACTTTCCCCTCGAGGGCGCGCACCGGGCCACCCCCTGCGCCGCCTGCCACACCGACCTGACGGGCACCACCACGGCCGCCGGGAGGTCCACGCTGGTCCGGGCCGGCACCCGCTTCGCGCCGCTCACCTTCACGGCCCGCCGCGAGTGCGTGGCCTGCCACGAGTCGCCGCACGGGACGCAGTTCGCCGCGTGGGATGCCAAGGGCGGCTGCGCCGCCTGCCATTCGGCCGAGGCGTTCGTGCCGGCCGACCGCTTCAACCACGACCGCGACGCGAGCTTTCCGCTCAAGGGCGCGCATGAACGGGTGGCCTGCGGACAGTGCCACGTGAAGGACCCGGCCGGCCCGAACCCGACCGTCCTCCTCTATACGCCGCTTTCAACGGCCTGTGAGTCGTGTCACGGCAAGGAGTCGCGATGACCCGGACCTCCCTCGCGCTGCTGGCGCTCCTGCTGGGCGCGGCGACGACCGCCGCCGCCCAGCAGCGCACCACCTCGCCTCACGGCAGCCTGACCACCCCGTGCGCCACCTGCCACCGGGCGGACAGCTGGACGTCGATCGAGGTGAGCAGCGCGTTCGACCACTCGGCGTTCGGGTTTCCGCTCACCGGCGCGCACGGCGCCACCACCTGCCGCGGCTGCCACGCCAACCTCGATTTTTCCCAGGCGCGGGGCGACTGCACCTCCTGCCACACCGACTTCCACCGCGGCGAGCTGGGCCCCAACTGCGCCCGCTGCCACACCAACCGGAGCTTCGGCGATCGCGACGTGATGGCCCAGGGCCACCAGCTGACGCGGTTCCCGCTGACCGGCGGCCACCTCGCCGTGGACTGCAGCCAGTGCCACACCGCCGGCGCGCAGGGCCAGCTGCAGTACGTCGGCACGCCGACCACCTGCGTGGCCTGCCACCAGGCGTCCTACAACGCGGCCCCGAGCCACGTGGCCTCGCAGTACCCGACCACCTGCGAGGGCTGCCATACGACCGTGACGTGGAACGCCGCCGGCGTCGGGGCGTCGCACCCGACGGTGCCGATCGCCCTCACGGGGGTGCACAGCGGGGCCGTCATTTCCTGCGTGCAGTGCCACACCACCACGCCCTATTCCTCGGTGCAGCGCACCTGCGATGGCTGCCACCACCAGGACTATGTGGCCACGAGCAGCCCGAACCACACTTCGGCGGGGTACGGGACCGACTGCACCACCTGCCACAAGCTGGTGGCGGGCTGGGCCGGGGCGACGGTGAACCACCCGACCACCCCGATCGCGCTTACCGGGGTGCACAGCAACAACCTGATCTCGTGCGAGCAGTGCCACACGACGTCGCCCTTCTCCTCGGTCCCGACCACCTGCGACGCCTGCCACCACACGGCGTACGTGGCGGCCAAGGACCCGGACCACGTGGCGGCCAACTTCTCGGTGACCTGCACCGAGTGCCACGGCCTGACCGCCGGGTGGCTCGGCGCGACCTTCAACCACCCGACGGCGCCGGTGCCGGTCACGGGCGCGCACAGCCCGAACCTGGTGACCTGCAACCAGTGCCACACCACGATGCCGTATTCGACGGTGCAGCGCACCTGCGACGGCTGCCACCACCAGGAGTACGTGGCCACCACCAACCCGAACCACGCGGCGGCGGGGTACAGCACCGACTGCTCCACCTGTCACCAGGTCGTGGCCAACTGGGCGGGGGCAAGCCTCAACCACCCGACGTCGCCGCTGGCGCTCACGGGGGTGCACAGCAACACCCTGGTGACCTGCGCGCAGTGCCACACCACGATGCCCTACTCGAGCGTGCCGACGACCTGCGACGGTTGCCACCACCCCGACTTCACCGCGTCGCGGGACCCGAACCACGTGGACGCGAGCTTCTCGACCAACTGCACCACCTGCCACACCCTCGCGGCCAACTGGGTGGGGGCGCGCTTCACCGCGCACGACGGCAGCGTGTCGCAGTTCCGGATTTACAGCGGCAAGCACCTGGGCAAGTGGTCGCAGTGCTCCGAGTGCCACACCCTGGGGCAGCCGTACGCGGCCACGCCGTCGCTGCTCTGCCTCAACTGCCACGCGAAGGTGCAGACCGACACGCACCGCGGGAAGAACTACACCGTGAGTGACTGCGTCCGCTCCGGCTGCCACGCGGACGGGTCGAAGCCATGACCGCGCGCCGCGCCCTCGTCCTGCTGGCGGCGCTGCTGGCGCCGGGCCTGCTGCACGCGCAGCAGGACGCGCCGCCTTCCGCCGACTCGGTGCGCGCCACCCTCTACCTCAAGGAGGGGGCGACGATCCGGGGGACCATCCTCGCGGACAACGGGCCGAACGGCATCCGGATCCGGAGCCTCAAGTCGGGCGCGACCTTCCTGGTGCCGGTGGCGCAGATCGACAGCGTCGTGCGGGAGCCG
>CAZNLY010000005.1:36865-52285 GCA_964574295.1 uncultured Gemmatimonadaceae bacterium
GGGCGCGACCTTCCTGGTGCCGGTGGCGCAGATCGACAGCGTCGTGCGGGAGCCGGCGGCGCCGCCGCCCCCCGCGCCGGTGGTGATCCCCGCCGCGAGAGCCGCCGAGACGCCGGTCGTGATGCCGCCGCCCCCCGCGCCGGTGGCGGAGCCCGTGGTGATGCCCGCCACGACGCAGGCCCAGACGCCGGTCATGATGCCGACGCCTACCGCGGAACGGGCGCCGGCCCCCGCCCCCGCAGCGGAGCCGCGCCGGGACTCGATCCAGACGATCTCGATTGCCGCCACCCCGCCGGTGCTGCAGGCCGGTCTCGAGCCCAGGCCCGCGCCCGCCGCTGCCGCCGCGTCGGTGGACACGACCCCGCCCGCGGTGCCCCAGAAGCCCGACACCACGCCCAAGCTGGCCACCATCACCTTCATCTCGGGGCCGGAGATTTACGTCGGCGCCGGCCGGCTCGACGGCCTCAAGGAAGGGTCCACGCTCGAGGTGATCCGGGGCGGGGCGAGCGTCGCCACCCTGCGGGTCAAGTACCTCGCCTCGCACCGCTCCAACACCGAGGCGGTGGGCAGCTCGCCGCAACTGGCCCTCGGCGACACCGTGCGCTACCGGGCCGCCCAGCCCGCCCCGACCGAGATTGCCGCGGCGATGCCGGTGGGCCTCCCGCGACGGACGAGCGGGCAGGGCCTCCACGGCCGCGTCGGCACGCGTTACCTGCACGCCAACACCACCACCGTCGCCTCGGGCCAGCCGCTCGGCAGCAACGGCTTCAACCAGCCGTCGCTGGACCTCCGCCTCTTCGGCCAGGCCATCGGCGGCAGCGCCCTCGGCATGGCGGTGGACATCCGCGCGCGGCAGACCACCTCCACCGCCGCCGGGGTCACCACCGTGGACGGCCGCACCAAGGCCTACCAGGCGGTCCTCTACTGGAATTCGCCGGGCGCTCCCTTCCGCGCGGCGGCGGGGCGGCAGTACCTGTCGGCCGTCGGCTCCATCGGCCTCCTCGACGGCGCCCTGCTCGAGGTCAACCGCTCCGCGCTCACCGCCGGCGCCTTCTTCGGCTGGGAGCCGGACCCCGCCACCCTCGGCTTCTCGGGCGCCGTGCACGACTACGGCCTCTACTTCACCGCGCACAACCGCCCCGGCCAGATGACCGCCGCCGCATTCACGCTGGGCGCCGTCGGGTCGTATGAGGGGAGTGTGGAGCGGCGGGAGTGGGGGATCATCCAGGCCAACGTCAGCAGCCGGAAGCTGTCGCTCTTCCTGCTGCAGGAGATCGACTACTACCGCCCGTGGAAGCTCGAGGGGCCCAACGCCGAGGCCAGCGCCATCTCGTGGACCAGCCAGTTCGCCAACGCGACCTTCCGGCCCCAGACCTGGCTCTCGCTCACCGCCACCTACGACAAGCGGCGCAGCGTGCCGACCATCCGGGACTTCACCAACCCCGAGACGGTGTTCGACGACACCTACCGGGAGGGCTACGGGATGGGGGCGCAATACGCCGGCAGGCGGTTCTACGTCGGCGGCGACTGGCGGCGGAGCACGGGCGGCGCCGCGCTCGGCGCGGACGCGTACACGTTCACCTTCGGCGGCATGCGGCTCCTGCCGATGGGGCTGGGCCTCTCGGCCCGGGCCACCTGGTACCACAACGACAACGACTCGACCGGCATCAACCCCGCCGCGCTCCGGACGGTGGGCCAGCTCTACTCCGCGCACCTGAGCGCCGACCCCATCACGGCCGTGCACCTCGACATCAACGGCGGACTCCGGCAGGAGGACAACCCCGAGTTCGCCGCCGCGCAGCGCTCCACCTGGTTCGGCGCCGACCTCGACTGGGCCGCCGCCCGTCAGTGGTACCTCTCCGTCTCGGCGCTGGTCCAGCACGACCCCGCCAACCCCGGCACCAGCACCCTCACGCAGTTCTACGGCGGGGTGACCTGGCGCTTCTAGGCCCCCGAAACGCCAACGGGGCGGCCCACCTGGCCGCCCCGTCTCTCATTCCCCCCCTCGTCCTGCCGGGCGCTACTGGACCCCGAACCCCGCAAAGACCGGGGGCGGCGCCTCGTCCTCCCCGCCCAGCTGCTCCGGCTCCTCGGTCAGCGCCTCCTCCGCCGGGATCTGCACCGCGTCGGCGCCGAGGGTGCGGAAGAGCTTCCACTGTTCCTGCCGCGCGGTGTGCGAGTACCCGCCGTTGTACATCAGCGAGACCACCAGCACCCCGTCCGGCCGGCCGAGGTACCCCACCAGCGTGCTCACGTTGCCGAGGGTGCCGGTCTTGGCGCGCACCACGCCGCGGCCCGGCATCCCGCCGAGGCGGCCGAGCGTGCCCTGCCCGTTGGCGGGGAGGAGGAGCGGGAAGTTCCGCCCCGCCGGCGTCATCGGGAAGCGCGTCAGGTAGGAGATGAAGACGGAGGGCGCCACGCGGTCGTCGCTCGAGAGGCCGCTGCCGTCCACCAGGTGCAGCTGGGTGGTGGTGCCGGTCACCGCGCGGACGTGCGCCATCAGCTGCTGCGCGGCGTTCTCGGCGCCGGCGGCCCAGCGGAGGAGGAGCTCCGCGCCGATGTTGAGGCTCCGGGTGTTGACCTCGGCGGCAAGCGAGTCGAGCGTCGGCGACTCCACCTGCGCCAGCACCTGCACGCTGTCGAGCACCGTGCCCGGGGCCAGCACCAGCGCCGGGTCCCACTGGATGCCCGCCTCGCGGAGCGCGCTGCTCCACGCGGCGCGGAGCACTGCCTCGGGGTTGTTGGCCACGCGGGTGAGCCGGCGCGGGCGCGAGGAGCGCCCGATGGTGCCGTTGAGGACCCAGCCGCCGCTCGCGGTGGACGAGAGGCTCAGCGACGAGCGCCGGCCCGCCACCGTCCGGGCGCGGTTGGTCACCAGCTGGCTCACGCCCCGCGGCGACTCGCCGATGATGACCGGGCGCGCGCCCTGCTTGCCGCCGGGGCGGATGGTGAACTCGACGGTGTTCTCGTGGAGCGTGATGGCGCCGACGGGCGGGGCAAAGAGGCGGCCGCGGTGGCGCGAGGCCCAGACCGACGGGAAAGTGGCGTCGGCGGGGCCGGCGGCGCTCCGCACGGCAAGGGGGCCCTGCAGGTGGGTGATGCCCTGCGCCGCGAGCTGCCGCGCGAGGTCGGCGAGCTCGGGGCCCTGGCGCGTGGCGCGCTCGAGGGAAAGGTCGCCGTTGAGTTCCAGCGCCCAGCTGCCGAGCCAGGTGCCGGTGGTCGGTTCGATCGAGCCGCTGCCGACGACGCGCGTGGCCAGGCGGGCGTTGCCGCCGAGGGTGCTCCGCGCAAAGCCGGTCGTGAGCACCTTGACCGTCGAGGCGGGAAGCAGCGGCTGGTCCTCCGCCACGCTCCAGAAGATCCGGCCGGTCTGGTCGGACACGGCGATGCCCCACTGCCCGGGCGCCCGGCGCTTGGCCCGGCGGTACCAGCTGTCCAGCGCGCGCTGTACCTCCGCGTCGCCCTGCGCCTGGGCCACCACCGGCAGCAGCGACAGCCCGCTCGCCAGGGCGAGCAGGCCGAACACGGCGCGAAAACCGGGGTGAGGCGCGTGGAGACGCGTCACGGAAAGACCGCCTTGATCAGAGCTGGGGTCCGGCAGGGGAGCCGTCCAGCGAACCAACGTGCAAACTCTGTTCCCGGAGGGGGTTCCGGGGCAAACCGGGGGAAAACGGCACGAAAAGGCGACGAAGCCGGGGCAGGGCGCGAGTCGGCCGTGCAACTGGCCAGACTCGGACGCCCGCGGGGTATCCGCGGGCGTCAGGATTCAAGGTACGAGCCAACCCATTGTGGCGTCAAGAGTTGACTCTGTTTGACGTTCCGTAGTGGAACGTCGGATGGACGGCTACTTCAGCAGGCGCTTGGCGATCGTCTGCAACTGCATGTTGCTGGTGCCCTCGTAGATCGTGCCGATCTTGGCATCGCGGTAGTACTTCTCCGCCGGGTATTCCTTCGAGTAGCCGTAGCCGCCGAAGAGCTCGAGGCACTGCGAGGTGATCCGGTCGGCCACCTGCGAGCTGAAGAGCTTGGCCATCGCCGCCTCGCGGTCGAACGGCTGCCCGGCGCACTTCACCCGGGCCGCGTTGTACACCATGAGCCGCGCCGCCTCGAGCTCGGTGGCCATCTGCGCCAGCTGGAACTGCACCCCCTGGAACTCGGCGATCGCCTTGCCGAACTGCTTCCGCTCCTTCACGTAGGCGGTGGCCGCCTCCAGCGCGCCGCTCGCCACGCCGATCATCTGCGCGCCGATGCCGATCCGCCCCTCATTGAGCGTCTCGATCGCGATCTTGTACCCCTGGCCCACCGGGCCGAGGATGTTCGCGTCGGGCACGTGGCAGTCCTCGAGGATGAGCTCGGTGGTGCTCGAGGCGCGGATGCCGAGCTTGTCCTCCTTCTTGCCCACCCGGAATCCCGCGAAGCCCCGCTCGACCAGGAACGCGGTGATCCCCTTGTAGCCCTTCGAGAAGTCGGTGTTGGCGAAGACGATGAAGAACTCCGCCTCGCCGCCGTTGGTGATCCAGAACTTGCGCCCGGTGAGCGCCCAGCCGCCGTCCTTCCGCTCCGCCTTCGTCTCGAGCGCAAAGGCGTCGCTGCCGCTGGCCGGCTCGGAGAGCGCAAACGCGCCGAGCATCCCGCTCGAGAGCCGCGGGAGGTAGCGCTGGTGGATGTCGGGGGAGCCCCAGCGGAGGATGGCGTTGACGACGAGGGTGTTGTGGACGTCCACGTAGATGGCGGCGGAGGCGTCCACCCGCGCCAGCTCCTCGATGGCCAGCACCGCCAGGAAGATGTTGCCGCCGGCGCCGCCGTACTGGTCGGGGATCTCGACCGCCATGAGCCCGAGCTCGAAGAACTTCTCGATCAGGTCGGGGTCGATCTTGGCGCGCGCGTCCATGTCGTGCACGCGGTGGCGGATCTCGGTCTCGGCGAAGTCGCGGACCATGCCGCGGAACATCTCTTCCTCTTCGCTCAGCGTCGTCAGCGGCACGGCCGCGGTGGTCACGTCGGTCATCGGGGCCTCCCCGCGGGGCGGGGTCTCGGAATGGGGCAGAATCTATCCGACTGCCCGCCCCCGTTCAACGCGCCGCGATGACCTCCAGCGCCACCGGCACCCGGCCGAGCGGCGCCGACACCTGCACCCCCTGCACCCGGGTCCGGACCGCCGCCAGCATCTCCTGGGCAATCCGCACCCCCTCCGCCAGCGCCGCCTCGCGCCCGGCGGCGCTCGCCGCCCGCATCCGGTCGAGGATGGCCGCGGGCACCGTGACGCCCGGCACCTCGTTGGCCAGGAACTCCGCGTTCCGGAGCGAGACCAGCGGCCAGATGCCCGCCACGACCGGCACCCGGTGCTTCGCGGCACGGTCGAGGAA
Source organism: uncultured Gemmatimonadaceae bacterium (assembly GCA_964574295.1). GTDB lineage: Bacteria > Gemmatimonadota > Gemmatimonadetes > Gemmatimonadales > GWC2-71-9 > SPDF01. The sequence goes on from CAZNLY010000005.1 coordinate 42,232, forward strand.
GCGGTCGAGCTGGTCGAGGTCGAACACCGGCTGGGTGACCATGAACTCCGCCCCCGCGTCCACCTTCCAGGCGAGCCGCGACAGCTCCCGCTCGAGGTCGGGCGCCGCCGGGTTCACCCCCACGCCGATCACGAACTTCGTCGGCGAGCCGATGGCGTTGCCCCCGGGGTCGAGCCCCTGGTTGAGCCGGGCCACCAGGTTCGTGAGCCCGATCGAGTCGATGTCGAACACCGCGGTCGCATCGGGGTAGGGGCCCATCTTCGGCGGATCGCCAGTCACGAGGAGGAGGTTCGTGAGCCCCGCCGCGGCGGCGCCCAGCAGGTCCGAGAGCATCCCCAGCAGGTTGCGGTCGCGGCAGGCGTAGTGGACCACCGCCTCGAGCCCCACCTCGCGCTCGATCAGGAGCCCCGAGATCAGCGCACCCATCCGGCTCTGCGCCCGGGGCCCGTCGGGCACGTTCACCGCATCCACCCCCGCCGCCTGGAGTGCCCGCACCTGCGCGAACATCGGCGCCGGGTCCACCCCCTTGGGCGGCACGATCTCCACCGTCGTGATGAACCGCCCCGCCGCCAGCTTGGCGCCGAGCCGCGAGCGCTCCGCGATCGGCACCGGGGGCACGCCCTGCGCCGCCGCGGGGGCCACGGTGACGGGCGCGTGCCGCGGCGAGACGCTCTGCACGAAGCCGACGATGGCCTTGATGTGCTCGGGCGTGGTGCCGCAGCATCCGCCCACGAGCCGCGCCCCCGCCTCGACCATCCGCCGGGCGTAGCTCGCCATGTACTCGGGCGACGCCATGTACATCTTCCGGCCGCCCACGTCGCGGGGGAGGCCGGCGTTGGGCATGGCGGTGAGCGGCAGGGTGGTGACCCGCGCCAGGTGCTCGATGGCCTCGAGCACCCCGTGCGGGCCCACGCTGCAGTTGACGCCCAGCGCGTCCACGCCCATCGCGGCGATGGCCGGCCCGAACGACGACGGCGCCGTACCGAAGTAGGTGCGCCCGTCCTCGCCCACCGTCATCTGCGCGATGATCGGCAGGTCCGACACCGACCGCACCCCCTCCACCGCGCACCGCAGCTCCTCGACGTCGCTGAACGTCTCGAGCAGGAACCCGTCCACCCCGCCGGCCACCAGCCCGCGCGCCTGCCGGGCAAAGGCGGCGCGCGCCTCCTCCACCGACGTCTCGCCGAACGGCTCGATGCGGACGCCGAGCGGCCCGAGGGCGCCGGCCACCGCCGCCCGGCCGCCGGCCGCCTCGCGCGCCAGCCGCGCCGCCGCCTCGTTGATGCCCTCCGTCTCCGCCGCCAGCCCGTGCTGCGCCAGCTTGAACGGGTTGGCGCCGAAGGTGTTGGTCTCGATCAACTCCGCGCCGGCCCGCACGTACTCGCGGTGGATGTCCCGGATGACGTCGGGCTGCCGCAGGTTGAGCTCGTCGTAGCACACATTGAGGAAGAGCCCCTTGGCGTAGAGCATCGTCCCCATCGCGCCGTCGGACACGTGGACCCTGCCGTCGGTCAGCAGCGTGCGCAGGTCAGGCATCGTGGTTCCTCCCTCGCTCAGCCACGGGCGTACCCCAGGCTCGGCGCCAGCCACCGTTCCGCCTCCGCCACGCTCCACCCCTTCCGGCGCGCGTAGTCCTCCACCTGGTCGCGTCCGATCTTTCCCACCCCGAAGTACTCCGCCTCGGGGTGCCAGAAGTAGAGGCCGCTCACCGAGGCGGTGGGGAGCATCGCGCCGCTCTCCGTGAGCCGGATCCCCGCCGCCCCCTCGGCGTCGAGCAGCGCGTGCAGGGTGCGCTTCTCGGTGTGGTCGGGACAGGCGGGGTACCCCGGCGCCGGCCGGATCCCCTGGTACTGCTCGCGGATGAGCGCGGCGTTGTCGAGCGCCTCGTCGGGGGCGTAGCCCCAGAGCTCGCGCCGCACCCGCTCGTGCAGCCGCTCGGCGAGCGCCTCCGCCAGCCGGTCGGCCAGCGCCTTGGCCATGATGGCGCCGTAGTCGTCGTGCGCCGCCTCCCGCTCCGCCACCAGCGCGTCGAGCCCGTGCCCGGCCGTCACGGCAAAGAGCCCGAGGTAGTCGGGCGGGCCGCCGGCCGGCGCCACGTAATCGGCGAGCGCCCGGTTGGCCCGGCCGTCGGCCTTCTCCGCCTGCTGCCGGAGGGTGTGGACGACGGCCCGCACCTCACGACGGGTGTCGTCGGAATACAGCGCGATGTCGTCGCTCCCCTGTCGCGCGGCGGGGTAGAACCCGACCACGGCGCGCGCCTCGAGCCGCCGGCCCGCCACGATCTCCTTCAGCATCGCCTCGGCGTCCGCCAGCAGCTCGCGGGCGGCGGCGCCGGTCGCAGGATCCTCCAGGATGGCGGGGTAGGTTCCCTTGAGTTCCCACGCCTGGAAGAACGGCGTCCAGTCGATGTGGGAGACGAGTTCCTCGAGCGGGTAGGGCGCGTAGCGGCGCACCCCGAGGAACGAGGGCCGGGGCGGCGCGGCGGGCCAGGCAAGCGCGGCGGCGCGCTGCCGCGCCTCGGCCAGCGGCCGCAGGGTGGCGGCCTCCCGGCCGGCGTACTCCTCGCGGAGCCGCTCCTGCGCGGCGCGCGTCTCGGCGGCAAAGGCGGGGCGGAGCGCGTCGCTCAACAAGCTCCCCGCCACCGCCACCGCCCGCGAGGCGTCCTGCACGTGCACCACCGGCGCATCGTAGGCCGGCGCAATCTTGACCGCGGTGTGGGCCCGGCTCGTGGTGGCGCCGCCGATGAGGAGGGGCTGCGTGAATCCCTCCCGCCGAAGCTCCCCGGCCACGTAGGCCATCTCCGAGAGCGAGGGGGTGATGAGCCCGCTCAGCCCGATCAGGTCCACCGCCTGCTCCCGCGCCGTCTCCAGGATGGTGGCGGCCGGCACCATCACGCCGAGGTCGATGACCTCGTAGTTGTTGCACTGCAGCACCACGCCCACGATGTTCTTGCCGATGTCGTGGACGTCGCCCTTCACGGTGGCGAGGAGGATCCGCCCCTTGGGGCGCGCCGCGTCCCGCGCCTGCGCCGCCTCGATGAAGGGGATGAGGTGCGCCACCGCCCGCTTCATCACACGGGCGCTCTTCACCACCTGCGGCAGGAACATCCGCCCCGCGCCGAAGCGGTCGCCCACCTCGTTCATCCCCGCCATCAGCGGGCCCTCGATCACGTCGAGCGGGTGGGCTGCCCCGAGCCGCGCCTCCTCGGTGTCCGCCTCGATCCAGTCGGTGAGCCCCTCCACCAGCGCGTGCGACAGCCGCGCCGCCACCGGCGCCTCGCGCCACGCGAGGTCGGGCCCCTGCGCCGCGGCGCGGCCCGCCACCCCCGACGCCACCGCCAGGAGCCGCTCCGTGGCGTCGGGCCGCCGGTTGAGCACCAGGTCCTCCACGCGCTCGCGGAGGTCGGCGGGGAGGTCGTCATAGAGCGCCAGCTGGCCGGCGTTGACGATGCCCATCGTGAGCCCGGCGCGGATCGCGTGGAAGAGGAAGACGGCGTGGATGGCCTCGCGCACCGGGTCGTTGCCGCGGAAGGCAAACGACACGTTGCTGATCCCGCCGCTCACCGAGGCGTGCGGCAGCTCCGCCCGGATGCGCCGGGTGGCCTCGATGAAGGCCAGCCCGTAGGCGGCGTGCTCCTCGAGCCCCGTCCCGATGGCAAAGACGTTGGGGTCGAGGATGATGTCCTCGGGCGGGAACCCGGCGCCGGCGGTGAGGAGCCCGTACGCCCGGTGGGCGATCGCCACCTTCCGCTCGACGGTGTCGGCCTGCCCCTGCTCGTCGAACGCCATCACCACCACGGCGGCGCCGTACTGGCGCACCCGCCGCGCCTGGCGCAGGAACTCCGCCTCCCCCTCCTTGAGCGAGATGCTGTTCACCACGCCCTTCCCCTGCACGCACTTGAGCCCCGCCTCCAGCACCTCCCAGCGCGAGGAGTCGATCATCACCGGCACCTTGGCGATGGCCGGCTCCACCGCCGCCAGGCGGAGGAAGCGGGTCATGGCCGCCACGGCGTCCAGCATCCCCTCGTCCATGTTCACGTCGAGGAGCTGGGCGCCGTTCTCGACCTGCTGCCGCGCCACCGCCAGCGCCTCCTCGAAGCGGCCGTCGAGGATGAGCCGCGCAAAGCGGCGCGACCCCGTCACGTTGGTGCGCTCGCCGACGTTGACGAAGTTCGTGTCGGGACCCACCACCAGCGGCTCCAACCCGCTCAGGCGGAGCCGCGGCTCGAGCACCGGCGGCTGGCGCGGCGCGAGCCCGTGCACCGCCTCCGCCACCGCCCGGATGTGCGCCGGCGTGGTGCCGCAGCAGCCCCCCACGATGTTCACGAGGCCCAGCCGCGCGAAGTCGCCGATCGTCGCCGCCAGCTGGGCCGGCGTCTCGTCGTAGCCGCCGAAGGCGTTGGGCAGCCCGGCGTTGGGATACACGCTCACCCGCACCGGCGCCACGCGCGCGAGTTCCTGCAGGTGGGGGCGCAGCGCCTGCGCGCCCAGGGCGCAGTTGAGCCCCACCGCCAAGGGGCGCGCGTGCGCCACCGCCAGCCAGAACGCCTCCACCGTCTGCCCCGACAGCGTGCGGCCGCTCGCGTCCACCACGGTGCCGCTGATGATGACCGGCAGCCGGGCCCCCCACCGCGCGAAGCACTCCTCGATGGCGAAGATCGCCGCCTTCGCGTTGAGGGTGTCGAAGATGGTCTCGACCAGGAGGAGGTCGGCGCCCCCCTCCACCAGCCCCTCCACCGCGTCGCGATAGGCGGCGGCCAGGGTGTCGAAGTCGATGTTCCGCTTGCCCGGATCGTTCACGTCGGGGCTGAGCGAGGCGGTGCGGTTGGTCGGGCCGAGCGCGCCGGCCACATACCGGAAGCGCCCCGGCTCCCGCGCCTCGGCGCGGTCGGCGGCGGCGCGCGCCACCTCCGCCGCGGCCCGGTTGAGCTCGCGCGCCACCGGTTCGAGCGCGTAGTCGGCCAGCGCCACGGCGGTGGCGTTGAAGGAGTTGGTCTCGATCAGGTCGGCGCCGGCGTCGAGGTAGGCGTCGTGGATGCCGCCGATGACGTCGGGACGGGTCAGGCTCAGGAGGTCGTTGCAGCCCTTGAGCTCCCGGGGATGGGCGCGGAAGCGCTCCCCGCGGAAGTCAGCCTCGGTGAGCTGGTGCCCCTGGATCATCGTGCCCATGGCGCCGTCGAGCACGAGGATCCGCTCGGCGAGCAGGCGCTCGAGCGCGGCAAGGCGCCGCGTGCGGGCGTGGGAGGCTGGACCGGGGAGGGACGTCACGAGGGGCTCCAACGAATGCGCCCGGAACCCAAACGGCTCCAGGCGAGCGTTTTAGCGGGTTGTTTTACGTGGCCGCAAGCTGCGCAAATCACCACGGATCGAATTGTCCTGCCCCGGAAGTGTGCACTCGCCGGCGGCGGGTTGGCAAGAGGGCTACGCAGGAGCGATGCCAAGGGCAGCCGAGGCCTCCTCCACCGTGATGCCATTGACCCGCACCGACTTGCCCCGCCCCGCGAGCCCCGCCGTGACCTCGACCTCCCGGGGCGGCACCCCCAGGAGTGTGGCAAGGAAGCGCCGGAGCTCCTCGTTGGCGGCCCCGTCCACCGGCGGCGCCGCCAGGCGGATCTTGAGCGCGTCGCCGTGCCGGCCGGCCACCTCCGTGCGCGACGCCCTCGGCTGGACGTGGACGCGGATCCGCACGCCGCCCGCCACTGCCACGATCGGGGTCATCGGAGCGCGCCGAGCAGCAGCGCCCGCACCAGAAAGAGGAGGAGGAAGGCGACGAGCGGGCTCAGGTCCAGCATCCCCGCCGGCGGCAGCCGCCGCCGGATCGGGGCTACCAGCCAGTCGGTGAGCCACGCGAGCGGCCGCATCATCGGATGCGAGCCGCCGATGCCCACCCACGATCCGATGGCCCGCGCCACCAGCGCGACCACCAGCACGGTGTACGTCCCGTCCACCAGGAACGCCGCCACCTGTCGGGGGCCGGCCCCCGGCGCCACCCCCTGTCGGAGCGCCAGCGCCACGAGCCAGTCGGCGACGGCGATCAGCACGAGTCCGCCCACGACGGCAAAGCCCAGCAACCAGGCCGGGGCGTCCTGCGGGTTGCCGCCGGCGCGCGCCAGGCCGCGCTCGATGGGGCGGAGGATCGGGTCGGAGAGGCGGCGTACCAGGCGGGCCCAGGCCCCAAAGGGCTGGAGGCGCCCGCGGCGCACCAGGGCGGTGGTGACGGCGATGAGTGCCGCGGCGGCGCTCGCCAGGAGTGCCACGGCGCGCGCGGCGAGGGCGATCAGCCCCACGCCGCTCTCACCGTCCGGCGGCGCGCTGGACCTGGAACGGGGAGCTGCGTCCGAGGGAGTCGGTGCAGATCACGGTGAACCGGCCCTCGTTGAGCGCCGATTCCTCGAGGAGGTCGGTGGTGCCGCGGCAGCTGGTGAGCTCGTGGCCGAGCGGGTTGCGGAACATCGAGAACGCCATCGGCGGGGCGGCCCGGGTGTCGATGCGCCGGGCGATGGACTTGGTGAGGCTGTCGATCCCGCCTTCCCGCAGGGAGACGGGGTACTTGCGCTGGTTGGAGGCGGCGTAGGCGGCCAGCCGGTCGAGCAGCTCGAAGACGTCGCGGCCGAGCTGGGTGGCCTCCTCCTGCGCCACCTGGCCCGAGGGAGGCGGCGGGGGCGGCGGGGCCTGGCCGCCGGCCGCCGATTCCTTGCCTCCGCAGGCCGCTGCCAGCGCTAGCGCGAACACCGCCGCGGTTGCGGCGCGACGGGCAGGGACGGCGTTGGGGGGTGGGCTGGTCTTCACGCGGGACGCTCCAGGGACGCCGTGGCCGAGGCGTCAGGACTGCGCCATCGACTTCTCCATCAGGTACCAGGTGCGGCCGCCGATGTAGCCGGGCCGCGCGAGGATCCGGCGCCAGCCGAGGGCGGTGAGCAGCGCCTCGGAGCGCTCGTCATCGGTCCAGAACTCCGCCAGGTGGGCCCCGTGGGCCACGGCGCTCTCCTCGAAGGCGTCGAGGAGCCGGTGCGCATGGCCCTGCCGGCGCTCGGCCGGCGCCACCGCCACCTCGACCAGGTGGGCCACGCCACCCTGCAGGCTGTACCGCAAACCGCCAACCCAGTCGCCGATTTCACTGCTGAGCACCAGGTAACGATCCTCGGAGCGGCTCGAGGTGCCCTCGACCGCGTCCTCCTCGCTGAGCAAGTCCGCGAACCAGGCGGCGAACTCCTCGTCCTGTTCCATCTCGCGGATCGTGATTTCACTCATCGAATCGGCTCCCGGGTCGGGACCGCAGGGGGTGTCGCTGCCCATTCACAAAGCAACTTGGGTGCCAACGGACGGCTCCGCCGGGGAGTTCCGGGCCGGGAAGCCGTTCCCGTCCTTGATCTTACAACGGTGGGGGGCGGTGCGTTCCCGGCGGGGCAGGTCAGGCGAGCCCGATCCCGATGGCCACCGCCAGGGACAGCGCCGCCAGCAGGGTGAGGACGCCGAGGATCGGGAGGGCAAACCGCCACCACGCCTCCAGCCGGACCCCGACCGCCGCCAGCATGGCCAGCAGGGCGCCATTCGTGGGGTTCACCACGTCCATCAGTCCCACCCCGTACTGGTAGGCCAGCACGGTCACCTGCCGCGAGAGCCCGAGGAGGTCGGAAAGGGGGACCAGGAGCGGCATGGTGAGGACCGCCTGGCCACTGGTGCTCGGCACCGGCAGGTGCAGCAGCGCGTGGGCCAGCATCATGCCGAATGCGGTGAGGGTAACGGGCAGGTCCGCCACCGGCGCGAAGAGGCCGCGCACCACGGTGTCCACGATGTGCCCGTCGCCCATGACCACGTAGATGGCGCGCGCAAATCCGACGAGGAGGGCGGCGTAGGCCATCGCCTTGAAGCCGTCCACGTAGGCCTCCGCCGTCCCCTCGAGCCCGAGCCGGCCGAGGAGCCCCGCCGCAATGCCCAGCGCGAAGAAGAGGGCGGACATCTGGTCGAAGTCCCACTCCCACCGGAGCACGCCGACCACGAAGAGGGTGAACGCCCCGGCGATCAGGACGACGATGGCGTGGAACCGCCAACCGGAGGCGGCCGGCCCGGGCGCGGTGCCGGCCGCCGCGGGGGAGACGCCGGCGGTGCGGGTCCGCCGGGCGTGCCGCATCGTGTAGAGGATCCAGAGGGTCAGGGCCGGGGCCAGGCAGGCCAGCCGGAACGCCGAGCCCGAGAGGAGCGGCAGCCCCGCCGCCTTCTGGGCGATGCCCACCATGAAGGGATCGATCGGGCTGAAGGTGGCGCCGATGACGGCGGCGCCGATGCTCATCGCCACCGCGGTGACGCGGTCGAACCCGAGCCGGGACACGAGGAGGACCAGGATCGGCGCGAACGCGATCAACTCCTCCTGCATCTGGATGAGGACGCCGCCCAGGGCAAACGCGAGGCAGGAGACGGGGATCACGAGGGTGTCGTGCCCGCGGAGGCGCGCCACGAGCCCGTCGAGAAGCGCCCCGAAGACGCCGGTGCGCTCCACCACCATCCACGCCGCGCCCACCAGGAAGACGAGGAAGATGACCGAGGCGGCGTCGGCCATCCCCCTGGGGATGTCCACCAGCGCCTGGGTGAGCGACACCGGCGACGGCTCCACCGTGCGGTAGGTGCCGGGCACCACCACCTGGCGCCCGGTGACCGGGTCGTCGCGCCGCTCGTATTCGCCGGCAGGCACCACCCAGGTCAGGGCGGCGGCGGCCAGCACGAAGCCCACCAGCAGCACCAGCGGGTGGGGCAGGCGGAGCCGGCCGGGCATCAGAGCGACTTGCAGGACTTCTGGACGGGCGGCGTGCGGCTGCAGGCGATCGACTCGTTCATCCCGTTGATCATCGGGCCGCAGGCCGTGGTCTGGGCCTGCTGGAGGGCGGAATCCTCGGAGTCGCCCGAGGCGGTGGCGGTGTTCCGCATCCCGTGGAACTCCACCGTCACCGTGCACTCGACGTTCTGGCTGGTGAGCGTGGAGTAGAAGAGCAGGATCCCGAAGGCCAGCGCCACGACGATCGTGATGAGGGTGCTGCGCTTCATTGCGGCTCCGCTGTGCTGGGGTTCCCGTGGAGGATAAGGGACCGGGGCCGCGCGCGGAATTGGCCGCCTTGCCCCCGCTCCCCGCCCGCCGCTACCCTCCTCGCATGCTCCCGTCGTCCCGCCTTGCGGGTGTGCTCGGCATCCTGGCGCTGTCCGGCGCCCCAGTCGCGGCACAGACCCAGTTCCGCGACCTCGATCCCTTCCATCCGGTGCCGATCGAGGACGCCAACCCGACCGCGCGCTACGCCTTCGAGTTGGTGCTGCCCTGGGATTACGCCGAGGCAGTGGGGGGCGGCGCCGAGAACGCCCTCGACCTCGACCTGGCGTACGGCGCGTTCCTCAATGGGCACGTCGGCGTGCGGCTTCCGGTGGCCCTGGGGCCTGCGCGCGACGCCGGCCTCGCCGGCGTCGGGGGCTTTGCCCTCTACAACCCGGTGCGGGAGGGCAGGGCCGCGCCGGCCCTATCCCTCCGGGCCGACGTCTTTGCCCCCGACGGCGGCAGCGCGCGCGTCGCCCTCCTGGCCATCGCCTCCCGGAGCGTCGGCGCCGCGCGGGCCCACCTCAACCTTGGCGGCGCCACCGGCGGCGACGGCAGCGAGGAGCTGCCCGAGTGGGCTGCCGGCCTCGGCCTCGACTACACCTTCTTCCGGCCCGGGCTGCTGCTCGTCACCTCGATCAACGCCTCCTCGCAGGGGGAGGGTGCGCCAGCCTCGACCACCCTCAACCTCGGCGCGCGCTGGCAGGCCACCCCGGACCTGGTCCTCCAGCTCGGCGCCGGCCGCCGGCTGGGCGGCGACGCGCCCGACCTGCGGCTGACCGCCGGCGTGAGCCGATCCTTCGGGTGGCGGGCGTTGGTGCCGGTGGGCCCGCCGGGGGGCCCCGCCCTCGTCCGCTCGCGCGCCGAGCAGCGGTACTACCCGGGCCGGTTCAACTGGGGGTTTCTCGACGGGTATCCCGAGGCGGCGCGGCTCTTCAACGCCTTCGACTACGGCCACGCCATCCTCTACGAGCGGCTC
>CAZNLY010000005.1:52385-100370 GCA_964574295.1 uncultured Gemmatimonadaceae bacterium
ATCGCCTTTGCCCCGGTGCCGAAGAGCATGGCGCTGATGATGGACCAGCCGTACAGCGGCGCCTTTGCGCGCGCGTACCCGCGCTTCAACGGGCTGATCTGGGCCTACCACTGGCTGCAGGTGGGGCTCTACGAACCGCTGCTCACCGACAGCACCGCCGCCGGCCGCCGCGCGGGCATCGCCGCCGCCGTCGCCCGGTTCCGCGCCATGATCCCCGATGGATTCCCGTCCACGATGCCGATGACCCCCGCGGTGGCGCCGGCTTTTGCCGCCCGCCATCCGCGCGCCGCCGCCATCTTCGACAACCTCCACAGCCTGCACGACATCATCTCCGACATCCTGCTCTCCGACGTGGTGCCCCCGGACAGCAAACGGGCCGCCATCGAGGCGGCCCTTGCCGAGTTCCGGGACGGCACCAGGAACCTGATGCCGATCGAGGAGTGGCGGGGCCCGGCGGCCCCGCACGCCCACTAGGTCAGGTGGCCATCGCGCCCAGCAGCGTCGGGAGGGCGCCCAGCACCCAGACGATGGCCGCGGCGGCGAACGCCTTGCCCTTCGGCACCTTCCCCACCACGTGGAGGCCGATGGCCACCAGGAAGGTGATCCAGAGGGTGAAGAGGTCCACCCGGGTGAGCACCGCCAGGAGGATCGGCGAGGCGGTGTCCGGGTCGAGCGGGCGCGCCGCCCCGAGCGAGAGCGCCGCGCGGCCGGTGAGCTGCTCCTCCGGCAGGAGGAGGGCCTGGGCCCCCGAGACGAGGAGCTCGAGCACCCGCGGGAAGAAGCTGTAGGTGGCGACCATCGTGGCCGCGCCGAGCGAGGCCACCGAGCCGAAGAGCTTGCCCGCCAGCCAGGTGCAGAGCCCGATCAGCAGCACGGTCACGGGGACGCCGATGGTGACGAACACCGGCGCCAGCTTGCTGCCGGCGGCGCCCCGCTCGGCCAGCATCTCCTGGCTGAGCTGCGGGTTCTTGGCCATCACCCGGGCGATCGCGCGCGCGTTCTCCGCGTTCATGATCGGCTCGAACGCCCCCTTGAGGCCCAGGAAGAGCACCGCAAACAGCACCGTCAGGACCAGGAGCGGCACGCCGAACCCCGCCCCCTTCCGACGCTCGAAGACGGCGGAGGGCTTGATGAAGATCTCGAGGAAGTCCTCCCAGAGGGCGGCGCGTTCGACGGGAGGGGTGGCAGGCTCGGTCATGAAGTCCTCACGCGGGTGGGGTGGTCTCGGCGCGGAGCCATCGGAGGAACGCCTCGCTGCCCGCCGCAATCGCGACGGCCACGATTTCCGGATTGTCGTAGCTGTGCCCCGCGCGCAGGTGCTGCTCGAGCGCGGCGTACCGGGCACGGGTCGTCTTGAGGAGGCAGAGCCATTCCTCCGCCCGCTCGACCTGGCCCCGCCAGTGATAGCTGGAGTGGACGGGCCCCGATACCTGCGCGCAGGCGGCGAGCCGCGCCTCCACCGCCGTCCGGGCGAGCCGGTCGGCCAGCTCGCGGCTGGGCGCCGACACGCTCACCTGGAGGGCCTCGTTCATCATGAGGCGGGAGCGGCCCCCGGGAGGTTCGGGGTCTCGGCGCCGCGCCGTCCGTCCTGGATCGGCACGATCGGCGCACGCCACCCGCTCCTGAACTGGACCGTCAACCGGTGGCCGAGGCTGTCCACCTTGACGGTGACCACGTCGGGCAGGGTACGGGCGTACTCGGCGGCCGCCTGGGCCTGGATGCCGAAGTCGGAAGGGGTGTCGCCCTGGTAGGCGTATCCGAACTCGCGTGCGATGGCCACCGCCTGCGCCTGCTCCTTGCCGTAGCGCGCAAACTGGTCGGGCGGCACGAGGCCCTTCTGGGAAACGACGGGGCCGTAGCTGTCGTAGCTCGGGCAGGCGGCGAGGCTCAGCACCAGCAGCGGGAGGGCGGCGAGACGGCGCATCGGATCGATCCTGGTTCGGTTGGGTCGGGTGACGGGCCCAAGATACCACGGATTTCGTGGCAGGGGTACCTTGGAGGATGCGGATGCTCCGGGTGCGAGTGGCATGGATGCGGACGCTCGCCCTCGCGACCGCGCTGGTGGGGCTCGCCGCCCCGCCGCTCGCCGCCCAGGAGGTGCCGTACCAGATCCGCTGGTACCAGCCGGTCATCGCGCTGGCGGGGGTGTCGGTCTTCTTCCTGGTGGACGATCCGGTCCGCTCCTACATGCTCGACAACCAGACCCAGACCAAGGACGATGTCGCGGACGTCTTCCGAACCTTCGGCGAGCCGGAGGTGTTCGTGACGGTGCCGGCCGTGATGATCGGCACCGGCCTCCTGGCCAAGAAGCCGGGACTGACCCACGCCGGAGTCCGCGCCGTCAGCTCGGCGGTCCTCGCCACCGGGATCGCCGCGGTCGTCAAGTTCATGCTGGGCCGCGAGCGCCCCAACGCCCAGAACTCGACGCCCCTCATGTTCGAGCCGTTCGAGCAGTCGGCCGACGACGCCTCGATGCCCTCGGGGCACACCTCGGCCGCCTTCGGCCTGATGGCCAGCCTCGCGGAAGATGTGCGCCCCACCTGGGCCAAGGTCGGCCTGTACGCGCTGGCCACCGGCACCGCGTGGTCCCGCGTGTACGACAACAAGCACTGGACCAGCGACGTCGTCTTCGGCGCCCTCGTCGGCGTCACCTCGGCCAAGCTGGTGCGCGGGGAGTGGCAGGCGTGGGGCATCCGGATGCCGGCGGTGTTCACCGACGGGACGCGGGTGACGGTGAGCTGGCAGGGAACCTTCTAGGAGGGTGGCATGCGGTTGCGTCGAGCGGTGTGGGGAGTGGTGACGGCGTGTGCGCTGGCCTCTATGCCCGGGTCGGCGGCGGCACAAGGCACCCCCGGCCTTGCCGGTGACCTGGTGGTCTTCAACGCCGGAAGCCTGGGCCTGGCCTTCCGGGACCTCCTCAAGGCGTTCAAGGCCGCCAATCCCGAAGTCCGCACAGCGCAGGAGTCGGCGGGGAGCCTCGAGTCGGCCCGGAAGCTCACGGAGCTCGGCAAGATTCCCGACGTCATCGCGCTGGCCGACTACGCCATCTTTCCGAAGCTGCTCATTCCCGCCCAGGCCGACTGGTACGCCACCTTTGCCACCAACGCGCTGGTGCTGGCCTACCGCGACGAGTCGGCCGGCGCCTTCCAGATCAACAACCTGAACTGGTACCGCATCCTGCTCGGCCCCGGCGTGCGCGTCGGGCGGTCCGATCCCGAGCTCGACCCCGCCGGGTACCGGACGCTGATGGCGTGGCAGCTCGCCGAGCGCTACTACAACCAGCCGACGCTGGCCACGCAGCTCCGGAACGCCAGCCCGATGAAGTACGTCCGCCCCAAGGAGGCCGACCTCACGGCGCTCCTCCAGCTCGGCGAGCTCGACTACATCTGGACCTACGCCTCCATTGCGCGGGTCAATGCCTTCCGGATGGTGCGCCTGCCGCCCGAAATCGACCTCAGCGACCCGGCCCTCGCCACCACCTACGACCAGGCGGTGGTCACGCTGCCGGGCGCGACGAAGGCGGCGGGCGACTCGGTCCAGTTCCGGGGAGAGCCGATTGTCTACGGGCTCTCGATCCCGCGCAACGCGCCGCACCCGGAGGTGGCCGAGGCGTTCCTGCGCTTCGTCTTTTCGCCGGCGGGGCAGCGAATCCTCGCGTCGGCGGGGCTCACCCCGATGGCGCGCCCCATCCTCGGCGGGCCAGGCCAGCCGCCGTTATCTTTGCGTGGCCTGTTTTCCCCGAGTGGAAGCCCATGAGCAGCTACCGCACGCCCGCCCCCCGCAATGAGCCCGTGCTCGGCTACGCGCCCGGTTCCCCCGAGCGCGCCGCCCTCAAGGACGCCCTGGCGCGGATGGCGGCCGAGACGATCGAGATTCCCGTCATCATCGGCGGCAAGGAATTCCGCACCGGCAAGACGGTCCCGGTCGTGGCGCCCCACGAGCACGCCCGGGTGCTGGCCCGCGCGCACCTGGCCGACCCGGCGCTGATCGCCCAGGCGGTGGACTCGGCCTGTGCGGCGCAGCGGGAGTGGGCGCGCATGCCGTTTGCCGACCGCGCCGCCGTGTTCCTCAAGGCGGCCGACCTGCTGGCCGGCCCGTGGCGCGCCACCGTCAACGCCGCCACCATGCTCGGCCAGAGCAAGACGGCCTTCCAGGCCGAGATCGACAGCGCCTGCGAGCTGATCGACTTCTGGCGCTTCAACGTGCACTTCGCGGAGCGGCTCTACGAGGAGCAGCCGATCTCCTCGCCCGGCATCTGGAACCGGATGGACCACCGTCCGCTGGAGGGGTTCGTCTACGCCATCACGCCGTTCAACTTCACCGCCATCGGCGGCAACCTCCCCACCACGCCCGCCATCCTCGGCAACGTGGCGGTGTGGAAGCCGGCGGCATCGGCGCTCCTCAGCAACTACTACGTGTACCGGGTGCTCGAGGCGGCGGGACTCCCGCCCGGCGTCATCAACTTCGTGCCCGGCAGCGCGGCCCAGGTGTCGGACCTCCTGCTGGCCGACCGCCGCCTGGCCGGCATCCACTTCACCGGCTCCACCGAGGTGTTCCACTCCCTCTGGCAGACGGTCGGGAAGAACCTGGCCAATTACACCGGGTATCCGCGGCTGGTCGGCGAGACGGGCGGGAAGGACTTCGTGCTGGCCCACCCGAGCGCCGACGTGGACGCGCTGGCGGTGGCGCTGGTGCGCGGCGCCTTCGAGTACCAGGGCCAGAAGTGCAGCGCCGCCTCGCGCGCCTACGTGCCCGACACCCTCTGGCCCGCGGTACGCGAGCGGATGGTGGCGATGATGGCCGACATCCGGATGGGGAACGTCGCCGACTTCCGCAACTTCGTCGGCGCCGTGATCGACCGGAAGGCGTTCGACAAGATCCGCGAGTACATCGACACGGCGCGGAAGGCGCCCGGGGTCGAGCTGGTGGCGGGGGGCAAGGCCGACGACCGGGTGGGCTACTTCATCGAATCCACGTTGCTCCGCGTGGACGACCCGCGCTACCGGACGATGTGCGAGGAAATCTTCGGCCCCGTCCTCACGCTGCACGTCTATCCGGCGGCCAAGTGGACCGAGACCCTGGCCCTGGTGGACGGCACCAGCCCGTACGCCCTGACCGGCGCCGTCTTTGCGCAGGACCGCCGGGTGCTGGCGGAAGCCAGCGAGGCGCTCCGCAACGCCGCGGGGAACTTCTACCTCAACGACAAGCCGACCGGCGCGGTGGTGGGCCAGCAGCCCTTCGGCGGCGCCCGGGCCAGCGGCACCAACGACAAGGCGGGCTCGATCCTCAACCTGATGCGCTGGATCTCGCCCCGCAGCATCAAGGAGACGTTCGACCCGCCTCGCGACTACCGATATCCGTTCATGGGCGCGGAGTAGACCACCCCACCCTTCATGACCCACCCGACCCGCTCGAGCGCGCTGATGTCGCCGAGCGGGTCTTCCTTGACGGCCACCAGGTCGGCCCACCGGCCGACCTGCACCGAGCCGAGCTGGTCCGCCTGGCCCAGCAGGTCGGCCGCCACGCTCGTGGCCGAGCGGATGACCTGCATCGGGGTCATGCCGTAGCGCACCATGTAGGACATCTCCTGCGCCTGGTTCTCGGTCCAGGCATAGCCGCCGGCGTCGGTCCCGTAGGCAATCCGCACCCCCTTCTTCACCGCCTGCCCGAACGCCACCCGCTCGATCTCCACCATCTTCGGCCAGATCCCCCCGCGCCCCTCCGCCACGTAGGCGCCGACGAAGATCGTCGGGCACCAGTAGGCGTTCTGGGCGATCATCCGGTCCATGAGGTCGGGGGTCAGCCCGTCCCCGTGCTCGATGGTATTGAACCCGGCGCGCAGCGCGGCGTCGATGCCGTCCCAGCCGATGGCGTGGGCGGCGGCGCGCTTCCCGAGCCGGTGCGCCTCGTCCACGAACATCCGCAGCTCCTCGTCGGAGAAGTTCACCCAGCTCCGGAGCCGCCCGTCCTCCGCGAGGTAGTACCGGCGGTCCACGTACACCTTGATCCAGTCGGCGCCGTACTTGACCTGCTCCCGCACCCCCTTCCGGATCTCCTCCGGCCCGTCCACGATCTGCACCCCCGAGGGCACCGCCAGCTCCCACGAATAGCCGCTGAGCGGGTACATCCCCGTGGCGCTGAAGGCGCGGGTGGCCACGAAGAGGCGGGGCCCCGGCACCACGTCGCGGGCGAACGCCCGCTTGAGGTCCACGTCGGCGTACATCGCGCCCTCGGTCTCGAGGTCGCGCAGGGTGGTGAAGCCGTTCATCAGCGCCGTGCGCCCCGCTGCCACCGCGCGAATGGTGCGGTAGGGAATCGATTCCTTCAGCAGCTGGACGTCGTACTCCTCGGCGGTGATGTCGCCCTGGAGCAGGAGGTGGGTGTGCGCGTCGATGAGGCCCGGCAGCACCGTCATGCCGGAGAGGTCGATCACCGCGGCGCCGGCGCCCTTGGCGGACAGGTCGGCCCACGGTCCCACCGCCACGATCCTCCCGCCCTCGACCAGGATGCCCTGGTCGGCCCGCGGGGCGGCGCCGGTGCCGTCGATGAGCCGCCCGGCGTGGACCAGCGTGCGGGCCGGCGGCGCCGGCGCCTGCTGGGCGGCGAGCGGGGAGCCGAGGGCGGCGGCGATCACGACGAGTGCAATGCGCATGGGCGGTTCCGGGGCAGGGGAGCGGTTGGACAGGAGGCTACGATGCAGCCACATTGGCCGACATGCAAGCGCGTCGCTGGCTCGGGCTGCTGGTCGTGGCCGCCTCACCGCTGGCGGCGCAGGCGCCCGCCTACACCGCCGCGGAACTCGCCTGCGCCCGGTATTCGGAGTCGGTGCAGGGCACAGTCCATTCCGCCTTCGGCTCGGTGCGCCGCACCGAGACGGTGGGGCGGAGCGGCCGGCTGACGGTACGGGCCCGGCGCGACAGCGCCGGCACCGTGGTCGAGGCGTGGTACGACTCCCTCGCTGTCTTCCGCACCGGGCCGGAGGGGCGGTTTGCCCCCTCCGCCGAAGGGATCCTGGGCGGGCGCTACGTCGGCGTGCTGGATCCCGACGGAGAGTTCCTCCAGTCCGCCGCCCCCTTCGTGCCCGCCGCCCTCCGCGACATCTTCGACTTCACGCGGGTGTTCCTCCACTTCTTTCCCCCGCTGCCAGGTCGGGCGCTTGCCCCCAGCGGGGAATGGGGCGACGGCAAAGGCCTCAGCGTGCGGCGGCTGGCGGACAGCGCCGTGGGCGGCGCGCCCGCGGAGCGGTATGCCTGGACCCGGCACGAGGCGTGGGACGAGGCGGTGTCGGTGGGCGACTCATCGGTGGTGGTGCGCCGGAGCGAACAGGAAGAGGGGACGCTGGCCTGGCGGCCGGGGGCCGGGCCGCTCGGCTGGGCGAGTGCGGTGGCCTCGCGCGTGGAGTTCCCGGGCGGCGCCGGCCGCACCGAGGTGACGCAGCAGGTGTCGGTGCGCCGGCTTGGGGGCGCCTGCCCCGGCAGCTAGTGCGCGGCGCCCGCCCCGGCCCCGGCGCGCCCGGTGCGGAAGCCGAGGAGCAGCGGCAGGCCGATCAGGAACACCAGCCCCATCGTCAGGAACACCTTTTCGAAGGCGATCACCGCCGCCTGCTGCTGCAGCACCCCCTGCAGCGCCGCCAGCGACTTGAGCGTGGCCTCCCCCTCGGTGCCCCCCTGCGTCAGAAAGAGGTGCTGCGTGCCCGCCAGCCACTGGCGGGGCGCCGCCTCGGTCAGCGCCAGGTGGGCCCGGAGCCCGTCGCGCGCCTGCTCGGTATACCGGGTGAGGAGGGTGGCCGCGATGGCGATGCCGAAGCTCCCGCCCAGCTGCCGCGAGAGGTTGAAGAGCCCCGTGCCCTGTGCCATGAGCTTGGGCGGGAGGTCGGCCACGGTGACGCCGGTGAGCGGCACGAAGATCAGCCCCATCGCCACGCCGCGCAGGATCATCGGTACGAGGAGATCGTGCATGCCGATGGCCAGCGTGAAGTGCGCGTGCTGCCACATCGAGACGCCGAAGAGGAGCACGCCGGTGATGATGCTGAGCCGCGCATCGATGCGCTGGTTGAGCTTGGCCATCGCCGCCATCGTGAAGGCGGAGGCCAGCGCGCCGGGGAGGATCACCTTGCCGGTGTCCCACGCGGTATAGCCGAGGAGGTTCTGGAGGAACACCGGCAGCGCAAAGACGCTCGCGTAGAGCGCAAAGCCGAGGATGAGGCCGAACACCACGCCGGTGGCCAACTGGCGATTGGCCAGGATCCGGAGGTTGACGACCGGGTGGGGCGTGCGGAGCTCCTGCCAGATGAAGAGCAGGATGGCGGTGACCGCCACGCCCGTCTCGATCACGATCTCCCGCGAGGCGAACCAGTCGAGCCGCTCCCCCCGCTCGAGGAGGATCTGCAGCGCGCCGATGCCGAGGATGAGGAGCGCGAGCCCCTGCCAGTCCACGTGGTCGGGCACCTCGATGTGGTGCTCGGGCTCGGGGACGTACCGCCAGGTGAGCACCCCGGCCAGGAGCCCGAGGGGCAGGTTGATGTAGAAGATCCACGGCCAGGCGTAGTTGTCGGTGATCCACCCGCCCAGCGTCGGCCCCAGCGTCGGGCCGACCATCACCCCCATGCCGAAGATGGCCATGGCCGTCCCCGCCTCCCGGCGCGGGAAGACGTCGAAGAGGATGGCCTGGGCCGTGGAGATGAGCGCGCCGCCGCCCAGCCCCTGGACGATCCGCCAGAAGACGAGGCTCTCGAGGGTCGAGGCGTTGCCGCAGAAGAAGGAGGCGACGGTGAAGAGCGCGATCGAGCCGGTGTAGTAGTTGCGGCGCCCCAGCCGCTCCGAGAGCCAGCCGGTGAGCGGGAGCACGATCACGTTGGCCACGATGTACCCGGTGCTGACCCAGGCAATCTCCTCCAGCGTGGCGCCGAGGTTCCCCATCATGTGCGGGATGGCGACGTTCACGATGCTGGTGTCCACCAGCTCGAGCACGCTCGCCAGGGTGACGGCGAACGCGATCAGGTAGCGCGCGCCGTGGACCTCGGCGCGCGAAAGCTGGGGGCGGCCCCCCAGGGAGAGGGCGATCGAGGCCACGGGCGCCTCAGCGGGTCCGGATGGTCACGTCGGCCGAGAGGCCGGGGCGGAGCGGCTTGTCGGGGGATTCCCCCGGCGCGACCGCGATCCGCACCGGCACCCGCTGCACCACCTTGGTGAAGTTGCCGGTGGCGTTGTCGGGCGGCAGCAGGGCAAACCGCGCGCCGGTGGCGGGGCTCACACTCTCCACCGTGCCGTGGAAGGTGGTGCCGGGGTAGGCATCCACCGTGAAGGTGGCGGCGTCGCCCGGGGTCACGTCCTCGATCTGGGTCTCCTTGAGGTTGGCGGTGACCCAGAGGCCGCTGGTGGGCACCACCGTCATCAGCGACTGGCCCGGCTGCACCAGTTCACCGGCCTCCACCTTCCGCCGCGCCACGATCCCGTTCGAGGGTGCCAGGACCGTCGTGTACCCGAGGTTGAGGCGCGCCGTCTCGACGGCGGCCTCGGCCGCCGCCAGCCGCGCGTCGGCGCCCTGCAGGGCCGCCATCGCCGCCGTCACCTGCTCGCCGGCGGCGCCGGCCTGCCGCCGCGCCGCCTCCGCCTGGGCCACCGCCACGGCGTACGCCGCCTCGGCGGCGTCGAGCTGCTGCGCCGAGACGACCTGCGTCGCGGCGAGGCGCCGCGCCCGCTCCACGTCGGCCTGCGCCTTCCGGACCGACGCGTCGGCGGAGGCCACCGCGGCCTCGGCGCCGGCGGCGCTGGCGCGGGTGGCCGCCAGCTGCGCCTGCATCTGGCCGGCGCGGCGGTTGCTCCCCGCCATCGAGCGCGCCAGCGCGAGGTCGGCCTCCGCCTGCAGCAGGCGAGCGCGCGCGTCACGCGGGTCGAGCACCACCAGGGTGTCGCCCTCGCGGACCGGCTGGTTTTCCTCGACCAGGACCCGCAGCACGAAGCCCCCGACCTTGGGGGCCACCGGGGTGATGTGGCCGTCGAGCTGGGCGTTGTCGGTGGAGACGTGGGTGCGGCCGAACCACCACGAGTGGAGGGCCCACCCGCCGCCCACCAGCGCAACGAGCGCGAGCAGCACGAGGGGGGTCCGGGGGCCGCGCCGCGCCGGGGCGGCCGGGCGGGGGGACGGCAAGACATCGGTCGAGGCCGGGGCCTCGTCGGGGGCGATCGTGGCGGTCATGAGAGTCGTGTGGGTCGGGGTCGGGTTATTGGAGCCGGTCGAGGACGCCAAGAGACTGGTAGAGCGAGATCCGCGCGACGCCGTACGCGGCGCGGGCCTGGATGAGCGCGTTCCGCGCGGAGACCACCACGGCCTGCGCCTGCGTCGTCTCGACGCTGCCGGCCACGCCCGCCTCGAAGCGCTCGGTGGCCTGGCGCAGCTCGAGCGCCGCGAGCGCCACCCGTTCGTTGGCGATCTCGACGGTGCTCTCCGCGGTGGCCAGGTCGAGCAGGGCCCGGCGGACTTCCTGTTCCGCCTGCCGGGAGAGGTCGGCCTGCCGCAGCTGCTGCGCCTCGAGCCGGATCTCGGCCTCGCTCGCGCGCTGCTGGCGGCGCATCCCGTCGAAGATCGGGATCTGCATGCCGAAGAAGAGGCGGTAGCTGTAGAGCATGTCGCCCGTCTCCTGGCCGGCCAGGTCCCAAGTGCCCTGGAAGCCGAGGCTCGGGAGATGCTCGTACTTGATGGCGCGGAGGGAGCGCTGGGCCACCTCGGTGCGGCCGGCCTCGGCGGCCACGTCGGGCCGGTGCTCGAGCGCAAAGGGAACGGCGGTGGCGGGATCGAGCGGCACGTCGGCGGGGGGCGTGCCGAGGCTGTCGGTCAGGCGGACCGGGGCGTCGAGCGGCAGGTTCAGGATGCGCAGCAGGTCGAGCCGCGCGCGGGCCTCCTCGTTCCGGGCGGTGAGGAGCTCGGTCTGCACGGCGCGGGCGTTCACCTCGTTCCGCGTGAGGTCGATGGCCGGCGTGACGCCCGCCGCCTGGAACTGCCGCGCCTGGGCCAGGAGCTCGGCGGCGATCACGCTGTCCTGCACCCGGGCGGCCACCACCTCGGCGGTGGCGAGCACCCGGAGGTAGGCGAGCCCGGCGGCGGTGCCGGCCAGCGCGCCGGCGTGCTGGGCGTCGAGCCCGGCCACGGCGGCGGAATCGGAGGCGGCCTTGAGCCGCTCGATGGCGCTGGCGTCGAAGATCATCTGCGACGCGCGCCCCTGGACGTCGTAGATGGTGAACGGGGGCGTCACGCCGATGATCGTGCCGGGGAAGCCGAACGCCTCGAGGTTGAGGGTCTGCGGCGTGACGCTCGCGGCGCCGGAGAGCTGCGGCAGCAGGTCGGCCCGGCGGATGCCCACCTTGGCGCCGGCCATCCGGGCGCCGAGGTTGGCGAGCGCAGCGGCGACCGCCTGCTGGCGTCCCAGCCGGACGGCGCCGAGGAGGGTGAGCTCCGCCGGCGCCGCGGCCGGCGGGGGCGCCTGCGCGGCGAGGGGAGCGGCGGCGAGCGCGGCGGCCAGGGCAACGAGAACGGGATGGCGCATGGTCATGCCGCCGGGCCGGCCGGGGGCCGGGCCTCGACGCCGTGGAGGTAGAGGTCGAGGATCCCGTCGAGCACCTGCTCATCGCGCAGGCGCTCCGGGTCCATGGCGGCGAAGAAGCACTGGGTCTGCGCGGAGAACACCATGAGGTGCGGCAGGCCGCGGGCGGCAAAGCCGTGCAGGTCGGTGCGGAACTCGCCGCGCGCGATGCCGCGGTCGAGCACCGACTGGATGAGCCGGCGCCCGCGGACGATCACTTCCTCGAAGTAGAAACGGGCCAGCTCGGGGAACTCGTGCAGTTCGGACTGGACGAGCCGGACGATGCGCGACAGGGCCGGGTCGCGCATGGTGTCCCACATGCGGCGGATCAGCAGGCCGAGGAGCTCGCGCGAGGAGCCGTCGTGGGCGCGCACGAAATCCTCGCCGGCGGCGAGGAGCGCCACCATGTTGGCGCGCACCATGGCGCGGAAGAGGGCGTCCTTCGAATCGAAGTAGCGGTAGAGCGTGCCCTTGCTCACCTTGGCGCGGCGGGCGACGTCGTCGAGCTTGGTGCGGGCGAATCCCGAGGCGGCGAAGACCTCGGTGGCCGCCGCGAGGATCTCCTCGGGGCGGGCGTCGGGGCGGCGCTTCCAGCGGGGGCGCGCGCGGCGGCGGGCGAGCGGCATCGGGGCCCTGGGGCAGGGAGAAAATTAGTAACTGACCGGTCAGTAAGATATTCCGGCGGCCCCCGGCGTCAACCCCCGGCCCCGCCGCCGGGCCCGCCCCGCAACTCACTGTCCGTCAACCTCTTGCGTCAAACCCCCTCCCGTCCCTAACTTGGGACAACCAGCCGCTGGAGGCATCGCCGATGTCGGAAAGCTTTCTGAGCTCCGACGAATACGACGAGAAAGCCCACTCCCTCTACAACGAAGGTCGCTACGACGAAGCGCTGGACCTCCTCCGCACCGGGGTAACCCTCTACCCCAACGCCGTTGAACTGCACGTGGGGATGGCGTACGCCTACCTCGCGCGCGAGGAATTCGCCTGGGCCCGGCGCAGCTTCCACCGCGCCCTCCAGCACGACCCCGACCACGAAGACGCCCTCGCCGGACTCGGGGAGGCCCTGCTCAAGATCGGCGACCGCGGCGGCGCCCTCGCCGCCTTCGAGCGCGTCGTGGCCCTCGGCTTCCGCGAGGACCACGAGCTCATGCTCCAGCTCGGCCGCGCCCTCTTCCGCGAGGGGCTCCTGGCCCAGGCGCACCGCTTCTTCGAGTTCGCCGTCTCCGCGCATCCCGACTCGCCCGAGGCCGCCGCCTGCGTCGGCTATGCCTCGCACCGCCTCGGCAACGACAGCGGCGCCCTCTACTGGCTCCGCCGCGCCCTCGAGATCGACCCGACCTACGCGGAGGCGCGCGTCTACCTGGCCAACCTCCTCTACGACCGCGGCGAGTCGGAGGCGGCGCTCCACCACCTCGAGCGCACCCAGCCCGAGGAGCACTTCGACGAGCTCGCCCTCTGGCGCTACATCGAGCTCAAGAAGACCCTCTACCGCCTCCCCGATGACGACCCCGAGCTGGCGCCCTGGCTGGCGCGCCTCGGCGAGGTGTCGGCCGAGCCCGACTCGATCGACATGCTCCTGGCCGAGATGGAGGCGCTCCTTCCCGACGGCACCCTGCGCGACCCGAACCAGCTCGAGCTCTTCGGCACCCTGCTCACCGAGCTGCAGGCCATGCAGAAGCGCCCGAACGTCGGCGAGTCCCACCTGGTGGCCACCCTCTCCGGGCACCTCTTCAACGGCACCTGGGAGGAGATCCTCCTCCAGATGAAGGCCGCCGACCGCGACGCCGCCGCCTGCACCCTCGTCGAGTTCATGGCCAACCTCGCCCGCCGCGGGCAGGCGGAGACCGGGGTGGTCATTCCCGTCACCGACGCCGAGGCGTTCATCCGCGGGAGTTCCGAGGCCGGGGTCCTCCGCATCATTCAATAGGGGCGCACGGCCGTGCGCGTTCCCGCCTACCTTTCGGCATGCGCTCCCTCCCGTCCTGGACCGCCGGCGTCGTCCGCGAGGTCCTTCCCAACGGCCTGACCCTGCTCGTCCAGCGCGAGGCCTCCGCCCCCGCGGCGGCCGTCGTGACCCACGTGCAGGCGGGCTTCTTCGACGAGCCCGACCACTGGGCCGGCATCAGCCACGTCCTCGAGCACATGTTCTTCAAGGGGACACCGACGCGCGGGGTGGGCGAGGTGGCGCGGCAGACCAAGGCCGCCGGCGGCTACCTCAACGCCGGGACCTCCTACGACTACACCACCTACTACGTGACCCTCCCGGCGGCGGCGCTGGAGACGGCCCTCGACATCCAGGCCGACGCGCTGCAGCACGCGCTGCTCGACCGCGAGGAACTCGCGCGCGAGCTGCAGGTGATCATCCAGGAGGCGAAGCGGAAGCTCGACTCCCCCGCCGCCCTGGCGCACGAGACGCTGCACGAGGTGCTCTTCGACCGGCATCGCATCCGCCGGTGGCGGATCGGCACCGAGGCGGTGCTCGCCGGCTTCACCCGCGAGGACCTGGCCGGCTACTACACCTCCCGCTACGTGCCGGAGCGGACCGTCGTGGCCATCGTGGGCGACATCGACCCCGCCGCGGCGCTCCGTGCGGCCCGAGCCCGCTACGCCGGCTGGCCCGCCCGCGCCGGCGCCGTCGATCCCTCGCCGTCGGAGCCGCTCCGCCGCGACATCCGCGCGCGGACGCTGCGCGGGCCGATCACCCTGGCGCAACTGGCGCTCGGGTGGCGCACCGTGCCCGCGCTGCACCCCGACGCCCTCCCGCTCGACCTGGCCGCCGCGGTCCTCGGCAGCGGCCGCGGCGCTGCGCTCTACCGCGCCGTGCGCGCGCCGGGGCTGGCCCCCTCCGTGTCGGCGTGGCATTACACGCCGACCGAGGTCGGGGTCTTCAGCATCGGCGCCGAACTGGAGGCGGAGCGCCTTCCCGACGTGCTCTCTGCCATCGGGCGGGAGGTGGCGGCCCTTCGGCGGGACGGCGTGACCGCGGCGGAACTCGAGCGGGCGCGCACCCTCCTGCTCACCCGGTGGGCGCGCCGGCTCGAGACCATGGACGGGCGCGCGAGTGCCCTCGCCGAGGCCGAGACGCAGCGCGACGTGGCGCTGCTGGACGAGGAGTTCCATCGGCTGGCCACCCTGACCGCTGCCGAGGTGCACGCGGTCGCGGAGCGGTACCTGCTGCCCGACGCGCTGGGGGCGGTGGCGTACCTGCCGGAGGGGCGCGGCGCCGACCTCGATCCGGCGGACCTCGGCCGCGCCTTTTCGGGGGCCGCCCGCGCGGGTGCTCCCACGGGCGTCCTTCCCGAGCTCCGAGTCCCGTCGGTGAATGGCCGCCCGCCGGGCCGGGAGCAGGCCGGCGTGCTGCATGTCCCCCTCGACGGGGCCGACATCCTCGTCTATCGGAAGCCGGGAGTGCCGACCGTCTCCCTCGGCGCCTACGCGCTGCGGGAGCCGGCGGAGGCGCCGGCCGAGGCGGGACTCGGCGCGCTCGTCCTCCGGAGCGCCGTGCGCGGCGCCGGCGCGTTCGATGCCGAACAGCTGGCGCTGGCGTTTGAGCGCATGGGCGGTACCCTCGGCGCCTGGACCGCCACCGACTGGCTCGGGATGGGTGCCACGGTGCTCGCCGACCAGGCGGCGCCGGCCGCCGCGCTCCTCCGGACGGCGCTCGAGGCGCCGCGCCTGGAGGCGGGGGAAGTCCTCCGCGAGCGCGGCCTCATGATCGAGGAGGCGCGCCAGGTGGCGGACGACACCTTCCGCTACCCCTTCCAGCTCGCCTTCCGCGCCGCCTTCGGCGAGGCCACCTACGGACTCCCGACCGGCGGGCTCGAGGAGACGCTGGCCACGCTCACCCCCGAGCGCGCCGCTGCGTGGCACGCCACGGCGGTGCGCGGGAGCCGGCTGGCGGTGGTGGCGGTGGGCGACCTCGAGCCGGCGCGCGCCGCCGACGAGCTCGCCGCCGCATTCGCCGGATGGCAGGCGGCGCCGCGGGTTCCCGGCGCGCCGGTGCCGTGGCGGCCGGGGACCACGCCCGTCACGCGCCAGGCCGCGCTCGGCAAGGCGCAGTCGGCCTTCGCCATGCTCTTCCCGGGGCCATCGCGGAGCGACCCGGCACGGCACGCCGCGGAGGTGTGGGCCGCCGCGGCGAGCGGGCTGGCCGGCCGCCTTTTCGACGCCCTGCGCGATCGGCGCTCGCTGGCCTACACGGTGCTGGCGCTCGCCTGGCCGCGCCGCCGGGCCGGCGCGCTCGGCGCCTATATCGCCACGGCGCCGGAGCGCGAGGAGGAGGCGCGTGCGGCCATGCTGGACGAGCTGGCCTCCTTTGCGCGGGAGGGGCTCACCCCCACCGAGCTCGGCGACGCCATCGGGTACCTCGCGGGGCAGGCGGCGGTGCAGCGCCAGAGCGCCAGCCATGTGGCCAGCGAGATCGTGGAGGCGTGGCTGCTTGGCGACGGGCTCGAGGAACTGGAGGATCCCGGCGCGGTGTACCGCCGAGTGAGCGCCGAGGCGGTCTGGGAGGTGGCGCGGGCGTCGCTCCGGCCGGAGCGACGGGCGGAAGGGGTGGTGCGCGGGTCGGGGGGCGGTCGCTAGAACATCGACATCGCGAGGATGGAGCGCAGGTTGTCGTTCGTGGCCCGGAGCCGCATCGAGAGCAGGCGCACCATGGCGCGCAGCACCTTCACGGCGAGGTCGGGGTCCAGGTCGAGGACGATCTCGAGGTCGGCCCGCGAAATGGTGAGGAGCCGGCAGCCGCCGTGGCTGATGGCGTCGGTGGAGCGCTCCGAGCGGTCGAACACCGCCATCTCGCCGAAGCAGGCGCCGGGCTTGAGGACGGCGAGCGCCTCCTCGCCGCTGCCGGGGATGTCGCGGCTGATGCGCACGCCGCCCTCGAGGATCAGGAAGAGCCGATTGCCGGGCTCCCCTTCCTTGAAGATCGTCTGGCTCGGCTGGTACACCTGTTCCCGGCTGATCTCGGAGACGCGGGCCAGCTCGGCGTCGTCGAGGTCGGCAAAGAGGGCAACCTGCCTCAGGAAGGACTCGTGCATGGCGGCTCCGCAGGCGGGGAGAAGGCGGAATGACCGAAGGTAGGGAAGGGCCCCCGGGGCGGCAAGCGCCGCGCGGCCGCTTCACGGTGGCCGACGTGCTCACCGGGCTGCGGATCCCGCTCGCGGTGGCGTTCCCCCTGGCCGACGAGCAATGGCGGCTGGTCATCGTGGCCGTGGCCGGCGGCACCGACCTGCTCGACGGCTTCATTGCCCGCCGCATCGGGAGCTCCCGCTTCGGCCCCGTCATCGACCCGGTGGCCGACAAGCTCTTCATGGCCTCCGCCTTCGGCACCGTCGTCGTCTCCGGCCAGCTCGCCTGGTGGGAAATCCTCGGCGTGCTGGCCCGCGACCTCACCGCGGCAATCGCCTTTGCCGTCACCGCCGTGCGCGGCCACGCGAGCGCCATCCCGGCTCGCGCCGGCGGCAAGGCGGTCACCTTCCTCCAGGTGCTCACGCTCTTCGCCTTCGTGCTGGGCTCCCCGTTCCTCCGGCCCCTTGCCTGGGCCACCGCCGCCGTGGCCCTGTACGCCATCTGGGACTACAGCCGCGCCGCCCGCACCGCCACCCGTCCACTCTAGGAACCTCCGCATGGCCGACACTCCCGAGACCAAACACGCGATCCTCACCTGGCAGGGCGACATGCGCTTCAGCGGCGGCGAGCCCGGCCGCCCCTGGGTGGCCATCGACGCCGACAACGCCACCGCGCCGGGCCCGATGGTCCTCCTCCTCCTGGCCGCCGCCTCCTGCAGCGCCGCCGACGCCGTCTCGATCCTCAAGAAGATGCAGGTGGACCTCCGGTCGCTGGAGGTCCGGATGGAGGGCGACCGGCGGGTGGAACACCCGAAGCGCTACACCGCCATCCGCTTTGCGTGGCACCTGAAGGGCGGCGGGCTCGACGAGGCCAAGGCGCGCCGCGCCATCGACCTCTCGATGGAGAAGTACTGCTCGGTGGTCCATTCCCTGGCCCCGGACATCGCCCTGAGCTATGCGCTGCACCTGGGCTAGCGCCGTGCTGCTGGCGCTGGCCACGCCGCTCGCGGCCCAGTCGGGGAGCGTGCGGGAGGCGGGGCTTGAGGCGGTGGTCACCGCCGCCGAGCCGGCAACCTACACCGCCGGGCTCACGGCGTCCGTGCGGCCGGCGAGCCGGACCCGCGTGGCGCTCTACGCCGGCGGCGGCGTCTCGGATGGTGAGGGTGTGGGCCGGGCGGAACTGGTGGCGCACTTCCTCCTCAATCCGCGGAGCACCCGGCTGGCCTGGTACGGCGGTGGCGGCATTGCCGGCGTCTTCGGGAGCGGCGATGCCGAGGGCTACATGGTGGTGCTGGTCGGCGTGGACTGGGCGCCGGGGGGGCGCGGGGGGTGGTTTGCGGAGGCGGGGGTCGGGGGCGGTGCGCGGGTGGCGCTGGGCTACCGATGGCGGAAGCTCCCCGCCGGCTGGCGTGCGGGGGGCTGAAACTCAACCGCCCCGAGCGAGAGCCCGGGGCGGTGCGATTTATTCGGCGGAGCCGACCGGTTCCGCGTGCCGCTGGACCACGGGGCGGCAATACCGCTCGCCCAGGACCCGCAGGTTGGCGAGGTCTTCCTCGCCGAGGTCGGCGTAGCGCTCCGTGAGGTACTGCATGGTGTCGTCGAACCAGTCCTTCTGGTGCTCGGGTTCGGCCTCCATCACGCCACACCGGAGAATGTGGCTGAAGAGTTCGTCGCGCGCCTGGTCGAACGAGGCGGGCGGCGCCGACCGCTGGGCCTTTTTCTTGGTCATGCAGCTCCCTCTGGGTGGTACGGGCCCCGGGTTCTCAAGCGCCGGGCGTGCGGAAAGATAACAGGCAGTGGCCCCTTTCCGCAAAGGTGGCCCGAGCGGCGGCGGCTCCGTAATCCATTACATTCCAGCCGGTTGACGGCCCCCGCCCCGGCGCGCGGGCCGCCTCCGGGCCCCGGCACCGACTCCTTCGAGGACATCCCGACATGGCAGGCAGGTCCCAGACCAACCGCTTCTACCTCCTCCTCCTTGCGCTGGCCGTGGCCGGCGGTGGCGTCCTCTACTGGCAGATGCGGCAGCAGGCGCCGAGCATCCCGGCCAACGTGGTGGTGACGGCGGCCGACACCGCCGGATTCTCGGGCTACTACCTGGGCAATCCCGACGCCCCGGTGGTCATTACCGAGTACGCCGACTTCCAGTGCCCCGCCTGCCAGGTCTTCGAGATGATGCAGTTCCCCGCCGTGCAGCGGCAGCTCATCCAATCGGGCACGGTGCGCTGGCGCTATCGCGACTACCCCCTCAACGGGCATCCCCACGCCCGCCTGGCGGCGCACGCGGCGGCCTGCGCCGACGAGCAGGGACGGTACTGGGAAATGCACGGCGCCATCTACCAGGGGCAGGGCAACTGGTCCCGCGAGTCCGAGCCCTCCGGCACCTTCCGCGATTATGCGAAGCTGGTCGGCCTCGACGTGGCGGCGTACAACGCGTGCATGCAGTCGGCCAAGTACGCCGGGCGCATCCAGGCCAGCTATGAGGAGGGGAACCGCATCGGAGTGGGCTCGACGCCGACCTTCCTGATCGGGGGCCGGCTCTACGAGGGGGTCCAGAACTCCGACAAGGTCCAGCACCTGGCCGACTCCCTGGCGGGCGCCGCGGCCGCCACGCGATGATCTACCGCATGGGCACCGCCGTGCTGAGCCTGGCGGGGCTGCTGGTGTCCGCCTACCTCTGGCTCTTCAAGCACGGCTACATCGGCACGCTGGCCTGCGGCACCGGCGGGTGCGAGACGGTGCAGTTCAGCCCCTACAGCAGCTTCCTCGGGGTGGACGTGGCCCTGCTCGGGCTGCTCGCCTACGCGGCGCTGCTGGTGGTGGCCGTCATCGGCACGCAGCCGGCGTGGGCCGACCGGCCGGCGCCGATGCGCGCCACCCTGGCGCTCGCCGCCGGCGGGGTGGCCTTCAGCGTCTACCTGACCTACCTCGAGCTGTTCGTCATCCACGCCATCTGCCGCTGGTGCGTGGCCTCCGCCGTCATCATCGTGGCGGTGCTGGTGCTGGCGCTCCTCGACCGGCGCCGGCTCCGGGCGCACTGACGTGACCGGGCACGACGAGGGGAAGCCGGGCCACCACCACGGGGCGGGCCTCGCCGCGCTGGCCCTCGGCGCCCTCGGGGTGGTCTACGGCGACATCGGCACGAGCCCGCTGTACGCCATGAAGGAGGCCTTCACCGGCGCGCACGGACTCCCCCCCACGCCGGGAAACGTCTACGGCGTCCTCTCCCTCGTCTTCTGGTCGCTCAACTTCGTCGTCTCGTTCAAGTACATCGGGCACGTCATGCGGGCCGACAACCGGGGCGAGGGCGGGATCCTGGCACTGCTCGCCCTGGTGCGCTCGCGCGGCAAGGGCGGCCGCGGCCAGGCGCTGCTCATCGGCCTCGGCCTCTTCGGCGCCGCGCTGCTCTACGGCGACGGGGTCATCACCCCCGCCATCAGCGTCCTCGGCGCCATCGAGGGCATCGAGGTGGCCACCCCCGCGCTGGCCCGCTTCGTGGTGCCGATCGCGGTCGTCATCCTCGGCGGGCTCTTCTGGTTCCAGAAGCACGGCACCGACCGGATCGGCCGCGCCTTCGGCCCCATCATGCTGGTCTGGTTTGCCTGCATCGCCGTCCTCGGCGTGCGCGGCATCCTGATGCACCCCGAGGTGTTGCGCGCCGTCAACCCGTGGTACGCGGTGGAGTTCTTCATCGCCGACCGCCTGCAGGGCTTCCTCATCCTCGGCGCGGTGGTGCTCGTCATCACCGGCGGCGAGGCGCTCTACGCGGATATGGGCCACTTCGGCCGCCGGCCGATCCGCATCGCCTGGTTCGCGGTGGCGCTCCCGGCGCTGATGCTCAACTACTTCGGGCAGGCGGCCCTCCTCATCGAGACCCCGGGCGTCGAGAACCCCTTCTACGCGCTGGTGCCGGGCTGGTTCCTCTACCCGATGATCGTCATCGCCACCACCGCGGCGGTCGTGGCCTCGCAGGCGCTCATCTCGGGGGCGTTCTCGCTCACCCGGCAGGCGGTCCAGCTCGGCTACAGCCCGCGCGTCACCATTGTGCACACCTCGCACACCGAGGTGGGGCAGATCTACGTCCCCGAGGTCAACCAGGGGCTGGCGGTGGCGTGCATCCTCCTGGTGCTGGGCTTCGGCAGCTCCACGAGCCTCGCCGCCGCATACGGCATCGCGGTGACGGGCACGATGATCATCACCACCATCCTCTTCTACCGCGTGGCGCGGGACCTCTGGCACTGGAGCCTCCCCGCCGCCGCCGGGCTCTGCGGCCTCTTCCTGGTGGTGGACCTCGCCTTCTTCGGGGCCAACATCGTGAAGTTCGCCGACGGCGGCTGGTTCCCGCTCGTGGTGGCGGCCGGCGTGTACACCATGATGTCCACCTGGAAGCGGGGCCGCGCCAAGCTGGCGTCCCTGGTGCAGCAGTCGAGCCTGCCGCTCGACCTCTTCATGGCCGACGTGGCCAAGCGCCCGCCGGTGCGGGTGCCCGGCACCGCCATCTTCCTCACCTCCGCCATCGACATCGCCCCGCCGGTGCTGCTGCACCACCTCAAGCACAACAAGGTGCTGCACCAGCGGGTGATCCTCCTGTCGATGGTGACGGAGGAGGTGCCGCAGGTGCCCGTGGCGGAACGGCTCGAGTTCCGGGGCCTGGGGGAGGGGTTCTGGCGGGTGGTGGGGCACTACGGCTTCATGGAATCGCCCGACGTGCCGGCGCTCCTCAACCAGCTGGGCGAGGCCGAAGGGCCCGAGACGCCGGGCGGCGTCTTCCTGACGCAGACCACCTTCTACCTGGCGCGCGAGACGCTGATCGCGATGCCGCGCGCGCAGGCGCCGAAGCGGCTCCCGGGCGACCCGAAGCCGATGCCCTACTGGCGGCGGCGCCTCTTCGTCATCATGACCCGCAACGCCCGCTCCGCCACCGCCTTCTTCGGCCTCCCGCCCAACCGCGTGGTCGAGCTGGGCGCGCAGATCCAGATCTGACCTACTCCTTGTCCTCGTAGAGTTCCTTGAGCCGCGCCACGACGTTGGGGTCCGCCAGCGTGGTGGTGTCGCCCAGCGCGCGCCCCTCCGCGATGTCCTTGAGGAGGCGCCGCATGATCTTCCCGCTCCGCGTCTTGGGCAGGTCCGCCGAGAAGAGCACGTCGTCCGGGCGGGCGATCGCCCCGATCTTGCGCGTCACGTGGTCGCGGAGGTCGTCGCGCAGCTCCGCCGACGGCTTGATCCCCTCCTTGACCGTGACGAACGCGGCGATCGCCTGGCCCTTGAGGTCGTGCGCCTTGCCCACGACCGCCGCCTCCGCCACCGACGGGTGGTCCACCAGCGCGCTCTCCACCTCCATCGTGCCGATGCGGTGCCCCGCCACGTTGAGGACGTCGTCCACCCGGCCGAGCAGCCACCAGTAGCCGTCGTCGTCCACCTTGGCGCCGTCCCCCGCGAAGTAGCGGCCGGGGAAGCG
Organism: uncultured Gemmatimonadaceae bacterium; assembly: GCA_964574295.1. Classification (GTDB taxonomy): domain Bacteria; phylum Gemmatimonadota; class Gemmatimonadetes; order Gemmatimonadales; family GWC2-71-9; genus SPDF01. Next base: position 74,488 of record CAZNLY010000005.1, read on the forward strand.
GCTCCAGTAGGTCTCCCGATAGCGCGCGTCGTCGCCGTAGATGGTCCGGAGCATCCCGGGCCACGGCTCGGTGAGGGTGAGGAACCCGCCGCCCTTCTCCATGGCCTGGCCCGCCGCGTCCACCAGTTCCACCGAGATGCCGGGGAAGGGGACGGTGGCGGAGCCGGGCTTGGTGGTGGTCACTCCCGGCAGCGGGGTGATCATGATCCCGCCCGTTTCCGTCTGCCACCAGGTGTCCACGATGGGGCACCGCCCGCGGCCGATGTGTTCGTGATACCACATCCACGCCTCGGGGTTGATCGGCTCGCCGACGCTGCCGAGGAGGCGGAGGGTGGAGAGGTCATGGCGCGCGGGATGCTCGGGGCCCCACTTCATGAAGGCCCGGATGGCCGTCGGCGCGGTGTAGAAGACCGTCACGCCGTAGCGGGCGATCAGCTTCCAGAAGCGGTCGCGCTCGGGCCAGTCGGGCGCCCCCTCGTACATCAGGACGGTGGCGCCGTTGGCCAGCGGCCCGTACACCACGTAGGAGTGGCCCGTCACCCACCCCACGTCCGCCGTGCACCAGAAGATGTCCTCCTCCCGCAGGTCGAAGACGTGCCGCGTGGTGGCGGCCGCCTGCGTGAGGTACCCGCCGGTGGTGTGCACGATCCCCTTCGGCTTTCCGGTGGTGCCGGAGGTGTACAGGATGAAGAGGAGGTCCTCGGCGTCCATCGCCTCGGGCGGGCAGTGCGGGCTCTCGCGGTCGAGGAGCCGGTGCCACCAGTGGTCGCGTCCCTCGGTCATCTCGGCAAAGGCCTCGTCGCCCTCGCCGCCGGGCCGCCGCCGCACCACCACCACGTGCCGGATGCTCGGGCACTCCGCGAGCGCCTCGTCGGCGATCCGCTTGAGTGGGAGCACCTGACCGCGCCGGTAGCCGCCGTCGGCGGTGATGAGGACGGTGGCGCTGGCGTCCTGGATCCGGTCGCGGAGCGACTCGGCCGAGAAGCCGCCGAAGACCACCGAGTGCGGCGCCCCGATCCGCGCGCAGGCGAGCATCGCGATCGCCGCCTCGGGGATCATCGGGAGGTAGATGGCCACCCGGTCGCCCTTCCTGACGCCGAGCCGCCTGAGGGCGTTCGCCGCGCGGCCGACCTCGCGGGCCAGCCCCCAATAGGTGTAGACGCGGCGGTCGCCCGGCTCCCCCTCCCAGATGATGGCGGCCTTGTTGCGGCGCGCACCGGCCAGGTGACGATCGAGGCAGTTGGCGGCCACGTTGAGCGTGCCGCCCACGAACCACTTCGCGTGGGGCGCCTGCCACTCCAGGACGGTATGCCACCGGGTCATCCAGTCGAGGCGGGCCGCCTCCGATTCCCAGAACGCGAGCCGGTCGCGCTTGGCCGCGGCGTACACCTCGGCGGTGGCGACCGCCCGGGCGGCGAGGTCGGGAGGCGGGGGGAAGCGCCGCTCCTCGAGCAGCAGCGTGGCCAGCTGGTCGGCCATGGGAGAGCGTCCTCCGGTCGAGTCGGTCGGATGGCGGTCAGGAGTCTTGCGAGGCCCCCGCGCCCACCGCGGAGTGCGGGGGCTGGAGGCGCTGAAGGGCCTTGCAGTACGGTTCCAACGCCTTGCCAGACGGCGAGTTAGGGCGTTGGCACCGATTTCGCCCTTCGATGGGTCCGGAGGCGATGGCCTCCGAGAACCAGAAAACTGATCCGCCCGATAATAGCACACCCGGAGCGATCCGGGGCCGCAAAACTGGAGGTCTCATCCCGTCGGGGTGAGATAGCTCGGTGCCGAAGGTGGAATGCGCACGACTCGATTGAGCGTGGCGTTTCGGCCGGCTGGCGTGGCGAAACGACCACGCTTCGCTGTTGTCGGGCAAGGAGACGCCGAAATGGCTTCCGACCGCCCGACCGTTCGACAACTGACCGCCCCGGCCTCCCTCGGCCTGGACACCCGCACCTCCTTCCGGCAGGCCGCCGTGCGCGCCCTGGAGGAAATGCCCGAGGGGGAGAGCCGACTCGTCATCGACCTGAGCGGCACCAGCCACGTGGACTCCGCCGGTTTGGGGGCCTTGATGCTGGTCCAGCGCCGCGCCGGCGAGCGCCGCCAGCGGGTGGCGCTCCGCTCCGCCAGCGAGGAACTGCGGTTCCTCCTGATGCTCACCAAGCTCGAGGACCTCTTCGAACTGGAACCGATGCACGGGTAGTCTTAACTTGTTCCGGGGCGCCCCAGAGCGGGTGTAGGGGCGCCGGACCTTCCGGACGAGGCAATGACCGACCAGCCGACCCTGCGCCGGGTGCTCTTCATCGAGGACGAGCTCGCGCTTCGCCTCAGCTACGAGCGGTTCTTCCGGCCCCGCTATGCCATGACCTTTGCCTCCTCGGGGGCCGAGGCGATCGGCCACCTGGCCGGCGGCCTGCGCCCCGACGTGGTGGTCCTCGACATGCGGCTCCCCGACACCGACGGGGTCGACCTCCTGCGCCGCCTTCGCGAGACTGTCCCCGGCCTGCCCGTCATCATCACCACCGCCTACGTCAGCGTCGAGCCGCAGCTCCGCGTGCTGGACCTGGCCCACAGCGCCTACCTGATCAAACCGTTCGACCTCGACGAGCTCGGCGCCGCCATTGACCGCGCCGGCTGACGCCCCGCTCCTCGCCGCGCGCGGGCTGGTGCGTGCCTTCGGCGCCCTCAAGGTGCTGCGCGGGGTGGACCTGTCGGTCCGGGGCGGCGAGCTGCTGGCGGTCGCGGGCCCCAACGGCGCGGGCAAGACCACCCTCCTGCGGCTCCTGGCCGGCCTCATGCGGCCGAGCGCGGGCGAGGTGCGCATCGGCGGCCGGCTCCTCACGCGCGACGAGCCGCACCTTCGCCGCTCGATCGGGCTCCTGTCGCACCACACCTTCCTCTACGACGACCTCACCCCGGCGGAGAACCTCCACTTCACCGCCCGGCTCTACCGCATGCCCGATCCCGCCGGCGCCGCGCGGGCCGCGCTCGAGGAGGTGGGCCTCGGCGCGCGGGCCGACGGGCCGGTGCGCTACCTGAGCCGGGGCCTCCTCCAGCGAGCCGCCATCGCGCGGGCGCTCCTCCACCAGCCCGAGATCCTCCTCCTCGACGAGCCGTTCACGGGGCTCGACGCCCCCTCGGCCGACCGGTTCCGCGCGCTGCTCGCGGCCCAGCTGGCCCGCGGGCGGGCGCTCGTGCTCGTGAGCCACCACCTGGCCGAGGCGTGGGAACTGGCCACGCGGGTGGCGGTCCTGGCCGCCGGCCGCTGGGCGCTGGAGGCGCCGCGCCCCGCGCGCCTGGCCGACTTCAACGAGCGCTACGCCGAGCTGGTCCATGGGTGAGGTGCTGCGCATCGCCCTGGCGGTCGCCGCCAAGGACATCCGGCTCGAGCTGCGGAGCCGCACCGCGCTCCTCTCGGCCATCGTCTTCTCGGCGCTGGTGCTCGTGGTCTTCAACTTTGCCCGCGACCCCACCGCGGTGGCCGCGATGGACCTGGCCCCCGGGGTGCTGTGGGTGACCTTCGCCTTCGGCGCCGTCATTGCGCTCAACCGCGCGTTCTACGTCGAGCGGGAGAACGCCGCGCTCGACGGGATCCTGCTGGCCCCGGTGTCGCGGAGCGCGCTCTACCTCGGCAAGCTCCTGGCGAACCTGGCCTTCGTGGGCGTGGTCGAGGCGGTGGCGCTTCCCCTCTTCGTCCTCTTCTTCAACGTGAGCCTGGGGCACGCGCTCCCCGGCATCCTGGGCGTCACCGCGCTGGCCACCGTCGGCTTCGTGGCGGTGGGCACCATCTTCAGCGCGATGGTGGTGCGCACCCGCTTTGCCGAGCTGATGCTGCCGGTGCTCCTCCTGCCGTTCATGGTGCCGCCGCTCGTTGGCGCGGTGCAGGTCACCGCCAAGCTGCTGGCGGGACGGCCGTTGAGCGAGATGCTGGGCTGGCTTAGGTTACTGACGCTGTTCGACGTCGTCTTCGTGAGCCTCTGCATCCTCGTCTTCCCGGCGGTCGTCGACGAATGAACCCCGATCTCCTCGCCGCCCGGCGCATCGTCCGCCGCGGCCAGGTCCTCACCGTCCTCGGCTTGCTGGCCGCGGCGTCGGTGTACGTGCTGGCCATCTGGTTCACGCCGATCGAGGTCCGGCAGGGCCCGGCGCAGAAGATCTTCTACGTGCACGCCCCCTCGGCGTGGGGCGCGCTGGTGGCCTTTGCCATCGTGGGCCTCATCAGCATCCTGTACCTCTGGCTCCACGACGAGCGCCTCGACCTCCTCGCGGCCAGCTCCGCCGAGGTGGGGATCGCCTTTTCCCTCGTGATGCTCACCACCGGCCCGATCTGGGGCAAGACCGTCTGGGGCACCTGGTGGACCTGGGACGCGCGGCTCACCCTGACGCTCTTTCTGTTCTTCCTGTTCATCGGGTACCTGGCGCTCCGCGCCGCCGTGCAGGACCGCGGGGAGCGCGCGCGCTTCAGCGCGGTGGTGGGGATCATGGGGCTCGTGCTGGTGCCGTTCATCCACCTGAGCGTGTACCTCTTCCGCACCCTCCACCCGCAACCCGTGCTGCTCAAGCCCAGCGCGCCGTCGATGCCGCCCGAAATGCTCCGGACGCTGCTCACCGGGATGGGTGCCTTCACGCTCCTCTACCTGGGGCTGCTGACGCTGCGGTACGGGCTGGCCCGCCTCCGCAACCTCCACGAGGGAGCCCGCCATGCCGTTTGAGACCCCGCAGAACGGCGGCTACCTCGTGGCGGCCTACACCGTGGCCGCGGTGATCTACGTGGTGTACGTCGCCAGCCTCTGGGTGCGCGCCAGCCGGGCGCTCCGGGCGGCGGAGTCCGGCGAGGGGCCGGCGGACGCCTAGGCCGAACGCGGCCGGCCCGGAACGCACACGGCCCCCCGGCAAGTGCCGGGGGGCCGTTCGCGTGCGGGGGGCGGCGGCTAGTCGGTGGCCTTGGGGAAGAGCACCTTTTCCCAGAGGAACGCGGCCACGAGCGCGCCGAGGATCGGGCCGATCCAGTAGACCCCCTGGCTCACCCACTGGCTCGCCACCAGCGCCGGCCCGAAGGCGCGCGCCGGGTTGAGGGCCGCGCCGGTGAGCGGGCCCCCGATCAGCATGCAGCACACGAGCGCGAGCCCGACCCCGATCCCGCTCGCTCGCGGGGCCTCGGGCGAGATGGCCGTGCCGAGATAGGCGCTCATGAGCAGGAAGGTCAGGATCGCCTCGATCAGGATGGCGGTGCCGAGCGTCATGGTGGCGGCGATCGACGGGGTGCCGGTGGCGAGGACCTTCGATACGCCGGGGGGAAACACCGCATTGAGGGCCATGGCCGCCAGGACCGCGGCAAGGAGCTGCACGACCACGTAGAGGCCGGCGGTCCGGGCGTCGATGCGCCGGATGGCCAGCATCCCCACCGTCACCGCCGGGTTGAGGTGGCCGCCGGAGATGGCGAGCGTGGCCGTCACGGTCACGGCGAGCGCCAGGCCGGCCGCGAGCGCCATGCCCACCAGCCCGAAGCCGCCCTTCGGGAACTTGTCGGCCAGCACGGCGCCGGCGCCGATGAACACCAGGGTGAAGGTGCCGAAGAACTCGGCCACCAGCCGACGGGTCATGCGCTGCATCCGGGTACCTCGTGGGTCGGGTGAGGGGACGTCGGGACGGCGGCGAATCTAACTAGTCCGCGCGGCGGAGCACCAGCGCGGCGTTGATGCCCCCGAAGCCGAACGAATTGCTGAGCAGGTACTCGGGGTCGGCGGGGCGCCCGCCCGCCGCCAGGTAGTCGAGGTCGCAGGCGGGGTCTGCCTCGCGGAGGTTGATCGTGGGCGGCAGCCACCGGCGCCGCGTGGCCAGCGCGCAGATGGCGGCCTCGATGGCGCCGCTCGCGCCGAGGGCGTGCCCGTAGTACCCCTTGGTGCCGCTGACGGCCAGCCGCGCGGCGTGGGCGCCGAAGACCCGCTTGAGCGCCCCCGTCTCGGTGCTGTCGTTGAGCGGCGTCGACGAGCCGTGGGCATTGACGTAGCCCACCGCCTCCGGCGCCACGCCGGCCTCCGCCAGGGCCAGGCGCATGGCCTCGGCCGCCTGGCGGCCGTCGGGGAGCGGCGCGGTCATGTGGTGCGCGTCGTTCGTGAGCCCGTACCCGCAGACTTCCGCGTACACCGGCGCCCCCCTCGCCAGCGCGCGGTCCCGCTCCTCGAGGACCAGCACGGCCGCGCCCTCGCCCATCACGAAGCCGTCGCGCGCCGCGTCGAAGGGGCGGCTCGCGGTGGCGGGGTCGTCGTTCCGGGTGGACATCGCCCGGATGATGGCAAAGGCCCCGAAGCTGAGCGGCGCCAGCGGCGCCTCCGCGCCGCCCACGAGCATCACGTCGGCGTCGCCCCGGCGGATGGCGCGGAACCCGTCGCCCACCGCGATCGTGCCCGAGGCGCAGCTCATCCCGTTGGTGCTGTTGGGGCCGGTCACGCCGAATTCGATGGCCACGTTGCAGCTCGCCGCGCCCGCAAAAACCATCAGCGCCAGCGCCGGGTCCACCGCGCGCACGCCCCCCTCCACGTACCGTGCGTGCTGGGCCTCGGCCATCCCGACGCCGCCGAGCGCCGTGCCCATCATCACGCCGGCCCGGCCCCGGTCCTCGCGGCCGAGGTCGAGTTCGGCATCGGCCAGCGCCATGCGCGTGGCCGCCACCGCAAATTGGCCGAACCGATCGAGGCGCCGGGCCTTCCGCTCCTCCAGGTGATCAGCGGGGTGAAAGTCGTCCACCTGCGCCGCGATCCGGGTGCGGAACGGCCCCGGGTCGAACCGGGTCACCGTGCGCACCGCGGAGGCGCCGCGCCGGAGCCCGTCCCAGAGCCCCTCCTTCCCGATCCCGATCGGGGTGATGGCACCGAGGCCGGTCACCACCACGCGCCGCGCGCTATTCACGATCGTCCTCCGCCGCGCGCGCCAGCCCCGCCAGCGTGCGCGCCGCGATGCCGTGCACGAAGACCGGCCCGATGACCCACTCGGCGGCGGGCACGCGAATGACCGGCCAGGCCGGCCCCGTCCAGTCGTGGATGATGGTCACGTCCGATTCCGTTCCCGCCGGCTCGACCGTCCAGAGCACATCCATCCCCCGGGTGATGCCGCGCACGTGGCGATAGCGCACCTCGCGCCGCGCGCGGTCGATCCACATTTCCGATTCCCACCAGACCGGCCAGCGGAGCGGCCCGAAGGGGCGCACCGCCGCCATCTCCACCACGCCGCCGTCCGGGCGCCGGGCCCCGAACCGCACCCAGCGGTAGTGCCCCAGCCGCTCCGGCCAGCGCTCCACGTCGGCCGCCACCTCGAACATCCGGTCGGGGGCCGCGTGCACGCGGCGCCGGTCCACGGTGCGCATCAGGAGCTCCGCCAGGTGGCCACGAGCCGGAAGCCGGGCCGCCGGGCCACGGAGGCCTGCGCCCCCGCGCGCCTCGCGAGCGCGAGCAGCTCGACGGCGGTGTAGCCCCGGCGAAGCGAGGTGATGCCGTCGGCCCGTGTGACGGCGTCGAAGCGGAGCGCGGCGCTCCCGACCCGGAATGCGACCACCGCCGCCTCGGACCGGCGGAGGTCGGCCACCACCACGCCGACGCGGGCCAGCGCGGTCACCGCGCGGAAGAGCTCCACCACCGCATCCGAGGCCAGGTGATGGACCACCTGGCTCATTAGGACGATGTCCACCCCCCGCGGCCGCACCGGTAGCGCGCCGGCACAGCCGAGGATGGTCGCGAGCCCGCCGCCCCGCGCGAGCCGGGCGGCCACGGGGCTCCGCTCGAGGCCGATGGCCTTCACGGCGATGCCGCGGGACGCGAGGCTCCGGCCGATGGCGGCGGGGAGGTCGCCCGTCCCGGTGCCGATGTCGAGCAGCGTCAGCCCCGCCCTGGGCGCTGCTCCGGCGAGCAGGCGGCGCACCCCCCAGACCGCGGCGGCCCGCCCGCCGAACCATCGGTTGGCGCGCACGATGTGCCGGAGCGACGACGCCACCAGCGCCGGGTCGGCGGCGGGGTCGTCCAGCAGTTCGGTGCCGACCGGGGAGGTGGGGAGCATCACGACCCGCGGCGCAGCCCGGTATAGCCGCCGCGATAGAAGATCAGTGGGGCGCCGTCACCCGCCTCGCCCCGCACGACGCGGCCGAGGAGGATCGTGTGGTCGCCGCCGGGCACCGCCGCGTAGTGGGCGCACTCGATCCAGGCCAGCGCGCCGTCCAGGATCGGGTGCCCCCCGGGTGACGGCCGGTGGGCGACGCCGGCAAAGCGATCGGTGCGCGCCCCCGAAAACCGGCGGGAGAGCGCCTCCTGGCCTTCCCCGAGGATGCTCAGCGCGAACCCCGGGCTCGCCGCCAGCGCGTCGTGCAGGTCGGCGCCGTGGGCAATGCAGGCCGCCACCAGCGGCGGGTCGAGCGATACCGACGCCAGGCTGTTCACCGTCATCCCCGCCGGCCGGCCGTCGGGAAGGCGGATGGCCAGGACGGCCACCCCGGTGGCAAACCGGCCGAGGAGCTGGCGGAACTGGGCCTGGTCCACGTGTCCATGACTCACAGCAGCATCCTCGCAAGGAATCGCGGATCGAGCACTCGGCCGGCGGGGACGAAGTCCCCCGTCACCCCGATCAGGGTGTGGGCCAGCTCCGGCGAGCGGCCGAGGCGTTCGACGGCGCGGTCGAAGAGGGTGGGAAGGTACATCCCGTAGCCGATCAGCCGCTCGACCGCCCACTTGCCGGCAAAGGCGCGCCGGCGGAGCGCGGCATAGGGCGCGAGGGCCGCGGCGGAGGGAATGCCGGGGTGGCCCAGTGCCCCGTCGGCCACCTCGGCCGCGAGGCGCGCCCCGCGGAGCGCCGCCGTGATGCCCTGGCCGGTGAAGGGATCGAAGAAATCGGCCGCGTCCCCGAGGAGGAGGGCGCCGGCGGCGCTCACCCGCGCGGCACGCGACGAGAATGGCCCGGCGGCCAGGACCTGCCGGGCCAGCCGCGTCCGGTCCACGCGCCCGCGCACGCCGGGAAAGCCCTCGAGCTGCCGGAAGAAGAACTCAGGCGCCGCCCCGCGGGCGGCCGCGGCGCGCGCGCGCGGCACCACGAGCGCCACGTTGAAGAGCCCGGCGCCGATCCGGTTGATGCCGACGTACCCGTGCTCGCCGACGTGCATCTCGGCGGTTGGGCCGACATCCCGGACCCCCGCGACATGGGCCACCAAGGCCACCCGCCGGGGCGCCGCGCGGCGGACGCCGCCGAGCCGGCGCGCCACCACCGAGCCGAGGCCGTCGGCGCCGAGGGTGAGCCGGGCGCGAATGGGAGCGTGGCGGCCCTCGGGTCCGCGCACCACCGCCCCGGCCACCGCCCCCCGATCGTAGAGCAGGTCTTCCACTCGCGTCCGCTCGCGCACCTCGGCACCCGCAGCCCGCGCCGCCTCGACCAGCCGCGCATCGAGCAGGCGGCGCGGCACCGAGAGGCCCTCCGCACGCCAGGGGGCGGGGGTGGCGTAGCGGAACAGTCCGGTCAGCCGGTGCCCGCGGGGGCCGACCACCGTGGTGCCGCCCAGGCGCACCGCGCCGGCCGACTCGAGCGGCTCGACCAGCGAAAACTCATCGAGGAGGCGGACGGCCTCGGGGCTCAGGTATTCCGAGCAGGGCTTGTCGCGCGGGAACGCGGCGCGGTCCACCACCACCACGCGCCACCCGAGGCGGGCCAGGTGGATGGCCGCCGCGCTGCCGGCCGGCCCGGCGCCGGCGATGAGGACATCGGTGTCCACGGCGGTCAGGGCACCCGGTGGTAGACGATGTCCGAGAGGACGAGGGAATTGAGGTCGGCGATCGGGAAGGCGATGGTGTACACCACCGGGGCCATCGCGCCGGCCTCCGTCACCTCGATCAGCCCCTGGCGGAGGGTGTAGCTGCAGTCGGTCACGTCGAGATAGGTGACGCCCTCGGAGAACTGCCGCGTCGAGACCACCTGCCGGCAGCTGCCGTCGTTGCGGAACTCCCACGTGGTGCGGGAGGTGATGAAGTCGTTGTCGGCCAGGAAGGTGATGAGCTCCGCCATCCAGGTGCCGAGGATGCGTTGGGCGGCGTTCCCGCCGCCGCCCAGCGTGCCGGGGTTCGGGTCGTCGGCCGGCGGTACGGTGCCGGGCTCGAACGGCGAGCCCCCCTCGCACGAAAAGAAGAAGATGGAGGTGCAGAGGAAGAGCGGCGTCAGGCGCAGGCGAGCGCCCAGCCCGCCACGGCCGCCGCGAGGGTCGTCACGCCGTTCACCGCGTCGTTGTCCAGCCATGCCCATCCCCTTGTGTGCCGGGCGCGGGCGCCGCACCGGTGGACCCGCCGTTCCGTGTCGGCCGCGCAGCCGTCACAATGAAAGCGGGCCTGCAGGCCCGCGCCCAGTGCCGAGTCGAGCCACATCCCCGCCCACCCGATGCCCCAGGCCAGCGCCGCGCCGCGCCACTCGAGCGCAGGCCAGGCCGCCGCGGCGACCACGGCGGACCCGACTGCGGCGCCGAGGCTGCCCGGCGGGGTGACGCCGCCGCTGGTTCCCGGCCGCACCACCGTCCGGCGCAGGAGGTCGCGCGGTGGCGTGGCGCTGTGCGCGCCGAGGGCGGTGGCCCAGGTGTCGGCGGAGGCGGCGGCGAGTCCGGCGGCCAGCGCCGCCAGGGCCGACGACGCCGGCAGGAGCGCCGCCGCGAGCGCCGGGGCGCCGCCGTTCGCGAGGACCTGCCAGGCGTCACGGCGGTCGTCCTTCGCGTCGCCCGCGGCGGCCCGTGCCGGCCAGAGGCGAGAGACCGCGCTGCTCGGCAGGAAGAAGGCGAGGAGGATGGCCCCGCCGGTCCACCCGGTGCCCGCCAGGACCAGCGCCCCCACGGCCGTGGCCGCCACCGCACCCGAGGGCCGGAGGGCGCGAAGCCCCCACGCGGCCGCCGCGACCGCCGCCGCGATGGCCACCGCCAGGGGCCAGGGCACCTCAGCCCGTTCCGCCGCGCTCGAGGGCGGAGCGGATGCGGGCCAGCAGCGCCTCGGGGCACTGCACGTTGCGCGCGGCCCGCTCCACCGCCGCCAGGAAGTTCCGCTCGAATTCCGCGTGCTGGAAGCAGTGCCCGCACGCCGCCAGGTGGGCCGCCACCCGATCCTGGTTCTCGACGGTCAGCTCCTCCTTCAGGTAGTCGTGCAGGAGGGCCAGCGCCTCGCGGCAGTTCACGGTGCGGTCGGTCATTCGGGGGTTGCCGGGCGCACGATGCCCGCCTCCACGGCGTAGTCGAGCAGCGCCGCCTGCAGCTGGCGGCGGCCCCGGAAGAGCCGCGACTTCACCGTGCCCACCGGCACCCCGAGCATCTCGGCGATCTGCGCATAGCCCATCCCTTCCACGTCGCTCAGGACGACGACCTCCCGAAACTCCTCCGGCAGTGCATCGATGGCGGCCACGATCCGGTCGTCCACCAGCACCCGGAAGAACTCCCCCTCGGGGTCGGCGCCGGCGTGCTCGTGCACCAGCGCCGCCGACTCCGCCACCTCGAGGTCCACCGTGACGGGGGTGCGCCGCCGCCGGCGGTAGTCGTTGATGAAGGTGTTCCTCAGGATGGTCAACAGCCAGCCGCGGGCGTTGGTTCCCTGGCGGAACTGGCCCCAGGCCCGGAGCGCCTTGAGGACGGTCTCCTGGACCAGGTCCTCCGCGGCGGCCGCCTCCCCCGTGAGGCGCAGCGCCACGCGGTAGAGGAGGTCCATGTGCGGCAGGACGTCGCGCTCGAAGGTCCCATCGGGGGCAGGGGACATGGGGGAATGTCCTCCCGCGGCGGGCCGGGGCGCAAGCGCCTCTGGCTCAGGGGGCGGGGTGCGCATAACTTCCGCGCGCCTATGCCACGGCCCTCCGCCCCGCTTCCATGCCGAAGGTGAACGCCGCCGACGCGCCGGCCATGGTGCCCTTGAGCCTGCTCGAGGCGCTCCGCAACCTTGACACCCCGGTGGAGGACGGCCTCGAGGAGGTGGCGGGCGAGGTCGTCTCGAAGCGATTCGGACTGAGCGCCACCGTGGCGGCGCAGATCCGCCGGTATCAGGACGCGCACCGGCGGGGCGCCTCGGTGCCGCGCGAGGACACGGTTGCGGTCTTCCGGCTGGTCAGCCGGCGGCCCGACGCCGCCCTGGTGTACGCCGATGCCGGGCGCCGGGCGGCGCGCTATGCCGCGCGCGGGGCCTCGATGCCAACCCGGGTTGCGCTCGCCGCGTCGCCTCGCTTCCTCCGCCGGTGGCTGGGTGGGCGGGCGGCGGCGCGGGTGGCGCGGCGGGCGTTCGCCGCCTCGCTCGCGGTGGACGGCCGGGCCGCCGCGGCGGTGGTTCCCGATCCACTCTCGCTCCTGGCTACGCCCGACGGGCGGGCCTGTTCCTACTATGGCGCGGCGCTCGCGGAGCTGCTGCGCATCCTTGCCGGGTTCGAAGGCGCCATGGTGCATGAGCGCTGCCGGGGCCGGGGAGGAGACAGCTGCCGGTGGCAAGCCGCCGCCGCGGAGGGCTACCTGTGACCGCCACTCCCCTGCCTGATCGCCGCCAGCTCGCCGAGGCGCTCGACGCCGTCGGCGCCGATGCCTGGCTCCTCTTCGACTTCCACGGGCTCAACCCGGTCGCCGGGCGGGTGCTGGGACTGGGCGGGATGGGGAGCCGCCGGCTCTTCGTGCTCCTGCCCAGGGAGGGCGAGCCGGTGGCGGTGGTCCACAAGATCGAGATGCAGCCGCTCGAGGGATTCCCGGGGCGGCTCCTGCCGTACGCCCGGTACGAGGAACTCCACGAGGCGCTCGGCTCGGTCGTGCGCGGGCGCACGGTGGCCATGGAGATCTCCCCCGACGACGCCGTGCCCTACCTCGACCGGGTGCCGGCGGGGGTGGTGCAGCTCATCACCCGGCTGGGCGGCACCGTGGTGCCCTCCTCGTCGCTCGTCACCCGCTTTGCCGCGCGGTGGAGCGAGGCGGAACTCGCCGACCACCGGTACGCGGCGGAGGCGCTGGCGGAAGTGGCGCGCGGGGAGCTGGCGTGGGCGGTGGGGCAGGGCGGAATGGGGCTGACGGAGACGGCGCTCCAGCGGAGGGTGGTGGCAGGGATGGAGGCCAAGGGACTCAAGCTGACGACCCTGCCGATCGTCGGGTTCGGGGCCAACGCCGCCAACCCGCACTACGAGCCGGAGGCGGGGAAGGACGCCACCCTGGCGCCGGATCAGGTCATCCTGCTCGACCTGTGGGGCGGCAAGGGGAGCACCACCACCGTCTTTGCCGACCAGACCTGGATGGGGTTCTCGGGGCGCCGGGTGCCGGAGGAGGTGGAGAAGGTCTGGGCCACGGTGCGCGACGCCCGTGATGCCGCGATACGGGCCATCCAGGAGGGGGCCAGGGCGGGGCGGCCGGTGGGCGGCTTCGAAGGGGACCGGGCGGCCCGGGGGGTCATCGAGGCGGCGGGGTACGGGCAGTACTTCGTCCACCGGACGGGGCACTCGATCGACCGGGACCTCCACGGGTCGGGCCCCCACCTGGACGACTACGAGACCCACGACGACCGCCAGCTCCTGCCGGGGGTGGGGTGGTCGGTGGAGCCCGGTATCTATATATCTGGGCGGTTCGGGGTCCGGAGCGAGGTCAACATGTACTGGGGCCCCGGGGGGCCCGAGGTGACCCCGGCGGCCCCCCAGCGGGAGCTGATCAAGTTGGGGGGGTGAACCCCCCTAGCGGAATTTCCGGGCGCGGGATAAGCTTGTCGGGCACGCGAGGTGGCCGCACCGCCGTGCCCCGGTTTATCGCGATTCGTTGCAGTCAGTTACGGCCGGATTCCCACCCCCGTTCCGCGCCGTTACACTTGCTTGACACGTGATTTCGGTCACTTCATATTGACGGTGCCGACCGGGCCGCGGTCGGCAATCGCAAGATCCTGAAGCACCAACAGCATCGGTTTCTCTCGCCGGCTTGTCCGGCGTATCCGCAGTCGCAGACCTCGTCTCAGCGCCGTGGGCGCAAGGAGGGAGGCGCGTGCTTTCTGTCGTTCGAATTGTTCGCAACACTCGGTTCACACCTTTGGAGGACGTGTCCATGATGCAAAGTTGTGTGAGCGCCTTCGCTCGCACGGCGCGGGGCATCGCGCTGGCGGCAGTCGTCCTGGTGGCGGGAGCGACGTCGCTCCTTGCCCAGGGCTCGACTGGTAAGCTCGAAGGCAAGGTGCGCGACCAGCAGGGCGCGCCAATCGCGAACGCGCAGGTCATCATCGTCGGCACGAAGTTCGGTGCGCAGTCGAACGCCGACGGCTACTACTTCATCAACAACGTGCCGGCCGGCACCATCACGGTGCAGGCCTCCTTCATCGGCTACAAGACGACGCGCGTGACGGACGTCCGCATCCTGTCCGGCCAGACGATCACGTCGGACATCACGCTCGAGTCCACGCCGGTGAAGGTGGAGGAAATCACGGTGGTTGCGGCCCAGAACGAGCTGGTGCCCCGCGACGCCGTCACCACCAAGCAGAACGTGGAAGGCGACTACGCCGACCAGCTGCCGGTCGACCGCGTGACCAACGTCCTGGCCCTCCAGCCGGGCGTGGTGGCGAGTGCCAGCGGCGGCACCCTGTCGATCCGCGGCGGCCGCACCGACGAGGCGGCCACCTACGTGGACGGCGTGCCGACCGGCGCCGGCAACCGCGGCGGTGGCTTCCAGGTGGCCGGCGGCAACTCGGTGTCCATCGGCACCAACGCCTTCGAAGACGCCTCCGTCACCACCGGCGGCGCCTCGGCGCAGTTCGGCGGGGCGCAGTCCGGCATCGTCGGCATCTCGACCCGCACCGGCGGCCAGAAGTTCAACGGCTCCGTCGGGTACGAGTCGGACGGCCTCTTCGGCAACAGCGTCAGCCTCGGCTTCAACCGTGTCACCGCCAGCCTGGGCGGCCCGATCGTCGGCAACCTGACGTTCTTCGTCAGCGGCGTGGCCGAGGGCCAGAGCTCGGCGGGCACCGGCATGAACCGGCAGGAATCGCCGTACTTCATCGACGCCGGCGTGGACACCACGGTGGCGGTGCCGGTCACCAAGGGAAGCGCCCTCTCCGACACGACCTTCGTGCCGGTGTCGGAGTTCGCGGTGTACACCGGCAAGTGCGACGGCACCATGTCGTACGCCGGCATCGACATTTCGCAGAGCTCCAACGCGGACATCGCCAGCAACTACGGCCTTGACTGCCAGGGCATCCGGATCCCGACCTCGGCGGTCTCGACCTACCAATTGCAGGGCAAGCTCAACATGAGCTACGGCACCGGCAGCCGGCTCTTCGTCAGCGGCCTGGCCAGCCAGGGGCAGTCGCGGCTCTTCAACTACGGCAACCTGTACAATCCGCAGACGCTGTTCGGCAGCACCGCCCAGAACCAGGTCTACACCCTCGGCTGGACCCAGAACCTGGCCAAGTCGTCGGCCAAGGCGCTGGCGCTGGACGTGCTCCTGTCGTACCAGCGGGACGAGTTCATCCAGTCGCCGCTCACCCGGGAGTCCGAGGTGAACAGCCGCGACCCGTGGGGCGGGTTCATGCTGACGCCGCTCGACTACCAGTTCAACTTCGACAACTTCCCGCTCAACCAGGAACTGCTGGACAACTTCCGCCAGAACACCCCGAACTCCCGGCGGACGCCGTACGACCTCGAGAACACCGCGCAGTACTCGCTGGTGGACCGCTGGCGCAACAACGCCTACGGCCTCCTCGGCTTCAGCGAGGCGGGCGGCGCCACCGGCCGGCTCTTCCTCAACCAGGAAAGCCGGAAGATCGCGGGCGCGGCCCTCGACTGGCAGGTGGACCGCTACAACCGCCTCAAGATCGGCGGCGGCTACACCAGCTATGACATCAAGTCCTACTCGTCGAGCCTGACCAGCCAGGCCTTCTCCGACTTCTTCATGGAGAAGCCCACCGCCTGGAACGGCTTCGTGGAAGACCGCCTCGACCTGGGCGACGTGGTCCTGGTGGCGGGCCTCCGGTACGACTACTACAACACCAACGCCGAGCGCCCGTACTACTGCGACTCGACGGGGTGCCAGCCGACGGTCCGCATCAGCAGCAACCCGATGTACGACCCGAACAACCCCCAGGCGTCGCTCGACTCGATCTATCGTCCGGACGAGTCCCACGACTACCTGGCGCCGCGCATCCAGGTGTCGTTCCCGGTCAGCGAGCGCACGAACATGCGCTTCTCGTACGCGCACAACGTGCAGCCGCCGGACTTCGGCATCGCGCTGGGCGGCATCAACACCGACATCGCCGTCACGAACACCAACCACGTGTACGGGGCGGACCTCGACTTCGGCACCAACATCACCTTCGAGTTCGGCGTCCGGCACGCCTTCTCGGATGACTTCGTCCTGGACTTCTCGGCGTACAACCGCGACGCCCAGGCCAACCAGGCCGGCCGGCTCCTGAGCCTGTACGACCCGCTCCGGCAGACGAACAACGACTACCGGATGATGACCAACCAGGACTACGGCAACTACCGCGGGTTCGACATCCGGATGGACGGCCGCATCAGCACGCTGTTCAACGGCACGCTGGCCTACACCTTCAGCGACGCCAAGAACACCGGCTCCGATCCGTTCACGTACATCAACTTCGGCTCGCGCATCATCAACCAGGTGGCCGGCGGCAACGATCCGCCGCCCTCGGGCTACCTCCCGACCACCTACACGCGGCCGCACAACCTGGCCGGGTCGTTCTCGCTCACCTTCCCGAACGGGTGGCACGCCGGCAGCACCATGGGCTCCATCCTGCAGAACGCCGGCCTGTTCGTGACCTTCCGGATCGCGAGCGGCACCGCCTACACCCGGTGCCCACCCGAGACCGGCAACGAGTCGGTGCTGTCCACCCAGGTCTGCTCCAAGCAGTTTGAGGGCGACATCAACGGCTCCCGGCTCCCGACCTTCCGGAACACCGACCTGCGCTTCACCAAGGGCTTCCGGTTCGGGGCCATGGACCTGACCGCGTACCTCGACGTGCGCAACCTGTTCAACTGGCAGAACGTCACGACCGTGTTCGCCACGACGAACGGGATCGCCAACAACGAGGAACTCGTGGAGACGTGGCTGGGTGACTCGGCCGGCTTCGCCAAGGAGGCCACCGCCTCCAACGCGTGGGACGAGTCCACCGGCTCGATGCTCCTGCCGGACGCCAGCGCGTGCGGCAACTGGGCGACCCAGGACGGCAAGGCCGCGGCTCCGAACTGCATCTATCTCATCCGGGCCGAGCAGCGCTTCGGCGACGGCGACGGCGTCTTCACCCACGCCGAGCAGCTCCGGGCGTCCGAGGCTGGCTACTACGCCGCACGGAGCGAGGCCAACTTCACGGCCGCGCCGCGGCGGATGCGGCTCGGGTTGGAGCTCAACTTCTAGGGGATTCGAACCACGGCGGCAGGGGGCCGGCGCGCACCACGGCGCCGCGCCCCCGACCGGCCGACCAGTATCCATCTGAGAGAGGACGCAATGCACTCACCATTCCGTAAGAGGGGCGTCATCCTGGCGGGCCTGCTCGCGCTGGCGCTCGCGGCGGTCACCCCGACGCCTGGCGTGGCCAAGCCGGAACCGGGAGCCAAGAAGCCGACACGTGGCTTCCGGCTCTTTTCGGCCCCGCTCGGCGCCATGACCATCAACACCATCTATTGCGGGCTCAACTCCACCGGCGAAGTCTGCGTGGACTCGACCAACTCCTCCACCGTCGGTGGCGGCTTTTGGCCGAAGGGCAGCGCGAACCAGTACATCTTCAACTCGGGCCTCCAGATTGCCGGCATCATCGGTCCGGACGGCGGCGCCTGGGCCGGGGACACCACGGGCGCCTTCTTCTTCGACCCGAAGGGCACCACCCAGCACGGCCTCGGCATCCAGCCGGTCTACAATTCCCAGAACCCCTCCGACCTGTCCGACTGGCCGGCCGCGGCGTACGTGCCGAGCACCGGCGACTCCGGCGCCAGCAACTTCAACCCGCTCCTCCAGGGCCGAAAGGTCGCCTCGCAGGGCGATGTCTGGTTCATGTCCTGGGACGGCGACCCGTCGCTCAACGCGGGCCGCAAGCACCCCCTCGGCGTGGCGGTCGAGACGCGGGGCATGGGGTGGAACTTCCCGTCCGGCAACCAGGACATCATCTACTTCATCTATACCTTCTACAACATCACCTCCACCAATCCCGCCGACTACACCGGGATCCGGCCGGAGATGCAGGCCATCCTGCTCGACGCCGCGAACAACTTCCAGGCCAAGAACAACGCCGCGTTCGGCGTGACCCTCCCCGCGGGCGGGTACACGATCGAGAACCTCTACGCCGCGTTCGCGACGGACATGGACGTGGCCCAGGCCGACGTCAATTACGCCAGCGTGAACCTGCCTTTCGCCGTCGGCTTCACGTACGTGCAGAACTTCGCCGGCCTCCAGAACTGGACCTTCCCTGCGGGCGTGAATTCCGCGCCGTTCTTTGCGGGAGCCGGCTTCGCCGGCATCAAGTACCTGAAGAGCCCGACCGGCCCTGGCGAGATCCAGCTCTATTCCAACACCGTCAACCAGACCGGGTTCTTCAACGATCCGGCGAACACCATCCAGCTCTACCGCTACCTGTCGGGCAACATCTCGGTGCCGGCCGGCGACCAGCCCTGCAACACCGGCAATCCGGCGATCTCCCATGTCTGCTTCATCAACAACACCACCGCGCGGGACATGCGGTTCTTCCAGTCGTCGTCCGAAATGACCCTTGCCCCTGGTGGGCAGGGCTCGATCGTGGTGGCCTACATCTTCACGGCGCCGGTGGCCGTCCCCGGCTGCCCCGTGGCGGGCAACGCCTGCGGCGGTGGGGACCTCAAGCCCGGCAATGCCGTGATCATGGGGAACCCGACCGCGATGGCGACCGGGGTGAACCTCGTCGACAGCATTTCCGGGTACCTCGGCTTCAACGACCTCGACGGCGACGGCAAGGTGGAGCAGAGCGGAAACCTCGGTCCGGAATTCACCGTGGTGCCCGGATCGCTCCTCGGCAAGTCGTACACCGCGCAGGCGGTGTTCGACGCCCGGTTCCTGCTCCCGTTCGCGCCCGACGCGCCGAAGTTCTTCCTCATTCCCGGCGACAACCAAGTGACGGTGGTCTGGCAGCCGACCCCGTCGGAGGTGACGGGCGATCCCTACTACTCGATCACGCAGGACGTGAACAGCGCCCTCTACGACCCGAACTATCGCGAATTCGACGTCGAGGGGTACCGGATCTACCGGGGCCGGGTGGACAGCCCCGACCAGCTCTTCCTGATCAAGCAGTTCGACTATGCGGGCACGACGTTCGCCGACTACGACGCCGTCGTGAATCCGATCGACACCTGCGCTCCGGAGTTGGGCATCACCTCCGACTGCCAGGGCGTGACCTACAGCCCTGTTGCGCCAGGCGTCCCGCGGACGGTGGCCAGGGACTATTCGATCGTGAGCCCGTTCGTCCAGACGAAGTACGGCAAGCGGGTGGCGCTCGCGTCGGGGCTGGCCTATGTCGTCGGGGCGGACACGGCCGTGACCGGCGACGACAGCGGCCTGCCGCCGATGAGCAATACCGAAGTCCCGTTCAGCTACGTGGACAATACCGCCCGCAACAACTTCCGGTACTTCTACGTGGTCACGGCGTTCGACGTGAATTCGTGGACCTCCGGACCGGGCAGCCTGGAGTCGCCCAAGTCCGGCACGATCGCCGTGGTGCCGCAGGCCGCGGCCACCAACGTCGTGTCGCAGCTCGGCACCACGACGCAGATCATGTACGGCCAGCGCAATAACGTGCCGGTGCCGACGAATCAGTACACCGTCTTCCCCAGCGTCCCGAGCATCGATCCCGTCGCCGGGACCTTCTCGGGGCCCCAGCCGCCGGCCACGTTCACCCTCGGGTTCGCCGCGGTGGTGACCCAGGTGCTGGGCGACATCGGCGAGTTCTCCGCGCGCCTCGACAGCCTGCAGCTGGGTCAGGTGGACCTCACCGGCTGCTGCGGAGGCGCGGATCCGCGGGGCGGCATCCCGGCGGTGTACTTCTTCCGCCTGGGGAACGCCACTGACTCGATCAAGGTGGCGGTCTCCCTCCAGCAGACGCTGGATCATGACGCCACGACCGACGTCTTCCTGCCCGGCCCCTCCATCGACGACAGCCTCGCGGCCATCTATGGCGGGGACAGCACCTTCACCTCGATGCTGGCGAAGTTCTCGCCGGTCCTCGCGACCAGCCCCCAGACCGGTGACCAGGGTCTCGGTGCGGCGCTGGACGAGCCGGGCTTCGTGGCGGCCGACTTCCCGGCCGGCACCAGCGGCGTGAACTACAACGGCGCCCGGTGGTTTGCCGGGCCGTCGCCGCTCAACAACGAGACCACGGCCAACCCCATCGCCGGATCGTGCAGCGGCGGTGATGGCGGCACGGCCTGCGCGGCGGCCGGCACCAGCAACTTCAACAACGCCGGCAGCATCCCGGGTGTGGCCAACATCAACATGCCGATGGCCTACTCGATGTTCAATCGGGAGTGGCGCAATGTGAGCTCCTCCCAGGCGGGAGCCCGCCGCGCTGCGGACTACAACGTCTACTGGGGCGCGCCCGGGGTGGTGGACTCGGTCATCGACGTGACGCACAACGTGCCGGTCCCCTTCGACGGCGACACCGTCGGCGGCGGCTGGGCCATCCTCAACACCACGGGGCAGGGCGCGGGCGGGTTCGACAACCGTCCCACCGTGCTCACGCCGACCGACTGGTCGTGCGTGGAGCCCCTCCGCTCGCTTCAGGCGGCGGTCGGGTTCTTCCCCTGCGCGTCGGCGGCGCCCTTCAACCTGGACAGCGTGGCCACGCTTGGCTCCATCGCGTATGGCTCCGGCGACAACCAGTCCACCAGCGCTGCGAAGTCGGTGAAGAACGTGGCCAACATCCAGGCCAACGGCGGCTTCATGATGTACCTGGCCGGCACCATCACCGGCTTCGACATGACCACGCTGCCGACGAACACCGTCTGGTCGCTGCGCGACTACGTCGGCGTCATCTACGGCGGGTCCGGCGGGACCGGCGGCGACAAAGGTCCGTACACCTTCCGGAGCGCCGTGCGGCCGTTCACCGCGGTCGGGGCCACCATGATCTTCCAGTACACGGTGAACAACGACCTGCTGGCGCCGACCAACGCCGGCCTGGCCAAGATCCACACCATTCCCGACCCGTACTACGTGACCAACGAGTACGAGTCCGACTTCACCGCCAAGGTCATCAAGTTCGTCAACTTGCCGACCAACGCGATCATCCGGATCTACTCGTCCAGCGGCGTGCTGGTGCGGGTGCTCCAGTACACCTCGCCGGAAAACGGCGGCATGCTCGACTGGAACGTGCGCAATCGCTCGAACCAGGTCGTCGCCAGCGGCGTGTACTTCTATCACGTGGAAGCCGGTGATGCGCGCTTCATCGGGCGCATGACCATCATCAACTTCAGCCGGTAGCAGCCACGCCGGGGGTGGGCGGATTCGCCGCCCTCCCCCGCATCCAGGAGACAGAATGCTTATGAAGCGGCACACTGTGCATCGGTTGAGCCTGGCGGCGCTGCTGGTCGGCCTCTGGCCGGCGGGACTCTCCGCCCAGGACTCGTTGATCAACGCGCCGAATACACCCTTCGGCACGACGTCGGCGGAATTCCTGCTCCTCGGCGCCAGCGCCCGGGGCACCGCCCTCGGCGGCACCTTCCAGGCGCTCGCCAACGACGTCTCGGCCCTCTACTACAACCCCGCGGGCGCGGCCCTGATGGAAACGCCCGGGGCCCTCGTCAGCACGTACTCGTACGTCGCAGAGACCCGGTACAACTGGGTCGGCCTCGCGTTCCCCTTCTCGGGCGGCTCGCGGGCCATGGGCGTGCACCTCGGCACGTTCGGCTTCAAGGACCAGCCGGAATACACCGTCGAGTTCCCCGACGGCACCGGCTCCAACTACTCGGTGAGCGAGTCGTACCTCGGCCTGACCTACGCGGAGAACTTCTCCGACCGGTTCTCGGCCGGCATCACCCTGAAGGGCGTCTTTGACCAGCTGGGCGAGGTGTCCGGGAGCGCGTTCGCGGTGGACTTCGGCACCAACTTCCACTCGGCGCTGAACAACCACCCGATCAAGTTCTCCTTCGTCATCCAGAACCTCGGCACCCCCGTCAGCTACGGCGGCGACGCGCTGAACGTCGGCATCCCGCGGGAGCCGGTCCAGGGTGAGAACCCGATCCCGAGCAACCCGGCCCCCGGCGAGTACCGCACCACTGCCTTCACCCTGCCCACGGTCTTCACCGTGGCGGCGGCGTACGACATCATCGCCAAGGAGTCCACCCGCTGGACCTTCCTGGCGGACTTCAACCAGCCCAACAACAACGACCCGGGCTACGCCTTCGGCACGGAATTCTCCTTCCCGCGCATGGGCGGCAGCAACTTCAACGCGGCCATCCGCGGCAGCTACAGCTACGCGGCCGGCAACGCCGGGCAGGACATCACGGGCAGCCAGCTGAACGAAGAGCAGAGCATGCAGGGCACGGCGTTCGGTGGCGGGCTGTCGTACACCAACGAGCGGTTCAACCTCGGGTTCGACTATGCCTGGAAGTACATGGGCATCCTCGGCTCGACCAATTTCTTCACGTTCAGCGTCGGCTGGTAAGGGGCGGCGCGACGGCGGCGGCCCTGGCCGCCGCCGCCCAGGAGCACAATGGTTCGTTGGCTTTCCCTCGCGCTCGCGGCCGCGGTCGCGGCCGCACCGACAGGGGTCGGGGCGCGACAGTCTGAAGACGTGATGGCGGTCCGGACGGTGCGCTTTTACCGGGCCGAGAACCGCCAGACCCTGGTCAAGGCGTTCGTCCAGATCCCGTACGCGATGTTCTCGGGGCCGGCGAGCGCGGGGTCGGATGGACGGGTGGTCTACACCGTCACGGTCAAGGTGTCGGATTCGACGGGGCTCGGGCTCCAGCAGGACACCTGGACCAACCGGATCCCCCGGCAGGCGGCGCAGGCCGGGGTGACGGGGCTGGAAATGCTGGAATTCGCGGTCACGCCGGGCTCCTACCAGCTGGACGTGACCGTCGAGGACAGCGCCACGGGGCAGAAGGCGGGAGCCAAGGCGAGCGTCCAGGGGTTCCGGGAGCCGCCGCCGGTGTCCGACCTCCTCCTCTCCCCGCTGATCCGGCTGGCCGTGCCGGGCGATACGGTCCCGAAGGTCGGCGAGCTGCGGATCGGGAATTCGTTGGTGACCGGGGCGGTGGAACTGCACCTGACGCCGCTCCGCAGCAAGGCGTACTACCTGCTCGAGGCGTACAGCCAGGGCGTGGCCAGCGGAACGGTGTCGGTGTCGATCCGCGACGCCGCCGGCAAGACGCTCCTCAAGACGCAGCCCGCCACGGTGAACGTCCCGGCCGGCGGGGGAGTGCTGAAGGGGCAGCTGGACCTGGCGGGTCTCCCCGAGGGGACCTACGCGATGGCAGTGGCGGTGTCGCTGAACGGCGTGGAGTCGGAGCGGGAACAGCCGCTCACCATGGCCGGCCTCGACGAGACCCTGACCCGCGAGGCGGCGCGGGCCGAGCAGGAGCAGTTGACGGACGCCGGGTACTTCGGCGCGATGAGCGAGGCGCAGCTGGACAGCGCCGCGGCGCCGCTGATCTACATCGCCCGGCCGGCGGACAGGCTGAACCTGTACAAGGACCTCAGCGTGGACGCCAAGCGGCGCTGGCTGACCGAGTTCTGGACGGCCCGTGACCCCTCGCCCGGACCCGCGCGCAACGAGGCGCGGGAGCGGTACTACGCCGGGGTGGCCTACGCCGACGAGGCGTTCAAGGAGTCGGGCCGGCGGACCATCCCGGGGTGGAAGAGTGACCGGGGCCGGATCTACGCCAAGTACGGCCCGTACGACGAGATCCTCGACCGGGTGCCGGGCCAGATGGCACCGGCGTACCAGGTGTGGCGGTACCGGCAGCAGAAGGACCTGTACTACATCTTCGTGGACAAGAGCAACCTGGGGGCATTCCAGTTGATCTACACCAACGACCTCACCGAGGTGTCGAAGCCGGACTGGCAGGAAATCCTGACGGCGGATGGGGTCATCGAGGTCGGTCGGTGGCTGGGGGTCAATTTCTTCGGGAACAATGCGGTCCAGAGCACGCCCCAATAGGGTGCCGAGAAATAGGAGTTTCACTGCAGGACACTGGAAAGAGCGCTTTCCACCGTCTTCCGAGAACGAGGTACTGGTATGACACGTATGATTCGTGGTTCGGTCCTGCTCGCCGCTTGCGCCGCGCTCTGGTCGTGCACCAGCGATCCGACCGCGGATGAGGCAGGGAAGCCCTATCAGATTGTGGCTACCCCCGCGGTCGTCTTCGTGGTCCAGGACGCAGAGGAGCTCGTCGGATTCAGGCTGGAGGACCAGCTCGGTGGTACCCTCGCCGAGTCGTGGACGATCGACGCCGCCTCGCCGAACTTCACGGTGGCGTTCGATTCCACCTACCGGCCGGTGTACAACACCGACGGGACGCTCACCCTGCCCGAGGCCCAGACCGAAATTCGGGCGACCATCACCGGCGTTGCCCTGGGCATCGACTCGTTCACGGTGACGGCCGGTGGAAAGTCGACCACCGTGCGCGTGAGCGTGACCCCTGGAGTCTTGCACGCCACCTTCGCGCCGGCCAACCCGACACCGGGGCAAGTCGTCACCATGACGATGCCGCCGTCGCTCCGCCTTACGCCGGCGTCCACCATCACCTTCCCGGGCAACCTGAACCCGGTGTCGCTGGTGATCGCGCCGGACTCGCTGTCGGCCACGTTCATTCCGGCCCCGACCACCGACACGACGGCCACCGTCAGCGGGGTGTGGAACACCGACCTGCCGACCGTCGCGGCGGCCACGTACAGCACCGGGGACAAGGTGACCGGCACGCAGTCCGGCACCTGGAACGGCAAGCTCCCGGCCACCATCACGCCGGCCTCGTCGCCCGGCAGCCCGGTCGCCGGCTCGATCACCGTGACGCTCAACCCGGCCTATGCCTTCAAGTGCAACGCCACCTGCGGCAACGCGCTGCCGTCGGTCTTTTCGTTCCCGACCCAGACCGCCCCGATCAATCCGAGCGTCTCGGCCGACAGCACCGTCACGTCGCTGTCGGTCGGCCCGAACGTGACGTCCCCGCTCCAAGTGACGCGGATCACCTTCAAGGGCGCGCCGCAGTTCGAGTACACGCTCGTATCTGCGGATTCGGTCTATTCGCCGGTGATCACCAGCTTCCCGGGCACCTTGAGCGTGGCAAATCCGCAGATCGGTCAGGCGATTACGCTGACGGCGGGGGCGGGCTTCAGCTTCGCCACCGCCCTCGGCACGGTCGGGTTCGCGCTGAATCCGAACGCCATCATCACGGCGCGGACAAGCTCGACGATCACCATGTATCCGTACCCAGGTTCGTCGGGCAGCCCGAACTCGGTGACTGGGGTCATCTCAAGCTCTGCGCCGGCGTTCCAGCTGACCCTCCCGGGGGTCCTGACCGCCCCGCTGGCCATGCAAGCCACGATTGCCCCGGGCATGGCCGGTACCGACGCGTTCGCTACCGCCCCACTCCTTTCTCCTGGTCAGGGCGTGGTGGATGCGGCCTCGTTTGGATGCGTCGGGTGCGGCGTGAACGGGTTTGACGCCCAGGTCTATCAGTACACCTTTGCAACGGCCGGGTCGCGGACCTTTACCCTGACCTACAACAACAACTCGGACCTCGGGCTCTATTTCCAGTCCACCCCGGGCGGCCCGCCGGTGGTCACCACCGCGTGCGATGCACACGGCAACGGGTCCGGTGCCCAGCCCGAGACCTGTACCGCAACCTTCCCGGCAGGCACCTACTACCTCAACGTAGAGGACTTCTCGCCGGCATACGGAGATCCGTCACCAACCTGGATCGCGATCCGCGTCCAGTAG
>CAZNLY010000005.1:100470-119728 GCA_964574295.1 uncultured Gemmatimonadaceae bacterium
GCCAGGAGGTCGGCGTGGGTGCCTTCCTCCACCACCCGGCCGCGGTCCAGCACCACCAGCCGGTCGGCCCGGCGGACGGTGCTCAGGCGATGGGCAATAATAAGCGTGGTGCGCCCCACGAGGAGCCGCTCCAGGGCGTCCTCCACCAGGCGCTCGCTCTCGGTGTCCAGGCTGCTGGTGGCCTCGTCCAGCACCAGCACCGCCGGGTCCTTGAGCACCGCCCGGGCAATGGCCACCCGCTGGCGCTGGCCCCCGGAGAGCTTGACGCCCCGCTCCCCCACGATGGTGTCGTAGCCGGCCGGCAGGCGCTCGATGAACTCGTGGGCGTGTGCCGCCCGGGCCGCCCGCTCCACGTCGCTCCAGGGGGCCTCCGGGCGCGCGTAGGCAATGTTCTCGCGGACGGTGCCGCTGAAGAGGGCCGGCTCCTGGGGCACGATCCCGATAGCCCCCCGAAGCTCCCGCAGGGCCAGCCGCCGGATGTCCACCCCCTCCAGCCGGACCGACCCCTCCGCCACGTCCCAGAACCTCGGCAGGAGGCTCACCAGGGTGGTCTTCCCGGCCCCCGAGGGGCCCACCACCGCCACCACCTCCCCCGGCCGGAGCCGGAGCGACACCTCCCGGAGCGCCCACGGGGTGTCGGGATGGTCGAGGTACCGGAAGGAGACCCGGTCGAACTCGACCGTCCCCCGCACCGGCCGGGGGAGGGCCACCGGCTCCGCCGGGTCGGCAATCGGCGTGTCGGCCTCGAGGAGCTGGAAGACCCGCTCCGCCGCCCCGACCGACTCCTGGTAGGCGCTGAAGAAGGAGGCCAGCGCCCCGACCGCGGCCGCGATGGTCACCGTGTAGAGCAGGAAGCTCACCAGCGTGCCCGCCGTGAGGGTGCCGTCGAGCACCAGCCGCCCCCCCTGCCAGAGCACCACCACGATGCTGCCGAACATGGTGAAGGTGATGGCCCCGAAGAACACCCCCCGCACCTGCGCCCGCACCAGCGCCGCCTCCACCACCCGGCCGATCATGCCGCCATACCGCGTCCGCTCCGCCGGCTCCTGCACGAAGCTCTGCACCGTCCGGATCTGGCTGAATGCCTCCTCGGCCAGCGCCGTGGCGTCGGCCACCTTGTCCTGCACCCCGGTGCTGATCCGGCGGAGCCGCCTCCCGAAGAAGAGCGCCGTCCCCACCGCCACCGGCACCACCGCCAGCGCCGTGAGCGTGAGCCGCGGCTGGATCCAGGTCAGCAGCAGGATGCCCCCCACCAGCGACAGCACCTGCCGGGAAAACTCCGCCACCTGGTGGCTCAGCACCCCCTGCAGGAGGCCGATGTCGGTGGTGAGGCGGCTGGTGAGCTCGCCGGTCTTCCGGTCGGCAAAGAACCCCGGCGGCTGGTCGAGCAGCTTGGCAAAGAGCTCCGCGCGGAGCCCCGCCACCGCCCGCTCGCCGGTGGCGCTCAGGAGGTAGGTCTGCGCGTAGTTGAGGAAGGCCTGCACCAGGAAGAGCCCGGTGAGCCCGAGCGCCACCCGGTCGAGGAGCGCGCGGTCCTGCTGCACGAAGGCGGCGTCGAGGAGGCGCCCCACCACCAGCGGGAAGGCGAGGGCGATCGCCGCGCTGCCCACCAGCGCGATGGTCGCGAGCGCCAGTGCCCGGCGGTGGGGCCGGACCCGCGGCCAGAGCCGGCCGAGTTGCCTGGGGGAGGGAAGTCTTCGGGGGTTCGCGGGCGCCGCGGGGCCCGTCACCGGCCGGCCGGCGCCGGCGCGGCCGCCGGCGTGGCGGGCTGGTCGAGGATCAGCACCTCACCGGGCGCCGGCTCCGCCGCCGCCTCGCGCGGCACCTGGTGGTCCACGCCCATGGCCAGGAAGAGCAGCGCCAGGTACGCCAGCGAATACTTGTACATCCGCCAGGCGGTCGGCGTCACCCCCTCCTCCCGCAGGAGCTGGAGGTTGTACCAGAGGAACCGGCCGCCGAGGGCCAGCGCGGCCACGGCGTAGAGGGCGCCGAAGGCGCCGAAGAGGGCTGGGAGGAGCGTCAGCGGGAGGAGGATCAGGGTGTAGATGAGCATCTGCACCTTGGTTTCCCGTTCCCCCCGGACCACCGGCAGCATCGGGACCCCCGCCTTGGCGTACTCGCCCCGCTTGAGCAGGGCCAGCGCCCAGAAGTGGGGCGGCGTCCAGTAGAAGATGATGGCAAAGAGGTAGAAGGCCGTCAGGTCGAGCCGTCCCGCCACCGCGGCATACCCGACCAGGGGAGGGAACGCCCCGGCGGCACCGCCGATCACGATGTTCTGCGGCGTCGAGCGCTTGAGCCAGACGGTGTACACCAGTACATAGAAGAGGAGGCCGCCCAGAGCCAGCCAGGCGCTGAGGGGATTGGCAAGACGCCAGAGGATGCCGAAGGCCAGCGCGCCGAGCCCGATGCCGAAGAGGAGCGCCATCCGGGCGGGGAGGCGGCCGGCGGGCACCGGACGGAGCCGCGTGCGCGACATGTGGTGGTCGATGTCCTGGTCGAACCACATGTTGATGGCGTTGGCGCCGCCGGCCATGAGGAAGCCGCCGAGGAGCACCGCGCCGATCAGGGAGAGGGGGGGGACGCCCTGCCCGGCGATGAACATGGGGGCGACGGCCGTCACCAGCAGCAGCGAGATGACGCGCGGCTTGGTGAGGGCGAGCAGGTCGCGGCCCAGGGACGGGCGGGCCGAGTCCGGGCCGCCTCCCTTCGGGTCTGCCATCTCGGCTCCGGGGTGGTCGGGAACGGGCCAAAGAAACGGCCGCAGGCCGGTCCTTGTCAAGCAGCCGGGCGCGGCGCAAACTCCACGGATGCAAACACCTGAGCGTGACGCGTGGGGTGAGCGACTCCCCCGCCGGCTGGGCCTCATATCCGCGGTGGCCGTCCTCGTCGGCTCCACCATCGGCAGCGGCATCTTCCGGGTGCCGGCGGGGGTGGCGGCCCGGATCGACGAGCCCGGCCCCTTCCTGCTGGCGTGGGCCATCGGCGGGCTGATCGCGCTCTGCGGCGCCCTCACCTACGCCGAACTGGCGGCGGCGCTGCCGCGCTCGGGCGGGATCTTTGCCTACATCCTCGAGGGGTTCGGTCCGCTCCCCGCCTTCCTCTTCGGGTGGTCGGCGCTGGTGGTCATCCGCGCCGCGGCGTTGGGCGCCATCTCCACCATCTTTGCCGAGTACCTCGGGTACTTCGTGCCGCTGACGCCGCCGCAGGTGCAGTACGTGGCGGCGGGGGCCATCGCGACGGTCGGCCTCTTCAATTACTACGGCGTCAACGTGGCCGCGGTGCTCATGAACCTGAGCACCGTGGTCAAGTACGGGTCGCTCCTGGGCCTCGTGGCGCTGGCCTTCCTGATCGGGCAGGGGAGTGGCGCCAATTTCACCCCCGTCTGGACCGGCGGCGTCCACCTTTCCGTCCTGGCCACCGCGCTCATCTCCATCATGTGGACCTACGACGGGTGGGCCGACCTGGCCTACGTCGGGGGCGAGGTGCGCGATCCGGGCAGGAACCTCCCGCGGGCGCTCGTCCTGGGCACCTTGGCCATCGTGGTCATCTACCTCAGCGTCAACCTGGCCTACATCTACCTGGTGCCGCTCCCGGAAATGGCGGGGTCGGCGCTGGTGGCCGCCACCGCGGCCGACCGGATCCCCCTCTTCGGCGGCGGGGGCGGGGTCATCGCGGCGGTGGTGATGATCTCCACCTTCAGCGCCCTCCTGGGCTCGATGATGACCGCCCCGCGGATCTTCTTTGCCATGGCCGACCGGGGGCTGTTCTTCCAGGCCATTGCCCGGGTGAGCCCCACCCGCAAGAGCCCGTCGGTGGCCATCGGGCTCACCACCGCCCTCGGGGTGGTGTACGTCCTGCTCAACGACTTCCAGCAGCTGGCCGACAAGTTCATCCTCGGGATCTGGCCGTTCTACGCCCTGGCGGTGGGGGCGGTGTTCGTGCTCCGGCGCCGGCGGCCCGATCTCGAGCGCCCCTACCGGACCTGGGGCTATCCGGTGGTGCCGTTGCTGTTCCTGGCGGCCTCCCTCGGCATGATCCTCAATGCCCTCTGGACCGACCCCCGAAACACCGGCTTCACATTCGGGATTATCCTGGTCGGGGTGCCGGTCTACCTGGCCTGGCGTCGCCTGGCGCGTCCCGGGGCGGTGGAGGGGGCGTAGGCCGCCCCGCGCCGCTTGACCTCGGCGGGGCCGGGAATAAGTTTTTCGCCCATCATCCGCCCCCCTGGACCCACGTCGTTCCACACCAGTCGAGGTGTCCCTATGCAGTCATGGATTCGTCGGGTAGCGACCGCCGTCGTGACCGGTGCGCTCGTTGCGCTGGCCCCGGGCAATCTCCTCGCGCAGGGCGTGACGACGGCGGCGGTGCAGGGCACGGTGCGCCAGGATGCGGGGGCCGCGGTGGAGGGCGCGGTGGTGACGATCACCAACCGCGCCACCGGCGCCAGGATCCAGGCCACCACCCGCCCCAACGGCAAGTACTTCATGGAGAACGTGCCGGTGGGCGGGCCCTACACCATCGAGGTGCGGGCCATCGGGTACGAGGTGGCCAAGCGGGACAACGTGATGCTGGCGCTGGGCCAGCGCTTCGTGTCCGACTTCACAATCAAGCCGCAGATCGTGGAAGTCCAGGAGATTGCCGTCAGCGCCGAGACGGGGGACCCCGTGATGAACTCGGCCAAGACCGGCGTGGCGCAGTCGGTCAGCGATAGCGCCATCAACCGGCTCCCGGTGCTGGGCCGCAACTTCCAGGACCTCGTGGCCACGACCCCACAGGTGGCCAGCGTCGGCCAGGGCGTCTCGGCGGCGGGCCAGAACAACCGCTTCAACACCATCCAGATCGACGGCGGCGTCAACAACGACCTCTTCGGCCTCGGGGCCACCGGCGCCCCGGGCGGCCAGGCCAGCGCCAAGGCCATTTCGCTCGAGGCGGTCAAGGAATTCCAGGTGCTGGTGGCGCCCTACGATGTGCGCCAGGGCAACTTTGCCGGCGGGCTCATCAACGGCGTGACCCAGTCGGGCACCAACCAGTTCAGCGGGTCGGTCTTTGCCTACCTGCAGAACCAGGACATGGTGGGCAAGGACGTCAACCGGCAGCGCGCGGCGGACTTCGAGGTGCTGCAGTACGGCGGCACCGTGGGCGGCGCCATCATCGCCGACAAGCTGCACTACTTCGGCGCGGCCGACATCCAGCAGCGGAGCGTGCCCTTCGACGGCATCACGTATGAGGAGTCCGGCGCCACCCCGGGCGACGCCGAGCGGATGATCGCCCACCTCGACGCGCTCGGGGCCGGCCAGTGGGGCGGCGCCGGCAGCGCCGGCGGCTTCACCATCGAGAACCCGAACCCGACCTACTTCGGAAAGCTCACCTGGTCGCCGTCGCCCAACAACAACATCTCGTTCTCCTACAACAACGTCGAGGCGTCCATCGACGTGCTGAGCCGCAACCGCAACGGCCAGTGGCAGCTGACCAGCGGCGCCTACTCGATCGAGAACAAGACCAACTCGATGCGCCTCATCTGGAACGGCGTCTTCGGCGGGACCTATTCCAACGAGTTCATTGCCGGCTACCAGACCATCCGCGACAACCGGCCGCCGAACACCACCTACCCGACGATCATCATGAACTCGGGCACCACCGGCACCCAGCTGGTGGCGGGCGCGGAGCGGTTCAGCCAGGCCAACTCGCTCGACCAGGACATCTTCGAGATCACCGACAACCTGACCTTCCCGCTGGGCGACACCCGGCTCACGGTCGGCACGCACAACGAGTTCTTCAGCTTCACCAACGTGTTCTTCCCGCAGAGCATCGGGCAGTGGACCTTCAACAACTTCCCGAGCGGCGTCACCACCGGCATCGAGAACTTCGAAAACAACGCCCCGACGCGCTACGACCGGGCCCTGCCGCTGCCGGTCGTGTCCGGCAACGACACCACCTACCCCGGCGGCACGGTGGACTTCGGCGTCAACCAATGGGGGCTCTACGCCCAGGACCAGTTCAACCTCGGCACCCTGTCGCTGACCCTCGGCCTGCGCTGGGACAACCCGATCTTCCCCGACGACCCGATCTACAACCCCGTGCTTGACTCCGTGTCGGCGTCGTGGACCACGGGGCAGGTCAACACCTCGGTCATCCCCAGCGGCAACGCCAGCTGGTCGCCGCGCCTCGGCTTCAACTGGGACGTGGACGGCACCGGGATGACGATGGTGCGCGGCGGCATCGGCTGGTTCGGCGGGCGGCCGGCGTACGTCTGGATGTCCAATGCCTACGCCAACACCGGCATGACCCAGACCCAGCTCACCTGCCGGGACGACAACTCGAACCCCAACGACAACGTCCCGACGTTCACGCTCGACCCGGCGCTCCAGCCGACCGCCTGCGCCGGCACCGCCGGGGTGACGCAGCCGATCCCGACCATCAATTACTTCGACTCGGACTTCCAGTTCGAGCAGAACATCAAGTACTCGCTCGGCATCGACCACCGCCTGCCGTGGGGCATGGTGGGCACGCTGGACTTCCTCTACACCCAGAGCCAGCACACCCTCTACATCCAGGACAACAACCTGACCGGCGTGCAGGACCCCTCCACCCTGACCTACATGACGGGGGAGGGCAACCGGGCGCGCTACGGCGTCAACGCCGTGGCCACCGGCGCCGCCACGCCGAGCCGGATGACCGGGTCCTTCGGGCCGGTGCTGGAGCACATCAACAAGTCCGAGGACCACGCCTTCACCGCCACGATCCAGCTGCAGAAGCGCTTCAGCAACGGGGTCGAGTTCAACGGCGGCTACACCTACGGCAACGCCCAGGACCTCATGTCCCTCACCTCGAGCATCGCGTTCTCGAACTACGGGTTCGCGACGCTCAACGGCACGCTCACCAACCGCGAGCTCACCACCTCGAGCTTCGACCGGCCGCACCGGGTGGTGCTGAGCGGCACCATGAACCTGCCGGCCGACTTCCAGTTCTCGGTCATCTACACCGGCGTGTCGGGCTCGCCCTACGGCTACGTGGTCAACGGCGACGCCAACGCCGACGGCGTGGGCGGGACCAACCGCGAGTTCAACGACATGGTGTACATCCCCCGCGATCGCGACGACATCACCATGTTCGGCTCCACCGCGGCGGCCCGGAACGCGGCGTACGACTCGCTGGCCAACTTCATCCAGGGGCAGGCCTGCCTCAACCAGCAGCGCGGGCGCATCATGGAGCGCAACAGCTGCCGCAACCCCTGGATCAACCAGCTGAACGTGCGCCTGCAGAAGACCGTCCCCACGTTCAACGGCCAGATGATGCTGCTCTCGATGGACATCTTCAACGTCCTCAACCTGATCGACAAGGACTGGGGCCTGATCGAGCAGACCACCACCTTCGAGGGCGTGCCGATGCTGCTCCTGCGCGGCTACGACCCGCTCTACAACCGCGGCGTCTACAGCCTCTCGCTGCCGATCGTGAACCGGGTGGACCCGAACGCCTCGGTGTGGCGCATCCAGCTGGGCGGCAAGTACATCTGGTAGCCGGGCCCCCGCCCGGATGCACCGCGGCCCCCGGGGGAGCATCCCCGGGGGCCGTTGCACATCCGCATGTCGGGGGCGGCCCTACTACGTGCGCACCCGTCGGAGCAGCACCAGCGCGGCGGCCAGGAAGAGGAGGTTGGGGAACCAGGCGGCCACCAGCGGGTGGACGGCGCCGCCGGCCCCCACCGCCTTGGAGAGGTTGATGACGAGGAGGAAGAAGACGGTGGCGGCCAGGCTCACGGCGATGCCGAAGGCCGGGCCCGCGCGGGGGTTGGTGAGGCTGAGCGGGGCGCCGAGCAGCGCCACGATCAGGCAGGCCACCGGGAGCGCCACCTTGAGGGCCTGCTCCACCCAGAGCTTGTTGACGTCGTTGCCGGTGCGGCGGAGCGCCCGGATGTACTCCCCCAGCTCGCCGTAGCGCATCTCCGCCGGCGCCTTCGACGCGGCCAGGAGCTCGCCCGGGCGCTGGGTCAGGGCGCGGAGCCGCATTTCCCGCGCGGTGAACACCGGCTGGTTGTCGCCGCCGAACACCACGCGGCTGGCCCCGCCCCAGAGGCGCCACGCGTGCGCCGTGCTGTCGTAGGTGGCGCTGTCGGCGCTCACCGCCAGGTCGGGGTAGGCCGGCCCGTTGCCCTGGCGGAGGAGGACGGCGTCGCGCATGGCCTGGTGGGTCACGTCGAGCGCCCGCACGGTGTACACCCAGCCGGCGTCGGCGCGGTAGACAAAGTTGTAGCGGTAGGTGGTGGGGCGCACCTTGCGGTCCTGCTGGAGCTCGAGCGCCCGGGCCGAGGTGCCCACCGACAGCTCGCCGATGGCAAAGGCGAGCGCCACGGAGGCCAGGGCCGCGGCAAAGATGGGCCGCGCCAGCCGGTGGAAGCTCCACCCGCCGGCGTGGGCGGCCACGATCTCGTTGTGGCGGCTCATGGTGCCCAGCGTGAACACCGTGGCAAAGAAGACCGCCGCCGGCATGACCTGCGCCACCTGCTCGGGCACCAGGTAGGCGTGGCTCAGGAGGATGTCACGCACCGGCACCCCGCGGTCGAGGAGCTTGCCGACGGTGTCGGTGAGCTTGATGAGCACGGCGATGACCGGAAAGCCGAAGCCGGTGATCACGAAGATCCGGATCCAGGTGCGCAGCACGTACCGGTCGAGCGTCGTGAGGACCATCAGCGCCTCCGCCGCCACCGGAGCAACATCCGCCGCACGAACTCCGCCACCTCGGCGGCGTCGCCGCCGCGGGTGGAGCCGAGCTCGCGGTTGACCCGGAAGAGGCCGATCAGCCCCGCCACCCCGAAGACGAGGTTGGGGGTCCACATCGCCACCGCGGGCGAGAGGAACCCCTTGTCGGCCAGCGGCTCCCCGCTCGTCAGGCTCACGTAGTAGAGCGCAAAGACCCCGAACCCGCCCCCGAGCACCAACCCCATCCCGCCGCGCGGAAAGCGGAGCGCCATCGGGATGCCCACCAGCACGAACACCAGGCAGGCCACGCTGATCGCGTACTTCTTGTGCACCTCCACGGTGTACCGGTCGGCGGTCTTGCGGGCCGTCCGGAGCCCCTCGGCGGTGTTGGCGGCCTCCACCCAGGAGGTGAGTTCGACGGTCCGGCCCGCCGCCAGGCCTCCCGGCGGGGCGGGCAGCGCCGGCGCGCCGCCGGCGGCGGTGTCCACCCCGAACGATTTCTGCCGCTCCCGCATCAACCGCCGCTTCCATTCGGGGATCCTCGGCGGATCTTGTGCGGGGCGCTGGGCCTCGGCCGTCTCCGGAAGGATCCGCCGGCCGAGCCCGCGCAGGCCGGCGCACCACCGGGAACCCCCGCCCGCCGAGGTGGCCGCCTCCGCGGCGCGGGGTGCCGGAGGCAGGGCCAGGAGGGCGCGGAGGTCCGCCTCCGCCCGGGAGGCCTGCAGGCCTCCCTGCCGCGCCACGTCCCGCATCGTGTCCGCCACCACGTCGAGCATCTCGCAGGTGGTCATCTCGCGGTCGCTCTTGGCAATGTCCGAGCCCGAGCGCTCCAGCACGTTGCCCACGCCCTTCACCCGGATGGTGTTGGTGGTGAAGTACGTGAGCTGGAAGAGCCCGGGGTCGGCGCCGCGGAATTGCAGGATCGCCCCCGAGTGCAGGACCAGGTGGAGG
The DNA here is from genome assembly GCA_964574295.1 of uncultured Gemmatimonadaceae bacterium. Lineage (GTDB taxonomy): Bacteria > Gemmatimonadota > Gemmatimonadetes > Gemmatimonadales > GWC2-71-9 > SPDF01. The sequence continues at coordinate 110,118 of CAZNLY010000005.1, forward strand.
TCCGCCTGGTTGGGGGCAAACCCCATCTCCCCGCTGTCGGCGTAGATCACCTGGCGCCCCTGCTGGCCGGACATGTCATAGATGGTCACGTCGCGGAGCCGCCCCTCCGCGGCGGCGATGCGGCCGGCGCGGAGGAAGAGCGTCGAGGGGGGAATCTCGTTGAGGGCCTGCTCGTTGAGGTTGAGCGTCGGGCGCTTGCGCCCGATGTCATACAGCAGCGCCTTGAGCCGGAGGTTGGCGGCCGGGAGCCCCTGGTCGAGGAAGGCGAAGTCGGCCACCGTGAGCAGGACCGCCGCCACGAACACCGGCCGCAGGATCTGGCCGATGGAAATGCCGCTGGCCCGCATGGCGGTGATCTCGTTCCCGCCGGCCAGCGTGGTGAAGGCGTAGAGCACCGCCAGGAGCACCGCCATCGGGAGCGTCATGGCCACGATGAAGGGCAGGCTCAGGAGGAACACCTCGCCGATGACCGACCAAGGGAGCCCCTTGCCCACCAGCGCCCCGAACCGCTTGGCGATCTGGTTGAGCAGCATCACGCTCGTCATGGCCGACAGGGCAAAGACGAACGGCGCCGCCAGCTGGCGGAGGATGTACCGGCTCAGCAGCCGCACGCGCCGCCCGGCTGGTTGAAGGCCATTTTTCCGGCCGCTATATTGCCCCGGACCCTCAGCACCATCGCCTCCCTCTCCCGGACACGCGTGGCCCGACTTGCCGTCGTCCTCGGGGGCCTGCTCGCGCTGTTGCCCGCCGCCGCCGCCGCCCAGGCGCCGGCAGACGACATCGGCGTTCGCGCCTCCTTTAATGTACCCCTGCCGACCCTGCGGCAACCGCCCCAGGCGAGGGCCGCCTGGCTCGGCGCGCCGTGGGTGACCCCCACGGCGGCGGCCACCGCCTGGCAGGGGCAGCTCGAGGCGCGGCGAACCACCGAGCAGGTGGCCTGGAACTCCGCCCGGCTGATGAACGGCCTCTACGGCGCCAACAACCTCGAGCTCCAGCTGGCCGAGGCGGCCCCCGCCGACCGGCGCAACCTGCTGGGCCTCCCGTCGAAATACGCCGACCTGGCCATCGACGGCCAGGTGTTCGTCGAGCTCCGGAGCGACCGCCTCCGCAACCTGACCTGCACGCCGGCGCAGCTCCTCGACCGGAACTCCGGCTGCCGTGGCGGGTTCAAGGCGCCCCGCCTCGACACCGAGTTCAACGCGAAGGTGGGCGGGGTCATCGGCAGCCGGCTGCACGTCAACGTGGACTACGACTCCCGCCGCGAGTTCAAGGCCACCAACGACCTGCAGGTGTATTACGAGGGGCTGCAGGACGAGATCCTCCGCCGGGTGGAGATCGGCACCGTCTCCTTCCGCACCCCGCCGTCCCGCTTCCTGACCGCCGCCATCCCCGCCACCAACTTCGGCATCAACGCCACGATGGACTTCGGGCCCTTCACCCTGCAGGGGATGATGGCCACCCAGGAGGGCGCCGTCGTCGGGCAGCGGGTGTACACGGTGGGGGGCGCCACCACGGAGCCGCAGGACCGCCTGGTCCGCGACCTCGACTTCGAGTCGGGGCGGTTCTTCTGGGCGGTGGATCCGGTGACGCTGCCCAACTACCCGTTCGTCGACATCCTCAACCTCGACGCCGTGACGATCCCGGCGTCGGTCCAGCCCGCCAACGCGCAGGTCCGCGTATACCGCTACCGCGTGGGGGCCGGCACGGGGCTCAACCCGAACCTGGGCGGCATCAACGCCATCGGCTTCCGCCCCGACGGCACCGAGCGGGTGGACGGCACCTGGCAGCTGCTGCTGCAGGGCACCGACTACTACCTCGACCCCTCGGCCACCTGGTTCGCGCTGGCCACGCGGCTCGACCAGAACGACTACCTCGCGGTGAGCTACATCACGGTGGACGGCACCCGGGTCGGCACCTTCCCGGCGGTAGACAACCCCAGCGTCAGCGACAGCCTGCTGCTGATCTCCATCCCGCTGCAGGGGCCCACCAACCAGACCTTTCGCCACGAGATGCGGCAGGTGTACCGCGTGTCGGGCACCGACCTCTCGAAGCCCAGCCTCCGCGTGAGCGTGACCCTCAACCAGTCGGAACGGCCCACCAGCGACCAGGCGCCGACCTACCTGGCCTTCTTCGGGATCGCCATCCCGCCGGATCCGCACATCTTCGACGTCGACAACCGGCTCTTTCCCCGCACCCGCGACCCGGGCGCCGACCAGGTGCTGCGCGAGTCGTACATCGCGTTCCCGACCCTCCAGCCGTTCAAGGACCCGCGCCTGGCGCCCAACGAGCGGTCGGACTCGGTGTACACCACGCCGGTCTACCAGCTCCTGACCCCGCAGGGGCCGGCGTCCCGCTTCCAGATCCGGCTCCAGTACGACGCGGCGGGCGGCGCCGACCCGGGCAGCCTCAACCTCAACGCGCTGCAGATCCGGCGCGGCTCGGAGCAGCTGATTGCCGGCGGGCGCGTGCTCGAGCGCGGCGTGGACTACGAGATCAACTACGACCTCGGCCAGGTGACCTTCCTCAACCCCTCGACGCTCTTCCCCGCGGGGGCGGGCACCATCACCGCGCGGTTCGAGGAGCGCGGCATCTTTGCCGTGGCGCCGACCTCCATCTTCGGCGGCACCCTGAGCTACGCCCTGGGCGACGTGGGCTCGCTCAACCTGGTCGGGATGTACCAGAAGGAGCAGTCGGTGTTCACGCGGCCCACCCTCGGGTTCGAGCCCGCCTCGAACTTCCTGATGGGCGTCACCACCGACCTGCGCTTCCAGCCGAGCGGCGTCACCCGGTTCTTCGACGGGCTCTCGTCGCAGTCGGTCACCGCGCCCTCGCAGCTGGACATCCGCGCGGAATACGGTGTGACCCATCCCGACCCCAACGTCATCGGGCAGGCCTACCTCGAGGACTTCGAGTTCGAGAGCACGATTCCCGTCAACCTGCTGACCTCGCGCTGGTCCTACGGCAGCGTGCCCCAATCGCCGCTCGGGGTCGAGGCCCTCGGCTTTGCCGGCGGGTTCGACTCCCTCTGGGCGGTGCAGCTCAGCTGGCAAAACCTGGTGCCGAGCTGCTCCGGCTGCCCGCCGGTCGAGCTCATCCCGCAGGACATCGACCCGACCATCGTGACCAACGGCGTGGGCAGCGTGAACGAGACGGTGCTCTACACCACCTTCCACGCCGACACCGCGGGCGGGATGGTCAAGACCAACAACTCGTCGCAGTGGACGCAGCCGGCGCAGCCCTTCACCCCGCGGTGGCGCTCGCTCGTCACCCCCCTGTCGCAGAACGGCGTGGACCTGAGCCGGGCCGAGTACCTCGAGTTCTGGGTGTTCCAGGGCGGCGAGAAGACCGCCGACTCCGCCGGGGTCACCCTCGTCTTCGACCTGGGGTCGGTGAGCGAGGACGCGCTCTCGGTGGTGCCCGACAGCCTCACGACCATCGGCGGCGACAGCGTGTACACCGGGCGGCACTACGACGGGGTGGGGGTCCTCAACAGCGAGCGGCAGTCCACCGGCATCTACAACGCGACGACCGACGACATCGGCATCCTGCTCGACCGGGTGGACTCCCTCTGGGTCAACGGCTTCATCGAGCAGGACGTGCCCACCTGCGCCGAGGTGCTCTCCCAGAGCGTGCCGGTCTACCCCTGGGGCGACCTGAGCAGCCGCTGCACCAACGGCAACGGCTTCCTCGACACCGAGGACCTGAACGGCGACAACCGCCTGAACGCGCAGGGGGCCAACGACAACGTCTACCGGTGGGTGGTGACCCCCAACGAGCTCTCGCAGTACTACGTCCGCACCGGCGCCACCTACGTGAACTCGCTGGGCCAGACTTCCACCTGGACCCTGTACCGCATCCCGATGCGGGTGCCGGAGTACACCATCGGGACGCCGACGCTGCGGCTCATCCAGCAGCTCCGCGTGACCGCCGCGGCGCCGGCCCTGGCCGGCCCCGACGTGGTGGCGCGGTTTGCCCTCGCGCGGATGCGCTTCATCGGCGCCCCCTGGGTGCGCCGGGCCGACACCCCGCTCATCGGGATCAGCGGCGCCGTGGCGAGCCCGGCCGGGACCATGTTCGCCGCCGTGATCAGCACGGAAGACCTGGCGCTCGGGTACACCTCGCCCCCGGGCGTGGTGAACGAGCCGGCGCAGAACAACAACGGCCAGCAGGTGCAGGGCGTCCAGATCAACGAGAAGTCGCTGCGGGTGGTGGCCACCGCGCTCGACGTCGGGGAGCGCGCGGAGGCGTACCAGCGCTTCCCGGCGGGGCCGCAGAACCTGCTCAAGTACCAGTCGGTGCGGGTCTGGTTCAAGGGGCGGGGCGACGGATGGACCAGCGGCGACCTGCAGGCCTATTTCAAGGTCGGGAGCGACGCCAACAACTTCTACCTCTACCTGGTGCCCGCGAGCAGCGCCACCTGGCTCCCCGAGGCCCAGATCAGCATTCCCATCTGGCGCCAGCTCCGGGCCGACATCGAGCAGCGCTGGCTCGAGGGCCAGCCCCCGGGCGGGGCCGCCGCCTGCGGCATCGGCGACCCCGCCGCCTACGTGGCCTGCCAGGGGCCCTACGTGGTCCAGGTGGCCGACCCCGGCGTGAACCCCCCGAACCTGGCCTCGGCCCAGGAGATGTCCGCCGGCATCTGGCGCCGCGCCAACACCGAGGCGCTGGCCCAGGTGGAGTTGTGGGTGGACGACGTCCGCCTCGACGACCCGGTGACCGACGCCGGCGGCGCCCTGGCCGTCGACGCGCGCCTGCAGGCGGCCGACGTGGCGGATTTCTCGGTCAACTACGTGTGGCAGGACGGGCTCTTCCAGCAGATCGGGCGCGCGCCCACCTACCGCACCGCCGGGGCACTCTCGCTGGCGGCCAACTTCCGGCTCGACCGCTTCCTCCCGGCCTCCCTCGGCCTGGCCATCCCGTTCTCGATCAACTACGTCGGGACCTCCGCCGCGCCGATCCTGATCACCGGCACCGACATCCTGGCCGCGGACATCGCGAACCTCCGGAAGCCCCAAAGCGGCGCCACCCAGGTCAACTTCAGCCTGCGGCGCTCGGGGCGCGGCACCACCGCCACCGGACGCACCCTGCTCGACCCGTGGACCTTCAGTGGCGCGATGACGAGCGGGTCCACCACCACCGAGCTCTCCGACGGCACCACCAACGGGTACGCCTTCAACCTGAACTACAACCTCGTGACGGTGCGGACGGGCCCCAAGCTCGACCTGGGCGGCGCGGTGGACGTGCTGCCGACGTGGGTCGGCCGCGGCGAGGGGTTCGCCGCCGCCCGGAGCACCCAGCTTGCGATCTACCCGACCAACATCCGCTTCTCGAGCCAGCTGACCCGGAACGAGTCCAACTTCACCGGGTTCCTGGTGCCCGTCCTCCGCCCCGGCGACGCGGCGCTGCAGCCGACGGTGTCGCTCACCAACCTCTGGCGCAACGCCGGCGGGTTCACCTGGCAGCCGATCGGCCTGCTCACCCTCTCGGGGGACGTGACGAGCACGCGGGACCTCCGGAACTACGACGACACCACCTCGATCGGCCGGCTCACCGACGCGTCGCGGCAGTCGTTCCTGGGGATGGACGTGGGCGTCGAGCGCGACCGGACGGTGGCCAGCGTCATCAGCCTGACGCCGAGGATCAGCTCGTGGCTCCGCGCCCGGTACCTGACCTCGAGCAACTTCATCCTGTCGCGGAGCCTCACCAGCCGCTCGCCCGTCCAGGAGTTCGGCGACAGCGGCGCCTTCATCCTGCCGCAGACGTTCAACAACCTGCGGACCCGGGAGTTCGGCATCACGCTCGACCCCGCGAAGGGGTTCCGGCAGCTGGTGACCGACTCGGGCGCCGCGGCCCGGGCGCTGCGCGGCTTCCGCATCCTCGACTTCACCTATCGCACCACCATCCTGTCCACGTACGACCTCGCCACCTTCGACCCGGGCCTCGGCTACATGCTGGCGCGGGGGCGGCTCGACGACTTCCTGGTGCAGGACGGCGACTCGGCGCTCAACGCCGCCCAGACCGACAACATCACGGTGAGTGGCGGGGCGGACCTTCCCTACGGCTTCTCCGCCAGCCTGCAGTACACCTCCGCCAGCGGCGATCGCTACACCCGGGCCAGCAACGGCTACCTCCTGAGCCAGACCGAGCAGACCGAGTGGCCCATCCTGCAGCTCCGGTGGACCCGGACGATGCGGCAGGGCGTCTTCTCGCTCGTCACCCTCTCCTCGAACCTGCGCCAGCGCACCGGACGGACGGCCCTGCCGAGCGCGGTGTCCAACGCGGTGTCCCGCACCGAGACGTCCACCTGGACCAACGACCTCCAGCTGACCTTCCGCAACGGGCTCAACCTGACCGTCGGCTACGGCACCTCCGGCGACCAGCGCCTCAACAACGGCACCACCACCATCGGCGACGGGCAGGACATCTCCGCCAACGTGATCTACTTCTTCCGCCTGCCGGGCAACGTGAGCTCGGCCCGCAAGCAGGTGCGGGTGTCGGTCAACGCGCTCTCGAGCAAGGCCACCTCCTGCCTCGACCTCCCCGGCGTGGAGGAGTGCCTGCCGGTGTCCGACATCCGGCGCAAGACCCTGCGCCTCGGGGCCGACACCGACATCCTCGCCATCCTGACCGGCGGCCTCCAGGCGGCGTACGTGCTGAACGACGTCCGCCAGATCAACCGGAAGACGGAACAGCTCACCCTCAGCCTGACCTTCCAGCTCTCGCTCTTCTCGGGAGACTACTGATGCCGATCCTGCGCCCCGTCTGGCTCGCGGCCGCGCTGGCCACCGCCTGCGACGGCGGCGGCCCCGTGCGGCCCTTCGACGGCCAGGCCGCCTTCCAGGCCGTCGAGGCCCAGGTGGCGTTCGGGCCCCGCGTGCCGGGCACCCCCGGGCACGCCGCCGAGGCCGCCTGGCTCGACAGCCTCCTCCGTCCGCTCGCCGACACCCTCGTCGTGCAGGCGTGGACCCACGTGACCCGCGCCGGCGACTCGCTGCCGATGCGGAACTTCGTGGCGCGCTTCAACCCCGGCGCCTCGGAGCGGCTCCTCTTCCTGGCCCACTGGGACACCCGGCCCATCAGCGACGAGCCGGGCAGCCGCGACTCCACCCTGCCGGTGCCCGGCGCCAACGACGGCGCCTCGGGCACCGCCGTCCTCCTCGGCGTGGCCGCGGCGCTCCGGCAGGCGCCCCCCAAGGTGGGCGTGGACCTCCTGCTCGTGGACGGGGAGGACTACGGCGTCTTTGCCGACTCGGTGGACGTGCTCATCGGCTCGCGCTACTACGCCGCGCACCTGCCGCCGGGCCCCCTGCCGCTCTACGCCGTCCTCTTCGACATGGTGGGCGACAAGAACCTCGAGATCTACCAGGAGGGGAACTCGCTCCTCGGCGCCCCGGAGGTGGTGAGCCTCGTCTGGCGGGTGGCCGCCAAGGCGGGCCACGGCCAGGTGTTCATCCCCTCGCCCCGGCACACGCTCACCGACGACCACGTGTCGCTGCAGCGGGTCGGCATCCGGGCCATCGACGTGGTGGACTTCGACTACTCCGCCTGGCACACGCCGGACGACACCCCCGCCCAGGTGAGCGCGCAGAGCCTGCAGGTGGTGGGCGAGGTGGCGCTGGCGCTCGTGGCCGACGCGGAGAGGTAGCCGGCGCCGGCCCGCGCGGTTTCGGTCCTCGGCGGGGGCGGCCCGCCGGCCATCCTCCCGGGATGGACCGCACCCAGCGCCGCGCGCTCTTCCTGCTCATCGGCCTCGGCGTGGCGGGCCAGGCGCTGCGGCTCATCGCGAGCCAGCCCGGCGCCGCCCCCGGCGAGGCGGCGCTCCTCCCAGTCGAGCGGCGCGGCTCCCCCGCCGCCCATCGCGACAGCGCCGCGGCGGCGGCCCGGCCCCTCGGTCCCGGCGAGACCATCAACGTGGACCGCGCGTCGGTGCAGGAGCTCCTCCGCCTGCCGCGCGTCGGTCCCGCCCTGGCCAAGGCCATCGTGGCGGATCGGGCGGCCCGCGGGCCGTTCGGGTCGGTGGAGGGGCTCGACCGCGTGGCCGGTGTCGGTCCCAAGCTCCTGGCCGTCCTGGCCCCCCACCTTCAATTCGATCCCGCCGCCCCGCTGGCGGTCCCCCCGCCCGCCACGGCGGGCACCCCTCCAGGCGGCCCCAGCGGGCCGCCAAACGTCAACGCCATGACGGCCGCCGAGCTCGCCGCGCTGCCGGGAATCGGCCCGGCGCTGGCGGGGCGGATCGTGGCTTACCGCGAATCGCACGGGCCGGTTGCGGACATCGGGGAGCTGGAGGCGGTTTCCGGTATCGGGCCCGCGCTGGTGGCGCGCCTCCGCAAGCTCGTTGCCGTCCGGTAAGGCCCTGACGGGAAAGGAGTTAGTGCTGGTCTTCGGCCTCCCGTGCAATACATGGCACGGGAATGGCTTGTCTCAGGTGCGGCGTATCCTGTCCAGTATCACGGACTTCCACCCACGAGGGCTGTGCCGGCATGACGACCACCGTGGCCGCCGAGGCTGAGCGGCTCACTGACGTGCTCATTCGCGAGGGCCTGCTGACGCGCGCCAAGTGCGACCAGGCCCTCGCGGAGCAGCGTGCCTCCGGGCACCGGCTGTCGTACGTCCTGGTCAAGCTCGGCCTCGTGTCGGAGCTGGACATCACGAAGATCCTCGCGCGGCAGCACCGCATCCCGGCGGTGGACCTGTCGCGCTTCGAGGTGGACGCGCGGATCCTCAAGCTGATCCCGGGCGACCTGGCCAACAAGCAGATCGTGCTGCCGCTCAAGCGCGAGGGCCGGACGCTCACGGTGGCCATGGCCGAGCCCACCAACGTGGCGCTGGTCGAGGACCTCAAGTTCATCACGCGGTACGACATCTTCCCGGTGCTGGCGGGGGAGCAGACGCTGCGCTCCCTGATCGAGCGCCACTACCAGGGCAACGACCAGCAGCTGCAGGACATCCTGAAGGACTTCGAGTCCCAGGGCGACGACGTCGAGGTGGTCGAGGAGGCGGAGGACGAGACCGCCACCCAGGCCCAGATCGACGACGCGCCGGTGGTCAAGCTGATCAACGGCATCCTGACGGACGCGGTGCGGCGGGGCGCCAGCGACATCCACATCGAGCCGTTCGAGTTCGAGCTGCGGGTGCGCTACCGGATCGACGGCGCGCTGCTCGAGGTCATGAAGCCGCCGCTCAAGATGAAGGCGGCGCTCACCTCGCGCATCAAGATCCTGTCGCAGCTCAACATCGCCGAACGGCGGGTGCCGCAGGACGGGCGCCTGAAGCTCAAGATGGGCGCGCGGGTCATCGACTTCCGCGTCTCGACGCTGCCGGTGCTCTTCGGCGAGAAGATCGTGCTGCGTATCCTCGACAAGGGCAACCTGACGCTCGACCTGACCAAGTTCGGGTTCGAGCCGAAGGCCGAGCAGGACCTGATGGCGGCCATCCTCAACCCGTACGGGATGGTGCTGGTGACGGGGCCGACGGGCTCGGGCAAGACGACGACGCTCTACTCGGCGCTGAGCCGGATCAACACGATCGAGACCAACATCATGACCGCGGAGGACCCCGTCGAGTACAACCTGATGGGGATCAACCAGGTGCTGGTGCGCAACGAGATCGGG
>CAZNLY010000006.1:0-41532 GCA_964574295.1 uncultured Gemmatimonadaceae bacterium
CCCACGCCGCCGAGCGGGGCAAGCAGGTGGCGGTGCTGATCGAGCTGCAGGCGCGATTCGACGAGGAGAACAACATCATCTGGGCCCAGCGCCTGGAGGACGTCGGCGTTCACGTGAGCTACGGTGTGTCCGGGCTCAAGACCCACACCAAGATCATGCTCGTGGTGCGGCGGGAAGGGGCGGACATCCGGCGGTACGTGCACATCGGCACCGGCAACTACAACCCGCGCACGGCGCGGCTCTACACCGACTTCGGCCTCTTCTCCTCGGATCCCGCCCTTGGCGAGGACCTGACCGACCTCTTCAACGAGCTCACCGGTTTCGGCGTGCCGGAGCACTTCCGCAAGCTGGTGGTGGCCCCGCGCGGGATGCGGGAGCGCTTCGTCGAGATGATCCGCCGCGAGGCGGACCACGCGCGCGCCGGCCGGCCGGCACGCCTCGTGGCCAAGATGAACGCCCTGGTGGACGCGCCGCTCATCCAGGAGCTCTACGAGGCGTCGCGGGCCGGGGTGCGGATCGACCTGATCGTGCGCGGCATCTGCTGCCTCCGGCCTGGGCTGCCGGGGGTGAGCGAGAACATTCGCGTGATCAGCATCGTGGGGCGGTTCCTGGAGCACAGCCGGGCGTTCTGGTTCCAGAACGGGGGCGCCGACGAGCTCTACATCGGCTCCGCCGACTGGATGCCGCGCAACCTCGACCGGCGAGTCGAGGCGGTGGTGCCCGTGGAGGACCCGGCCCACCGGCGCAGCCTGCGCGAGGTGCTCGAGTTGATGTGGGACGACAACCGCCAGGCGTGGGACCTCCTGCCCGACGGCACCTACCGCCAGCGCCGGCCGGCGCCGGATTCGGAGGCGCGCGGAACGCACCGCCTCCTGCTGGACCTCGCGGGACGCCAGCCTAGTACTTGAGCCCCGCCGCCTCCGCGAGCTGACGGGCCAGCGCCTCCTGCTCGGGGGTGAGCCGCTCGGGGAGCTCCACCCGCACCGCGACGATCTGGTCGCCCGTGCGGCCCCCCTTTTCCAGCCCCTGCCCCTTGATCCGGAACTTCCGGCCCGGCTGCGTGCCCGGCGGCACCTTGAGCACGATCTTCTTGCCGTCGAGCGTGCGCACCCGCAGCCGCGTGCCGAGGAGCGCCTGCGCGAGGTTGATCGGCACCTCGCAGGCCAGGTCGAGGCCGTCGCGGTGGAAGAAGCGGTCGGGTTCCACGCTGAAGACGACGTCGAGGTCGCCGGCGGGGCCGCCCGCCTTGGCCGGCTGTCCCTGCCCCTTGAGCCGCACCCGCGCGCCGCTCTCGGTGAGCGGAGGCACCGTGATCATGACCCGCCGCTCCACCCGTTGCTCGCCCGCCCCGCCGCAGGTGGGGCAGCGCTCCGAGGGGATGCTTCCGCGCCCCCGGCAGGCCGGGCAGGGGCGGTTGACGGCAAAGCCGCCCTGGCCGAAGGAGATCGTCCCCCGCCCCTTGCACTCGCCGCACTGGGAAACCTTGGCGCCCGGCGCGGCGCCGCTCCCCTTGCACTGCGGGCACGGCTCGGTGACGGGCAGGGTGACCGGCACCTTGCCGCCCAGCATCGCCACCCGGAACGGCACCTCGACGTGGGCCTCGAGGTGCGCCGCCTCCGGCTCCTCCTTGCGCCCGCGCCCGAAGATGGACGAGAAGATGTCGCCCAGCCCGCCGAGGTCCCCGAACTCGAAGTTCTCGTAGCCGCCCGAGGCAGCGCCCGGCGCACCGCCGCGCGCCCCCGGCGAGGCGCCCGCGGGCCGCCGCCCCTCGAAGGCGCCGTACCGACGCATCTGGTCGTACTGCTTGCGCTTGTCGGCGTCGGAGAGGACCGAGTGCGCCTCGGAGATTTCCTTGAAGCGCTCGGCGGCGGCGGGATTGTTGGGATTGGCGTCGGGGTGATACTGCTTGGCCAGGCGCCGGTAGGACTTCTTGATCTCGGCGACGGACGCCGAGTCGGGGACTCCCAGGACCTGGTAGAAGTCCCGCTGTGCCACTCAGGCCTGGCCCGGTTCGGCGTACACCTGCACGCGTGCGGGCCGGAGAAGCGTCCCCTTGAATCGATATCCCGGCTGGAAGGTGCGGCAGACGGTGTGATCCTGCTCCGGCGCCTCGGCCGGCGTGGTGGCCACCGCCTCGTGCAGCGCCGGATCGAAGGGCTGCCCCTGCGGGTCGAGCCGCTCGAGCCCCGCCACCTCCAGCTCCTTCCACAGCTTTCGGCCGACCAGTTCCATGCCCTGGAAGAGGGCCTCCACCGGCACCGCGGACCGCTCGCCCGCCAGGAGGCGCTCCATGTCGTCGAGCACCTCGAGAAGCCGCGCGGCGAGTGCCGCCTGCGACCGCCCGGTGAGCTCCTCTCGCTCCCGGATCGAGCGCTTCCGGAAGTTGTCGTACTCCGCGGCGAGGCGGACGTAGCGGTCCTGCAGACCGTCCCGCTCCGACTCGAGCCGCCGAATCGCCTCCTGGGGAAGCTCCACAGGCACGCCGGCCGTCGGGGCGTTTCCCTCGGGCGGCTCACCGTTGCCTGCACCGGCCACAGGGTCCATGGCGTCATCAATCACTGGGGATCCCATCGGTTCGGACATGCCCAAAGCTAACAGCAACCGACATGCCTCGGCGACCGGTCATTCTGGCAGCAATTCGAGGCGTTTCCAGAGCTCGAAGAGGGCTACTTGGGTCGATCGCTCGCGGATCTCCTCGCGGTTCCCGACCACGCCGCGGCGGAGGCCCTCGGTCTTTCCCGGCAGCGCCAGGCCGAAGCAGACGGTGCCCACCGGCTTGTCGGGGGTGCCCCCCTCGGGGCCGGCGATGCCGGTGATGCCGACGCCGACGTCGGCGCCGAGCGCCGTGCGCACCCCCGACGCCATGGCTGCGGCCACCGCCTCGCTCACCGCGCCGTGCTGCGCCAGCAGGTCGGCCGGGACGCCGAGCTGCGCGGTCTTCACGGCGTCCGAGTAGGCGATCACGCCGCCCAGGAACTGGCTGGAGCTCCCGGGAATGGCGGTGATCCGCCCGCCGAGGAGCCCGCCGGTGCACGACTCCGCCACGGCGATCCGCCATCCCCGCTTCCGGAGGAGTTGGAGCACCACCTCGGCCAGGTCGGTGTCTCCCAGGCCGTAGGCGTGGTCTCCGGCGCGTTCCCTGAGGAGGCGGGCAGCCTCCGTCAGGCGCCGATCCGCCTCCTCGGCGGCGAGGTTCCAGGCGGTGGCGCGCAGATCCACGGAGCCCCGTCCCGGCAGGTAGGCCAGGGTCAGCGGCGCCAGCCGCTCGTCGATGTCGCCCAGCCGCTCGGCGAGGGTGGATTCCGCGATGCCGGTGGTCCGCACGGTGACCGACCGGATCACGCCGCCGGCGCCGCGCCCGGCCAGGCGCGGCACCACCTCGTGCTCCAGGAGATTCCGCATCTCGACGGGCACGCCGGGCAGCATCACGACCAGGCCCGGTTGACCCTCGAGCCAGAGTCCGGGGGCGGTTCCCCACCGGTTCGGGAGGACGACGGCGCCCTCGGGCACGTCCGCCTGGCAGCGGTTGTTGGCGCTGGGAACGCGGCCCAGCCGCTGGAACCGCCGCTCGAGCGCGGCCCAGACGGCCTCGTCGAACCGCATCCGGACCCCGAAGAGCGCGGCGACCGCCGACTTGGTGATGTCGTCGGCGGTGGGGCCGAGGCCGCCGGTGGTGAGCACGGCGCCGGCGCGCTGGAGGGCGGCCGCCACCGCCTCGCGGATGGCCGCGGGATCGTCGCCCACGGCGGTGCGGCGGGTGACCCGCACACCGATGGTGCCAAGGGCGCGGCCGATTTCCGCGCTGTTGGTGTCGATGGTGAAGCCGAGGAGGAGCTCGGTGCCGACCGTGACGAGTTCGACGTCCATGGGGCGGCGGGGGCTACGGCTGGCGCTGGGTGAAGAGCGAGCGGTGGGTGTAGAGGTAGTGGAGGAACGAGTACACCGTCAGCGCGACGGCCAGGATCAGCGCCACGGCCACCAGGCCGCCGTGGAAGGTGTTCCAGAACTGGAAGAAGCGGCTCGACTCCCACCCGAGGGGTCGCCGCGCGTCGCGGAAGGCAAACCAGAGGAAGATGCCGCCGATGAAGATGCTCTGGAACGCCGTCTTGAGCTTGCCCGGCCCGCCGGCGGCGATGACCACCCCGCGCTGCTTGGCCCAGTGGCGCAGCGCCGTCATGGCGAACTCCCGGCCGAGCATCAGCAGGCAGACCCAGAGGGGAATGCTGCCCCACACCGGGATGTCGTAGAGGTCGTGCCGGGTGCGGCTGATCCAGTAGATCGGGATGAGGCTGGCGAGGAGGAGGAGCTTGTCGGCGAGCGGGTCGAGGAGCTTCCCGAAGTCGGTGACCTGGTTCCGGCTCCGGGCCAGGTAGCCGTCGAGGATGTCGGTCAGCGCCACGACGAGGAAGAGCAGGAAGGCGATGAACTTCGGCCAGTAGCCCTCGATGAACGGCAGCAGCGCCACCACCGGCGTCATCGCGATCCGCGCGAGGGTGACGATGTTCGGGAGGGTCCACATCCGCCCGGCGTCCTATCCCAGCGTCTTGAGGACGAGCTTGCTCACGGCCTTGAGGGTGTCGAAGACGCCCTCGCCGCTCACCGCCACCGCCTCGAAGTAGGCGGCGCGCTCCAGCCACTCGCCTTCGGTGGTGCGGCCCACGAGGTACTCGCCCTCGTGGTAGGGGTCCGGCGTGGGGCGCTGGCGCGCCAGCTCCTCGACCGGCCATCCCGGGTTGAGCGCGGCCTGGAGGTCGGCGACGGGAGCGGCGTTGGGGAGGTCGCGCTTGTTGTACTGGATCACGAACGGGATGCGGGTCAGGTCGTACCCGTGTTCCGCCATGTTGTCGTAGAGGTTCTGCATCGCCTCGATGTTGGCCTCCATCCGCTCGATCTGGCTGTCGGCCACGAACACCACGCCGTCCACCCCCTTGAGGATGAGCTTGCGCGAGGCGTTGTAGTACACCTGGCCCGGCACCGTGTAGAGGTGGAAGCGGGTCTTGAAGCCGCGGATGGTGCCGAGGTCCACCGGGAGGAAGTCGAAGAAGAGCGTCCGCTCCGTCTCGGTGGCGAGGGAGATCATCTTTCCCTTGGCCCCGGGCGCCACCTTGTTGTACACGTGCTCGAGGTTGGTGGTCTTGCCACCGAGCCCCGGCCCGTAGTACACGAGCTTGCAGTTGATCTCGCGGGACGCGTAGTTGATCATCGACATGCGCGCGTGCCTTCTACTCGCCGAAGAGTTTGTCGATTTCGTCCTCGGCATCGCCGAGGAAGGCCTGCTCGACCCGCGGCGCCGCGCCGCCGTCCCGCGCGAACATCTCCGTGAACACCTGCGACAGCTCGCCCACCGTGCCCCGCACCCGGAGCTTGACGAGGCCGAGCGTGGTGCGGGTGTCGAAGAGCACCACCAGGATGACCCGGCGGGCGATGTCCGCGAGGTACATCGAGGCGGTCTCGCCCTGGTGAAAGAGGCTGCCGAACTCCGGCTCGCCGATGAGCCGGGCCAGCTGGTCGTTGGCGCTGAAGTCGGCCGCCGCCAGTGAGGCAAAGGTGGTCGGGTCGAATTCCGGCGGCTCCCCCGCGGTGGCCACCATCTGCCCCGTGCGGTCCACCAGCAGCGCCGTGCGCGCGTTCGACTCGCGCAGGAACGCGTTCAGGAGGACCACGATTTTTTCGTAGTCCGCCTGGGCAAGGGACCAACTGGACGCACCGGACATAGGGTTCCTAGGCCAGGGACAGTTCGAGGCGCCGGAGCAGGCCGCCCGCCCGCCGCCGGAGCGCCGGGTCCGCCTCCCACACCAGGTACTCCCGCAGCACCCGGGCCACCTCGGGGGAGCGCTCCCCCGCGAGCCACGACAGCGCGTCGGCCCGACGCGCCCGCTCGGCGCTGAACAGCTCCGCACGCCGGCGGTCGATGCGCCGCTGCCCCACCTGCCATCCCACCACGAACCCGGCGAGGAGGCCCCCCGCCAGCAACAGCCCGCGGGCCCGCATCAGCCGACGTCCTGCCGCGCCAGGAGCGCGTGGGCCAGCGTCACGCCGTCCACGTACTCGAGGTCGCCGCCCATCGGGAGCCCCCGCGCCAGCCGGGTGACCCGCACCCCGAGGCCGGCGAGGAGCTGGTGCAGGTAGGTGGCGGTGACTTCGCCCTCCATCGAGGGGTTGGTGGCGAGGATCACCTCGCGCACCGCCCCGCCCCGCACCCGCGCGAGGAGGCTGTCGATCCGGAGCGCCTCCGGCCCGACGCCGTCGAGCGGCGAGAGCCGCCCGCCCAGCACGTGGTAGCGCCCGCGAAACTCGGTGGAGCGCTCCACCGCCTGCACCGACGCGGCGTCCTCGACCACGCAGAGGAGGCCGGCGTCCCGGCGCGGGTCGCGGCAGAACTCGCACTCCTCCTCCTCCGCCACGTAGCCGCAGGTGGCACAGGTGCGGACCGTGGTCGCGACCTGGTCGAGCGCGCGGGCCAGCCGCGCGGACTCGCCTGGGCCCTGCTGGAGGAGGTGAAAGGTGAGCCGCTGGGCCGTCTTGCGGCCGATGCCCGGCAGCCGGGCCAGCTCGGCGATGAGCGCTTCGACCGCGCGCACCGATCAGAGCCCGAGGCCGGCGGGGCCGGGCTGCACCTTGCGCATCTCGGCCTGCACCAGCTCGGCGGCGCGTCGCTGCGCCTCGGCCACCGCACCGGTCACCAGGTCGGAGAGGAGCTCGGCGTCCCGCGCCTCGAAGGCCTCGGGGGCCACCACCACACGGCGCACCCGAAGCTGGCCGTCCACGGTGACGCGCACGAGCCCCGCGCCCGCGGTGGCCTCGACGGTACGCCCGGCGAGTTCGATCTGGAGTTGCTGCAGCCGGCCCTGCACCTGCTGGCCGAGCTGAAGAAGCTGCTGGAAGTCTGCCATGCCACACCTAAGTCGCTGTCTGACTGGAAAGTACGGACGCCGGAACGGCGGGGCAACCCGCGCCGCTACTCGAGCACCTCGAGGTCGAGCGCCGCCGCCGCCGCATCGAGCGCAGGGTCCTTCTTCCGGACCTTGGTCAGCCGCTCGGCGCGCGCCGCCTCCTCGGTGAGGCGCGCCGGGCGGGCCGCGGAAGCCGCAGCCACCACCTCCACCCGGGCCAGCATCCCCGCCACCGCCGAGAGCACGCCCTCGACGGCGGTTCGGCCCCGCTCCAGCGCCTCGCGGTGGATCGGGTTTTCGTCGAGGAGCTCGAGCGTCACCAGGCCGTCCTTGACGCGGGCGGGACGGGCCGCGCCGAGGGCGGCGCCCAAGAAGCTGGAATGCTCGCGACCCTTGGCCACCACCGCGTCCCAGGCGGCCACCAGCGCGTCGGCGGCGAGGCCCACGGGCGCGCTGCGCTCGGGGGCGGCCGCCGGGGCTGGTGCGGGAGTGGCGGGCGCCGCCGGCGCGGGAGCCGGGGCGCGTCGCGGCGCGGCACCGGAGGGTGCCGCCGGCGCCGGGCTCCCGCCGGAGAGCACCGCCGCCAGGTCCACGGTCCGGTCCATCAGCGTCCACCGGAGGAGGAGCGTCTCGACTGCGAGCCGCGCGTTGCCGCCCCGGCGCACGCCGGTCTCGCTCTCCGCGAGGAGGCGGAGCATGCGCAGCACATCGCCCTCGGTGAGCCGCTCGCGGTACTGGGTGAGGGTGGCGCGGAGCGACTCGGTGAGGTCCTCCGGCTCGGCGCCGACCTGGAGCATGAGCAGCGCGCGCAGCACCTCCCCCGCCCCACCGAGGAACTCCGCCAGGTCGGCGCCGGCGTCCATCAGGCGCGCCACGAGGGGGAAGACCCCGGCGGGCTCTCGCGCGGTCACGACCCGCAGCAGCTCGGCGTAGGCCTCGTCGGCCACCAGGCCCAGCACCTCGCGCACCCGCTCGGCGGTGACGGCGCCCTCGCCGAAGGAGAGGCACTGGTCGAGCACCGAGAGAGCGTCGCGCATCCCGCCGTCGGCGTGCCGGGCAATGAGCGTCAAGGCGTCGTCGTCGGCGCCGAGGCGCTCGGCGTCGAGCACCTGGCGGAGGCGGGCCCGGATGGCGGCGGGGCCGATGCGCCGGAAGTCGAAGCGCTGGAGCCGGGAGAGCACCGGCGCGGCGGTGTTGAAGATCTTGGACGGCTCGGTCGTGGCGAAGACGAACACGACGCCCGGGGGCGGCTCCTCGAGGATCTTGAGGAGGGCGTTCCAGGCCTCGCGGGTGAGCATGTGGGCCTCGTCCACGATGTACACCTTCGAGTGCCCCTCCTGCGAGGCGGCGTACATCGCCCGTTCCCGGAGCTCGCGAGCGTCGTCCACGCCGCGGTTGCTGGCGGCGTCGATCTCGACCACGTCGAGGTTGGCGGCGCCGTTCCAGATCCGGAGGCAGCTGTCGCACTCGCCGCAGGGTTCCCCGGGCGGGGAGACGGTGTCGCGGCGCGCGCAGTTGAGCGCCATGGCGAGGATGCGGGCGGCGGTGGTCTTCCCCACCCCGCGCGGGCCGGTCAGCAGGTACCCGTGGCCGAGGCGGTTACTGGCGATGGCCCCACGGAGCGCGGCGGCCACGTGGTCCTGCACCAGGAGGTCGGCAAAGCGCCGGGGACGGTACCGGCGGGCAAGGGCGATGGCCATGGCGTGCGACCGGCGGAAGGGCGAGGAGAGGAAAGGGAAGTGCCCCAGGCGACCCGAAGCGACACCGGACATCGCTTAGCGCTGCTACCGGCGAGGTCCTGACGCGGTTCGCGCGCCGACGCCCTTCGGACCTGGGGCAGGCAGAATATAAGCGAGCGGGAGACCGGGTGGGAGCGGTGCAAGATCCTGCGGGAGTCGTCGTTCCGGGGTCTGGCAAATCACGGCACCCCCGCAAGACCTGGGGGCCGCAACCGGCTGCGCTTCCCGACCGGGACTGGGTGGCCGGAACGGGCGGCAACCGCGCCGATTCGAGCCGCCTGGTGGCAGGGGGGCCGCCCCCCCTGCGGCAGACCCGAGGAGGCTGCCAGCGATTGCGCGGCTCAACGGGGAAGTGTTATAATTGCTTCCGTTCCAACGGGTTATGGCCGACCGTCCGAACCGCCTCGAAACGGAGCCGAATGTCGAATTTCACGACAGCTGGGCCTCCGTCCTATCCCCAAGTCCTCCATGGGCTTGGCATTTCCAACCCACTTCATTCTTCGCGTTCCTGGTCGCTCTCAAGCGAGAGCGCTGAAATCGGCACGCCGCTTGCCCCTCCGCCCCGCTGGCCTGACCCCAGGTTGCTGGACCCCTTCAACCTAAGGACCGATTGACCATGCGTACCGCCTCGAAGCTGTCCCTCGCCGTCCTGGCCCTTACCCTCGTCGGGGCCACCGTGGCCCAGGCGCAGGTGAGCGCCAACATCAACGCGACTGCCCTCGTGCAGACGCCGCTCACCGTGACGGGCGCCGCCGCGCTCGACTTCCAGAACGTCTTCCCGGGCCTCGCGAAGGCGATCGCCCCGACCGCCGCCACGGCGGGCCGGTTCACCGTCGGCGGCCAGCTCAACGCCGAAGTGAACATCACCTTCACGCTGCCGACCAACCTGGTCAACGGCGCGAACAACCTGCCGATCGGCACCTGGACCGGCGGCCGCAACACCGCCAACAACCAGGCGGCGCAGACGGCCATCACCCCGTCGGGCACCACCACGACCCGGCTCGACGCCGTGACGGGCGCCCTCTACATCTGGCTCGGCGCGACCGTGACGCCGACCGTGACCCAGGTCGCGGGGACGTACACCGCGCCGGTCACGATGACCGTGGCCTACACCGGCAACTAAGGCAGGACACCGAGAGGCGGTGGTACCGGCGGTCCGGGCTTCGGCCCGGGTCGCCGGTGCACGCTTCCGGCCCATGCGTTCGACGACGCTTCCAGGCCTGGTGGCCCTCGGCGCGGCGCTCCTTGCCGCACCGCGACCGGCGCACGCCCAGACGGTCGTCGGCACCCAGAACCTGGGCTTCGGCAACGTGATCCCCGGCGTGCCCACCACGGTGCTCAAGACGAGCGCCGCGAACAGCGGGCAGTTCCGCATCACCGGGGCGGGACTCTTCCGGAGCGTGACGGTGCGCTTCACGCTCCCGACCGTGATGAATGGTCCGCTCGGCGCCACGATGCCGATCACCTTCGGCAACACCGACGCCGGCATTTCCTGGCAGGGCACGATCGGCAGCCAGACGACGTTCGACCCGAACGCGCCGTTCACGTACATCCTCTGGCTGGGCAGCGGCACGGTCTACCTTGGCGGCCGCGTGAACCCCTCCCCGACGCAGCAGGGGGGGAACTACACCGGCACCATCACCCTGACGGTGATCCTCAACTGACGTGGCCTCGACGATGACGCGCTTGACTCGCTGGTGGACCGCCGTGCTCTCGCTCACCCCCGCCGCCCTCGCGGCGCAGGGGGTGATCGTGGCGCCGCACGCGGTCTACATCGATCACGCGAGCCGCGCCGGCTCCGTCACCCTCTACAACCCGGGCGACCAGCCGGTCGAGGTGTCCATCGGCTTCGCCTTCGGGATTCCCACCACCGACTCCGCGGGCTCCGTGTCCATCGAGCTCGCCGACAGCGCCCCGACCGGGCAGCCGTCGGCCACGACGTGGCTCCAGGCGTTCCCCCGCCGAGTGACCGTCGGGCCCCAGCAGCGGCAGACGGTCCGCCTCCTTGCCACGCCCCCGCAGGGGCTGGCCGACGGCGAGTACTGGGCGCGCCTGGTGGTCGGCGCCAAGGGGGGCCAGGTGCCGGTGGCCGGCGTCCCTGACTCCGGCGCGGTGCGGGTGGGGCTCACCCTCGAGGTGCGGACGGTCCTGGCCGTGGTGTACCGGAAGGGGGCGCTGACCACCGGGCTCACCCTCGGGGCGCCCTCCGCCTCCTACGCGCGCGACACGATGGCGGTGCGCGTCCCGATGACCCGGACGGGGACCGCCGCGTACCTGGGGACCGTGGAAGCCCACGTGCTGGACGCACGCGACCGGGAGGTCGGCTCCGACGTGATGCCGGTGGCGGTGTACTACGGGCTCGACCCGCGGCTCGAGGTGCCGGTCGGGGCGCTGGCGGCGGGCACCTACAAGGTGCGGGTGACTGTCACGACCGCCCGGACCGACCTGCCCGCCAGGGTGGCCCTCCCCGCCCCGGCCTACCGCGACTCCGTGATGGTGAGCGTCCCGTGAGGCGGCTCGCGCTCCTGCTCCTCGCGCTGCTCGCCCCGGCCGCCGCCCGGGCGCAGGGCCGCTCCACGACCGTCAACGTGACGGGCCTCGTGGCCGGCGCCGCGATCACGTTCACCAACCTCCAGGACCTCAACTTCGCCACGGTCCCGCGGGGGGTGGCGACCACGGTGGTCCAGAACACCGCCTCCGCCGGCAAGGTCCGCGTGGCCGGGCAGGCCAACGCCTTCACGCAGATCCGCTTCACGCTGCCGACCCAGTTGCCGAACATCCAGGCGGTGCCCGGCATCAACATGCCGATCAGCTTCGCGGCCAACTCCGCCCGCTGGCGCCGCACCAACGACAACCCGGCGGGAGGCACCATCTTCAACCCGGCGGTCGGCGTCAACAACGCGCGGTTCGGTGGCGCTGCGAATCCGTACTTCTTCGTGTATCTTGGGGGCACCGTCACTCCCTCGGCCACCCAGGCGCCTGGCATTTACCAGGGGTCGATCATCCTGACCATCACCTACTTGTAACGCATGCTGGTCGGCCTATTGGCCAAGCTCCTCGCGCTCCTCCTGCTGGTCCTCGCCGCCGTCGGCCTTTTCGTCGGCGGTCGTCATTTTGCGTCCCTCCTCGAGAAGCGGTTCGGCGGAACACCCCCGACCTACGTGCGCAGCGCTCCGACCCCGGCGCCGACCCCGGTGGCGGCACCGCACCAGGGGACGCCGAGGGGCGCACCGCGGATGGCCGCGGCCTCGCCCGCGCCGCGGCGGGCCCAGCCCCTTCCCGTCCTGGCGCCGCAGCATCCGTCACGCGGGGCGCTCCGGCCCCAGGCGGAGCCGGCGCCTCGCCCCCACGCGCAGGGGCCGCCCGGGCCGGTCGTCCAGCAGGCGCCCACGCCCCCGCCTGCCGAGGCGCCCTCCCCCGCCCCTGCGGCCGACACGGCCGCCCCGGTCGTCCCCGTCATCGTCGCCGCTGTCCCGCCACCCCCGTCCGCCCCGTCCCCCGAGTCCGCCCCGCGGCCCCATCACATGGAGCCGGTGCTCGTGGACCTGCAGATCGGCCGGCTGGTGAACCGGACGGTGACGGCGTACCGCGAGGGCGATGAAGCCCTCGTGCCCCTCGGGGCCTTCCTGGAGATGGCGGAGATCCAGCACGAGATCTCGCCGGCCGGCGTGCTGACGGCGCGGCTCGAGCCGAGCGGGACACCGGTGCACCTGGCCGCGGGGTCGGACTCGCTCAGGGTCGGGGATCGGGTGATTCCCCTGCTCGGGTGGCAGGTCCGGTTCGTGGACGGCGAGCTCTATCTCGCCTCCGCACCGCTCGGCGACGCGCTCGGCCTCTCGTTCGACGTGAGCTGGCCCGACCTGACGGTGGCCGTCCTCAATCCCGAGGGCCTCCCCGTGGCCCAGCGGATGTACCGCGACCAGATGCGCGCGCTGCTGGCCCAGCGGCAGGGGGCGCGGCCGGACACGACCTTTGCCCCGCTCAGCACCTCCCTCGGCGGGCTGGTGTTCGACTACAACGTGTCGTTCCCCTACACCCAGGACGCGTTCGGCGGCTCCGCCTACCAGTTCGGGCTCGGGGCGCAGGTGGCGGGCGGGGCGCTCGAGGCGGGCATCCGGAGCATCGGGACGACGGAAACGGGCAGCACCGAGGTTGGGGTGACGTGGCGGGGCGTCTGGATCGAGAAGAAGTGGCTCAAACAGCTGACCCTCGGCACCGGCACCCTGACCGGCCCGCACTACGCGGGGATCCGCGGGGTGAGCGCCACCAACTCCCCGTATGTGCGCCCCAGCTTCGTGGGCCAGCTGAACTACTACGGCCGCCTCGACCCGGGCTGGCAGCTGGAGGCGTACACCGGGAGCCAGCTGGTGGCCTTCGACTCGATCGGCCCTACCGGCAGCTATGACCTCACGCTCCCCGTGAGCTACGGCGAAAACCCGGTGGACTTCGTGGCCTACGGCCCCTACGGCCAGGTGCGCCGGTTCAACCAGACCTACCGCGTGGTGTCGGAGCAGCTCCCGTACAAGGAGTTCGACTACGGCGTGTCGGGCGGCGAGTGCATCTCCTCGCTCTGCGACGCCGCCGCCAACGCCGACCTCTGGTACGGCCTCTCCCGCCGGGTCACGGTCAGGGGCGGCTTCGAGGGCTACTGGCGGGACAGCCTCCCCGACCTCCTCCACCCCTACGCCGGCGTCACCGGCCTCCTCGGCAACTCCCTCACGCTGGCCGGCGAGGTGGTGGGCAACGGCTGGGTGCGGGGCGGCGTGCGGATCGAGCCGTCGCTCAACCTGCGGCTCGGCGCGGCGTACTCGGTGTTCGACGAGCAGGCGGTGCAGTCGATGATCGCGCCGGTGGGAAGCCGGTCGCAGCTCCTGCTCGACGCCTTCCTGCGCCCGCTGCCGATGGTGCCGTCGTTCTACCTGCAGGGGCTCGCCGAGGTGGTCCAGGGCGTTACGCTGGACGCCACGCGGGCGCGCCTCACCGCCTCGGTGCAGACCGGCGCGGTCCGGCTCTACCCGTACGTCCGGTACGAGTCGCTCTCCGAGCCGGGCGGCCCCTCCAACGGCAATTCGTACCTCGGCGCCTCCGCCTACGCCACCGGCCGCCCCTCGTGGGGGTCGGTGCTGGGGACCCTCTGGTTCCGCGGGGACATCGAGACCGGCGGCGGCGCGGGCTTCCAGTTCGGCGCCATCTCGGTGGCCAAGAGCTTCGGGCCGGCGCTGCGGGTCGAGGGGAGCGCCGGCTGGCGCCGCAACGAGCCGGGCACCACGCTGATGCTCTCGCTCGTCTCCTACCTGCCGACGCTGCAGGCCACCACCACCGCCGTGGCCCCCGCCGTGGGCGACGCCGGCGCCATCCAGACGCTCCAGGGGACGCTCGCGTACGACGCCGCGCAGCGACGCGTGACGGCCAACCCGAATCCCGGGCTCCAGCGCTCGGGGGTGTCCGGCCGCGTCTTCCTCGACGAGAACGGGAACGGCCTGCCCGACCCCGACGAGCCGGGGGTGGCTGGGGTGCGGGTCATCGTGGGCTCCAACACCGCCCGCTCCGATTCGCTGGGCCGCTTCCACGTCTGGGACATCCCGGCGTTCGAGCCGGTCCAGGTGGAGGTGGACACCACCTCGCTGGAGAACCCGCTGTACGTGCCGGCGTTCACCTCGGCCATGCTGGCGCCGCCGCCGAACGGGTACCGGGAGCTCAACCTGCCGCTGGTGGCGGGGACGGTGCTGGAGGGCCGGGTGGAGCTGGCGGGGTCGCCGGTGCCGGACATCAACCTGGTCCTGACCGACCGCGCCAGTGGCAAGCGGCGCGCGGCGGCCACCTTCTCGGACGGGTCGTTCTATGTGATGGGGGTCAAGCCGGGACGCTACACCCTCGAGGTGGACCCGCGGGACCTCGCCGCGCGGCGGCTGGCGGGCACGCCGCTCACCATCACCGCCTCGCCGGCGCACCCCGAGCAGCTTTCCAACCTCGTGGTCGAGGTGCGCGCCGCGGCGCCCGCCGCTAGGTGAGGATGGCGCGCTGGCGCCGCTGCATTTCTCGGAGCTGCCAGGTCTCCGCCACCACCGCCCCGAGCAGGAAGACGAACGCGGTGTAGTACACCCAGAGCACCGTCAGGGTGGCCGCGGTGAAGTTGAAGTCCACCCGCACCGATTCCGCCGTCAGCATCCGCCCCATGTACAGCGCGAAGACCCGCTTGGCCAGCTCGAACGCCACCGCCCCGAAGGCGGAGGCCACCAGCGCCGCCCGGTTCTCCAGGCGGCGCAGCGAGGCGTACTTGTACACCAGGAAGAAGAGCGTGAAGGTGAGCGTGAAGGTGAGCGCCTCGGGAATCCACCGCCCCACCGAGGAGAAGAAGAACTGGAGCCAGGGGGCCGCCGCCTCGCCCCGGGCGCGGGCGACGTTGACCACGGTGGACACCGCCGTGCTCGCCACGAAGACGCCGAGGGTCAGGATGACCATGCCGATGTCGCGCAACTTGCTGAGCAGGAAGCCCACGACGAAGTGCCGGCGCACCGGCGGACGGACGCTCACGTCGTACATCTGGTTGAGCGAGGTGCGAATGCTCGCGAAGAGGCGGGTGCTGAACCAGAGGAAGGCCGGAACGGCGTAGAGCGAGAGGCGGCTCCCCGACTCGGCGATCCGGGCCAGCGCCTCCTCGAGCAGGAAGAACGGGTCCTCACCGGGCCCCGTCGGGTGCGGCGGGAGGAACGCCTCGAAGAAGGTGGGCAGGTCGATCGTGGCGGCGTCGAGCCAGGGCTGGGCCAGGCGGCTCAGCCCGATCAGGAGCAGCACCACGAACGGAATGGCGGCGAGCAGCGCGTCGAAGGTGAGCGCGCTCGCCAGGAACGGCAGGTGGTTCTCGTCGGCCGCCTGCAGGGTGCGGCCGAGGAAGCCGCGGAACGAGTGATGCCAGCCGCGGAGCCGGGCGCGGCTCAGATGGCCGGTTCCTCGTCGTCCGCCATCGCCGCCGACCGGCGGCGCACCCGCGCCTCGGCCAGCCGCCGCTCCAGCTCCTCGCGCGCCGAGTGCCCGGTGCCGCGCACCGCCTCGGCGGCGTCGGCGGCCCGGTGGCGCACGTCGTCGACGCGCTCGCGCACGGCGTCGCGCGCGCGACCCACGCCCTCGCGCACCCGCTCCTTCCCCTCCTCGTAGCGCTCCTCGAGCTCGTCGAGCCCGTCCTCGGCCATGTCGCGCAGGTCGCGCGCCTTGCGCGCCAGGAGGCGCCGCGTGGCCTCGCCGCTCCGCGGGGCAAAGAGCAGCGCCAGTCCGCCGCCGATCACCGCGCCCGCCAGGAACCACTTGAGGCCCGAGCCCCCGCCCTCCCGGACGTACACGACCTCGTCGTCCTCGTGCCGTGCCATGCTATTCTCCCGCGTCGGGGTCGTCCTCGGCGGAGACGGACACCTTCTCCAGCGAGGCATGGTGCTGCACCGGGGCGTGGATGAACCGGTCCACCAGCGCCTCGGTGCCGTTGACGTTGAGCTGCTCGAAGAGGAAGCGGAAGGTGCGCTCCAGGTCGGCGGCGATCGCGTCGCGCACCTCGGCCGGGAGGTTCCAGCACTCCTCCTTGAAGGGGCCGATGGCCTTCTTCCGCGCCTTGTAGTAGAACTGCTCCGCCGAATCCCCAGCCTTCTTCTCGGACTGCGCGTTCTCGTCGAGCCAGGCGTACATCCGCGTCCGCAGCGCCGCCGGCAGCCGCGGATGGTCGAAGATGATGTTCTGGAAGTTGGTGGCGAGGTGGATTTCGCAGGCCTCCACCCGCGGGAAGTGACCGAAGGCGTTGCTCGGCAGGGTGCTCGCCCCGTGCTGCACCGCCCCGGCGGTGCCGTAGGACTGCCGCGCGGCCTTCGAGAGCGCCGCCAGCGCGTCGAGGTCGAGCTTGACCTCGGCAATCGTGCCGTCGGGCAGCACCACGCCGCCGTGGGAGGTGCCGGTCTGGACGGAGATCTTGCTCAGCCCCTCCGCCACGCCGAGCCGGGCCAGCGTGGCCTGGCAGCCGCGCATGAAGGCGTGGAGCTCTTCCACGGTGCTGTTCTTGTGGCCCACCTCGCCGATCTCGCCCCCCACCGACACGGTGACGCCCTCGGGCTCCCGTTCCCGGATGAAGGCGGTGATCTCGGCGCAGCGCTCGAAGTTGGCGCGCTGCTGCTCCTCGAGCGTCGGCTGCGACAGGTCCACCAGCGTGGAGGTGTCCACGTCGATGTTGTAGAAGCCCGCCGCCACCTCCTCGGCGATCAGCTTCTTGACCTCGCCCACCTCGCCCTCGGGATCGCCGGCGTACTTCTTGGCGTTCACCTGGCAGTGGTCGCCCTGGATGAAGAGGGGGAGGGTGTAGCCCTCGCGCAGCGCCGCGCCGATCATCACCGCCACATACTCGTCGGGCCGCTGGGCGGTGTAGGCGATCTCGCTCCGGGCAATCTCGAGGATGATGGCCCCCGCCTTGCCGGCCCGGGCCGCGCGGAACACCGCCCGGGCGGTGTCGTAGGCCAGCATCCGGACGTTGATGGCGGGAACGGTGAACCCGCCGCACTCGCCGCGCCCGCGGGCCAGGTAGAGCGCATTGATCGAGGCGGGGCGGGCGCCGGTGCCCTGCCCCAGCTCCCAGAGGAGCCATCGTGCCGCCTCCCGCTCCGCCTCGCCGCCGAACACCGCCTGGCGCACCAGCCGGTCGGTGGCGGCGCCCTGGAGGGCGGCCGGATTGGTCACCCGGATGCCCCCGGGCACCTGCACCACGGCGCCGCCGAAGAGCTGGACGGCCTGCTTCACATGATCGGTCACTCGTCCCATCCTCGCGTGGAGAGCCCCCTGCCGCGGGCAAAATCTAGGCCCGGGAACGCCGCGGCGACAGGATGATTCAGGCGGTGTCGGCCTCGCCGTCGTCGGCCAGAGGGAGCGGCTCGTACCCCGGACGGCCCAGCGCGCCGAAGGTCAGCCGCTTGCCGAGTTCCACCCCGGGCTGGTCGAACGGATTCACCCCGTACCAGCCACCGGCGTAGCCGGTGGCCGCCTGGAAGAACATGAGCAGCTCGCCGAGGGTGGCCGGCGCCAGGTCGGGGAGCTCGAGGGTGCAGTTCATCCGGCCGACGCGCGAGAGCGCCGCCGAGGTGGCCGCGTACTCGGCGGCGAGGAGGCCGCCGAGGGTGGTGCCGCCCAGGCAGGCCACCTCCTCCGGCATCCCGTCGGCCCGCGGCACCGGCACGTCCTCGCCCGGGTTCTGGACGGTCAGGAAGGTCACCACTTTGTCGAAGGGGCCTTCCATGAAGAGCTGGACCTGCGAGTGCTGGTCGGTGGCGCCCACCGAGGCCACCGGCGTCGGGCCGGCGTGCACCACCCGGCCCTCGCGATCCACCCGCTTGCCGAGGCTCTCCGCCCAGAGCTGGCGGAACCACTCGCCGACCTCGCGCAGGCGGTCGCTGTAGGGCATCAGGACGTGAATGCGTGCCCCGGCCTGGGCGTCGGCCGCCCAGTGGAGCGCCGCGTACAGGGCGGCGGGGTTGCGCAGCAGGTCATCGGCTTCCGCCGTGGCGACGGCGCGGGCCGCCCCCGCCACCAGCGCCTCGACGTCGATGCCGACCAGCGCCGCCGGCAGGAGCCCCACCGGCGAGAGGACGCTGAAGCGGCCCCCGACCTCCGGCGGCACGTCGAGGGTGGCGATCGCCTCCCTGGCGGCGAGCTCGCGCAGCGCGCCCCGCGCCGGATCGGTGGTGAAGACGAGGTGCCGGCTGGCGGCGCCGCCCAGGGCCTCGTCGAGCCAGCGCCGCACGACGAGGTACTGCGCCAGCGTCTCCGCCGTGCCACCCGACTTGCTGATGACGTTCACCAGCACCCGCCGCGGGTCGATCCGCCGGAGCGCGGCCGCCACCGAAGTCGGATCCACGTTGTCGAGGAGGGTGAGCCGCGGGAAGAACTCGCGCGCCTCGTCGTCCAGCTCGTTCCAGGCCGGGGGTCGGAGCGCGCCGAGCAGCGCACGGGTGCCCAGCGCCGAGCCGCCGATCCCGAGCACAAGCACGTGGTCGTAGGCCTGACCGACGCCCTGGGCGAAGGCGGCGATCTGCCGGACGGTGCGGTCCTGCGCGGCGAGTCCGTAGAAGCCGTACTCCCCCGCGGCGCGGCGGGAGCGCACCTCGCCCTGGACGGTGCCGAAGCGGCGCGCCAGCTCGTCGAGCCGGCGGCGCGGGAGGCCGTGCTCCCCGTCGAGCCGGTCCTGGAACATCCTGCCGTATCGAAGCCGCATCAGGATATCTCCACCGCGAGGCCGTCGAAGGCCGGCGCCACCCCCGCCGGGAGCCGGTCCGCCAGGTCGGCGTGCCGGTTGGCGTGCGTCAGGTGCGTCAGGAAGGTCTGCCGCGCCCCGAGCTCCCGGGCGACCGCCACCGCCTCGTCGATGCTGAGGTGGGTGGGATGCGGCTCGGCCAGGAGCGCGTTCACCACCAGCACGTCCAGCCCCTGCAGGGCCGCCCGTTCCGCGGGACCCACCGCCTTCACGTCGGTCAGGTAGGCCAGCCGGCCGAACCGGTAGCCGTACACCCGAAGATGGCCGTGCGGGAAGGCCAGCGGGAGGACCGGCACTCCCGCCACCTCGATGGCCACGCCGGGCGTGAGCGGGTGCGGCTCGAGATGCGGCTTGGTGGTGCCGGCGAATTCGGTCACCGCCGGGTCGAAGATGTAGCGGTAGGTGTCGCGCAGGGCGCCGAGCGTCTCGGGCGGCCCGTACACCGGCAGGTGCCCGCCGTGCCGCACGGTGAAGATGCGGAGGTCGTCGATGCCGGCGGTGTGGTCGGCGTGCTCGTGGGTGTAGAGCACCGCGTCCAGGGTACGCACCCCCTGCCCCAGGAGCTGGAGCCGGAGCTCGGGCGGGGAATCGATCAGGAGCGTGGCGGACCCCGACTGGAGCAGCGCGCCGGAGCGGGTGCGCCGGTCGCGCGGGTCGGTGGACCGGCAGGTGGCGCAGCCGCACCCCACCACGGGCACGCCGAACGAGGTGCCGGTGCCGAGGAAGGTCAGCCGCATCGGCCTACACGGTCTCGATCTTGAGCAGGTTGGTGGTGCCGGGCACGTCGAAGGGGACGCCGGCGGTCACCACCACCCGGTCCCCGGGGCTCACCAGGCCCTGCGCCAGCAGCTGGGCGCGCGCCACCTGCAGCATCGCCTCGTAGTTCGGCATGTGGTCCACCAGCACCGGCGTCACCCCCCACACCAGCGCCATCGCCGACTGGGTGTCGGGCTCCGGCGTGACGGCCACGATGGGCGCGAAGGGACGGAACGACGCCACCGTGCGCGCGGTGAACCCGCTCGAGGTGAAGCAGACGATCACCCGGGTGTCGAGCAGCTCGGAGGCGGCGCAGACCGCCACCGCGATCGCGTCCTCGGGGCGCGCCCGCCGCTCGGCAAAGCGCTCGCTCGCGCCGCCGGTCCGCCGCCCCACCGCCAGGTCGAACGCCGCGCTCCGCCCCTTCCGCTGCCGCTCCACCTCCCGGGCGATCCGGTCCATCGCCTGGACCGCCTCGAGGGCAAACTCCCCGACGGCGGTCTCCGCCGACAGCATGACGGCGTCGGTCCCGTCGAGGATGGCATTGGCCACGTCCGACGCCTCGGCGCGGGTGGGCCGGGGGGCGTGGACCATCGACTCGAGCATCTGGGTGGCGGTGATGACCGGCTTCCCGCGGAGGTTGGCCTCGCGGATCAGCCGCTTCTGGACCAGCGGCACCTCCTCGAAGGGAAGTTCCACGCCGAGGTCGCCGCGGGCCACCATCACGGCATCGGCGGCGTCGAGGATCCCCTCCAGGTGCCGGAGCGCGGTGTCCTTCTCGATCTTGGCCACGAGCTGGATCCGCTTGGGCACCAGCGCCCGCAGCTGGGTCAGGTCCTCGGGACGCCGGACGAACGACACCCCGATGTAGTCCACCCCGAGCCGCACCGCCTGCTCCACCTCCTCCCGGTCCTTCTCGGTGACGGCCGGGGCGCTCACGTCTGCCCCGGGGAGGTTCATCCCCTTGTGGGCGCGGAGGAGCCCCCCGTAGCGCACCGTCCCCTCCACCCGGGTGCCCCGGACCCCGGTGACCTCGACCGCCAGGAGCCCGTCGTCGAGGAGGATCCGGGAGCCGGTGGCCACGTCGCCCGCCAGGGCCGCGTGGGTGGTCGGGATCTCGTCCCCCTTGGCCTCGGCCTCGGGCGCAAAGGTGACCCGCTGGCCCGGCCGGAGCTCGAGGGGGGCCGGGAGGTCGCCCACCCGGATCCGGGGGCCGTGGAGGTCCACCAGGATGGCCACGGGGAGGTTCCTGGCCCGGCGCGCCGCCTGGATCTCCCGGATCCACTGGGCTCGGAGCTCCGGGGTGCCGTGCGAGGCGTTGACCCGGACGACGTTGACCCCGGCCTCGAGGAGCTGGCCCAGCTTGTCGGGGGCGGCCCAGGCGGGCCCCATGGTGGCGACGATCTTGGTGCGACGAATGGCGGAGGGAGGCATGGGACGATTCTAACGGAAGAGGGGGGAGAACGGGACTTAGGGACTGGGGACTTGGAGGGGAGGAAGGAGAAAGGAGAAGGGAGGAAGGAGGGGCGGAAGGAGAAAAGAGAAAGGAGAGGGCGGGTTGAGTTATCCACATCGGGGGCCGTCCTCCAGCGGCGCGGGGGAGCCGGACTTCCTGCGCGTCGGGGCCAGACGGGGCCCGAATCCCCAGAAATGGGGACGGCGTGGATAGATCATTCCCACATGCCCACAGCGGCCGGGGAGCCGGTCTGAGGTGCACGGACGGTGACTATCCACGCGCATGTTGAACGGGCAAAAGTTACCCACGGAACCGCGTGGAGAGCGTGGAAAGCAGATTCTAAGGCTATGGAGGACAAAGCACTGGAAGGACGCTTGAATTTCAACTTGAAGTGGATTTCGTAACTACTTTATTCACATCAGTTAGAATGGTGACAAAGATGTGGAAAACGAACTGGTGACAGTGTCGTTACCGGCCGCCCGATATGCAGAATCGGTGAATAAAACAGCCGCCGGCGCCCGAATTCGGGCTCCGGCGGCTCGCGCGGTTCGCGCCTCGGTCCGATCAGTCCAGCAGCTCGAGATCCACCACCTGGCCGGCCTTGAGCCCGAGCTCCCGGACGATCTTCTCGGGGAGGGTCACCCCTGCCCCGCTGGTGAAGCTCCATCCCCTGGTCTTGAAGCGGCGGTCTCCCACCTTGACCGTCACCGGAACGCTCTTGCCCAAGGGGAGGCTCCCCGCCGGCAGGAATATCTTGGCGTAGGTGCTGGCGCCGTACCGCTCGAACACCAGCCGTTCATGAACCAGCGTGGACATGGGGCCCTCCGAGGTGGGGCTAACCTACGCCCGCCCCCGGCGCCCGCCAGCCC
Organism: uncultured Gemmatimonadaceae bacterium; assembly: GCA_964574295.1. GTDB lineage: Bacteria > Gemmatimonadota > Gemmatimonadetes > Gemmatimonadales > GWC2-71-9 > SPDF01. The sequence goes on from CAZNLY010000006.1 coordinate 21,990, forward strand.
CTACCGGTGGAAGCTCACCAAGACGTCGCCCCCCCAGGCCATGGGGCCGAACATCCGGATCGGGGAGCCCTGCAGCGCCTTGGCGAGGTCGTCCTTTCCCTGCACCCGGAACACGCCCGGCAGGTACCGCTGCCAGTGGGCCTGGGCCGTCACCTGGGCCACCCACCGGGTGCCGCGGAGGCCGCTGAAGATGAGGGTGGCCGGGGGCAGCTCCGGTGCGGCGGTGGAATCGCGCCCCACCAGCTGGCCGTCCCAGGAGAGGATCGTCTTCCCGATCCGGACCTCGTAGTGGTGCCGGTTGGACTCGGGCACCGAGTCCAGCGCCCGCTTGAAGAGGTCCACCGGGATGTAGGACGACTCGGTGTACTTCTCGACGTGCCAGTCGTTGGCCCAGAGCTGCACGGCAAACCACCGGTCGAACTGCGGGGCGCTGTCGGTCCGGGTGGCGGCGATGCCCCAGTAGCCGACGACCTCCCGCTGAAGCTTCTCGTCGGGCTCGGCAAGGCGCTCGCCCACCGCCATGAACTTCGACTCGACGGTGCAGACCCGGGCGGGGATCCACTGCTGGTAGGCGGGATTCGAGCCCGCCTCGCGCTGGAGCGCCGGATTGATCGGGGTGAACGCCGAGGCGGGCACCGCGCGGTAGCCCTCCCCGAGCTGCTTGCTCGCCGCCTCCGGGTCCATCAGGAAGTCGACGCAGGCGGAGAACTCGACCCCCCGGAGGGTCCACTGCAGCGCCGCCGGGATCGGCTGGCCGGGACGCTGGGCGGAGGCGGGTGTCGCCAGGAGGCCCAGGAGCCCCACTGCGGCCCCCAGGCCGCGAACCCGCATCACGAGGCCTGCGCGGCCGCGATCGCGGCCTGGAGGCGATCGTAGCCCTTCGGATCGGTCGCGACGAACTGCATTTCCCGCCACGCCACCTTCCCGTCCTTGCCGATGACGTACACGACCCGGCGGCTGTACTCGCTCCCCTTGGCGCCGTACTTCTCCGCCACCCGCTGCCGCGGGTCGGAGAGGAGGCGGAAGGGGAGCCCCAGACTCTGGGCAAACCGGACGTGGCTCTCCAGGCTGTCCACGCTGATCCCGACCACCACCGCCCCGGCGAAGAGCGTGGCGTACCGGTCGGCGAAGGTGCGCATCTCGGCGGTGCAGCCCGAGGTGAAGTCCTTCGGATAGAACGCCAGCACCACCACCTGGCCCTTGAGCTCCTTGAGGGAGAACTCGGCGTCGGCGGGGCCGATGCCGTCCTTGTCGGCCCAGGGCGCCTTGAAGTCGGGGGCCTTCATCCCCACCTCGGGGCCCGAGACGACGATCGCCGTGGGGGGGCCCTTCGGCGCCGCCGGGGGCGCCGACGCATCCTGCGCCATCGCCGGCCCGGCCAGGCCGCCGAGGATGGCGGCCAGCACAACCAGGGTGGAACACCGCATGGGATTGCCTCGCTTCCTGAAAGTCATTCCTGGACGACCCGCCGGAGCGGCGCGTCGAGGGCCTGGCTTCCGCCGACCCCCGTGTACGCCACCCGCCCCGCCCGGTCGATGATCACCACGGTAGACGTCGCGGCCACATCATAGGCCCGCTGGCTCTCCCCCTCGTCGTCATAGAGGGTGCGCCACGGAGGCTGGTTCCGCGCAACCCAGGCGCGCACCGAGTCGCGCGGGTCGCCGACGGTGATGTTGATGCCGACAAACTCCACGTCGGCCCCATACGCGGCGTGCGCCGCGCGCACCGCCGGCTCGAGCGCCGCGCAGGAGGTGCACCAGGTGGCCCAGAACTCGAGCAGGACCGGGCGCCGCCCGATCCACTGGGCCAGGTCCACCGGCTGCCCGTCGAGGTCGTGGACCGTCACCACCGGCGCCGCGTCGCCGACGGCGGGGCCCTGCGCCGCCAGCGGCTGGGCAGCGAGCGCCAGCGCCACCCCCGCCACCCAGCGCCTAATGGGCCACCGGCTCCGAAGGGGCATATCGCGCCTGCACGTACTCGTCGAGGAGCGCCAGGAACTCCGGCACGATGGCATCGCCGCTCAGGGTGACGCGCAGCCGGCCGTCCACGTACACCGGGGCCCGCGGATCCTCGGCGGTGCCGGGGAGCGAAATGCCGATGTCGGCGTGCTTCGATTCACCCGGCCCGTTGACGACGCAGCCCATGACCGCCACGCGGAGCGCCTCGACGCCCGGGCGCGTCTCCCGCCACACCGGCATCTGCTCCCGAAGGTGGCGCTCGATGTCCTGGGCCATCGCCTGGAAGAAGGTGCTGGTGGTCCGGCCGCACCCGGGGCAGCTGGTGACCTGCGGCGTGAAGCTGCGCAGGCCGACCGACTGGAGGATCTGCTGCGCCACCAGCACCTCCTCGGTCCGGTCGCCGTCGGGCGCCGGGGTGAGCGAGACGCGGATGGTGTCGCCGATCCCCTCCTGCAGGAGCACGGCGAGCGCCGCGGTGCTGGCCACGATCCCCTTGGTGCCGAGGCCGGCCTCGGTGAGGCCGAGGTGGAGGGGATAGTCCCCCCGCGCGGCGAGGAGGCGATAGACGTCCACCAGGTCCTGGACCGCCGAGACCTTGGCGGAAAGAATGATTCGGTCGTGCCCGAGCCCCGTGGCCTCGGCCAGTTCCGCCGAGCGGATGGCGCTCTCGACCATGGCGTCGAGGGTCACGTCGCGGGCGTCCCGCGGCGCCGCCAGGGCGTGGTTCGCATCCATGAGTTCGGTCAGCAGCTGCTGGTCGAGCGACCCCCAGTTGACCCCGATGCGCACCGGCTTGTCGTTGGCGATGGCCACCTCGACGATGGCCCGGAAGTGCTCGTCCCGGCGCTTCCCGCCCACGTTCCCGGGGTTGATCCGGTACTTGGCCAGCGCCCGAGCACAGGCGGGATGCTTGGTGAGCAGCAGGTGCCCGTTGTAGTGGAAGTCGCCCACCACCGGCACCGCCACACCGATCCGGTCGAGCCCCTCGACAATTTCCGGGACGGCCCGCGCCGCGTCCTCGTTGTTGACGGTGACGCGCACCAGCTCGCTTCCCGCCCGCGCCAGCGCGGCCACCTGCCGCACCGTGGCGGTGACATCCGCGGTGTCGGTGTTGGTCATCGACTGCACCACGATCGGGTGGCAGGACCCGACCGCGACCGAGCCGACGTGCGTGGTGACAGTGGGACGGCGGGGGGCGACGGGCATGGGGGAAATATATCAGGACTTGGGACTCAGGGACTTGGGGACTTGGAGGGGAGAAAGGAGAGTGGAGAAGAGAGAAAAGAGGGGCGGAAGGAGAAAAGAGAACCCTACCGGCGGTCGAAGTCGGCGGCGTCGAGCCGATGGAGTTCCTCCCGGGACAGCTCCAGGGAGCCGGCCCGCCAGCTGTCCACCGCGTGCGCCACGGTGCGGGCGCCGGGAATCACGAAGACGGTCCGGCCCTGGGCCAGCACCCACGCCAGCACCACCGCGTGCGCCGAGGCGCCGTGTCGCCGGCCGATGTCGGCGGCCACCGCGTGGGCCGAGAGCTTCCTGTTGAGCCGCCCGCCGCCCACCGGGCTGTAGGCCAGGAACCCGATGCCGAGCCGCGCGCAGTGCTCCACCACGCCCTCGGAGAGCGCCTCCCGGAAGAAGGGATTGAGCCGGTTCTGTACCGTGACCACCTCGACCTGGCGGCGGGCGGCGTCGATCTCCTCCACCGACACATTCGAGAGCCCGATCCAGCGCACCTTCCCCGCCCGCTGCAGTTCCGCCAGCATCCCGATACTCTCGGCGAACGGCACCCGAGTGTCCGGCGCATGCAACTGGTAGAGGTCGATCCGGTCCACGCCCAGGGCCTTGAGCGAGCGGTCGCAGGCGCGGGCAAGGTGTTCGGGCCGACCGTTCCGCTCCCACCGACCCTGCGGCCGCGTCAGGCCGCCCTTGGTGGCCACCAGCACCTCCGCCCTCGGCCCGTTCCACTCGCGGAGCGCCCGCGCCACCAGGCGCTCGTTGTGTCCGAGGTCGTCGTCGGAGAGGCAGTAGACGTCGGCGGTGTCGATGAGCCGCATGCCGGCGTCGAGGGCGGCGTGGATGACCTGCACCCCCACCGCCTCGTCGGGGCGGCCATCGATGGAAAGCGGCATGCCCCCGAAACCAACCGGGGGCATGGCGGGGAGGCCGGGGCCGAGCGCGCGGAGGGTCACACGAGGCCGAGCTGCTTGGTCAGGCGGAAGTGCTCCTCGGGACGGAGGGTGCCGTCGGCGGCGAGCGGCGCCAGCGCCTGGAGGATGTCGGCGCGGCTGCCGTCGATGCGGCGGTCGCGGAGCTCGCCGATCATTCGGGCAAAGCGGGCCTCGAACTGGTCGGCGTTGAGCTCGCCCTTGCGCCGCGATTCGCTCATGCGGCGGAGCTCCTCGAGGAGGCGGGGGACGGTGATCGGCGCGGGAGTGGAAGAGTCGGCCATTGCAACAACCTCGGAGGATCGGTGATGGCGGCGGTGAGGCCGGAATATAGCGGCCGGCGCGCCGGCCCGCCGGGCGAGCTACCCCGCCCGCTCGCGGCGGGGGTCCACCGCGTCGGCGTCGTAGGCCCGGGTGCGGAGCGGCGACGTCCGGCCGCGCGTCCAGCCGCCGGTGAACTCGAAGTGCTCCTCGGGGAGGAGCCGGTCGCCCAGGGGGACGACCCCCGCAAGCTCCAGGTGGTAGAAGAGCATCCGGGCGCCGACTTCCGCGGCGGGAATCCAGACGCCGGGGGTGATCGGCGGATAGAGCGCCGAGAACTCCGCGCGAAGGCGAGCCATCCGGACGCCGGTATCCATCACCGTGGTCAGCCCCAGCGCGAGAGCACGGCGCCCATCGCGCCGAAGTAGACCACCTGGTACATCGCGTCGATGAGCCAGGCCCCGAAGGTCCGCTCGGAGAACATGAGGGCCGTGAGGCTCACCGGCATGATCAGGAAGACCCAGATCTGGAATGCGATGAGGACAGCCTGGCCGAGCGGCTCTCCCTGCACCAAGGCGCCCACGCCGATGCCCAGCACGAGGTACGCCACGAACGAGATGCCGTACGCCCGCGCGGCGCCCCGCTGGAGCGCCGCGACCTTTTCCGGGGTGTCATAGCCGTTGAGCCGGGCCCACGCCTTCCCGAAGAGGAGGGGCGAGTACCAGAGCATTCCGATGACGAAGGTGGCGACGGCCGCGAGGAGGACACCGAGAGGATGCACGCCGAATGGAAGCATTCGCGACTCCTTCGATGGGGTACGGCGGGGGGACGGGAGGAATCTGCGCGGAGAATCGGGGAAGTCAACCGGCCCGGAAAGGGACTTGGGACTTGGGACCGAGGACTTGGAGGGGAGGAAGGAGAAAGGGACTGGGAGGAAGGAGGGGCGGAAGGAGAAAGGAGCAATGGGGGTTTGCGTGAGGGGGACGGGTTAGGATTAGGCAGCCTACGAGATGGAGGAATCATGCCGATTTCCATCAACCCCGCCACCGGCCAGTCGATCGCCGAGTATCCCGACCTCTCCGCGGCCGGGCTGCGTTCCGCCCTCAAGGCGGCGGAGCGGGCCTTCGAGGGCTGGCGCCGCGTGCCGCTGGCCGAGCGGGCCGCCGTGGTGCGGCGCGCCGGGGCTGTCCTCCGCGCGGGGGCGGAGCGCCACGCCCGGCTCATGAGCGAGGAGATGGGCAAGCCCATCCGAGGCGCCCGCGCCGAGGTCGAGAAGAGCGCATGGGCCTGCGACCACTACGCCGAACACGGCGCCGCGTTCCTGGCCGATGAGCCTGTGGCCACCGACGCCGGCCGGAGCTTCGTGAGCTACCGGCCGCTCGGCCCGGTGCTGGCCGTGATGCCCTGGAACTTTCCCTACTGGCAGGTGTTCCGCGTGGCCGCGCCCGGGCTCGTGGCGGGCAACGTCATCCTCCTCAAACATGCGGCCAACGTCCCCGGCTGCGCGCTGGCCATGGCCGAGGTGTTCGCCGAGGCAGGTGCGCCCCCGGGGGCGTTCCAGGCGCTCCTCATGGAACACGGCCTGCTCAAGGCGGCCATCCGTCACCGGGCGGTGCGCGCGGTGACGCTCACCGGCAGCACCGGCGCCGGCCGAGCGGTGGCTAAACTCGCGGGGGATCGCGTCAAGAAGACGGTGCTCGAGCTGGGCGGCAGCGACCCCTACGTGATCCTGGCCGACGCCGACCTCGACCTGGCCGTGGAGGCGTGCGCCACGAGCCGGCTCATCAATTCGGGCCAGAGCTGCATCGCCGCCAAGCGCTTCGTGGTGGTGGAGGCGGTGCGGGAGGAGTTCGAGCGTCGGCTGGTGGCGCGGATGCGCGCGGCGCGGGTGGGCAGCCCGCTGGCCGAGGACACCGACGTCGGTCCGCTCGCGCGGCTCGACCTGCGCGACACCCTCAACCGGCAGGTCGAGGAGTCGGTGGCCAAGGGGGCCCGGCTTCTCCTAGGCGGGACGGTGCCGGCTGGGCCCGGCGCCTTCTACCCGCCAACGGTGCTGACGGATGTGGGCCGCGGGATGCCGGCCTACGACGAGGAGCTGTTCGGCCCGGTGGCCGCCATCCTCCCCGTTCGCACGGTGCGCGCGGCCCTCAAGGTGGCCAACGACACCGTGTACGGCCTCGGCGCCGCGGTCTTCACCCGCGACGTGGAGGAAGGGACCCGGATCGCAACCGAGGAGCTCGACGCCGGCTCGTGCTTCGTCAACGCCTTCGTCAAGAGCGACCCGCGGCTGCCGTTCGGCGGCATCAAGGAGAGCGGCTACGGGCGCGAGCTCGGCGTGCAGGGGATCCGGGAGTTCGTGAACGTGAAGACGGTGTGGGTCAAGTAGCAGGAGAAAAGAGAAAGGGACTTGGAGAAAAGAGGGGCGGAAGGAGAAAGGAGAAAAGTGGGCGGCCGGCGGGGCGCACCAAGTCAGGCCGCGCGCTCCGGGGCGTCGGGGGGCAGCGCTTCCAGCTTCCTGCTGTACCACGCGATGCCGGGGCCGGCCGAGAAGCCGTGCAGGAGGATGCTGAGGAGGACCGTCGCGATCACGACGGCGTAGATGTCGGTCTCCCCGGCGGTGTGGATTTCCTGCTCCACGAACACGAGCCCCAACACGATGGACGCCAGCCCCCTCGGCCCGAACCACCCGATGAAGGCCACCGTGGCCCGGCTGAGCCCCGTGCCCCGGAGCGCCAGCGCCACCGGCAGCATGCGGATGACGGTCAGGCTGAGCACCGCGTACAGCAGGTGCACCCACTCGAGGCGCCCGAGGGCCCGCTCCACCGTCAGGCCAAAGAGGAAGAACACCGCCAGGTTGAAGAGCTGGCCCCACTGCTCGCCGAACTCGACGGCGTGCTCCCCCGCCCCCGGATAGGTGGCGCGCACCGCGAGCCCCGCCACGAACGCCGCGATGAACATGCTCCCCCCCACCGCCTCGGCGCCGACGTAGCAGAGCACCGGCAGCGCCACGACGCCCCGCGGCAGGAATTCCGCCGTGACCCCGCCCGCACGCACCGCGCGCTGGAGGAGCCAGCCCCCCACCAGCCCGATGCCGAGCCCGGCCAGGGAACCGAGCCCCAGCTGCTGGCCCACGAAGAGCGCGAAGTTCGCCTCCGTGTTCCCCCCTTCGGCCCCGAGCATCGCCATGAAGAAGAGGAGGAAGGGTACCGAGAGGCCGTCGTTGAGCCCCGCCTCGACGTTGATTGCCTCGCGGATCTTGGTCGGCACGCGCGGGCTCTGCACAATCACCTGGCCGAGCCCCGCATCGGTGGGCGCCAGGATGGCGGCGACGATGCACGCCTCCCAGATGTCGAACCGCGGGAGGACCAGCGCCGCGGCCACGGCGCCGAGCAGGATGGTGAGGAGCAGCCCGGGACCGAGCAGCCGGGCCGGCAGCCCCTGGTTCTTCCGGAGGAGCCCCAGGTCGGTGCGGGTCGCGTCGGTGAACAACAGGAGGACGAGCCCCGCCTCCGCCACCCAGAGGTAGTGCTGGAGGTGATAGCTCGGCGACCGGAGCTCGGGCAGGAGGAGCGGGGAGGCGAAGCCGGCCAGCGTGAAGATGATCGGCGCGGTGGCCCACCGCTCGATCCGGGCGGAGACCAGGCTGTAGAGGAAGACCAACAGGATGAAGAGCACCAGGGGGCTCATGCCGGCGAGCCTCCCGCTCCGCCCTGACCCCGTTCCATGTGCAGCATCAACCGATTGACGACGGCAAAGAGGAAGCCGGTGCTCCACCCCGCCATGAGGATGCCGGTCAGTCCCTCGATGCCGGCCAGGACATGCCACTGTTCCGGCAGCACCACATCCCCGTACCCGACGGTGGTGTAGGTGACCATGCTGAAATAGAGGGCTTCGGTGAAGTCCGGGAGGGCCCTCAGGCGGACGAAGGCAATCGCCCAGATGGTCATCTCGAGCAGGTGCGCCACCACCATCCAGAACGCCACCCGAACGAGCAAGGCGGCAGCCCGGGCAAACCCGACGACCTCGGGGATCCGGCGCGCGTTGAACCACTTGAAGAGGAGGGCGAGGACGAGGGCGTGGATGACCACGCAGGCCGCCATGAGCAGGAGCGCGATGCCCAGCGGCACGAACGGGAACGGCCTCATGGCGGTGGGGGTTCCCCGGGCTCCTCACGCCGCACCTGGATGATGCCGAGCACCAGCAGCGCGAGCGCAGGCCAGATGGTGAAGAAGAACAGCAGTCCCGGTCCGATCGGGTTGGGATTCGGGTCGGGCCAGATCCCGAGCTGGGCGGCCAGGATGATGCCCCAGAGGGGCCCGGATCCGACGACCAGCAGGACCAGCCCCCACCGGAAGAGACGATTGCGGAGGTAGCGGTTCCTCACTCGTGGGGATCCCGGTGCAGCTCGATCTCGAACCCGCCGAGGTGGCCGACGAGCCAGTTGTAGAAGACGCACCCGAGCGCCGTCGAGGCAAACCCGAGCCCTGCCGTGAGGAAGGGGGACACGAGGATGACCGTGGCGCTGAAGCCCAGTCCCTCCGGCGCGAGGACGAACACGAAGAAGAGGATTGGCAGGATGGCGAGCCCGACGAGGAAGTACATCGCGGCGGCCATCCGCGCGGCCCGGAAGGGGTCGATCCGGACGAGGTGGTACTTCATCGGGCCTCGCAGAACCAGGAGGGGGATGGGCACCGCGACCACTCAAGCTATCGAACTCGGGCGCCGGCGGCGAGTGGGGCGGCCGCCTAGTTGCGACGGGCGTTGGCGCGGTGCGCGGCCTCCTGCAGCAGCCGCAGGGTGGATTCGGAGAGCGCGAGGCGCGTCCCATCCACCACCGGGGGCGGGGAGAAGGTCCGCACGTCGCGCCCGGTGAGGCCCTCGTAAATGGCGAGCGCGGCCAGGAAGGTCCCGAGCGGGCTCGGGTGGAAGCCGTCGGGCCCGTAGAGCGCCAACGTCGGGTCGGGCTCGAGGGCCAGCTTCCAGGCCACCCCCGCCGGCAGGAAGCTCCCATCCACCGCCAGGGCGGCCGCCCGATACGACGCCTCGACCGCCGCGAATCCGCCCTCCTGCCCCATCACCGGCCAGACCATGAACAGCGCCGGACGGGCTCCCGCGGCCCGGATGAGCGTGTCGAGCATGCGGGTCCAGAGCACCAGCGAGTCGCGATTGGCCGGCAGCGTGGTGGGCCCCTGCTGCAGCACCACCACGTCCCACCCGCCAGCGGCCAGCGCGGCGCGGGCGGCCGACCCTTCTGCCAGGTGGTCGATCAACCCGAAGTTGGGCGCCGCCACGGTGCCGACCGCCAGGGGAGCGCCCGCGGCCAGCGCAATGCCGGCCACCGCCTCCGGGAGGTCGTTGTAGTACGTCAGGCTGTTGCCGAGGAAGAGCACCCGGCGGGGCGCGGGCACCCGCGAGGGCTCTGCCGCCTGCTGGCAGGCGGCGGCTGCAGGGGCCAGGAGCAGGGCCGCGAGCCCGAGCGTGAGGTACGGGGCGGGACGACGCATGGCCACCGCAGAGAAGGAGGAGGAGTCAGCCGCCTCCCTGCAGGAGGCCACGGGCACCGGCGGCCCAGCGTGGGGCCACCAACGTGGCCACCAGCACGAGCGCCCACACGCGTCCCTGCCGGACGTCGTAGTCTGCCAGGAGTTTCGGCCAGGGGTTCCGGAAGAGGTAATGACCCGCGAGGAACTCGAAGGCCACGGTGGCGAGCAGCCAGGTGAGGCCCACCGCCCACGCGGCGCCGGCGGTGGTGGGCCCGATCCACCGCACCGCCATCCACGCGACCAGGAAGATCAGCGCCGAGAGGAGGAGCGAACTCACCACGTGCGCGGCGCGCGGCCCGAGGAGGGGGTTGAGGAGGAACTGCCGCACGGTGCCATTGGCGATCGCGACCAGGCAGAGCCCCAGCCACACCGCCAGCGCCCTGCCCGTCACCGCGCTGCCCACAGCCGCTTGAGCAGTTGGATCTGCCCTGTGTGGTAGGCCTCGTGCTGGCCGGCGCCGAGGATCGTCTCGCCGAAGGTCCACTTCCGATTGCCCTCCGGCCGCCGCCCATAGCTGGCGGGCGGCACGGCACGGATGGCCCGGGCCACGGCGCGGTGCAGGGCGGCCACGAGGGCCTTGTCGGCCTTCCACGCCGCCTCCGTGGCGCGTGCGGGCTGGGCCGGCCAGTTGGCCGGACTCCGGGGGAAGTCCACCCTCCGGGCCCCGAGCCGCCGCGCGATGGCGTAGTGCCAGTAGCCAATGTGCAGCGCCAGCTCCCAGATGCTCTTCCGGCCGGGCGCCGGGCGCCACGCGGCCTGGCGCGCGCTCACGCCGCGAAGGGCACCGATGATCGTCGGCCCGCCCCGCCAGAGACCACGGCCCTGGCGGGGGGACACCTGCTCGGCAAGGAGGCTGCGCAGCTGCCGGTCGTCCATCGGCTAGAACCTCATCGAGAAGCCAAGAGCCACGCCGGCGCCGTCGGGGCCGGCGGGAGTCACCTTCAGGGTCGCCACGGGCACCTGGCTCCACTTGGGCGACTTGGCGATGAGACCCACCACCGTGCCGATGCCGAGGCCCCACACGGCGCCGCCGAGGAGCCCGCTGGCGATCAATTGCCCAGGCGGGGTGTAGAGGAAATCCCCCTCGCTCTGGCCCGCGACTGCGATGATCCCCAGCACGAGTCCGACACCGGCCCCGATCGCGGTGCCCCGGGCCGCCGCGCGCCCGACGTTGTGCCCCTCCCCCATGTAGACATCGAGGCGGGAAATGCTCTTGCGCGCCACCCACACCGTGTCGCCGGCGTCGCCGACGAGGCCGATGGTGTCCTGCCCGATGCGGGCCACGTTGCCGACGAACTTGGCGGAACCGGCGATCTCGACCCGCACCCGCCGGCCGGGGACGAGCGTGGTGCTGGCCGCTTGGGCGGCGAGGGTGCTGGCCGTGGCCGTCAGCATGCCGACGGCAATGAGGACCTGAAGGGCGCGGGACATGGGACACCTCCTCGAGCGAGTGGATGTGGACGACTCGCCGAAGAGCTATCCCGCAGGGGTCAAGTGACCGTCAAGCGCCTCCAGTGCCCTCGCCCGTTCCCTGCCCGTTCGCGGCCGGGGCCGGCGCCACCTCCGGCTGCTCGAGGGTCAGCCGCTGCACGCTGCGCAGCCGCATCATCTCGACGAACGGCAGGCTGAAGGCGGGGTCGAAGTCGGTGCCGGTCTTCTCCTCGAGGTAGGCCAGTGCCTTCTCGGCGGGCCAGGCGTCCCGGTAGGGGCGATGGGTGCAGAGGGCGTCGTACACGTCGCAGACATGCACCAGCCGGCTGGCGTAGTGGGTGTCCCGCGCAAAGCGGAAGGCGGGATACCCGCCGCCATTGAGCATGATGTGGTGCTCGTACGCCACCACCGCCGGCACCTCGAGCCGCACGTCGCGGTCGAGGATGAGCTTGGCCCCCTCCTTCGGATGCGCCTTCATGATGGCGAACTCCTCGTCCGTGAACCCGCCGGGCTTGACGAGGATTTCCCGCGGGATCTTGACCTTCCCCAGGTCGTGGAGCAGCCCCGACACGCCAAGCACCCGCAGCTCGCGCCCGCCCAGGCCGAGATACTCGCCGAGGGCCATCGAGAGGACGGAGACGTTGGTGGAGTGGGTGGTGGTGTACTGGTCGAACTGCTTGAGCTGCAGCAGCGGGACGATGACCTCCGACTGGCTGTGCATCGCGATGGCCAGTGAGCGCACCACGGTCTCCGCCTCGAGGAGCGGCAGCTCGCCGGTCTCCTCGACGTGCTTGTGCATCCACTGGATTGCCTCCACGTCGTCGCGGAGCGAGTAGGCGATCGTGGCGGTGGCCAGCGTGGCCCGCACCCCCTCCAGCGGCTCGCCGGTGTCGAGGGCCAGGGTGCCGAACCGGATGGCCGTGGGACGGAGGTGCCGGACCTCGGCGGTGTCGAGCGGCTCGCCCCGGCTCCGCTGGAAGGTGTCGCGCAGGAACTGCTCGTAGTCCTCGCGCGTCACCGATTGATCGATTTCCAGGCGCTCGATGCCCAGCGCCGCCAGGCGCGTGGCCCAGTCCCACTCCTTGAGTTCCCGCAGGACCCGGCGCTCGTACACCACCTCGCCCCCGATGAAGGAGAAGCGAAGCTTCGGCGTGGCGGCCAGCAGGTCGGTGAGTTCGCGGTAGGAGTCGTCCACCGCGCGTTCCCGGGCCGGATGCCCGCGGCCGTAGAGCGCCATCGTGGCCATCACCTGGCCGAGCGAGGTCAGGAACTTGACGGGGGTGCTCAGGAGGCCTCCCCCGCCGCCCGGATCTCGGGCACGGCGCTCTTGGCGGCCAGGGTCAGGACGATGGCGGCCTCGGGATGCCGCGCCCACGTGGTGGCGAGGCCGCGCACCGCGGCGATCACCTCGGGCGACGGGGCGTTGAGGCGGGTGCGGCGCCACCACTTCTTGCGGGCCAGCGCCTGGGCCAGGAGGAGGTCTCGCGCCCGCTTGCTGCGGAGCGTGCCGAGCACGCGGATGGCCAGGACGCGCACCTCGCTGTCGTCGTGCTCCATCCGCTGGGCCAGCACCGCCTCGACGTTGGGGGGGCAGGCCTCGAGGGCCGCGGCCAGCCCCATCCGCATGATCGCATCGTCGTCGTCGGCCAGGCTCAGCGCCACGCCACGCGGCCGGAGCTCGGGCCGCTGGGTGCCCTGCACCATCAACTTGAGCGCCTCCCGCCGCACCCGGCCGTCGGCGCTCTCGGCCCAGGGCTCCGGGGTGAAGTCGGGTGGCCACTCCGGCAGCGCGCCCAGCACGATCAGCAAGTTGCGCTGCACATACCACTCGGCGCCGGCCAGCCGTGCCATCGCCGGCGGCCCCGCCTTCGCCCCCTGGGCCGTGAGGGCGTTGAGCAGGCGGTGCCGGAGCGCGCGCGAGTCCGTTACCGCGAGCGCGTCCAGGATCGGCCCGATGGCAGCCTCGCCGGCGCGGTCCAGCACCTTCTCGACGGCGTCCACGTTCGCCTCGCCGTGGCGCAGCACGTCCTGGAGCGTGGCGGGCTCCACCAAGCGGTCCCACACGGCGTTGGACGCAGTGGAGCCCTGCGGCGCCTCGTCGAGGACCTGCACCACCTCCTCGAGCCGGCCCTCGCCCACGAGCCCCCGGATGGCGTGGCTCACCGCCTCGCCCACCACGTCGAGCTCCAGGGCCATTCGGAGCAGCCGCGGCGCCTCGCTCACGTGCGCGGTCTCCTCCCGCTCCGTCGGCGCCGCCGCGGGCAGCGAGAGCTGGTCCAGGACCTGGGTGTAGGCCTCGGGGTTCGGATCGTCGAGCGACCAGTCGGCGAGCAGGTCGTTGACCGCCACGCGAAAGGTCTCGTCGGCGCGTGCCTTGATGGTCGTCTCCCCCTGGTCGGCATGGTCGGCCAGCTTGGTCAGCATCCGGAGGAGGGAGTGGGAGATGGTCTGCTGCTTGGCCTTGGCCGCCGCCTGGACCAACGAGAGAACCGCCTTGACCGGCAGGCTCGACGCGAAGTCGGCCACGAGGTCGTGGCGCGTGGCGAGGTCGCCACCCACCGAGAGGAGGCGGGCCACCGTCTGCTGGTCGAGGCCGGAGAGGAGCTGCACCACGCGGCTCTGGAGCTGGGAGTAGGACTCCCCCTCCCGACGCCGGAGCTCGCGCCCCAGCTCCTGTAGGTAGCCGACGATGATCCGGTCGTAGGCGGCGTCGGAGTGGGAGGCGTTGATGGCGGTGGCGATCTGTTCCGGGTCGTGCTCGACGCTGTCGCCCGCCCGGCTCTTGCGCAGCGCCGCCGATGCGAGCCCGAGCCAGAGCTGCGACATCCGGCTCTCCTCCGGCTTCTCCCCCGCCCCCTCGCCGATCTCCAGGTGTTCGATGGTGAAGGGGGCGATCTCGATGTGCGGCCAGCGCTCGAGCTCCTCGGCGGGCCGGAGCCCGAAAGGCATTTCCTGCCGGTTGGCCTCGGCGCTCACCGTCAGGAGGAACTCGAAGAGCTCTTCCGGCTCGATGCCACGCCGGATTTCGATCACGCCCAACTGGTGGCGGTGGAGCCGCTGGGCCAGCTCCCGCAGCACCGCGTTGTCGGGGTCGGTGGCGGCCCCGTCCACGATGAGCTGGTCGCGCGCCACCCCGATGGCCAGGCTGTCGCGAGTGTTCAGGAGGGTGGTGACCCCGGCAAAGACGGCGTTCGAGGCCTGCCCGATGACCGGGTGCCCCTTGGGGTAGGTGCCGTACTTGTGCAGGGCCACGGAGAACTGGACGAGGAAGACCGACAGCTCACGCGAAAGCGACTTGCTCTCGACTGGGCGGTCGGGCTGCGGCACGGACGGCCTGCCTTCGGTGAGCGAGGGGCTAACCTAAGGTAGGGCAATGGGGTGCGGCTGGAAAGACCTCACCCCCCGCCCCCCGCTCGCGTCCACCTCACCCCCTCTCCCCCTCTCCGTGAAACGGAGAGGGGGAACTGAGGGCCTTTTCTCCGTTCTCCGGTGAAGGGACGCTACGCCGCGTGGACCGCCCCCACCACCTTGGCCGGCGCGGAGCCGGTGAATTCGTTCCACGCCTCCTCGGCCACCTGCACGTTCTGGTTGCCGCGCTTGCGGAGCCACCAGCCGAAGCCCAGCAGCGGGATGCCGATGAAGGCGAGGAGGATCATCACGGTGCAGAGGCCGCCCATGACCATGATGTAGGTGCCCACGTGCTTCGGGAACTTGGCCATCGTCATGATGTGCTGCTTGGTGTTGTGCAGCACGTCGGGGTCGCGCGACCCCACCTTCTTGAGCTCGCCGATGACCGTCTGCTTGTCCAGCTTGAGGAAGGGGCTGCGTTCGAGCGCCATGGGGCACCTCGCGGGGGAAGGGTGGCATTTGACATCCCGGGACCCGGCCGTAGGATTGCCGGGTCCAGCGTTCCCCCTTCATTGCGCAATCCGGCAGGAAAGTCCGTCATGCCCCAGCGCGGCGCCCCCACCGCGATCGAGCTCGACGCCGACGACCCGCTCTCCCTCGCGGATCGGGACGCCCTCGACCGCCTCTTCAGCGCCACCTACGAGGAGCTCCACCGGCTGGCCGCCGCGGTCCGCCGGGGCGAGTCGGGGGTGACGCTCGGGCCCACCGCGCTCGTCAATGAGGCGTGGATCAAGCTCTCCAGCTCGCCTCCCGCCGGGCCCGTCTCCCGCCTGCACTTCACCCGGATCGCCGCCCGCGCCATGCGACAGGTGCTGGTCGAGGCCGCCCGGCGCCGCCAGGCCACCAAGCGGGGCAACGGCCAAGCCTACGTGACCTTCGACGAGGCGCTCGCCCTGGCGCCTGCCGGCGACGACGAGGTCCTGGCCCTGCACGAGGCGCTCGACGCGCTGGCCCGGCTGAGCCCGCGCCAGGCGATGATGGTCGAATGCCGCTTCTTCGGCGGCCTCGACGTGGCGGAGACGGCGGCACTGCTGGCCGTGTCGGAGGCCACCGTGCTGCGCGACTGGCGCGCCGCCCGCGCGTGGCTGGCGCAGGAGTTGAGCGGCGCCGCCTAGGATGGACCCGGCCCGCTGGGAACGCCTGCAGCGCCTCTTCCACGCGGCGCTCGCCCGCCCCGTCGCCGAGCGGGACGACTTCCTCCGCGCCGAGACCGGCGGGGATCCCGACCTGATGGCGGAAGTGCGGCGGATGCTCGCGGCCGACGCCGGCGACGGCACCCCGCTCGACGCCGGCTTGGCCCGCCTGGCCGAGCAGGTCCTCCACCTCGACACCGCCGAGCTCCCGCTCGCCGACTTTGGCCCCTACCGCGTCACCCGCCTCCTCGGCGAGGGCGGGATGGGGGTGGTCTACCTCGCGCGGCGCGAGGACCTGGGCAGCGTGGCCGCGATCAAGATCCTCCGCGACGCCTGGCTCTCGCCGGCCCGCCGGGAGCGCTTCGCCGCGGAGCAGCGCACCCTCGCCCAGCTGCACCACCCCGCCATCGCCCAGCTCCACGACGCCAACACCCTTCCCGACGGCACCCCGTGGTTCGTCATGGAGTACGTCGAGGGGGTGTCGCTCACCGAGTACTGCCGTCGCCACCGCACCACCCTCGAGGGACGGCTTGAGCTCTTCCGGCGAGTGGCGGAGGCGGTGCAGTACGCCCACGCGCAGGCGGTGATCCACCGCGACCTCAAGCCCTCCAACATCCTCGTGACCGCCGATGGGCAGGTGAAGCTGCTCGACTTCGGCATCGCGAAGCACCTGGAGGCCTCCGAGGAGACCGTGGACCAGACGCAGACAGGGCTCCGGATGATGACGCCGGCGTATGCGTCGCCCGAGCAGGTGCGCGGCGGGCGCGTCGGGATCCAGACCGACGTCTATTCGCTGGGCGTGGTGCTCTACGAGCTCCTGGCCGGGCGGCCGCCCTTCGACCTGGCGGGGAAGACGCCGGCGGAGGCGCTCGCCATGGTGGTCGAGGTGGACCCGGAACGGCCCTCGGTGGCGGCAGGCCGGACGAGCGAGACCCAGGCTCCGCGCGCGCGGGCCGCGGGCCGCACCGCCTGGGCCGACCTCGACGTGCTCTGCCTCACCGCCATGCACAAGGACCCGGCGCGGCGATACCCGACCGTCGAGGCGCTGCTGCGGGACGTGGGGCACTACCTGGCCGGCGAGCCGCTCGAGGCCCGCGCCGACACCCTCGGCTACCGGCTCGGCAAGTTCGTGCGGCGGCGGCGGGCGGCGGTGATGGCCGCCTCGGCGGTGTTCGCGCTGCTGGTCGGGACGGTGGTGTACTACACCGTGCGGCTGACCCGGGCGCGCAACGTGGCGGTGGCGGAGGCGGCACGGACGCACCGGATCCAGCGCTACCTGGTGAACCTCTTCCAGGGGGGTGACGAGGCGGTGGGGCCGGCCGACAGCCTCCATGTCCTGACCCTGGTCGAGCGCGGCATCGCCGAGGCACGGGACCTCGAGGGGGAGCCGCTGGTGCAGGCGGAGCTGTACCAGACCCTGGGCGTCATCTCCCAGCAGCTGGGCCACCTCGACCGGGCCGATTCCCTGCTCTCCCTGTCGGTAAGCCAGCGCGGCGCGCTGCTCGGGCCCGACCATCCCGACGTGGCGGAAGGGATGGTGGCGCTCGGGCAGCTGCGGGTGGAGCAGGCACGCTACGAGGAGGGGGAGGCGCTCATCCGGTCGGCCCTGGAGATCACCCGGCGCCGGCTCCCGCCGGGTCATCCGGCGGTGCTCCGCGCCCTCTCGGCGCTGGGCCAGGTGCTCCAGGCGCGCGGAGAGTACGACGAGGCCATCGCGGTGCAGGCCGAGCTCGTCGCGCTCTACCGCGCGGAGGGGCCCGAGTCGCCCGACCTCGGCGCCACCATGAGCGAGCTCGCCAGCTCCCACTTCTACGCCGGCCACTACGACACCGCCGACTCGCTCAACACCCTGGTCCTTGCCCTGAGCCGGCGGGTGTACGGCGACCGGCACCCGATGGTGGCGGAGGACCTCATCAACCTCGGCGCCACCCAGCTCGAGCGGGGAGACTACCCGGCGGCGGAGGCCTACGACCGGCAGGCGCTGGAGATCACGCGGGCCTGGTACGGCGAGGACCACCCCAAGACCGCGGCGGGGCTCACCCTGCTGGCCCGGGCGCTGGTGTACCAGCAGAAGTTTGCCGAGGCGGACTCCCTGCTCCAGGAGGCGCTGGCCATCCGGGAGCGGGTGTACGGGCCGAACCACCCGATGGTGGCAAGCACGGTGAACGAGCTGGGGAATATTGCGGTGGCGGAGGATCGGTACGACGAGGCGGTGGCGCACTTCGGCCGGATGGTGGCGATCTACCGGGCCGCCTACGGCGGCAAGCACTACCTGATTGGCACCGCGCTGTCGAACATGGCAAGCGCCTACAACGCCGACAAGCAGTACGCGCGGGCGGAGGCGCTCTTCCGCGAGGCGCTTGCGATGTTCGAGGCGACCCTGCCCCCCGACCACACCTCGACGGCAATTGCGCACATCAAGCTGGGGCGGAGCCTCCTGCGCCAGCGGCGGTTTGTCGAGGCGGCGCCGGAGACGCTTGCGGGCTACACCATCATCAAGCCGCAGGCCGCGCCGGGCAACGGCTTCCTCCGCGCCGCCCGCATCGACCTGGCCGCCATCTACGACACCCTCGGACAGCCGGAGCGGGCGGCGGTCTATCGGCGGGAGCTGGCGGACACCGCGCAGTAGCCTCACGCCCTCAGGGCGACGCGCACTCCACGTTCTCGGCGTCCGCCTTCCGGTAGTAGATCACGAACGCCGCCGTGCAGTCCTCCTGCGCGCAATTCCACTCCTCCTGCAGCCCCGCCGCCTTCTTCCCCGGTGCCTTGATCACCTGGAGGAGGTTGCCGAAGCTGTACCCCTCCGTGGCCCGGTTGCACTTGGTCGGGGTGAGGGTGAACCCCGCCCTGAGGAGGAGGCTGTCGGCCTGAAGGGTCGGGAGCTGGACCATGTCCCAGGAGACGAAGAACCGCTGGATGCCGGCGTCGTTGCCGAGGACGAAGACCTGCACCTCGACGGTGGAGGTGTCGGAGGCCGCCATGCGCGCGGTGCCGGTGCGCTCGATGGTGACGTTGGGGTACATCGAGTACTGCGACGGCACCGGCTTGGCGGAGTTCCACTTGACCGGCAGGGCGCTGCCGGTGGTCCAGGGGAGGCCGCGGGTCTGGACGCCGGAATCGGCCAGGAAGGTGGCAAGGATCGTGGGCAGGGTGGTCGTGGGGAGCTTTTTCTTGGCGGTGCCTTGCGCGCCGAGGGGGGCGGTCGCGACGGCCAGCAGGAGCAGCAGCGGGACGGCAGGGCGTGCCACGGGAGCCTCCGGAGGGGTGGATACCGTGCATTGCGCGGAAACGTCCAGTTCCCCCTCACTCAACGGGGTGGGCTCACGCCCGCCCCTGCTTCAGAAGGTTTCACACATCCGGGGCTCTAACCTGATTCGGTGCCCTTGCCTTTCTCTTTTCTCTTTCCGCCCCTCTTTTCTCCAAGTCCCTTTCTCCTTCCTCTCGTCTCCACCTCACCCCCTGTGCCGCTCTCGCGTCCACCTCACCCCCTGTCCCCCTCTGTGTTCCACCTCACCCCCTATCCCCCTCTCCGTGAAACGGAGAGGGGGGACGATCTGCCCTCTCTCCTTTCTCTTTCCGCCCCTCTTTTCTCCCTTCTCTTTTCTCCTTCCTCTGTCTGGTCCACCTCACCCCCTGTCCCCCTCTCC
>CAZNLY010000006.1:41632-48284 GCA_964574295.1 uncultured Gemmatimonadaceae bacterium
CGGAGAGGGGGGACGACTCGCCCAGCGCGCCCAGAGCGCGCTCGGCAGGCCCACGCCGAGGAGGTGGATCAGGACGCCGTTGACGATGACTGGAGGAGTCTTGGGGGCGCCGGTGGCCGCGGAGAGGGGCACGACGACCAGGTTCATCACGAGGTAGGCGGCGAGGCCGTAGAGGGGGCCCCAAAAGAGGGGGCGCGTGGCGAGGGCCGGGAGACGGCGGCTCGCGATGATGTAGATGCCGGCGATGGTCGTTGCGATGGTGAAGTGGAGGAGGACGCCGAGGAGGGTGGTGGCGGCACCGCCGGTGAAGGTGGCCTTGCCGAGGAGGCCGCCGGCAATCGCCTGGAAGATCCGGTGGGGTGGAACGCCGCGGGCGCCGAAGAAGAGGATGGCGTCGAGGCCATCGAGCACGCCGACCGTCAGGCCACCCAGGGCAATGGCGCGGCCGCGCCGGCTCAGCACTCCTTGGCCCGGTGCTGGCTCGGCAGGCAGGAGAAGCCGCCCACGCGCCAGAGCCCCCGCTCCTCGGTGGCGGCGCGGGCCTGGGCGGCCTCGAAGCGGGTGGCAAAGGCGGTGTCGGGGGGGTATCGGACACTCACCGCCCACCCCTGTCGGATCATGAGCCAGTTGACCGAGGTGCCGCGGTACCAGGCGTACGCCAGCATCCGGCCGAAGCGGTCGCGCGGCGTGCGACCGGGGGAGAGCTGAACGGTGGCGCCGGCGGGGATCATGGCGGCCATGCCGGCGGTGGCGGCGGTGCCGAAGGGCTGCTGGTCGCGCTCGGGGGTGTCGATGCCGATGAGGCGGACGCTGCCCTGCACCTTGCAGACGATGGTGTCACCGTCGCGCAGGGTCATGACCACGCATTCCGAGAGCCCTTCGGTGGGGGGACGGGGGCTCGAGTCGGGGAGGAGCGTGGGGACCTGCATGGCGCTGGCGGGGGCCGACGAGAGCGGGCCGCAGCGCCGGCCGCCGTTGGCCTTGTAGCCGCGGGCCACGGCGGTGCTTTCGGCCAGGAAGACGCCGTTGCTGGTGGTGCCGTAGTGCTCGGTGCCCGGGCAATGATAGACGCCGGATTTGAGGTTGACCCAGACCGGCTCCGGGTCGGCGGGCGCAACGGGGTCCTGGCCGGTCGGCTGACCGGCACCGAGGAGTGCCAGGAGGGGGACTGCCAGGAGCAGCTGTCGCATCGGCTCGGGATCGGGGGTATCGCCGCCCTACGAAGTGAACGCGTGGCGGGGTTCGGGGCAAGAGGGGGGGCTCGCTTGCCTCACCCCATCCGACGGGGTGGGCTTCCGCCCACCCCTAGCCAAGAGGACGCAATCTCCGGTACATGGCGTTGTGCCGGAGCCCATCCCACGCCCCGAAATTGCGTCCTCCATGCGATAGGGGTGGCCGGAAGGCCACCCCCTATTCCACCGTATCCACCGCCGCGGCCCGGGCCCGCGCGGTGTCCTGTGCCTCCATGGCCTTCTGGACGCCCTGGGCGCCGGGGACCTGGGACTGGCCGATGACGCTGTCGGCCTCGCGCTCGGTGCGGCCGGTGCTCGTCTTCTGGCCGGAGGTGCAGGCGGTGGCAAGGGCGACGGACACGCAGATCCAGCGTCGCGGACGCACACTCATTGTTCCCTTCCTTCTGTGTCATCAGTGGCGACCGACTCTTCCGGTGGGCGGTGCTTCAGCGGACCGCAGTAGAAGGGAGGATCGGTGGGATCGGCCAGCCATGCAGCGAAGCCCTCTACGCGCTTGAGATGCCGATCCCGGAGTTCCTCCAGTTCCACCCGGTATGCCTGCATGATTCCCGCACGACCCATCGCGAAACCTAGTCCCCGTATCGAGACGCGCGACATCGCCCGCTCGACCGGATCTGTCGGGAGCGCGGCGGCCGCGTCTTCGACGGCCTTGATCGCCACGCGCACGGCCTTGAGCAGCGGCATGAGCTCGTTGCGGGAGAGGTGGAACTCTGCACCAGACTTCCGGTCGCGGACGGTGAGCTCCAGGGCAGGCCGGCCAAGCGACGCATCGGGCGCCCACGCCTCGATATCGAAGCGGTCGTGGGTGGTCCGAGCCCGGAAGGACGGGATGGCGCTCATCGGCCACCCCGCAACGCCTTGGGCACGTACCAGCCCCGACCGCCCAAGCGGGCGGGAATCAGGCCCTCGAGCACGGCCCTGCCCCGCGGCAGGAGGTGGTAGCAGGTCAGGCGGCCGCGCCGGTACCGGGCCACCCAGTAGGTGGAGAGGCGCGGGATGTTCTTCCTGAGGGCGTTGTGGAGCGTGGTGCCGGGCTCCTTGAGACGAAGCGCGTAGGGCCACGCGGCGCGGATCAGGTCGAGGCGGCCGACGGCGATGCCTCCGGGTCGGTCGAGGAGGCCGTGGAGGAGTGCGAGCTCGTAGGTGCCGAGGGAGAGGACCCCACCGGCGAAGGTGCGCTCGGGGATGGGGTCGGCAAGGCGGCGGCGAGGCATGGAGGCCCTTTCGATGGACGGTGCCGTCTCATTCGCGCATGGGTCCGGCCCGAAGGATTGGGCCGGCCGGCTGGGCCACCGCGGGGTCCGGGTGGCGGACGGGTCATCGAGCCGGTGCTCTATCCGTCCTCTGCATGCTGGCCACCGAGACGGGGGTGGCCGGGGGGTACTCCTCATACAGTAGCCTGCCCATGTGACGAATGGAAGGCGCCCTTACGCGCGCCGGTCCCATGCCGCATCGTTGAAGGCATGATTCGACAGATCGCCCGCCGCCTCCAAGTCATGCGTGCCGTCCTACTCCTCCTCTGGACGACCACTGGCGCAGGAGCCCAGACTGTCACAATCCGGTTCTTTGATGTCGGCCAAGGCGATGCCGCCCTCATCACGAGCCCGTCAGGACAGACCGTCCTGATCGACGGCGGGTACCACAGTGATGTCGCGCAGTGGATGGCAGGCATGTCCATCGACACGATCGATCTGGTGGTCGCCTCCCACAATCATGCTGATCATATCGGGGGGCTCGGTGATCTCCTCCAGACTAACGTCACGTTTCGCGCCTACATGGACAACGGCCGCACGGCACCATCAAAGACCTACCAGGACCTGGTGCGCGCCCTAATGTACGATTCAATCCGCGTCCTCGCCGACACTCCACGAATCATCCGCCTCGGCGGCATCACGCTGCGTGTGCTGCCGATGCCACCGGTCTCGGTCGATGAGAACAACGCTTCACTGGGAATCCTCCTGTCCTACGGCAGGTTCTCGGCATTGTTCCCTGGAGACGCGGAAGTACCAGAGCGACGATTCTGGGAGGAGGAAGCCGCCCTCGGCCCGGTGACCGTATTGAAAGTATCCCACCACGGTGCGGCGAACGGCACGGACTCATTGTGGCTTCAGACGGTCCAGCCCCGGGTTGCCGTGATCTCGGTAGGGCGCAACAACTACAAGCACCCCTCGAATCGCACGCTCTCCCTGCTCCAACACTTCGGCATCAGGACTCTGCGAACAGACGTGAGCGGCGATGTCACGATCACGGCCGACACATCAGGGGCCTATCGCATCTCAACGGAGAGGTAGTGGCACGCATGGCGTACTTTGTGGTGGATCGACTGGAAGGGCGGATTGCCGTCGTTGTCGGAGACGACGGCTCGCTACATGACGTACACAAGTCACGCCTCCCGAGCGGAGCCGGCGAGGGGAGTGTATTGAGCGTCTCGAGTGACACGAACGGGAGATTGGACTGGAGTCACGCGCGTCTCGATGAAGCAGAACGGGATCGCAGACTCAAAGAGGTGGAACAGCGCATCGACAGGGTGCGAAGCCTGGATCCGGGAGGAGACCTCGACCTCTAGCCTCTCCCGCCTCGAACGTCAGCGACATGCTCGTCGGCGATCCCCGTCCGAGCAATGCGAAGGGCCCGATCTCCCGGGCCCTTTGCCATCCGAACGGACACACCCTACCTCACCCGCACTCACTGAACCCGCACACATGGCACTTCATGCACCCCTCGGCGTACTCCAGCTGGGAGCCGCAGTCGGGGCAGGCGCCGGCCATCGGCTCGTGATGGCTCATCATCTCGAACTGCTCCGCCCCCGCGTTCATCGTCACCGTGACCGTCGGCGCCACCTCGGCCTGGGCCGCCGTGCCCGGGATCAGTTCCTGCTGGATGCCCTGCTTGTCCTGCATCCACTTCTCGATGGCAATGCCCACCGCGTCAGGCACCGAGAGCACCTTGTGCGTGCCCAAGCCGATGGTCCGGTCGCTGCTGATGCCGCGGAGCTGGCGGTGGATTTCCTTCATCGGGATCCCCGACCGGAGCGCCAGGCTCAGGAGCCGGCCCATGGCCTCCACATCCGCCATGAGCGCACCACCCGCCTTGCCGAGGCTCATGAACACCTCGAACGGCTGGCCCTTGTCGTCTTCCGTGATGGTGACGTACAAGGTGCCGAGCGGGGTTTCCACCCGCCGCGTGGTGCCCCGGAGCGCCTCCGGCCGGCTCCGCTTCTGGCGCCGCTGGAGGTTTTCCGCCTCGAGCTCATGCACCAGCTTCTTGAGCCGCTCGTTCTCGGCCCGGATTTCGGCCAGCTCGCCCATGAGGTCGGCGGCGGTGACGCCCTCCGTGAGCGGCGCCAGGTCGGCCCGCGCCTCCGAGGCCCCGGTGCTGAGAGCCTGCTCCTGCACCTTCTTGGCCGTGGCGCCGGTGCTCAGCACCTGCATGTCGCGACTGCCGTCCCGATAGACGGTGACGCCCTTGCAGTTGAGGTGGTACGCCAGCCGGTAGATTTCCTCCACGTACGCCTCGGTGGCGTCGTGGGCAAAGTTGCAGGTCTTGCTGATGGCGCTGTCGTTGGACTCCTGGTACGCCGCCTGCATCCGGATGTGCCACTCCGGCTTGATGTGGTTGGCGGTGACGAACACCCGCTGCCACTTCTCGGGCACTTCCGGGAAGTTGATGTTCCCCGCCTCCGCAATCCGGGTCATCAGCGCCTCGGAGTACCACCCCTCGCGCTTGGCAATGGCCACGAAGTCTTCGTTGACATCCGGCATCAGGACGCCGGCCTGGTTCCGCATGAAGGCCACCGCAAAGAGCGGCTCGATGCCGCTGCTGCACCCCGCGATGATGCTGATGGTGCCGGTGGGCGCCACGGTGGTCACGTTGCAGTTCCGGAGCTTGCGCATCGGGCGCACCCGCTCGCCCTTGGGCCCGCGGGCACAGGTGGCGTCGGGCCCCCAGATGCTCTTGTCCCACTCCGCAAAGGGCCCCCGGATGCCGGCCAGCCGCTCCGACTCGACCTTGGCCTCGTGGTCCACGAAGGCCTGGATGCGCGCGCCGAGCTGGACCGCCTCCTCCGAGTCGTACGGAATGCCGAGCTTGACCAGCACGTCGGCCCAGCCCATGACGCCGAGCCCGATGCGTCGGATCCGCTGCGCCAGGTCGGTGATCTCCTGGAGCGGGTAGGCGTTGGCGTCGATGACATTTTCGAGGAAGTGGGTCGTCAGGTGGACGGCCTGGCGGAGCCGGTCCCAGTCGAGGCTGCCACCCTGCACGAAGGCGCCGAGGTTGATGGAGCCGAGGTTGCAGACGTCGTACGGGAGGAGGGGCTGCTCGCCGCAGGGGTTGGTGGCCTCGTAGCTCCCCAGGTGCGGGACGGGGTTGTAGTAGTTGGCCTTGTCGATGAAGAACACCCCCGGCTCGCCGGTCTTCCAGGCGCCGTGGATGATCTTGCTCCACACCTCGCGGGCGCGGAGGGTGCCCACCACCGCCTTGGACCGGGGGTGGAACAGCTCGTACTCGGCGTCGGCCTCGACCGCCGCCATGAACTTGTCGGTGATGGCCACCGAGATGTTGAAGTTGGTGATCTTGGTGGTGTCCGACTTGCACTCGATGAACTCGAGGATGTCGGGGTGGTCCACCCGGAGGATGCCCATGTTGGCGCCCCGGCGGGTGCCCCCCTGCTTGACCACCTCGGTGGAGGCGTCATAGAGGGACATGAACGAGACCGGCCCCGACGCCACGCCCATGGTGGAGCGGACCACGTCGTTCTTGGGGCGGAGGCGGCTGAAGTCGAAGCCGGTGCCGCCCCCCGACTGGTGGACCAGCGCCATGGCCCGGAGGGTGTCGTAGATGCCGTTCTTGCCGTTGGAGAGGTTGTCCTCGACCGGCAACACGAAACAGGCCGACAGCTGGCCCAGGGGCCGGCCGGCGTTCATCAGGGTGGGGCTGTTCGGCATGAACTCCCGGCGCGCCATCGAGCCGTAGAAGGCCTGGGCCAGCTCCTCGATGGCCCCGCTGGTGGCGCCGTACTTCTTGTCGGCGCCGGCAATGGTCCGCGCCACGCGCCAGAAGAGGTCCTCCGCCTTTTCCACCGGCTTCCCGGCGTCATCCTTGATGAGGTAGCGCTTTTCGAGGACGGTCAAGGCGTTCGGGGACAGGTCGAGCGCGCCCCGTGGCGAGGATTGAGTCATGCGGGCCCCGTCCCTTCCCGATGAAGGGACTCGGTTGATGGTTCGAGATGTCGCTAGAAGATAATCAGGGGTGACTGCAGAGTGGGATGCAAGCTAGGCGAATCGGCGATGCGGAGCAATAATCAAAAATCCCCCGTCGCGACGGGCGAAATACGTATTCACATCACAAAGATGATTTCGGCTAAATTCGGGTTTCGTCGGGTGGCACATCGGGGTGGG
>CAZNLY010000006.1:48384-112896 GCA_964574295.1 uncultured Gemmatimonadaceae bacterium
CACAAAGATGATTTCGGCTAAATTCGGGTTTCGTCGGGTGGCACATCGGGGTGGGCATATGCCCACCCCTGGACCGAAGGTTTCGCAGATCGGTGATCCAAGCGCCGTCCTGTCCGTGATCCACGCCGCCGGTGGGTCCTGATCAGCCACACCAGTCTCTCAAACCCCGTCCCGATGTGCGGCTGTTTCGGCCAAGGGTGGGCGTATGCCCACCCTCACCCGGATATCGGCTGGGACTGATCTAGACCAGCGGATACCTCCCCGCCCGGTGCGCCTTGGCCTGCTCGACGTAATGCTGCCAGGTGCTGGCGATCCGTTCCGCCAGTTCCGGGGTCACCTGACGAACGATCCGCCCCGGCACCCCCATCACCAGGCTCCCCGGCGGCACCTGCATCCCCTCCGGCACCACCGCCCCCGCCGCCACCACGCTCCCCGTCCCGATCCGGACCCCGTTGAGGAGGATGCTCCCCATCCCGATCAGGCAGCCGTCCTCCACCGTGCAGCCGTGCAGGATGGCCTTGTGCCCCACCCCCACCCGCTCCCCGATGGTGCACGGGAACCCGGCGTCCACGTGGACGATCGTCCCGTCCTGGATGTTGGTCCGCGCCCCGATGACGATCGGCGCCATGTCCCCCCGGAGAACGCTGGTGTACCAGACGCTCGATTCAGGGCCGAGGGTCACGTCGCCCATGACCACCGCGGTCTGGGCAATGAACGCGGTCTTGTGAATGGATGGCACAAGGGCCTCGGGCTAGGGGAGGACCGGCTCGAGCCGGAGCTGGGTCCAGCCGGGTACCGGCTGGCCGGCCTTCTTGGCAGGCGTCCACTTCATGTTGAGGACATACCGGCTGACCAGGTCGTTGAACTCCGCGCTCCCCGACGGCTTGATCATCACCACCTCCGCCGTGGTGCCGTCGAGGTTCACGTTGACCCCCACGATGGCCGGGGCCGGCAGAGGCGTCGTGCCCGGCGGCACCATGACCCTCGGCGGCTCCACCGGGGCGGCGCGGGTATCCCAGCAGAGCTGCCCCCGGTTGTAGCCCGGCCCCGGCCGGTCACACTGGGCCGCCGCGCTGTCGAGCCCCAGGCGCTGCATGACCCGCTCCTTGGGCCGCATCGGCTCGCCCACCCTGGTCAGGTCCGGCGTGTAGGTCAGCTCGACCCCCGACCGGATGATGACGGTGTCCACGAAGAAGTCGTGCAGCGGCGCCGAGATGGCCACCGAGTGGGGGCCCGGAGCCAGCTGGATCGGCGTCCCCTCCGGCGCCTTGTCGTCCACCATGACGGTGCTGCCCCTCGGCAATCCCAGGATCCGGAGGAAGCCGGGCGGTCCGCCGGCACCCGCCGGTGGCGGGCCGGCGTTCCCGGGCGGGGGCACCTGAGCGGTGGTCGGCGGCGCGGCCGAGTCCCCGGTGGCGGCGGGAGACGGGCCGGGAGCTGGCGCATGGATCGAGTCGGCGCCGGCGCTGTCGGCCGCGGCGGAATCCAGCGGAATGGCGCCGGCAGCCGAATCGGTCGGGGTGGTGCCCGCGGGTCCGGGCTGCCGCGACGGCCCCGCCGCCTGTGCCCGCGCCAGCGGACCGTACCCGAGCCGCCCGGCCCCGAAGAGGCCCCCGGCCGCCACCGCCAGCAGGACCACCAGCCAGCCGAGCAGCCGCCCCGATTTGGGCTGCTCGCCACGGAGGGCCGCGGGCCGCTGCATGGCGGGCCGGCCTGCCTGCCCCCCGGCCGCCACCGCCGGCTGCCCCGCCGTCTGGCCGGTCTTGACCGCCGAGATCGGCGTGGTGGGCATCGAGGCAATCCGCTCCCGGGTGCTCCCCGAGATCCGCCGGGGCTGGGCGGGCCGCCCCTCGAGCTCCTCCACCAGGTCCTCGCCGGTCTGGAAGCGATCGGCGGGGTCCTTGGCGATCATCCGCTTGATCACATTGAAGAGGCGCCGCTCCTCCGCGGTGTTGAGCACCGGGTCCGGAATCGGCTCCATGATGTGCTTGTAGCCGATCGAGAAGGAGTCCTCTCCGTCGTACGGCACCCGGCCCACCAGCGCCTGGTAGGCCACGACCCCCAGCGAATAGATGTCGCTCCGCCCGTCGGTCTCCTGCGCGCGCGCCTGCTCCGGGCTCATGTAGTGCGGCGTCCCGATGGACATCCCGGTGCTGGTGAGCCGCTGCCCGCTCGCCGCCTTGGCGATCCCGAAGTCGGTGATGACCGCGGCGCCGTGCTCGTCGAACATGATGTTGTCGGGCTTGATGTCGCGGTGGACGATCCCCTTCCCCGCGGCGTAGTTGAGCGCCTTGCCCGACTCGACGAGGATCCGCTTGATCTCCGACGGCGGGATCCGCCCCCCATTGGCCAGCAGCGACGAGAGCGACCCACCCCGCACCAGCTTCATCACGAAATAGATGACCTGGCCGGTCCGGCCGACCCGGTAGATCGGGATGATGTTGGGGTGCTCGAGCTGCGCCGCCGTGCGCGCCTCGCGCTGGAAGCGCTCCACGAACTCGGCGTCGAAGGCGAGCGAGAACGGCAGGACCTTGACCGCCACCTCGCGGTCGAGCGCCTTTTCCCGGGCCCGGAAGACGATGGCCATCCCGCCGCGGCCGAGTTCGTCGAGAACCTCGTACTCCGCGGCGAGGGTGTCCTTGATCAGGGTGGTTTCGGTGAGGTCACCGGAGGCCACGCCTCGCGGGTCGAATCCGCCGCCCACCCGCGCCCCGCACATCGGGCAGGCGGTCCAGGACTCTTCCAGCTTGTGGCCGCAGTGGGCGCAATGCATGGGGAAAAGCTACGGATCGGAGGGGAGGGGCGCAAATATGAGGGACTTAGGGACTTACGGACTTGAGGACTTGGAGGGGAGGAAAGGCAAAAGGGAAAGGAGGCGCGTCCCCGCTCGGCGGCCCTCCTTTCCCCTTTCTCCTTCCGCCCCTCCAAGTCCCTTAGTCCCCTAGTCCCCAAGTCCCATTGCTATGGGTCGACAACGACAAACTGCTGACTCCTCCGATCGGTGTACCCATCCGGCCGCGTCACCTTGACCTCGATGGTGTAGGTGCCCGCCTTGAGCTTGGCGATCGACACCTCGCGGAGCAGCCGGTCCACGTCGCCCTGGCTCGGCTCCTCGAACTTGAGGCTGAGCGCCCGCCCCCCGCCCCCGAAGAGGCCCCCGCCCCCGCTCCCCTTCCGGACCGTCACCTCGGTCTTGAGCACCGTCCCCGCCGCCGCACCATAGATCTCATAGTAAAGCTGCATGTCCTCGGTGCGGTGGAAGGTCTCGAGCGGGTTGATGTAGACGGTGTCCTCCGGCGTGGCAATCCACTGCAGGTTGGAGTGCCGCCGGCCCAGCACCAGGTCGCTCACCGCCAGGTAGGGGCTCTTGGCCACGCGCACCGTGTCGGTCGGCTGGACCAGCCCGACGTCCTCCCCCTGCTGGAGGAGGACGCGATAGCGGTGGACGCCCGGCGGGACGTGCACCTGCGCCCGCCCGACCAGGTGCTCCGAGGCCGGCACCGGCCCCCGCGAGAGGAAGAACCGCGTGGTGTCGATCGAGGCCAGCGCGTGCCCGACCGAGTCGAAGGCCACGAACCGGAGCCGGACCGGATAGACCTGCCCCCGCGCCGTCTCGATCGGCGTGAGCGAGCCCCCGGCGATGGCGTAGGCCACCTGCACCAGCGGCCCCTGCTGGTCCATGCCCACCGCCAGGACCTGGATCCGGGCGCTCAACGGCCGGCCGAAATGCAGCTCGTGGCTGTCGGTGGTGGTGCCCCGCTGGTAGCTCTGCCGCCCCTGGCTCCGCTCCTCGGCCATGTAGCGACTGATGGCCGCGCCACCGGCGCCCTTCATCTTGGTGTAGATGGGCGACACCTGCTCCCGGGAGGAGAGCAGCTGCTCCGTGGTCCGGTTGAAGGCCAGCGAGGTGTCCGACCCCTGCAGCTGCAGCGCCGTGGAGAAGCCGAAGATGTCGAGGAGGCTCTCCACCAGCTTGAAGTCCTGGACGTCCTCCCGCGACACGAAGTGGAAGACGAGGTCGCCATCGGGGTTGGCGTACTGCCAGGTCTCGTTCGGTTCGATGTCGGGCGCGGCGTACGACGCCCGCGTGGTGGGCTCGCCGTGCTTGAGGTAGATCATCCCGCGGTCGTCGAACTCGTCGCTGCCGGAGCGGTAGATCTCCTCGATCTGGTAGTGCCGGTTGACGCTGGCCAGGCGGAAGTTGGTCCGCACGTAGGCCAGCCGCCGGTAGTGCTCCTTGAGCCGCTCGTTCTGGCTCCGGAGGCTGGCGTTGTCGCGGCCGTCCCAGAACTCGTGCAGCCACGTGACCCGGCCCGCCCCCGCGGCGGAGTCGAACGCCGCCAGTTCGGCCGGCGTGGCAATGTAGGAGAGGTCCTTCCGGTAGTGCGGCACGCTCAGCGTGTCGTCGTACCCGGCGCCCTCGTAGTAGTTGGCCACGCCGGCGTCGAGGCCGCCCCCCAACTGCGTGCGGCCCAGTTCGTAGTGCCCGAGCCCCGGATCGCCGCCGTGCGCGAGGTACGCGGTGAAGGCCGCGATGGCGGAATCGGGGCTCCCCACCTCGCGCTCGATCCGCCCGCGCGCCAGCAGCACCCGCGGGTCCTGCGCCGTCTGGCTCGGCGCCGAGGCGCGGAGGGCGTCGAGCGCCACCGAGAGGCGGATGTTGACCCGCTGGGCCAGGGCGGTGTTGGCCAGTTCCATGAGCCCGAGCACGAACCCCGGTTCCACCTCCGCCGACTTGGCGTAGGCCGCGGCGGCGCGTGCCATCGCGTCCTTGCCGAACATCGTCTTGAGGCCGGTCACGA
This sequence comes from uncultured Gemmatimonadaceae bacterium, assembly GCA_964574295.1. GTDB lineage: Bacteria > Gemmatimonadota > Gemmatimonadetes > Gemmatimonadales > GWC2-71-9 > SPDF01. Next base: position 53,187 of record CAZNLY010000006.1, read on the forward strand.
TGGCCACCTGGGAGTCGCCGATCCCCAGTTCCGCCAGGCCCAGCCCGTACCAGGCATAGGGCCAGGTGGGCTCGAGTTGGGTGGCCCACTCGAATTCGGAGGCGGCGTCGTCGTAGTGCGGGGAGCCGACCAGGTCGCCGTAGCGGAGCGCCAGGAACCCGAGCCGGAGGTGGAGCATGGTGTTGTCGCGGTCGTTCTTGGCGTCGATGATGAGGAGGCGCTCCCGACGCAGGAGCAGGATGGTGTCGGTGATCTGGCTCAGCGTGTCGCGGTAGGCGTCGAGTTCGGCGCGCTGGGCGGGGCTCTGGGCGGAGGCCCCTGCCGGCCACACCGCCAGCAGCAGTGCCAGCGACACCGACCAGGCGGCCCGGTGCCACGGATGGTTGCTGAAGGAAACGCCTCGGTTCATCGATCCCGGGATGGAAGGGTGCGAAAGGGGGACGTTGCAGCACGGGCCGCGTTCACACAAGCGGGAGGGGCCCTTCTCCTTTCTCCTTCGTCCCTATTTTCCCCACGCCTTCAGGTACGCCACGATCCCGTTGTACACCGCCTCCGCGTACATCCTCTGCCCCACGGCGCTCCGGAGCGCCGCCTCCTGTTCCGGGACCGCCAGGAACATCCCCTCGGTCAGGATGGACGGCATCCAGGTCGGCCGCACCAGCGCCAGGTCGCCGCGGCCCACGCCGAGGTCGCGGATGCCGAGCCGTGCCACGAGGGCGGCCTGCGTGGCGCGGGCCAGCGGCGCGCTGCGGGGCTGGTTGTAATAGACGCTCGTCCCGCTGTTGGTGAACGGGTTCACCCCGTCGGGCAGCGCGTTATTGTGGATCGAGATCAGGAGGTCGGCGTTCACGCTGTCGGCGTAGATCGGCCGCCAGCTCAGGTCCACCGCGGAATCCACCGCCCGCGTCATCAGGACGGTGGCGCCGCCACCCTGCAGGAGGGCCCGCAGCCGGAGGGCCACCGCCAGGTTCGCCTCCGCCTCGCGGTAGCCGGTGGGGCCCGTGGCGCCGCCGGGGGGGTGCCCCGGATCCAGCACGATGCGCAATCCCGCGAGTGGCCTCGTGGCGTTGATCCTCGGTGGCCGACGGATCTCGAGGATGAGGTCGCTCCGGTCCCACCGGGTCCGGTAGCCCCAGACCGGCTTGGTCAGGTCGAGGGTCAGCGTCACCTCGTCGGCCGAGGCCTGCGCCCAGGTCATCAGTTCCACCAGCGAGTCCGCCCCGCCGTAGCGCATCCAATTCACGTCCCCCGTCGCCCCGTAGAGCCGGACCGTGAGGGCGCGCTCCGTCTCGGTCACGAGGTACGGAATGCGGTTCGAGAGCGGAATGCGCAGGGTGGCACCGGTCGGGGATGGGCTCAGCGCCACGGAGCCGACCGTGGCAGTGAGCGCCGGGGTCCCCGGCGGCAGGGCATAGGCGTCGCCCGCCGGTATCCACGCGACGGAGGTCTCCGACAGCGACAGGCGCACATCCCCGTTCATCCGGCCCGACACATTGGCGCGGGTGCCCGCCGGGAAGAACCAGTTGTAGGTGGCGCCGGGGGCCGCCCGCCCGATCGTGAGCCGGTCGGTATTGCCCTTCCCCGCCGTGTCGTCGTTCATCTCGATGACCACCGGCAGGCTGTCGAGGAGCGCCACCCGGATCGGCCATCGCACCCGGATGGTGTCGCCTCCCTTCACCGCCTCGAGGATGGGTTGCAGGGTGTCCACCCCCTCGGCCGCGCGGCGGCGGCAGCGCGGGCACCCCGCGACCACCGGCTCCGCCCCGAGGAGGGGGCCGGGGTCGCCGCCCAGGGAGCGCCCGCGGAGGAGGCCCACGTAGCGGTCGGCCCGCGCGGGGCGGGTCAGGTTGGCGGTGTCGCGATCGAAGGCGCGCACCCCCCACGGCACCTCGTCGAACCCGATCGAGTTGACCAGCGGGAAGGTGGAGCCGTCGGGCAGCAGCAACCGGAGCTCTGCCCCTTCGGCGGCGCGGACCGAGAGCGGCAGGTACTCGTCCGCCGGCCACCAGATGTTGCCGCGCGGCCGGAAGGAGAAGGTGTCCACCCAGAGGGGCGTGGTCGGTGCCGGAGCTCGGGGCGCCCGCCGCACGAGGTAGGTCAGCGAGTCGCGGGTGCCGTTGGGGCGGGTGGCCAGGAGCTGGAAGGTCATCACGCTGTCCGGCGGGAAGGGAATCCACGCCAGCCAGGCGCCGTTGGGCCAGACGCGCACCGAGTCGCCATTGATGGTGAGGCGAGCGTCGCCGCTGCCGGTGTTCCCGAACATGAAGGAGTAGTCGCCGGCGGAGACGACGTCTCCTCTCGAGGGGTACACCACCGAGAGGGAGAGCGGCCCCGTGACCCGCGCGATCGGCGGCAGCCGTCCGGTGCTGGGATCCAGCGGCTTGGCCGGTGCCGCGGCCTTGGGCTTGGCGCGAGGCTTGGCCTGCTGGCCCTCTGCGGGTGACGCGACAGCCAAGGCAAGGAAAAGCGCGGCAAGAAGGCGTCTGGGCATGGCGACAAGCTACCCCCGGGGCGCGAGGTGCGACAAGCACTCGAACGCTCGTCCGGGCCGCGGAACCGATTGACGCTCCCCGTGGCCCGGCCTAGATTCCCCGACCCCCTCCCCCCTCGCTCCGGAGCACCCGTGGCTCGGCGATCCTCCCCCCTCCCTCCCCGAGTCATTGCCTAGTCCCGTGGCCTCCGCTCCCATTCACGTCTCCGTCTCCGGTCGCACCGACGTCGGCCGCACCCGCGACCACAACGAGGACACCTTCCTCGTGGCCGACCTCAGCACCGGCCAGGTCACCATCGAGCCGGGGCTCCACGAGCGTGTGGCGGGCGACCGGGGGATGCTGCTCATGGTGGCCGACGGGATGGGGGGCGCGGCCGCCGGCGAACTGGCCAGCGCGCTGGCCGCCGAGACGATTCACGCGCACCTGGCGGCCACCTGGTCGAAGGAATCGGAGTCGGGCGGGGAGCGGTTCGCGTTTCGAATGCGCGAGGCGGTGGAGGAGGCCAACGCCCGGATCCACGCCTACGCCCTGGAGCACACCGACGTGCGCGGGATGGGAACGACGGTGACCGCCGCCGGTGTGTACGGCCCCGACCTCTACATCGCGCAGATCGGCGACAGCCGGGCGTACCTCGTCCGCCAGGGCCAGGCCACCCTCCTCACCAAGGATCAGTCCCTGACGCAGCGGCTCGTGGACGCCGGCGAGCTCACGGAGGAGGAGGCCGAGCGCAGCGAGCGGCGAAACATCATCCTCCAGGCGCTGGGACCAGACCCGCAGGTCCGGGTGGACCTGACCCACGAGCCGCTCCGCCGCGGCGACCTCCTCATCCTCTGCAGCGACGGGCTCAGCAACCAGGTCAAGCGCGAGGACTTCTCGTCGCTGGCGGCCTCCACCCCCGACCTCGACGCCCTCTGCGCCGCCTTGATCTCCGTGGCCAACGAACGGGGCGGCCCCGACAACATCACGGTCGTCGCGGCCCGGTTCGAGGGTCCCGGCCTCCCCCTGGGCGACGTGAGCGAGCCGCCGGGCCATCACGTCTATGCCCTCCCGGGCGACGCGCCCCTGGAGGAGGACTTCCGGACCGGATACTCCACCGGTGAGATCCGCCCCGCCGATCGCGTGGGGATCACCTACCCCGCCCCGGCCTCGGCCGTGGCCGCCGTCGCCACCGACCGCGCCATTCCGGCCCCACCCGTCCGCCGGCGCCTTCCGGTGGCGCTGCTCAGCAGCATCATCATCGGCGCCGCCATCCTGCTCTACTTCCTGCTGACCCGATGACCCCGCGCCTGGCCATCCTCTCCGGCGCGCGCGCCGGGGCAGTGGAGCCGCTGCCGGGGGCGGTGGCGAGCATCGGGCGCCACGCCACCTGCCAGGTCCGGCTCGACCCCGACGCCGACGTGCAGGTGTCCAGCCGGCATGCGGTCATCCAGCGCCGGGACGCCGCCTGGGTGGTGCGCGACCTCGGCAGCGCCCAGGGCACCTACGTGAACGGGCAGCGGATCGAGGCGGAGCAGCCGCTCAATGACGGCGACGTGCTGCGGCTGGGGGCGGAGGGCCCGGAACTCCAATTCCTCCTCTCCGATCGCGCCGTCGTGGCCGCGCCGAGCGCGGCGCCGACGGCGGCGCAGCCGGGCAGGCCGACGCTGTCGCCCGAGGAACTGGCGCGGATCCTCGAGGAGGAACAGGCGGGGCTGCTGGCGCGGGAGATGGCGGCCGCCGCTCGCCGCCGCCAGCTGGTGCGGATTGCCGTCGGCACCCTCATGGCGATCACCGTGGTGACGACGGCGGTGGTGCTGGGCCGGCGCGCCGCGCTGAGGCGCGCGGAAATCGAGGCGAGCACCGCGGAGCTGGCCCGGGCCGACAGCCTCATGGCGTCGGTCGCGACGCTCCGCGCCACCACCCCGGCCATGCAGGCGGCCCTCGACTCGGCCCGGCAGTCGGCCCGCCGGCTGCGGATGGCCCTCGACTCCTCCGGCCACAGGCCGGAGGCGATCCGCCCACTGATGACGCGACTCGATTCCGCCGTGGGGCGGCAGCGCGTGATCGCGGCTGCGGCGGCGTTCGACGCCCCGGCGATCGCGGCGCCGAGCGCCTTCGGGGTGGCGTTCGTGGTGGCCCAGTATGCCGACGGGAGCGAGGTGACCGCCACCGCCTCGGCGGTCCGCCGCGACGGCACCGGCGTGGTGCTGCTCACCTCGCGCGCGGTGGGAATCAGCGCCGCCTCGATCCCGCCGGATCGGGTGCTCGTGCGCTACCCGGGCGTGGCGGGCGCGCTCTCCGCCACGGTGCTCGCGACGCACCTCACCGAAGACCTGGCGCTGCTGCGCGTGGCGCAGCGCGGCGGGTTGCCGGTGGTCCAGGGGCTCGGATGGAAGGACCCGCCACTGGCAGCCGGCGCGCCCGTGGCCGTGACGGCGTACGCCGCGCCGGCGCCCGCCGGCGACGGTGACTGGGCCAAGGCCTCCGTCGTGTCCAGCACGACCACCGGCACGGCGGTTCGGGTGACCAAGGAATTCATCACGGTGGATGGGTGGGGGGCGGAGCTGGCGGCGGGGGCGCCGGTCTTCGACGCCGAGGGGCTGGTGGCGGGGGTGGTCTCGTCGGCGGCGCCCTCGAGCGGCGGGCGGCTCTACGACGTGGTGCCGGTCATCTACGCGTTGGAGCTGCTCGACCAGCTGCAGTAAACCAAGCTCGACTTCCTCAGGCCATCGGGGTGGCTTCACCCCGTATCCCCCGCTCCAGCACGTCCACCTCACCCCCTGACCCCCTCTCCGCGAAACGGAGAGGGGGAATGACCTGACCTCCTGTCCCCCCTCCGGCAAGCGGAGAGGGGGGGCTCAGGCCGTGTGCCGACGAATCCAGCGGGCCGCCGCCTCCTGCATCAGCCGCTGGCGATGCCAAGCCACCAGCACCGGGGCCGTGCCCGGCAGCTGGGCCCCGAGCCGCGGGTGCGCGAAGAGCACCATCAGGTCGGCACCTGCCGCCTGGCCCAGCGCCGCGAGCGACGCGGCCCCAAAACCCGACCGCCCCTTCGACGCCCTCGGCTCCGCGAACGCCAGCACCACCCGGCTCCCCCCCTTCCCCAGCGGCACGCCGGCGGCGCGCAGCGCCTTCTCCGTCCAATCGTTCGGCGAGGCGGGCCAGGCGCCGCCCTGGTCATCGTCCACCACGATGAGCTCGATCGGAGCGCGGAGGCGGGCCTCACCCCCCGGCCCCCTCTGCGACTCGTCCACCTCACCCCCTGGCCCCCTCTCCGTGAAACGGAGAGGGGGAATGACCTCACCTCCTGTCCCCCTCTCCGCACGGCGGAGAGGGGGGACTGCTGCGAGGGTCCGCTGATAGCGCGCAACGGCGTCCGCGATCAGCGCCTCGGTCAACAAACCGCTGCGTAGCGCCTCGACGATCGCCCCGTGCTCCGCGACGGGATCCGCCGGATAGCAGAGCACGTCGCATCCCGCCGCGAGGGCGCGGACGGCCGGCAGCGGTCCCGGCGCCCGGACGGCCGCGCCCATCATGAGCGCGTCGGTCACGATCAGGCCGTCGAAGCCGAGGTCGTGGCGGAGCGTGCGGAGGATCGGGGCCGAGAAGGTGGCCGGCGTGCCGCTGGGGTCGAGCGCCGGCACGCTCAGGTGCCCGGTCATGACCGCCGCCACGCCCGCCTCGATGCCCTGGCGGAAGGGGACGAGGTCCGTTGCCTCCAAGATTGCCGCGTCGGCCGCCACCACGGGGACCTCGTCGTGGCTGTCCCTCTTGGTGCGCCCGTGCCCCGGAAAGTGCTTGATGCAGGCCAGCGCCCCCGCGTGCTGGCAGGCCCGGACCCAGGTGGCCACGGCGCGGCCCACCGCGTCCGGGTCCGCCCCGAAGGACCTGGTCTGCACGATCGGGTTGTCGGGCTCGACGTCGAGGTCGGCGTCGGGGGCCAGCACCCAGTTGATGCCGAGGGACCGCGCCTCGCGGGCCGTGGTGGCCGCGGCACATCGAATGGCGTCGGGATCGTGGAGGCTGGCGAGTGCCGCGGGCGGAGGAAACTCGGTGAGGCCGGGAAACTGCTGCCCGGCCCCGCGCTCAAGGTCGGCGGCGAGCAGGAGGGGGCGGCCCGCGCGGTCCACCAGCTCGGCGGTGAGCCGGGCCACCGCCTCGGGCCGGCCGCCGAAGAAGATGAATCCGCCCGCCCCGAACTCGAGCGCCGCGGCGATGGTGGCGGCCTCGTGTCCGAAGCCCGTGTCGTCCCGCCAGCGCAGCGCCGGCAGGAGGAGGCGGCCCGGGATCACGGTGGGGTGATGGAGCCGAGGACGCGAGGGCCGCGTGCCCCGGTGGCGGCGGGGACGTTGCCCGGCTGACCGTGCAGCGTGAGGTACCCCAGGAGCGCGAAGGCCACCGCCTCCTTGGCGTCGCCGTCGAAGTAGAGCTCGTCGAAGCGCCGGAGCGTCCGGGGCGCCAGCCGCCGCGCGAGCGCCGCCATGAGGCCGGGGTGATGCACGCCGCCCCCCGAGGCCACGACCTCGACGGCGCCGGGCGCCCACCGGGCCACCGCGCCCGCCACGGTCCGGGCGGTCAGCTCCACCGCGGTGGCCACGCCGTCGGCGCCGGGGGCCCGGAGCGCCAGGGCCTGCGCGTACTGGGTGCCGAACTTCTCCCGGCCGGTGCTCTTGGGCGGGGGCGCGGAAAAGAAGGGGTCGGCGAGCAATTCGGCGAGCAGCGCCTCGTCCACCCGCCCACGCGCGGCGAGCAGCCCGTCCCGGTCCATGGCGAGCCCCGGATCGGCCAGGTGCGAGGTGGCGTCAATCAACGCCACCCCGGGGCCGGTGTCGAACGCCAGGGCCCCGGCCTCCCGCCCGCCGGCGGGGACGAGCGTCAGGTTGGCCATCCCACCGAGATTGAGCAGGACGCGGTCCCGGGCCTCGTCGGCAAAGAGGAGGAGGTCGGCCATCGGCACCAGCGGGGCGCCCTGGCCGCCCGCGGCCACGTCCCGCGCGCGGAAGCCGCTCACCACCCGGGTGCCGAACGCCTCCGCCAGCACCGCCGGCTCGCCCAGCTGCCAGGACACCAGCGGCGGCTCGTGCCAGACGGTCTGCCCGTGAAAGGCGATGCCGTCCAGCGCGTCGGGCCGCACTCCCGCCGCGTGGAGCACCGCCTGCACGGCGTCCACCGCCCACTCGGCGATCCGCACATGCAGCCGAGCCAGCGCCGGCGCGGCGGCCCGCCCCTCCAGCCCGGCCTTGAGTTCGGCGCGTTCCTCGTGGTCGTACGGCCGCGAGGCGAAGGCCACGAGCTCGGCGCGCGTGGGACCCTGGAACCGCACCAGCGCGGCGTCCATCCCGTCGAGCGAGGTGCCCGACATGAGCCCGACGATGAGCGAGGGCCGCTCCATCAGTCGTGCGACACCGCGGGAGGATCGCCGAGGAGCACGCGGAGCCGACCGTGGGCCTCCACAAGCCGCCGCTCGGCGTCGGCGCGCGTGGTGCCGGTGCGCACCATCACGATGGCGGTCTTGACGCTGCCGCCAGCCGCCTCGAGCGCGGCCCGCGCCGCCGCCCGGTCCACCTGCCCCACCTCCATCACGATCCGCTCGCCGCGGTCCTGGAGCTTCTGGTTCCGCACCTGCAGGTCCACCATCAGGTTGCCGTAGGTCTTGCCGAGCCGCACCATGGCGCCTGTGGTGAGGATGTTCAGCACCAGCTTGGTGGCGGTGCCCGCCTTGAGGCGGGTGGACCCGGTCACCACCTCGGGGCCGACCGGCACCGTGATGCAGTCGTCGCAGGTGTCGCTGAGCACCTGCGGCGGTTCGGTGCAGCTCAGGAACACCGTGCGGGCCCCGAGCGCCTGGGCCCGGCCGAGGGCGGCGCGGACAAACGGCGTGGTGCCGCTGGCGGCGATCCCGACCACGACATCGTGCTCGCCGACGCGACGCTCGTCCATGGCGCCGATGCCGGCGTTGAGGTCGTCCTCCGCGCCCTCGATCGACTTGACCAGCGCCGGCAGGCCCCCGGCGATGATCCCCTGCACCATCTCGGGGGGGGAACCGAAGGTCGGCGGGCACTCCGAGGCGTCGAGCACGCCGAGCCGGCCGCTGGTGCCGGCCCCCACATAGAAGAGCCGCCCCCCGGCGCGGAATGCCGCCTCAATGAGGTCGATGGTCCGGGCGATCGGTTCGCGCGCGGCGGCCACGGCGGCGGGCACGCGGGCGTCCTCGCCGGCCATGAGGTCCACGAGTTCGAGGCTGGAGGCGGTGTCGATGGCCGTGCTGCTCGGGTTGCGCCGCTCGGTGAGCCTGGGGTCGCGCACGGGAGCACCTGGCCTGGGGTGGGGGAGCGGGCTTGCCGCCGGGAAGATTTGGATAAATTAGGGCGCCCCGTCGCGTCGGGGCAACCTCCCACCACCACCCTCGCCCGAGGATTCCCGTGCGCCCACTCGCCCCCGCCGCCGCGCTGGTGTTGTCGCTCTCCGCCTGCGCCGGGCCCGCGCCCTCGGGCGTGGCCGACGGATGGAAGTTTGCCGGCAAGGCGATCGTCACCGACGCACCGACGGCGGTCGTCGTCTCGGGCAGCCCGATTGCCAGCCGGGTCGGCCGAGACATCCTCCAGGCCGGCGGCAACGCGGTGGACGCCGCGGTGGCGGTCGGCTTTGCGCTGGCGGTGGTGCACCCTGAGGCCGGCAACATCGGCGGCGGCGGGTTCATGCTCTACCGTGAGGCCGGCGGCGCCGTGTACGCTCTCGACTACCGCGAGATGGCCCCCTCCGGCGCCTCGCGCGACATGTACCTCGAGCCCGACGGCGACCCGAACGACCTGAGCGTGACCGGCGCGCTGGCCGCGGCGGTGCCGGGGTCGGTGGCCGGCCTCATCGAGGCCCACCGCCGGTTCGGGCGGCTGCCCTTTGCCGACGTGATCAACCCCGCGATTGCGCTCGCCAACGACGGCTTCCTGGTGGACGAGTACCGCACCGAGTCGATCGGCGACGAGATGTCGCGCCTCTACCTCTTCCCCGCCTCCCGGGCCCAGTTCCTCCCCGGCGGTCACCCGCCGCAACCCGGCACCACGTTCGTGCAGCGCGACCTGGGCCGCACCCTTGAACTCATCCGGGACAAGGGCGCCGCCGGCTTCTACACCGGGCGCACCGCCGACCTCATCGTGGCGGAGATGGAGCGGAGCGGCGGGCTGATTACCCACGCCGACCTGGCCAACTACAAGGCGTACTGGCGCGACCCGATCCTCCTGACCTACCGCGGCGACACCATCTACTCGATGCCGCCGGCCAGCTCCGGCGGGACGACGATGGGGATGATCCTCAATATCATGGAGGGATACTCCCCCCTGCCGCCCTTCGGCTCGGCGGAGCTCATGCACCTCGAGTCGGAGGCGATGGCCCGCGCCTTCATGGACCGGAACGCCTACCTCGGCGACCCGGGATTCGTCCACAACCCGGTCGAGCAGCTGCTCTCCAAGCAGTACGCCGCCGAGCGGCGGGCCACCATCAACCCGAAGCGTGCCACGCCCCCCGAGGAGCTGCGGCCCGGCCTCAAGGACGGCCCCTCCACCACGCACTATTCCATCGTGGACGGTGAGGGCAACGCCGTCAGCATCACCACCACGCTCAACAACAGCTACGGCAGCGGGGTGACGGTGGCGGGCGCCGGCTTTCTCCTCAACGACGAGATGGACGACCTGGCCTCGGCCCCCGGCCGGCCCAACATGTACGGCCTGGTGCAGGGCGACTCCAACGCCATCCAGCCCGGCAAGCGCCCCCTCTCCGCCATGACGCCGAGCATGGTGGTGGGCCCCGACGGCCAGCTCCGGCTGGTGGTGGGCACGCCGGGCGGGCCCCGCATCATCACGATGGTCTACCACGTGATCAGCAACATCCTCGACCACGGGATGACACTCCCGGAGGCGGTCACCGCGCCGCGGCTCCACGACCAGGGACTCCCCGACGTGGTCCGCATCGAGCGCGGCGGATTCCAGCCCGCGGTCATCCAGGCGCTGGAGCGGATGGGGCACACCGTGAACGAGGGGGGCTACACCGGAGACATCGAGGCGATCATCCGGACCCCCACCGGATGGCAGGGGGTCAGCGATCCGCGGCTGGGCGGGGGGGGCGCGGGGTACTAGGGCGACGGCTCCCGCGATCGCTCCGCGGCCACCCACCGGTTGATCCTGGTCTGGAGGAGTGGCAGGGGAACGGCGCCGTCCTGCAGCACCTGGTCATGAAACGCCCTGATGTCGAACCTCGGCCCAAGGGTGCTCTCCGCCTGGGTCCTGAGCCGGCGAATCTCCAGCATGCCCAGCATGTAGGAGGTGGCCTGCCCCGGCCAGGTGATGTAGCGGTCGATCTCGGAGGCGGCCTCGCCCTGGATGACGGTCGTGTGTGACGCCAGGTAGTCGATGGCCTGTTCCCGGGTCCAGCCCTTGGTGTGCAGTCCCGGGTCGATCACCAGCCGTGCGGCCCGCCAGGCCTGCTCCGAGAGCATCCCCATCCGGTCGAGGTCGCTGGAGTAGAGTCCCATCTCGTCCGCCAACCGTTCAGCGTACAGCCCCCACCCCTCCGAGAACCCGCTGTTCCCCAGGTACCGCATCAGCTGGTGGTTCTCGCCCTGCTGCTCTCGCGCGATCGTGATCTGGAGGTGGTGCCCGGGAATCGTCTCGTGGAAGGCCACCGCCTGCGGACCGGCGCGGCTCCGCTGTTCGGGGTGGTAGGTGCTGATGAAGAAGGTGCCCGGCCGGCTGCCGTCCTCTGCGGCACTGGCGTACTCACCCACCGCGGACGTCTCCCGGAAGCTCGGGACCGGCTCGATCGTCACCTTGGCCTTGGGAAGCACCCCGAACCACTGGGGCATCACCGCCCACGCCCGGTCCACCGCGTCGCGGGAGTACGCCATGATCTCGGCCCGCGTCGTGAACATGTACCTGGGGTCGGTCTTGAACTGCCGCAACAGCCCGGGCACGTCGGAGGTCCCGAAACTCCGCTCCGCGATTACCTGCATCTCTCGCTCGATGAGCGCCATCTGGGCAAGGCCCAGGTTGTAGAGCGAGTCCGGCGAGATGTCCACCGTGCTCCAGGCCCGCACGCTGGCCCGGTAGCAGGCGGCGCCGTTGGGAAGCGCGGAGATGGCGAAGGTCTCGCGCGCCGCCGGCAGGTAGGTGTCGCGGAGGAAGTCGCGGTAGCGCGCCAGCGCCGGGTTGATGCTGTCCGCCACGAGGGCCCGGAATGCCGCGGCGAAGGCGGGAGACGAGTCTCGGGCCGCGGGCGAATAGAACTCCGAGCTGTCGGGCGGCGGCGCGAGCAGGCGGTCGAGCTGGCCGATGACCAGCCGGACCGTTCCCTTCGGCGCCGAATACCCCAGCCGGAGCCCCTCGCGAAGGCTCTCGATCTCCACGTCGACATACCGTGGCACCTGCCGCCAGCGCACCAGCGCCTGGCCCCGAAGGCTGTCGGACCCGACCGGCTGGATGCTGGCGAGGTACGGCAGGGAGGTCTGCCACCCTCCCATCTGGTCCACCGCCCACAGTTCGTCGCGGCACACCCGGTTCTGCACCCCGGCCTCGAACATCTCCTTCAACGAGCCATAGAGCGCCCACTCGGGCCGGCCCAGCAGGGAGTCGCCGACGACCGGCGCCAGCTCTGCCAGCCAGCGGTCATCCTCGGCCTCATGGCGGCGCATGGTCGCGATCGAATTGTCGTGGAGGCCGTCGTGCGTCGCGCCGGCGATCCCGATGTAGGTCTTGCTCTCCGGGTAGCGCGAGAAGATGGCCGCGAGCGCGCTGTCCGCGATCGCGCGGACGAGCGCCGCCGACGCCTCGCCCGACAGGGGCGGAGGCGTGCGGTCACGGCCGGAGCAGGCGCAGAAGAGGAGGAGTGCACCCGCGAGGCATTGCGGGTGCCTGAGGGACAGGGATGGTGCCATCGGCGTACCCCCCGGAGTTGGCGCCAATCTGCCGGCCAATCCGGGGGGCCGCAAGCAGCCCTACTTCGCGGTGAACGCCTCCGACAGCGTCATCGTCACCGCGGCGCCCGGCAGGATGGTGATGTCCTGGTCGCCGGTCTCGTTGGCCACTGCGGCGCCAGCAGCCGCACCCGCCACGCCCCCGACCACGGTGCCGGTGGTGTTCTTCCCGATGGCCTGGCCGAGCAGGGCGCCCGCGGCGGCGCCGGCTCCGACCTTCGCCACCGTCCCGCCCGTGATGCCCCGCCCCTTGAGCGTGTAGTCGAGGTGGTCCACGGTCCCGCTGATCGGATAGCTGGTGCCGTTGATGGAGACGGAGGTGACCGAGGCCGCGAAGGTCTCCTTCCCTCCCTTGCTCGCCGCCGACTTGAACTGAGTCAGGGTGATCGTCACTACTGACCCGGCGGGGATGACCACCCGGCCGTCCGCCGCCTTCACGTCGGCGCCGACGGTGGCCTTCATCGTCCCGCCCGACTTGGTGGTCCGCGAGCTCACGCTGTCGTTGGCGGCGGCGGCAAAGGTGGTGCCGGCGGCCAGCGACGGCGCCGGCTTGGGCGCCGGCGGCTTGGGCTTGGGCGCCGGTGCCGGGGCGGGCTTGGGAGCCTGGGCCGGGGGCGGCGTCGGGGTGGCCGCCGGCGCGGTGGCCGTATCGTTCAGGGCGGCCGTCGTGTCCTGCTGGGCCAGCTGGAGGTCGCGGCTCAGGCTGTCGGCCGTCGCGGCGCCCTTGTCGCCGCCGCCACCACCACAGGCGGCCAGGCCAAGGACACAGAGGGAAGTCAGAAGGGTGCGCATCGGGAGTCTCCTGTCAGGGCAACTTGCCGGACACCTCGGCGCCCGGCGACATTTCCGAACATGATGCACGGAAATATAGGAACATGCTGAAGGAATTGCGCGCCCTCTGGCCGTACATCGCCAGGTACCGCGGCACCTACCTGGTCGGCATGGTATGCGTGGTCGTGTCGAACGGCCTCATCACCCTCGGCCCCAAGCTCCTCGAGCGGGGCGTCAACATCATCGCCGCGGGAGGGGCGGGCCGTGCGGTGGCCCAGGCCAGCCTCCTCCTGGTGGGGGTGACGCTCGCGGGGGGCGTGGCGCGCTTCGGGATGCGCCAGCTCCTCAACGGCGGGAGCCGCCTCGTCGAGTACGACCTCCGCAACGACCTCTTTCGCCAGCTCGAGCGGCTCTCCCCCGCCTTCTACGACCGCGCCTCCACCGGCGACCTGATGGCGCGCTCCACCAATGACCTCCTGGCCGCCCGGATGACCGCCGGGCCGGCGCTGATGTACATGTCGGACACGGCCGTCCGGTTCTCGATGGTGCTTCCCGCCATGCTGGCCATGAGCCCGCGCCTGACCCTGCTGGCGCTCCTGCCCCTCTTGGGCCTGCCGGTGGTGATGATCCTCCTCGGGCAGCAGATCCACCGCCGCTCGCTCGCCATCCAGGACCAGTTTTCCGTCCTGACGAGCCACGTGCACGAGCACCTCTCCGGCGTCCGGATCGTCCGCGCCTACCGGCAGGAGGCGGCGGAGACCGCCGAATTCCGCCGGCTCAACGACGAGTACCGCGAGCGAAACGTGGCGCTGGCCCGCGCGCAGGGGGCCTTCAACCCCCTCCTGGCCCTCCTCGCCGGGCTGGGCGGCGTGGTGGTGCTGGCGTTCGGCGGCCGGCTCGTCATCAACGGCACCGTGTCCATCGGCGAGTACGTGGCCTTCGGCGTGTACCTCGTGATGCTCGCCTGGCCGCTCATCGCGCTTGGCTGGGCCATCACCCTGGTGCAGCGGGGCGAGGCGGCGATGGGCCGGATCAATGCCCTCTTCCGCGAACGGCCGGCCATCGCGTCGCCGGCCAACCCGGCCCTCCTCCCGCCCCGGCGCGGGGCGCGGAGCATCGCGATGGAGGGTGTGTGGTTTGCCTATCCCGGCGCCCCCGACCGCGGCTGGGTGCTGCAGGACATCTCCTTCCACGTCGAAGCGGGGCGCTCGCTGGCCATCGTCGGCGCCACCGGCTCAGGCAAGTCCACCGTGGCCGAGCTGCTGGCCCGGAGCTACGACCCAGACCGCGGGCGGGTGCTGCTCGACGGGAAGGACATCCGCGCCCTGGCGCTCGAGGAACTCCGGGTAAACCTCGGCATGGTGCCGCAGGAGACCTTCCTCTTCAGCGCCACGGTCCGGGAAAACGTCCTCCTCGGCGCCCCCGATGATGGGCGCCTCGAGCGGGTGGCCGCTGTGTCCCAGCTCACCGAGGCCCTGCCCGACCTCCCCGACGGCTACGACACCATGCTCGGGGAACGGGGCATCAATCTCTCGGGCGGGCAGAAGCAGCGCGCCGCCATCGCGCGGGCCCTCGCCCAGGATCCGCCGGTGTTCGTGCTGGACGACGCCCTGAGCGCGGTGGACGCGCACACCGAGGCGCGGATCCTCCGGGAGCTGCGGGGGGCGCTGGCAGGGCGCACCAGCGTGATCATTTCCCACCGGCTTGCTGCGGTGCGCGACGCCGACTGGATCATCGTGCTCGACGGCGGCCGGATCGTGGAGGAGGGCATCCACGCCGACCTCCTGGCCCTGGGCGGGCGCTACTGGGAACTTCTCCGTCGGCAGGAGATCGAGGCGCAGATCGAAAGCTAGGGACTTGAGAACCTGGAAGGGAGAAGAGAGAAAAGAGGAGGGAGAAAGGAGGGGCGGAAGGAGAAAGGAGAAAGGAGGGGTCGCGTGGGGTTCGTGCTTTCGTCTTTTCGTGATTTCGTGACTTCAATGATGGAAAGGTGCTCGCAATGAGAAAGGTGGAGCCCACGGTGATCGGCGCGGTGGTGCTGGCGGCCGGTCTCGTAGCTGGGGGCTGGTTCATGGGCACCGGCATCGCGCGGATGCGGATGGCGGACAGGGTGGTGACGGTCAAGGGCATCGCCGAGCGTGACGCCCAGGCCGACCTGGCCCTCTGGCCGCTCCGGCTGGTGGTGAGCGACAACGACCTGGCCCGCGCCTACGGCCGGCTGGAGACCCAGCTCGGCCAGGTGCGCCGGTTCCTGGCGCGGCAGGGCATCGACACCCTCAACACCGAATTGCAGGCGTTCTCCGTGACCGACGCCTACACCAACCAGTACCGGACCTCGGACGTGGCCACCCGCTACGTGATCAACCAGACGCTGATGGTGCGGAGCGCCGAGCCGCTCAAGGTGCTGGCCGCAAGCCAGAAGGTGGGGGAGCTGGTGCAGGCCGGCGTGGTCTTCTCGTCCGGGCAGGAGTACGGCGGGGGGGGACCGACCTTCGTCTTCACGGGGCTCAACGACCTCAAGCCGCAGATGATCGCCGAGGCCACGGCGCGGGCGCGCGAGGCCGCCGACCAGTTCGCGGCCGACTCGAAGAGCCGCCTCGGCGGCATCCGCCGGGCCAATCAGGGCGTGTTCGAGATCCTCCCGCGCGACCAGGCCCCGGGAATCCAGGAGCAGCAGCAGATTGCCAAGCGGATCCGCGTGGTGAGCACCGTCGAGTACTTCCTGGCCGACTGAGCGGGGACGGCCGGGACCGGCTACAGCCGCCCGCGCAGAAATTCAGGCGTCAGCGCCTGCAGCCACCCGGCGAGCCGGGTGAACTCGCCCGTGACCATCAGGAGGCCGACGAAGACGAGCAGGGCGCCGCTGGCCCGCATGACCCAGGGCAGGTAGCGGCGGAACCGCTGGAACCAGTCGAGGAACCCCTCCATGGCCCACGCGGCCACGAGGAACGGCACCGCGAGCCCCGCCGAATAGGCGGCGAGGAGCGCGGTGCCGTGCGCCACGTCCCCCTGCGTGGCCGCCATGCCGAGAATCCCCCCCAGGATCGGCCCGATGCAGGGCGTCCACCCCGCCGCAAACGCCATCCCGACCAGCACCGACCCCAGGTAGCCGAGCGGCTTCCGGTCCAGGTGGACGCGCTGCTCCCGCTGCAGCGCCCCGAGCTTGAGCACCCCCATCGCATAGAGCCCGAAGAGAATGATCAGCACGCCGCCGACGCGCTGCAGCCAGACCTGGTAGTACTTGAGGGCGGCGCCGAGGGCGGTGGCACTGGCGCCGAGGAGGACGAAGACGAGTGAGAAGCCGAGGACGAAGAGGAGCGAGTGCAGCATCGCCAGCCGCCGCCGGTCGCCCAGTTCCTCGAGCGTCATGCCGGTGACGAACCCCAGGTAGCTCGGCACGAGGGGAAGCACGCAGGGGGAAAGGAAGCTCAGCACCCCCGCGGCGAAGGCCACGGCAAATCCGAGCTGGTCGGGCGGGTTCAGAGTGCCTCCAGGGCGCGCCGCTGGCAGGCGCGGCAGGTGCCGTGGAGCTCCACCCGGTGCCGCACGTACCGGAACTGGTGCTCGTCGGCGATGATCGGGAGCATCCGCTCCAGTCGCTCGTTGGCGAACTCCTCCACCCCGCCGCACTCGGCGCACACGAAATGTCCGTGGGAGCCCTGGGGCGGCGCACCCTCGTAGCGGCGGAACCCGTCGCCGAATTCATGGCGCCGGATGAGCCCGCTCTCAACCAGCAAATCGAGCGTGCGGTAGATGGTGGCCACGCTTACGTGGTGGCGGTCCCGCGTCAGGCGCTGGTGGACGGCCGGGGCGCTGAGGTGATCGGTGGAAGTGAAGACCGTCTGGGCCACGAGGTCGCGCTGGCGGGTGACCGGCTGGCGGTGCTCGCGGAGGTAGGCGCGGAAGCGCTCGAGGAGGTCGGC
The DNA here is from genome assembly GCA_964574295.1 of uncultured Gemmatimonadaceae bacterium. GTDB lineage: Bacteria > Gemmatimonadota > Gemmatimonadetes > Gemmatimonadales > GWC2-71-9 > SPDF01. The sequence continues at coordinate 70,313 of CAZNLY010000006.1, forward strand.
AACCTCAGCCGAGGTCAGGTGCGCCATCGGGCCCGGCAGGATACCAGCGGAGGACCGGGATGCGGACGGGAGGCTCCTCCTCCGTGCGCTTCGGCACCAGCGCCACGAGCTCGTCGAGCGCCTCGAGGGGGCCCCGCCCCACCTCGGCCAGCTCGGAGGCAAACTCGCCACGCTTCTTCCCCTTAAGGGTGTGGGCGTAGCGGGCGGTGTAGATCACGAGGCGGTCGCCCTCGCGGCGGGAGAGGATGGCGGTGCCGTACTCCTTGCCGTCGCGCCGGAAGGGACGGAATACCCAGAGCCCGTCGAGTTCGGCCACCGGCACCTCGGCGGCCACCGCCTGGGCCAACCGCTCCCAGCCGGCCCCGGTCCCCGGCTCCGCCGGCGCGGCTAGCGGGTACCCTGTTCCCATCGTTCCACGTAGAGCCGGAGGACGTGCATGAAGTCCTGCGCGTTGGTCACCACCCCGTACGCCTGGTGGGTGCCCCGGTCCTTGAGCTTGTTGACCACGAACTCGGTCTGGTCCACGCAGATGGTCATCAGCTCGCTGGGCACGCCGTCGTAGTGGGTGTGAAAGGCCGGCAGCATGTTGCCCACGGCAATGGCGTGCAGCGCGGTGGCCACGAAGATGGCCCCCGTGGCGCGGACGGTGTGCTCGCGCATGGCGTCCTGCGCGGCCAGGCCGTCCGAGAGGACGCCCGGCAGCGGGCCGTCGTCGCGGATCGAGCCGGCCAGGATGTAGGGCACCTTGGCGGTCACCAGCGCGTGCATGATGCCGCTCCGGATGAGCCCCGTCTCCACCGCCCGCTCGATGCTGCCCAGCGCGCGCACTTGGTTGATGGCCCGCATGTGGAGCCCGTGCCCGCCCTCGGTGGGCTGCCCGGTGTTGGACATGCCAAGCGTAGTGCCGAAGATGGCGGCCTCGATGTCGTGCACCGCCACGGCATTGCCGGCCAGCACCGCCTGCACGTACCCCTGCCGGATGAACCACTCGAGGTCGGCCCGCGCCCGCGAGTGCACCAGGGCCGGCCCCACCACCCAGAGCACGTACCCGCCGCGGGCCCGCTCCTCGCCGAGCCGGGCGGCGAGCACCTCGTAGTTGACGGGGCGCTCGCGGCTCACCTCGGTGGACATGAACCGGAACTCGTTGGCGCTGTGCGAGCCCGCCAGGAACCCGGCGGCGTGGACCAGCACCCCCTCCGAGCCGTCCTCCGCCTGCCCCATCACGATCTCGTCGCCCCGGCGGAGGCGGCGCGGCTCGGCCACGGACAATTCCGTGCCGTTGCGGACGATCACGCAGTCCATGCGGGGCCGTGTGGGCATGCGCCAGGTGCCGCCACCCAGGTGGACGTAGGTCGGGAGGTTCGACGTCGAGAAGAACCCCTCGGGGAGGACCCCGTCGGCCGGGAGCGGCGCAAATCGCGCGGCCGGCGCGCCACGGAGCGGCGCCGAGCGGAAGTCGGGCGGTGTGTATTTGGGAGTCGCCATGGGAGCGGGAATCATAGGCGCGGGACGGGGGGGGATTCAAGCGCCCTTGAAGCCGCCACCGATCCGGCCCACCTTTGGCCAGCACGGTGCTCCTTCACCTATCGCGAGGCCCGCCGCGTGGCGCACCCCGCCCGCCCCGTTCGCCCATCCCAAGCCGCCTCGATCTGCCTGACCCTCGCGGTGGCGCTGGCCCCGGGCGTGGCGGCCCAGGTGCCGGACTCCGCCCGGCGCGACTCCGGCGTGGTCGTCCTGCCCGACATCTCCGTCGGCGTCACCCGCGTGCCGGAATCGCTCCAGCGCGTGCCGGCAGCGGTGTCGGTGCTCGATTCCGCCGCCATTCGGCGCGGCCGCCCGACCCTGGGCCTGAGCGAGTCGCTCAACGAACTGCCGGGGGTGTACGTCGCCAACCGGTACAACTTTTCGCTGGACGAGCGGGTGACGATCCGCGGCGTGGGCGCCCGCGCCAATTTCGGCATCCGAGGAATCCAGGTGCTCCTCGACGGCGTGCCGCAGACCGCGCCCGACGGCCAGAGCCAGATGACCAACGTGGACCTCGACGCCGTCTCCCGCATCGAGGTGCTCCGGGGCAACGCCTCCTCGCTCTACGGCAACGCCTCGGGAGGGGTCCTGAGCCTGGCGACCTCCGCCGCCCCGGCCACCGGCAGCGCCACGCAGGGCCGCCTGGTCGTCGGCGACTTCGGGATGCTCAAGGCCAATCTCCTTGCGGCGGGACACACCGGCCCCCTCGCCGCCACGCTCGCCCTCTCGCACACCGACTGGCTGGGCTTCCGCCAGCACAGCGGGTCGCAGTTGTCCACATTGAGCCTTGGCGGCGACCTCCCGCTCTCCGGCTCGACCTCGCTGGCGTTCCGGCTCCGCTACACCGACCAGCCCGTGGCCGACAACCCCGGGGCGCTGACCTTTGCGGAGTACGAGGCCAACCGCGATTCCGCCGCGCCCAACAACCTCCTCCGTGACGCCGGCAAGGCGGTCCAGCAGGGTCAGGCGTCCCTCACGCTGCTCCATGTCACCCCCGGCGGGAGCGAGTACCAGGCGGTGCTGTTCGGCATCGGCCGGACGGTGCGCAATCCGCTGGCCGCGCCTCCGCCCCAGGGACCGGGCCCCGATGTCGGCACCTACGTGGCGCTCGACCGGTCGCTCGGCGGGCTCCGGCTGATGGGCATCACCCCCCTGGGCGCCGCTACCGGCGCCGTCCGCATCAACTTTGGGATCGACCTGCAGTCGATGCACGACCAGCGCACCAACTCCCGCGCCGTCGGCGGTCGGCCCGACACCCTCATCCAGGACCAGGACGAACGGGTGACGGAGGTCGGCCCCTTTGCGCAACTGACCTGGAACGCGCCGTCGGGCGTGTCCCTGTCGGCCGGCCTCCGGTACGACTGGCTGTCCTTCGAGGTGACCGACCACTTCCTGGCCGACGGAATCGACCAGAGCGGGCAGCGGACCATGGAGGCGCCGAGCGGGCACCTCGGCGTGAGCTACCTGGTGTCACCGGCGGCGATTCCCTACCTCTCGGTGGCCACCTCCTTCGAGACGCCCACCACCACCGAGCTCGCCAATTCCCCGGGGGTCACCGGCGGCTTCAACCCGGACCTCGGCCCGCAGACGTCGGTGACCTTCGAGTTGGGCGGCCGCGGCACCTGGCGCGGCGTCACCTGGAGCGTGGCGGGCTACGCCACCCGGGTCGAGGACGCCATCACCCAGTACACCGAGGTCGGCGGCCGGGCCTACTTCACCAACGCCGGCCGAGTGGACAACCGCGGGATCGAGGCGCGGGTGGACGTGACGGTGACCCCCGCGGTGCGGGCCTTCGTGAGCTACACCTACAGCCACTTCCGGTTCGATCACTATCGCCTCGTGTCGGGCGCCACGGTGGACACGCTCGACGGGAACACGCTGCCCGCCGTCCCGGAGTCGTTCCTGCGCGTCGGCCTCCGCGCCGCCCCATGGACCGGAGCGTACCTCGATGTGGACCTCTCGCTCAGCACGCGGGTCTACGCCGACGACGCCAACACCCTCTTCGTCAACGGATGGGGAACGCCGGTCGCCGGCATGCCGGGCGGCATCGCCGGTGGGGTGACGAACGTCGTGCTCGGATGGGAGGGAGTGGTGGCGGGGATGCGACTCTCGCCGTTCCTCGGCGTGACCAACCTCTTCGACCGCTCCTATGTCGGTGCGGTAACAGTCAACGGCATCGGCGGCCGGGTGTACGAGCCGGCGCCGCGCCGGGCGCTCTACGCCGGCCTGGGTGTCGGCTACCCCTAGAGGAGGCTCACCGGGTCGCGGTCGATCGTGACCCGCGGCTCCCGATGGCCCCCCAGGTGGAGGGCGGCGTAGCGCACCACGCGGCCCAGGGTGGCGCCCTCCCCTTTGAGCACCACGTGCCAGCGCCACCGCGTCTTGATGCGCGCCAGCGGACAGGGTGCCGGCCCGAGCACGGTCACGCCGAGGCGGTGGCGCGCCGCCAGCGCATCCGCCCACTCCGCCACCTCCGCCGCCACCTTCCCGACGTCGGCCTCCTCGGTGCCGGACACGACCAGGTTCACCAGCCCCGTCACTGGCGGGTAGGGCGGGGACTCCCGCTGGCGCACCTCCTCGTCGAGGAAGCCCGCGGCGTCGTGCGCGGCGGCGCGCAGGAGGGCGTGGTGCCCGGGCTGTCGCGTCTGCACGATCACCCGACCGCCGAGCGGCCCCCGCCCCGCCCGCCCCGCCACCTGCGCAATGAGCTGGAAGGTCCGCTCCGCCGCCCGGAAGTCCGGCAGGTGCAGGGCGGTGTCGGCGTCCACCACGCCCACCAGGGTCACGTTCGGGAAGTCGAGCCCCTTGGCGATCATCTGCGTGCCGAGGAGGAGGTCCACCTCCCGCCGCTCGACGGCGGAGAGGATGCGGTGGTGGGCCCACTTGGTGGTGGTGGTGTCGAGGTCCATCCGCGCCAGGCGCGCCATCGGATACCGTTCGGCAAGCCAGCGCTCGAGCTGCTGCGTGCCGATGCCGCGCATCCGGACCACCGGATGGCTGCACACCGGGCACGCCACGTGGAGCGACTCCTCGTGCGCGCAGTAGTGACAGCGGAGCGCCGGCGGCGCCGAGTGGACGGTCAGGCTGATCGAGCAGCGCGGGCAGTCGGGAACGTGCCCGCACCCGGGGCACTGCAGGAACGCGGCGAACCCGCGCCGATTGAGCAGCAACATGCCCTGCTCGCCCCGCGCCAGGACGCGATCCACCGCCGCATCGAGCCTCTCCGACCACGGGATGGCGCCGGCGGCGGCCACCTTCGGCTCGCTCCGGAGGTCCACCAGCTCGACGGGCGGAAGGGCCCCGGCCCCCGCCCGCTCCGGGAGGCGGATGACCGCCAGCCGACCGCCTTCCCGCCCCTCCGCCCAGCTCTCGACCGACGGCGTGGCGCTCCCGAGCACGAGGCGCGCCCCCTCGAGGCGCGCGCGCACCGCCGCCACCTCGCGGGCGTGGTAGCGGGGAGACTCGCCGTTCTTGTACGAGCCCTCGTGCTCCTCGTCCACCACGATCACCGCGGGCGACACCACCGGCGCAAACACCGCCGAGCGCGCCCCCACCGCCACCCGCCGCTCGCCCCGGCGGAGCGCCCGCCAGGCGTCGGCCCGCTCCCCGTCGGAGAGGCCGCTGTGGAGGACCGCCACCTCGTCGCCGAACATCCCGCGCACCCGGCGGACCGTCTGCGGGGTGAGGCTGATTTCGGGGACGAGGATGATGGCGCCACGATTGTCCTCGAGCCCGCGGCGGATGGCCTCGAGGTACACCAGCGTCTTGCCGCTCCCGGTGACCCCGAAGAGCAGCGCGCCGTCGCCGGGCGCGACTTCCTCCACCCGCGCGAGGGCGGCCCGCTGCGCGTCGGTGAGGGCGCCGGGCGGCGGCGTGCCCTCCTCGCCGGCAAACGGGTCCCGATGGCGCTCCACCTCCTCGACGCGCGCCAGTCCGCGAGCGGCGAGGGCGCGGATGAGGGCGTCGCTGAATCCGAGCTGGGTGCGCAGGTGACCCACCGACGCGCTCCCGCCGAGCTGCTCGACCGCCTCGAAGAGGGCGCGCTGCCGGGGGGTCGTGCGGAAGAGCTCCTGCCGCTCGAGCAGCGTCGCACGCCCTGCGCGCAGCACGAGAAGGCGCTCGGTGGCCACGTCCCCGCCGGTGTCGGGCGGGATCACCTGCAGCGTCACGGCGCCGACGCGCGCCAGGCGATCCACCGCGTCCCACACCGGACGCTTCATGCCATGCGCAATGGCGCGGACGGGTGCGCTGCCTCCCTTGCGGTCGAGCCAGCGGAGGACCTCTCCCCCCGTGCCGCCCGGCACCCGCCGCGCGTCGGCCACTTCCACCACGACCTCCGAGCTCCCCCAGAGGCCGGCCGGGAGCGCGGCCCGCAGCGCCAGCCCGAGTGGCGCCCCGTAGTACCCGGCCATCCATTCGACGGTGCGGAGGAGAGGTGCCGGGAGCGCGGGCTCGGCGTCCGGCGTGGCCAGGATGGCGCGCGCGACGGCGTCCGGCGCGGGCACCTCGACGGCGGTGACGACGCCGATCAGTTCCCGCCCGCGGACGGGCACCACGACCCGCGCCCCGGCCGCCACTCGGTCGGCCAGGGCCTCGGGAATCTGGTAGCTGTAGGGAGTGGGGAGTGGGAGCGGAAGCGCGACGTGCGCAAACCGGTCGGTCATCGCGGCCGGACGCCGAGCCCCGGGCCGGTGGGAAGGCGAACCTGGCCGCCCGCGATGCCGGCTCCCGTGAAGGGATCCACGGAAAGGAGCGCGGCGCCGTCGAGGTCCACGATGTCCACCAGCGGCGTGAAGTGGGCGGCGGCAGTGATCGCGAGGGAGCTCTCGATCATGCAGCCGACCATGACGGTGAGGTGGTGCGCCCGCGCGATGGCGATCATCCGCAGCGCCTCGCGAAGGCTGCCGCACTTGGCCAGCTTGATGTTGATGCCGTCCACCTTGCCGACCAGCGCGGGAATGTCGCTGGCCACCCGGCAGGACTCGTCGGCGATGAGCGGGATCCTCGCCGCCCGGCGGATGAGGGAGAGGCCGTCGAGGTCGGTGGGCACCAGAGGCTGCTCCAGCACCGTCACGCCGAATTCCTCGAGCACCGGCAGCATCCGGAGGGTGTGCTTGACCGTCCACCCGCAATTGGCGTCCACCCGGAGCTCGCGATCGGTGGCCTCGCGGATGGCCCGCAGGATCTCGAGGTCGCGATCACTCCCCAGCTTGATCTTGAGGATCGGGTACTCGGCGGCCTCGGCCACCTTCATCCGGATCCGCTCCGGGGTGTCGATGCCAATGGTGAAGGTGGATTGCGGCGCCTTGGCCGGGTCGAGCCCCCAGAGCTGGTAGACGGGCACGCCGAGTCGCTTGCCCACCAGGTCGTGCATTGCCGCCGAGATGGCGGCGCGGGCGGAGGGGTTCCCCTTGAGGGCTGTCTCCAGCCTCCGGTCGGTCTCCTCGAGGTCGAAGGGGTCGGCCGGCAGCTGCTGGGCGTACACCTGCAGCGTCTCCATCACCGTCTCGGGGGTCTCGCCATAGAATCGGGTCGGCGCCGCCTCGCCCCAGCCTTCCAGGCCGTCGCCGTCCGTCACGCGAACCCAGACGGTGCGGTAGTCGCTCTGGCCGCCGCGCGCGATGATGAACGGATGCTTGGTGCGGAGGGCGAGGTATTCGGCCTGGAGACGGAGCATGGAAGGGTCCGTTGATGGGGAGGAACGTCGCCCGGGAAAGCTATCCGAGCGCCTGTACGTGCGCCACGACGCCGTCGGCCAGGCGGGACGGGTTGTAGCCCCCTTCCATCGTGCCGAGAATCGGGGCGTCGGGCGCCCGCTCACGGAGGCGCTCGGTGAGGGCCCGGTAGTGCGCCGGCTCGAGGGTGAAGCCGCCGAGGGGATCGCCGGCCATGGCGTCGAACCCAGCCGAGACGATCACGGCGTCGGGAACCCAATCCGTCGTGGCGGTGGCGATCGCCGCCCAGAGGTCCTCGACGTACCGCTCGGCCGGGAGGCCGGCGGGGCGCGGCACGTTGAAGATGTTGCCGACCCCGCGCTCCTCCGCGGCCCCGGTGAACGGCCACCAGGGCCACTGGTGGAGCGACACGAAGCGGAGGTCGGCGTCCCGTTCCACGAGGGCCTGGGTGCCGTTGCCGTGGTGCACGTCCCAGTCCACCACCAGCACGCGACGCCGCCCCAGCGCCTGGAACCGCCGCGCCGCCACGACGGCGTTGTTCACCAGGCAGAAGCCCATGACGCGATCGGCCAGGGCGTGGTGCCCGGGAGGGCGCACCGCCGCGAAGGCGTGGCCCTGGCCGGCGTGCGCGTGCTCCACGCCGGCCAGCACCGCCCCCACGGCGCCGAGCATCGCCTCGAGGCTGCCGGGGCTCATCCAGGTGTCCTCGTCCAGCTGGCCTCCGCCTGCGGCGTCCATTGCCACGAGGTGCTCCAGGTGGGCGGCGGTGTGGACGCCGCGGAGGGCGTCGAGCGAGGCGGCGTCCGCCGTGATGAGCGTGGCCCCGGGGCGCCCGGCGAGCGCACCGAGCACCGCGCGAAGGCGCGCCGGCGCCTCCGGATGCCCGGCGACCGGCGTGTGCCACTCACAGCTGGGATGGGAAAAGACGGCGACGGTCATCGGCAGGGCCGATGCCGGCTACTTGACCGGCCGCCGGCGGGCGGGGAGGACGATCAGGGCGGCGTTGTCCACGACCGCGGCGGCGCCCAGCGTGGCGCCCTCGTCCCGGAGGGCGGCGCCCCGGTACTTGACCAGGTATTCGGACGGATCCCGCGCGATGTTGCTCGCCACGAGCGCCCGGAGCTTGAGCTCGGCGATCGAGGCGGTCGGCTCGAGCTCGAGGGGGACGGTGTCCCAGGTGTCCTGCACGGTCACGCGAAGGCGCAGGGCGTCGGTCATGCCGCCGCTCCCGCCACCTGCGGCAGCGTGGAGAGGAAGCGGCCGATGGCCTGGTCGAAGAAGAGGGTCGAGGCCCGGACCAGCGTGCCGCCCTCGGCGGGCAGCGTGGCCAGCGCGATCTCCTCCCCGCCCTGCCCCCGGAGCGTCACGAACGTGGGCCCCTCCTCCTCCGGGAAGGCCGCCTGGTGCGGCACCCGCTCGGCAAAGAACGCCTTGGCCCGCGCCAGGACCTCGGGGCCGGGAAGCGTCGTCGTCAGTTGATGGACCATGGCCGTCCGCTCAATGCGTGAGGAGAATGGTGATGCCCGTGGGCTGCGCCGGGAGCGGCGTGGAGCTCACGCGGGTCAACGAGGAGAGGTCAATCACATCCACCGCCCCCGGGTCGGCGCCGATGGACTCCTGCGTGACGTAGGCGTACTTGCCGTCCGGGCTGTACGCCACGCCGTGCACGATCTTCTTGGTGGTGGGAATCCGGGCCAGCTCCGTGAGCGACCTGGCGTCCACGATGCTCACGCTCTGCGCCTTCTTGTTGGTCACGATCACGAACCGCCCGTCGGGCGAGGGCTCCACGTTGTAGGCGCCCGCCCCCACCGCGATTTCCTTCTGCATCGTGAGCCCCTCGGCCTCCCACACCTGCAGCGTGCCCTTGTGGTTGCAGGCCACGTACAGCGTCCGGTCGTCCCGGGAGACGCTGACGAACGTGGGGGCGCACTCGTTGTCCACCGCCGGCGCGGGGACCGCGCCCGAGGGCGCGCTCGCGGCGGGCGCCGGCGCCGGCGTGCCGTGATTCATGCCGGCGTGGGCCGACGCCGCGGCGGCCGGCATCGCCATGCCGGAACCGGTCTTGGCCCGGCGCACCACGTCGAGCGTGGCGGCGTCCACCTGGAGGATCTCGTCGCTGTGCATGCAGGACACCCACACCGCCGTGCCGGCGTGGTTGACCTTCACGCCGTGGGGCATGTCGCACGCGGGGATCTCGGTGATGGTGACCATGTCCGGCGTGTACACCGCCGAGACGGTGTTGACGCGAGGATGGTCGCCGTGGAAGTCGGAGTTCGCGACGAAGGCGAAGTCGCCGTCGGGCGAGGCTGAGATGGTCGTGGGGAAGTATTCCAGCGGGGCGCGGCCCGCGACGGTGTCATTCCGGGCGTCGAAGCGCCAGAGGGTGCCGTACGGCGTCCCGTGGGCAATCGACACGTAATACCACTTCTGGTCGGGGGAGACGGTGATGTTGTGGGGGCCGTCGATGTCGGCCGGCATGATCCCGACCGGGACCACGTGGTCCACCACCAGGGTGTTCCCCTCGGGGCGGAGCCAGGTCACGATGTCGCCCGACTCGCTGACCACGCCGACCCGATACCCGGCGCCCTGGGCCGCCAGCGGAGCCGCGACGAGGGAGAGGCCGAGGATGACGATGCGCCGCATGGGCGTCCTCCGATGCTGGGAAATCGGCCGAAAGCTAACCGGGTGGCCCGGGGGACGCCTCCACCGCCGCGACGAACGGGGTGGCCCGGCGCAGGAAGTCCAGGAGGCCTGTCCGGCGCCGGACGACCAGCACCAGCTCCCCCGGCGGCGGTTGCTGGACTCCCCCCGCCACGCTGAGGAAGGCCGGCAGCGTGGCTCCCGCGGGCACCGGCGCCCGGTAGGCCCGCCCGTGCCATTGGAAGTCCACGGCGGCCGGAAGGGTCCGCACCACCTGCTCCACGAAAAAGTCGTCGTCCACCTGATAGATGCCGTCGGCCACCTCCTCCCCGGCCAGGTAGAAGAGGGGGTCGAACGGCTCCCCGTCGGCGCGGGCAAAGTTCTGCTCCGCGGCCTCGTCGAAGGCCTCGAGCGCGCCTTCGCGCGCCCGCCACTCGAGGTGGTGCCGCAGCTCGTGGGTCAGGGTGTCCCACGCCTCGGTCCGCCAGTCGAACTCCGGATCCAGCTCCGCCAGCGCCTTGAAGGAGCCGTGGTAGAGGACCACGCGGCTCTGGATCTCGTCGAGGGTGCCGCCCTCGGACGCGTGGAAGGGGATGCAGTGGCCGAGGGTGAAGATCTCCTCGCGCGTCGGGTGGGGCACGGCGCGCGGCGAGACGGTGATCTCCGCCACGCCGTCGAGGAACTCCTCGGGCACCTCGGTCGCCATCCGCGACACCAGCGCCCGGAACGTCTCCAGCTTCATGGCCCCGCCCTACACCGACTCGAGGGCGGCCTGGAGGTCCGCGATCAGGTCCTCATAGTGCTCGACGCCCACGGAGAGCCGCACCAGTCCCGGCGTGATGCCCATCCGCGCCTGGTCCTCCGTCGGCACGTCGGCGTGGGTCATCGAGCCCGGGTGCTCGGCGAGCGACTCCGTCCCGCCGAGGCTCACGGCCAGCTTGACCATCCGCAGCGCGTTGAGGAATCGAAACGCCGCCGGCTGCCCGCCGACCACCTCGAAGGAAATCATTGACCCCGGAGCGGCGCACTGCCGGCGGTACACGTCGAACTGCGGCGAGGATTCCGGCAGGTGTCCGAGGTAGTGGACCGCCTGCACCTTCGGATGGTCGGCAAGGGCATCGGCCACGTAGCGGGCGTTCTTCATGGCCGCCGTCATTCGCATCTTGAGCGTCTCGAGGCTCCGGAGCAGGAGCCAGCCCGTCCAGGGCCCGGCCATCGTCCCCATGAAGGTGCGGAGGGTGCGAATGGGGGCCATGACCTCGCCGCGGCCCAGCGCCGCTCCCGCGATCACATCGCTGTGCCCGCCGATGAACTTCGTGGCCGAATAGAGGACGAGGTCGGCGCCGTGCTTGAGCGGGTGCTGGAAGACGGGGCCGAGGAAGGTGTTGTCCACCATCACGACGGCGGGCCGGCCGGGCGCGGCGAGGGCGTGCACCAGGTCGGCAATCCCGCGGATGTCGATGAGGGCGTTCGTGGGGTTGGCCGGCGTCTCCAGGAGCGCCGCCGCCACTGGGCGGCCCGCCACGCGGGACGTGAGGTCGGCCGCGAGGTCCGCGATCGGCACCCCGGCCGGGAAACCGACCGGGTGGACGCCCATGCGCGGCAGGAAGTGCTTCACGAAGTGATCGCAGCCGCCGTAGAGCGGCTCGCTGTGCACCAGGACGTCGCCGGGGGTCAGGAAGGCCAGGAGCGAGGTGGTGATGGCGGCCATGCCGCTGGCAAAGACGGCGCACTCCTCCGCCTCGTCCCAGAGCGTCAGGCGCCCCTCGAGGATCTCGAGGTCGGGGTTGTTGAGCCGGCTATAGATGAGCCCCGTCTGCTCGCCGCGGCGGGGCTCCCGGAGTCCATAGGCCAGCTCGAAGAAGGCCTTGCCGTCTTCCGCCGACTCGAATGCGAAGGTCGATGTCTGGAAGATGGGGCACTTGACCGCCCCCTCGCTCAGCTTCGGGTCGTACCCGAAGCTCATCATCAGGCTCTCGGGACGCAGCCTCGTCCCGCCGATCTCCCGCAGCTTCCCGCTCATGGCGTCCTCAGTCCCTGGTCGTCGGGCCGGCCTCACTCCCCGAGCCGTTCCGCGACCCACCCCGGCAGCTGCGCCGCCGCGATCCGGTCCTGGTTCATCGCGTCGCGGTGCCGGACGGTCACGGTGTCGTCCTGCAGCGTCTGCCCGTCCACCGTCACGCAGTACGGGGTGCCCGCCTCGTCCATCCGGCGGTAGCGCCGCCCCACCGCCCCGCTGTCATCGTAGAAGGCCGGCACCCGGCGCTTGAGGTCGTGGTAGAGCCGGGTGGCGTACTCCGGCATCCCGTCCTTCTTGACGAGGGGGAAGACGCCGGCCTTGATCGGGGCGATGGTCGGGTGGAAGCCCAGCACCACCCGCGTCTCGCCCTCGACCTCCTCCTCGCGGTAGGCGTCCACCAGGGTGGTGAGCGTCACGCGGTCGGCGCCGGCCGAGGTTTCCACGATGAAGGGGACGTACCGCTCGTTGGCCGCCTGGTCGAAGTAGTCGAGCTTCTTGCCGGACATCGCCTGGTGGCGCTGGAGGTCGAAGTCGGTCCGGTTGTGGATGCCCTCGATCTCGTTCCAGCCGAACGGGAACTCGTACTCGATGTCGAACGCGGCCTTGGCGTAGTGGGCCAGCTCACCCGGCCCGTGCTCGTGCCAGCGGAGCCGGGACGGCGTGAGCCCGATGGACACGTGCCACTCCATTCGCCAGGCCCGCCACCGCTCGAACCACTCCGCGTCGGTGCCCGGCTTGACGAAGAACTGCATCTCCATCTGCTCGAACTCCCGGGTGCGGAAGATGAAGTTGCCCGGGGTGATCTCGTTGCGGAACGCCTTGCCGATCTGGGCGATGCCGAACGGCACCTTCTGGCGCGAGCCCTGGAGCACGTTGAGGTAGTTGACGTAGATCCCCTGCGCCGTCTCGGGGCGGAGGTAGACCACCGCCGCCGATTCCTCGACCGGGCCCATGAAGGTCTTGAACATCAGGTTGAAGAGCCGGGGCTCCGTCAGCTCGCAGGCGGTGTGTTGGCCGGGCCGCTTGCTCGGTTTCTGGGGGCACTGGGCGTCCTGGAGCTTGTCGGCGCGGAAGCGGGCCTTGCAGGTCTTGCAGTCCACGAGCGGATCGGTGAAGCCCGCCACGTGGCCCGACGCCTCCCAGACCTTGGGGTGCATCAGGATGGCGGCGTCCAGCCCCTCGATGTCGTCGCGGGCGTGGACCATGGCGCGCCACCACCGGTCCTTGACGTTCTTCTTGAGCTCGACCCCCAGCGGGCCGTAGTCCCACACCGACCCGAGCCCCCCGTAGATCTCGGAGGACTGGAACACGAATCCGCGCCGCTTGCAGAGCGACACGAGCTTGTCCATGCGGGTGGTGTCGGCCATCGAACGGCTCGGGGTGCGGGAAGGGGCGATTGGAGTACGCGGATAATAGACGGGGCCGGGAGGGCCGACAAGCAACCGAAGCGGGTGCAAGCGCTTGCGCGCAAATCGCGTCGCTGGGGGCAGAAACGGGCACCTTCCACGACGTGGTGCGACCGCCTAACTTCCTGCGCGCCAGTGGGTTAAAGTTCGGTCGCCAGGCGGCACCCGACTTGCTCACCCCACCCAGCTTGGCCGGAGTCGACGCCGCACGAAGTGTCCGGGCGTCCGTTCCACCTCTCCCGCGATTGCCGAGGACCGCCGGTGAACTGCCCATCTCGAACGCCCCCGGGCCCGCGCGCCGGGTTCACGCTGGTGGAGATGCTGATCGTGGTGATCATCATCGCGATCACCTCCGCCATCGCGTTCCCCAAGATCAACGTGTCGCGCATCCGGTCGAAGGCGGCCATCACCACCCTCGGCACCACGATGCTGGCCATCCAGCGCGACGCCATCGCCAAGCAGCACAACGTCCTCGTGCTGGTGGACTCGGTGAACGCCCGGCTCCGGGTGGCCTACGACTCGACCAACGACCTCCGGATCACGACGGGGGAGCGGGTGCGGGCGGTGGACCTGGGCGAGGAGATCGTCTTCGGCCGGCCGTCGGGCGTGCCGGCACGGCCCTTCGGGACCAACCCGATCAACTTCGTGCAGCGGGAGCCCACCACCAACCTCCCGGTCATCATCCTCTACCGGAACGGCAGCGCCTCCGAGGCCGGCGGGCTCTACCTGAGCACCGTCAAGGCCATGGCCGGGCTGCCGGGCCACCAGAACGAGACCTGGGCCATGGAAATGGTCCGGGCCACGGGACGCGCGGAATGGATGCGCTGGAACGGCACCGGCTGGGTGCGGGGGTTCTGATGCGGACCAACGAACGCGGCTTCACGCTCATCGAGATGGCCATCGCCCTCACGATCCTGTCGATCGTGCTCGTGGCCATTCCCTACGCCGGCCTCCGCTTCACCAAGGCCGTCTCCACCAACCGGGTGCGCAACGAGGCGAACGCGATCGCCGACGCGTGGATCGCGCAGTGCCGCTCGCTGCCCAACTACGCCGCCCTCGACTCCACCAACGGCCGGTGCCGCGGCACGGTGACCGGGCTCGGCACGTACAACTTCACCCGGACCACCACCGTGACCGGCGACGCCACCCTTTCCGGCGTGGCCGACTCCCTCAACAACTACAAGCGGATCTCCGTCGTCGTCACCTCGACCTCGCTCGCCTCGCCGGTCAAGCGGACGGTGACGGTGGCCAAGTGAGGAGGGAGCCCCCCATGCGCACCCGCCGCGGCGTGACCCTGGTCGAGATGCTGATCGCCATCACCGTCTTCACGATGGTGCTGGCGGCCACCCTCGGGTTCCTCTCCCGCATCACGCGCGGGCTCGACCGGAACGCCAGTGACATGGGCATGCTGCAGAACCTGACCTTCGCCAGCTCGATCCTGCAGGAGGAGCTGCGGATGGCCGGGGCCAACGTGCCCTTCAAGCAGCCGGTCATCATCTACGCCGGCGCCAACTCCTTCAGCTTCAACGCCGACTACGCCTCGAACGTGGACAGCCTGTACGCGGTGTACCTGCTGCCCAACCTGCCGGCCGGGCAGCGCAACGCGATGATCCCGGCCGACCGGATCGCCATCCCGGGGTCGAGCCCGTCGTTCAGCTACCCCGACTCGACGTACATGGCCGACGGCGGCGCCGCGATGCCGAGCCCCGCCGAGACGATCACCTGGTTCTTTGCCCTCGACACCAGCACCACGGCGGGCAACGACTACGTCCTCTTCCGGCAGGTCAACGACCAGCCGCCCGAGGTGGCCATCCGCAACGTCATCCAGACCCCGGGCCGGAACTTCTTCCGCTACTACTACAAGCGGATTCCCGCCTCGGGCACCTCGTCCTCCTCGCTCGATACCGTGCCGACCGCCTGGATGCCGCTCCGGCACACCCAGGGCGTCCACGGCATGCCGTCGGACACGGCGGCGGCGGCGCGGGTGGACAGCCTGGCCCAGGTGGAGGTGGCCTTCACGGTCACGAACGCCCTCACCGGCGCCAACCAGCGGACGCGGGCCATCTCGTTCATCGTGCCGATGCCGAACATGGGCACCAAGAAGGTCACGAGCTGCGGGGACATGCCCCTCTTCGGGTCGGGCATCACCACCACCTGGCAGATCAACACCGCCGCCTCCCCGCCCGACACCTTCATGCTCATCCGGTGGAACCGCGCCACCGACGAGACTGGCGGCGAGTCCGACGTGGTGGCGTACATCATCTGGCGCCGCCTCCTGAGCGAGACGACGTGGGACGAGCCGCTGGCGGCGGTCCCGGCGGGTGCCGCCAATCCCAGCTTTGCCGACCAGACGGCCAATCCCGGCACCCAGTACACCTACGCCGTGGCGGCCCAGGATTGCACCCCGACGCTGTCGACGATGTCGACGGCCTCACCCCCCGCCTCCCCGTGAGGCGGCCCCGGAGGGCAGGCACCATGTCGTCCACCCACTTCGTCCGGAACCGGCGCGGCGTCGCGCTCATCACCGTGATGCTGGTGGCGTTCGCCGCGTCGGCGATCGCCCTGGCGGCGGTGATGATGACGCTCAACGCCAACCTCGTGGCCAAGAACACCGAGCGGGTGTCGGTGGTGGACGCCGCCGCCATCGCCGGGCTGGAGGAGGCGCGGAGCCGGCTCAACGGCACCCGGGGGCTCTACCCGAACAACGGGTACGTCACCCTCGAGAACAACGTGCCGGTCAAGGACGCCTTCAACGCCGCCATCCCGACCGTGACGCGGTCCACGTACATCGGCCCCAGCGGCATCACGAGCGGGCAGTACGGCGTGGTGGGGAGCATCATCACCGTGGCACGGGACAGCTTCGGCAACCGGGTGGTGCGCCGGCTCGAGGTGAACCAGGAGAGCTTCTCGAAGTTCGCCTACTTCACGAACGAGGAGACCGACACCACCGGCAGCACCGTCGTGTTCGCCAGCGGCGACCAGCTCCGCGGCCCGGTGCACTCCAACGACCAGATCCGGATCGGTTCCTCGCCGACCCCGGCGGTGACCTTCTTCGACCAGGTGACCACCGCCAACGCGTCCATCAACAACCAGTCGAATGGGTCGTTCATCAAGCCGCCGCTCCTCAGCCAGCCGCGCATCCCGATGCCGACGGTGGCGGACCTCAACAAGCTCGACAGCCTGGCCCAGGTGGGCTCCACCCGCTTTGCCGGCTCCACCGCCGGCGACGCCGGCGAGGCGCGCACCCGCGTCCACTTCCTGACCATCGACCTGGGCCCGCCCTACGGCGTCCAGGGCTTCTTCATGGTGTACCAGGCCGGCACCCTCACCACCGTGGGGCAGCCGGAGGACTTCGTCTCCGCCAGCCTCCCGACCACGTCGGGCACCACCGGGGGCTACCTGGAGCTCTCGCCCAACTGCGGCGACTACGGCACCGGCGGCCGCTTCATGCCCGCGTACTATCACGACACGACCACCCAGGCGGCGCACCTGCACGTGGCCGGCAGCACCAACGCCAACAAGATCGCGCGCCGCGACTCGTCCCTCACCCGGGGCACCAACTCCCGCTGCTTCCTCGGGGGCGACTCCATCCTGACGAAGCCGGCCATCGCCACGGGCGCCAACGCCACCTGGCCGACCAACGGGCACCCTGACGGGGGGGCCTGGGTGGCCGCCCCGGGAGGCATCCAGGCGGCGCTCGCGGCGCTGGGCCCCGTCATCACCAACCGGCCCGACGCCAACTATCTCTTCCCCCTCAGCCGCCAGTGGAACTCGCGGTTCAAGGGGATCGTCTTCGTGGCGGGCAAGGTCATCGTGGACGGCGTCATCCACGGCCGGGTGACCGTGGCCGCCACCGGCAACGTGATCTTCGGCGATGACGTCACCTACTATCAGGGCCAGACCCGCGACTGCGCCACCGGCGACATCGCCGGGTACTTCTCCGGGCAGTCGCTCCTCGTGTCGAACAACACGGTCAACGCGCCGCAGACCCTGAACAACAACAGCTCGCTCTCGACCGCGCCGTCGGGGACCTTCCGCAGCTACGATGAGACCGCGAACGAGACGATCCTCGGCTTCTTCCTGACCCTCCGGACCTTCGGCGCGGAGGAGAACAACCTCGGCGCCGACGACTCGGAGCGCTGCCTCATCGGCGGCACCTTCAGCGCCGGCCGCGGCTGCCTCGTGACGTTCGGCGGGATCATCCAGGAGAACCGCGGCGCCGTCGGCCTCACCAGCGGCGAGGGATACGTCAAGCGCTACCAGTACGACGCCTGCGGCGCCACCGACCCGCCGCCGTACTACCCGACCACCGGCGTGTTCATCAAGAACCGCTTCTACGAGCTCGACCCGACGCGGTTCAACGTGGCCGGCTGGTTCGCCGCCAACCAGAACTAGGCCCAGCAGAACGCGCTACCGACGAGCCCCCGCCCCCGCGGGGGCTCGTTGCGTTCGGGGGCTCCGGCGCCCGCGCCCTGCAAGGGCTTGCACGCAAGAGGCGGCACGACCGGGCTCTCTGGCCGAAAAATGCAGTTCAAGTAATCTGGTAACACCATGTGTGACAACGCTTTAGATAGATCCCAGAACCGGGCACCCGACTTGCCAATTCTCCCGCGGACGTCCGCCGCCACGCCCCCGGCCCCCGGAGCGTACAGCGGTGGACCACGACCCAAGTTCGGAGTGCCCGATGCGCATGCCTGACCAGCAGCACCCCCTCCAGCCCAGCCTGGCCGACCGGCGCGGGTTTGCGCTCGAGGCCACGCTGATCGTCCTCGTCCTCGTGTCCGTGCTGGTGGCGGCCTCGGTGGCGAGCTACGTGATGATCCAGAAGTCGGGCAACGTGGACTACCGCGGGACCCGCGTGTCCTACGCCGCCGAGGCGGGGGCCGACGCCGTCATTTCGCAGCTGGCCGCCAACATGACCGACGGCATCCTGAGCTCGGCCGACATCGCGTCGATCACCCTGCCCACCCTCAGCGGCTTCACCTTCGCCACGCCGACCGTCACCACCATCGGCGCACCGGTGCCGCGCACCATCACCTACGGCCCCTTCAGCGGGCTGATGGGCCTCAACCAGCGGATCGACATCGGCATCACCGCCACCGACGGCCTGGGCAACCGCGGCCAGGTGGTCGTGACCGCCAACGCCCAGTCGATCCCGCTCTTCCAGTTCGGCGTGTTCTACGACGAGGACCTGGAGATCCACAACGGCCAGAACATGGACTTTGCGGGCTGGGTGCACAGCAACTCGAACATCTACCTGACGCCGGGCGGCTCGGCGGTGACGAGCTTCCACGACCTCATCACCACCCCGGACAGCCTCTTCTGGCAGCGGAAGGCCTACAGCGAGCGGAACGCCAACGTGCGGATCGACAACGCCTCCGCGGTGGCGCAGACCCTCAACTTCGACAGCCGGAGCAACCCCGGGCAGTCGTTCGTGACGGCCAGCAATTCCCTCGTCAACGGCCGGGTCATGACCGGCGTGAGCGGCGTCCAGCCCCTCCGCCTGCCGCTCCCGGTGGGCATGCCCCCGATCGAGCTGATCCGCCCGCGCAACGGGGCCGACGACGCCGACACCCGCGCCGTCAAGTTTGCCTGGAAGGCCACGGCCCACATCACGGTGGACCTGGCCCAGCTGGCCAACGTCAACACCTGCGCCGGCCTGACGATCATCGGGTCGCCGCTGCCCACCGGGGCCAGCTGCGCCATGTTCACCGGGATCCCGCAGGCGTTCTGGGACGGGCGCGAGAACATCGGCGCCGACGTCTTCCAGATCGACGTGGGCGCGCTCCAGACCTGGGCGGCCGGCAGCGCGGCGCGCGACTACAGCATCATCTACGTCACGTTCACGAACTACAGCGCCACGACGAACACCCGCGACTATCCCGTGGTGCGGATCCGGAACGGCGCCACGCTGCGGAAGCCGATCACCATCTCCACCGACCGCCCCCTCTACCTCTGGGGCGACTACAACACCGTCGGCTGGTACCCGGCCTCGTTCATCGCCGACGCCATCATCTTCCAGTCGAGCGCCTGGACCGACGCCGCGCACCCGCTCACCGGCCACACCGCCGCGGGCGGCGGCACCGACTGGCTCAACCCGGCCCAGAACACCGCCAACAACATGACGGTGTACGCCGCCATCGCCGCCGGGCACTCGGCCACCCCCTGCGACTGGCAGCGCGCCTGCACGCCGAGCGCCCCGCCCCCGCTCGTCGGCTCGACGAGCAACTACGGCGGCGGGCTCGAGAACTTCCCCCGCTTCCTGGAGAACTTCAGCGGGCGCACGGTGACCTACCGCGGCTCCCTGGTGTCGCTCTTCCAGAGCCAGTACGCCAACCGGCGCCGGTGGAGCTGGACCTCCTACTACGGCGTCCCCACGCGTGACTGGCGCTTCGACCTCCGCTTCCGGGACCCGAACAACCTTCCCCCGGGCACCCCGGTGGTGGGCAGCGTGGTGCAGACCTCCTTCCGGCCGGTGTTCTAGGATGCCGGCCATGCGGCACGACGCCCGGGGCTTCACGCTCGCCGAGATGATGATCGTGATCGTCGTCCTCGGCCTGGCGACGATGATGATGGTGCCGCGGTTCCGCGCCTCGAGCAAGACCAAGGCGCGGATGGCGGCCACCCAGCTGACCGCGGACCTCGAGCTGGCCCGGGCCAAGGCGATGGCCCGCCGGGCCACCGTCCGCGTGGTGTTCAATACCGCCGCCAACAGCTACACCGGCTACCTCGACTTCGACCGCGACGGGGTCATCGGGCAGACGCTGGCCGAGCGGGACTCGCTCAACGCCTTCGGCACCCGGACCCTCCCCAACGGGGCGGTCTTCGGGCGGGCGGGCCAGGCGGACATCACCGACTTTGCCGGCTCGGGGGGGATCACCTTCCCGACGCCGCAGATCAATTTCGACGGGCGCGGCCTCACCACCCCCTTCGGCACCCGCGGCGTCGTGTATGTGCAGCGCACCGATGACTCCGCCGCCGTGGCGGCGGTGACGGTGTCGGGTGCGGGGGGCGTCCGGCTGTGGACCACCGAGGGAGGGTACTGGCGATGACCCGGCAGCGCGAAGGCGGCTTCACCCTGATCTCGGTGATCATCGCCGTGGTCATCCTCTCGGTCGGCATCATGGCCCTGGGCAAGACCCAGGGGATGCTGATCCGGGCCCAGGCCACGAACGCGGAGCGGAACGTGGCGCTCGGCATCGCCCGCAACTACGTGGAGGAGGTGCGGTCGCGCACCGCCGTGCCCGCCTCGGAGCCCTCGGCCCGCGTCGATGCAACTGGCGCCCTCTCAGGCACGGGCGCCTACCGGCGCACCCTCGACGTGGCCGACCTGGGCAACAACCTCTACCGCGCCACCTGCAACGTGACGTACCCGCGCGGCACCGTGCCCGTGTCCATCGTCACCCTCATCTACCGGTGACCGCCATGCGCCTTCACGCCCCCACCGGCCGGGCGGGCTTCACCCTGGTCGAGCTGATGATCGCGATGATCGCCGGCCTGGTGGTCCTGGCCGCGGCCACCGCCGCCGTGGCCTCCACCTGGCGGGGCCTCTCCGCCGGCCGCATGCGCGAAGGCATCGAACGGAACGCCCGCTTCATCAACGAGGCGCTCCAGCGCGACCTCTCCGAGACCGGCGTGGACCTGGCCTCCAGCGTCCGCTTCGGGAGCCTCTCGGTGCGGGGCGACACCATCGTCGTCCTGAGCGTGCCCTACACCAACGGTGTGGCGGCCGCGGCGCACACCTTCCAGTACGGGGGCGCCCCGCTCGCGCCGGGCACCGGCAGCTGCGGCACCTGGTGCGTGGACGTGGACACGGTGGCCTGGGACCTCGCGGCGAACGACGTCGCAGTCCTGCAGTCGAGCAACGAGCGGCGCCTGATCCAGGTCACGAACGTGACGCGGAGCGGGGCCATTGCCTCGATCACCTTCCGGTCCGACACGACGCTCCTGCAGCACGAGGCGGCGTACGCCCGGAACCTCCAGCTGGCCAACAACGGCACCGCCGTGACCCGGATGAAGTTCGTGGCCTACTGGGTGGACAACGGGCGGCTGATGCGCGCCGAGCGGATGAATCCGGACGGCACGCCGGCGGGAGAACTGATTGCGACGGGGGTGGACAGCATTCGCGTCCGCCTGGTGTTCAGCGACGGCAGCGAGGCCACCACCGCCAACCCGACGGACGCGAGCGGCAACAACGATTGGGACGACATCCTGGCGGTGCGGGTGTTCGCCACCCTCCGGTCCGACCCGACCGACCTCCGCCTCAACGGCGGGCAGCCGGTCACGCGGAACTTCGGCTGGTGGTTTGCGCCCCGGAACCTGCGCTACGAGAAGAACCGCATCAACTGACCGGGGTCGGCGCTAGACCTCGATGATCTGGTCGCGGCGCGTGCCGACGCTCACGTAGCGGATCGGCGCGCCCGCGAGGTCCTGCAGGCGGTCGAGGTACGCCCGTGCCTCGGGCGGCAGGTCGGCCATGCGCCGGGCGCCCTCGGTGGACTTCCGCCACCCCGGGAGCGTCTCGTAGACCGGCTCCACCTGGTCCAGCCGCTCCACCTCGGCCGGCAACGCGTCCGTCCCCTCCCCATCCACGCGGTAGCCCGTCCCCACCGGAATCTCGGCGAAGGTGTCCAGCACGTCGAGCTTGGTCACCGCCAGCCCCGTGAGGCCGTTGACCCGCACGGAGTAGCGCACCACGCTGGCGTCGAACCAGCCGCAACGCCGGGGGCGCCCCGTCACGGCGCCAAACTCGCCGCCGATGCGCTGCAGCGCGGCGCCGGCCTCGCCGTGGGCCTCCGTCGGCAGGGGGCCGTTCCCCACCCGTGTGGTGTAAGCCTTCACCACGCCCAGCACGCCGTCGATGGCGGTGGGCCCGATGCCCGCCCCCACCGCGGCCCCGCCGGCCGTCGTGTTCGAGCTCGTCACGTACGGGTAGGTGCCGTGGTCCACGTCGAGCAGCGCCCCCTGCGCGCCCTCGAGCAGCACCCGCTGGCCTGAGCGGAGCGCCTGGTGCACCAGGAGCCCGGTGTCGGTGGCCAGGGGAAGGAGCCGGGGCGCCAGCCGCTCCAGGAGCGCCACATGCTCCTCGAGCGACGCCGGCGCCGCGCCCATCATCGCGAGGAGCTGGTTGGCGCGCTCGATCCGCGCGGCGAGCTGGGCGCGGAGCGCCGTGGCGTCGCGGAGGTCGGCCACCCGCACGCCGCGGCGGCCGTACTTGTCCTCGTAGGTCGGGCCGATGCCGCGCCCGGTGGTGCCGATCTTCTGGGACTTCTCGCTGGCGGCGTCGAGCAGCTTGTGATACGGCAGCACGAGGTGCGCCCGCTCCGACACGAAGAGCCGGCCTGCGGTGTCCACCCCCCGCCCCGTGAGTCCGTCCAGCTCCTTGAAGAGCGTCTCCGGGTCGAGCACCACCCCATTGCCGATGACGCACGTGGCCCGGCGGTGCAGGATGCCCGACGGGATCTGCTGCAGGATGAACTGGTCCTCGCCGATGACGACGGTGTGGCCGGCGTTGGCGCCCCCCTGGTAGCGCACCACGCAGTCGGCGCGCTCCGACAGGACGTCCACCAGCTTTCCCTTGCCCTCGTCGCCCCACTGGGCGCCCACCACCACCACGCAGTGGGTTTTCGGATCGAACATGCGCCCTCACACGGACACGGCCGGACAACAGAACGGGCCCCTCGCGGGGCCCGTGCATCCTCGGGGAAAAGTTAGCCGCCGCCGGGGCGGGGGTCAATTCGGCTTGGCCACCGCCCTGCCGACCATTTCCGCGGTCCGAAACGCGACCCCCTCGGCCGTATCCGCGCGGGTGTGGATCCGCCGAAGGGTGTGCCAGTCGAGGCGTGCCAGCGTGACGGCGGAGGCCCCGCTCGCCGCCAGCGGCCGGCTGTCCACATAAGCCCAGAGCGGCTGCCCGCGGGCCCGGACGCGGGCCCCGACCCCACCGAGCGCCGGGGCGAGTGCCTCCCCGAGCCGTGCCCCCGACGGGTCGTGGGACACCACGTAGAGGTCGCCCCGATCGTCCAGGGTGTCGAGGTTCACCACCTCGACACCCACCAGCTGGGGTCCGTGTTCCCGCGCGAATACCCGGGCCCCGACCAGCCCGAACTCCTCAGCGCCGGTCACCAGGATGCCCACCCCCTCCGCCGGCGCGGCCTCCGCCGCCACCGCGAGGGCCAGGAGTCCGGTGCCGTTGTCCCGGGCCCCGGGGGAGGTGCCGCGGAGGGCGCCCCGGGCCGCCAGGCCGCACGCCACGAGGGCCAGGATGGCCGCCCAGGCCATGACATCGCCCTCGAGGGGCCCCCACAGCCGGAGGATCGCCAGGACCGTCAGGCCGGCCAGCGCCCCGAGCGCCATCACCACCGCCACCGCCCGACCCGCCAGCGATTGCCCCTGCGCCTTGGTGTCGAGATGGGCCACGATCCAGCGCCGGACCGGTGCGTTGCCCCGCGTGGCCACGAGGTTGGCGTCCTGCCGGGTGCCCCCTCCCAGCGAAGACCACCCCATGGCGGTGCCGCGGACCAGGAAGCCGAGACAGGCCAACCCGCCCAGCCAGGCGGCGAGGGCGCCCCAGGCGGGCGCGCCGGCCACGGTGCAGAGGGGGATTTGGAGGAGGGTCAGCCAACCCAGGCCGGCCCCGAACATCGGCAGGGCGTTGAGGCTCGAGGGGTAGAAGGTGAACGGCTCTTCGCGGACGGCATAGCCGAGACCTGCCAGGTGGTCGGCCATGAGGCGCCGGGCGTTCGCCGCGGCGGGGGTCCCCGCCTCGCGCGGGGCGTCGAGGAGCAGCGCGAGGAGCTCGCGCGGCCGGGCCATCGCTAGCGGGCCTTCTTCCTGCGGTCGCGCGGCTCCGGTTCGGACTCGCCGCGGGCAGCGGCCGCGGCCGTCTCCTCGGTAATCAGTCCTTCCTTGACCAGGTCGGCCAGGCTCTGCTCGAAGGTCTGCATCCCGTGCTGGTCGCGCCCCAGGGACATCAGCGTGCGGAGCTCGTTCCACCGCGTCGGGTTCTTGATGCAGGCCCGTACCTGGGGCGTGTTCACCAGGATCTCGATCGCCGCGACGCGCCCCTCCTCGTCGGCGCGGGGCAGGAGCTGCTGGGCCACGATGCCGCGCAGCGCCTCCGCCAGACGGACCCGGCCGATGTCCCGCTCCTCCGGGGGGAACATCGCCACCAGGCGCTCGATGGTGGTGGGCACGTCGGCGGTCGGCATGGCGGAAATGACCAGGTGGCCCGTCTCCGCGGCCTTCACGGCGATGTCGGCGGTCTCCGGGTCGCGCATCTCGCCGATGAGGACCACGTCGGGGTCCTGCCGGAGGGCGGCCCGGAGCCCGATGGCCATCGACTCGGTATCCACGCCCACCTCGCGCTGGGTCACCGAGCAGTTGAGGTCGCGGTGGAGGAACTCGATCGGGTTCTCGATCGTCACCACGTGCTTCTGTTTGGTCCGGTTGATGTGCTCGATGATGGCGGCCACGGTGCTGGTCTTCCCGCTGCCGCTCACGCCGGTCACGAGGAGCAGCCCGCGTTCCGAGTCGGCCAGGGTCGACACGACCTCCGGCAGGCCGAGGGAGGCCACCGAGGGCACCGCGAACGGGATGACGCGCATCACGATCATGAACGACGACCGCTGGCGGAGCACGTTCACCCGGAACCGCCCGACGCCGGGCATGCCCCAGGAGCAGTCGAAGTCGCGCAGCTTGTCGAGCTGGGCGCGGTCCTCCTCGCTCGGGATCAGCTTGTAGGCGATCGCGCGGGTCTGGTCGGGGGTGAGCCGCTGCTTGGTGAGCGGCACCAGCTTGCCGTTGATCCGGGCGCGAAAGACGTCGCCGGCCTTGATGTGGAGGTCGGAGGCGCCCCGCTCGACGGCGGCCTTGATGATCTTTTCCATGGTGTCAGTCCCCGGCGCCGTGCGCCGCGAGGAATCCCATCCGCCCCCGCACCTCCGCCAGCGTCCGCCGCGCCTCCGCCCGCGCCCGCGCCGCCCCGGCGGCCAGGATGGCCCGTACCCCCGTCTCGTCGGCCTTGTGGACCAGCGCCCGTTCGCGGATCGGGGCCAGGGCCGCGGCCATGTTGTCCGCCAGCACCCGCTTGCAGTCGAGGCATCCCCATTCGGCGCCGCGGCACTTCCGCGCCACCTCGTCCACCGTGGCCGGCGGCGAGAAGTGCCGGTGCAGCGTGTACACGTTGCAGATGTCGGGGTTGCCCGGGTCCTTCTTGGTCTTCCGCGCCGGGTCGGTCATGGCCGGGCGGAGCTTCTGCCAGATCTCCTCGGGGGTGTCGAGCACCCCGATCGTGTTGCCGAGGCTCTTCGACATCTTGGCCTGTCCGTCGAGGCCGAGGATCCGCCGCGCCGGCGTGAGGAGCGACTGCGGCGCCGGGAAGAAGGCCTCCCCCCCGCCGAATTCCGCGTTCCACCGCCGGGCGATGACCCGCGCCAGCTCGAGGTGCTGCAGCTGGTCGTCGCCGACGGGCACCTGGTCGGCGCGGTAGAGGAGGATGTCCGCCGCCATCAGGATCGGGTAATTCAGCAGGCCGGCCGGGACGCTCTCGAACTTCTGCGCCTTATCTTTGTACTGCGTCATTCGCTCGAGCTCGCCGAGCGGCGTGACGGCATTCAGGAGCCACATCAGCTCGGCGTGTTCCGCCACGTGCGACTGCACGAAGAGGGTGCACCGGGCCGGATCGACCCCGGCGGCGAGGAGCCCGATGGCCATGTCCAGGGTGCGCCGTTCCAGCGTGGCCGGGTCATGCTGGCCGGTGATCGCGTGGAGATCCACGATGGCAAAGAAGCACTCATGGCGCTCCTGCAGCGCCACCCAGTTCTGGACGGCCCCGAGGAGGTTCCCGATGTGGAGGTCGCCGGAGGGTTGGATGCCGGAGAAGACACGCGCCATTTTGGCAAGCTACCAAGCCGGGGCCGGGGCGGCAAGATGCTATCGCCCATAGACTTACTCGACCGGGCGGTGTCTGCGGCCCGCCGCGCCGGGGCGTTCCTCTCCTCGGTCGGGCCGCCCCCCGACCCGGCCGCGTGGGGCGTGAAGGGCCAGCGCGACTTCGTGACCGAGGTGGACCGGGAATCGGAGCGCCTGATTGCGGAGGATTTGCTGGGGGCCGTCCCCGGCTCCCGGATGCTGGGGGAGGAGCTCTCGCCCTCCGGCCCGGTCGAGGGCCTCACCTGGATCGTGGATCCCCTCGACGGCACCACCAACTTCCTGCACGGCGTGCCGATCTGGGCGGTGTCGATCGGGGTGGCGGTGGACGGGGCGCTGGTGGCGGGCGTCGTGCACGACGTGCCGCGCGGGGCACTTTACCGGGCGGCCCTCGGGCACGGCGCCTGGGAGGGCGACCGCCGCCTGAAGGTCTCGGCCATCGACGACCCCGCACTCGCCCTCATCGGCACCGGGTTTCCCTTCAAGGAGGTGGGCCGGCTCCCGGAGTACCAGCGCCAGTTCGCGGCGGTCGCCTCCGCCACCAGCGGGATCAGAAGACCCGGCGCGGCCTCCCTCGACCTCGTGGACGTGGCGGCCGGGCGCTTCGACGGCTTCTGGGAGCTGGAACTGGCGCCGTGGGACATCGCGGCGGGAATCGTGCTGGTGCGGGAGGCGGGCGGGGTGGTGACGGACTTCAGCGGGCGCGCCGTCGGGGCCGAGCGGACGGCCGTGGTGGCCGGCAACCCGGCCATCCACGCCTGGCTGGCGCGGGTCGTGGCCTAGGCCGCCGTCAGGATCCTCGGCCCGTTGGCCGTGACGGCCACGGTGTGCTCGAAATGGGCGGAGAGGCTCCCGTCGGCGGTCACGACGGTCCACTTGTCGGCGAGCGTCTTCGTGGCGGGGTCGCCCATCGTGATCATCGGCTCGATGGCGATCGTCATTCCCTCGAGGAGCCGGGGCCCCCGCCGGGGCGCCCCGTAGTTCGGCACCTGGGGCTCCTCGTGGAACCGGGCGCCGATGCCGTGCCCCACCAGCTCGCGCACCACCCCGAATCCCGCCCCCTCCGCGATCGTCTGCACCGCGTGCCCGATGTCGCCCACGTGGTTGCCCGCCCGGGCCTGCGCCACTCCCGCCGCCAGGCACTCCTGGGTCACGTCCAGCAGCCGCCGGGTCTCGGGCGCGATCTCGCCGACCGGAAGGGTCGTGGCGGAGTCGGCGTGCATCCCCTCGAAGTGCACCCCCACGTCCACGCTCACGATGTTTCCCTCGCGGAGCACCCGCTTCTTCGAGGGGATCCCGTGGACGATTTCCTGGTTGATCGAGGTGCAGAGGGTCTTCGGGAAGCCGTAGAGCCCCTTGAACGACGGCATGGCGCCGGCGTGACTGCGGATGAACTCCTCGGCCAGCCGGTCGAGGTCCTCGGTGGACATCCCGGGCCGAACCTCGCGCCCAAGCAGGGCCAGCACCTGGCCCACGATGCGCCCGCCGTGGGCCATCGCCTCGAGTTCCCGCGGCGACTTGAGGGTGATCATGCGCCGTGGAGGGCCAGCGCGCGCCGCACCCGGGTGGCGATGTCGTCCACCGGGCCCACCGCCGGGATCCGTACCAGGGTGCCGCGCTGCTCGTACCAGGCGAGCACCGGGGCCGTCTGGTCGCGGTAGCTCTGGAGCCGGATGGCGACCGCCGCCGGGTCGTCGTCGGCGCGGCCCTCGATGCCGCGACGCCGCTCGATCCGGCCCAGGATTTCGGCGTCGGGCACGTCGAAGAAGAGCACGTGGGAAAGCCGGCGGCCCCGCTCGGCGAGGAGCCGCTCCATCCCCTCCGCCTGCGGGATGGTGCGCACCACGCCGTCGAAGATGACTCCCTTGGCGGCGGCCGGCTTGTCCACCTCCTCGCGGATCACGCCAAGGATGAGGTCGTCACTCACCAGCTTGCCGGACTCCATCACCGCCTTGGCCTTGAGGCCCAGGGGGGTGCCGTTCCGGACGGCGTCGCGGAGGACGTTTCCGGTGGCCAGCGTGGGCAGCCCGGTCCGCTCGGAGAGCAGCGCGGCCTGCGTGCCCTTCCCGGCGCCCGGGGGGCCCATCAAGAGGATGTCCATCGCCACCTCCTTCGCGCGGCGCGACCTGAGCAAGGAGAAAGGGACTTGGAGAAAGGAGGGGCGGAAGGAGAAAGGAGACAGGTGGCCGCCCCGGCGCCCCTCGTCTCTCCTTCCGCTTTCCGCCCCTCCTTGGCCCTTGTCCCTTTCGCTTTCCTCACGTTGCCACCGTGAGGAACCGTGTCTAGATAAACCGCTGCTGCCGCCCGCGGAACTTGATCCGCCCCGACTTCATGAAGCCGTCGTACTTCCGCAGCTGGCGGTGCTGCTCGATCTGGGCCAGCGTGTCGAGCAGCGTGCCCACCACGATCAGCACCGAGGTGCCGCCGAACTGCTGCTGCAGCCCCAGCCGGCCGCTCAGGAAGACGGGGATCAGTGCGATCACCGCCAGGAAGACGGCGCCCGGCAGGGTGATCCGCATCAGCACGTCGTCGATGTAGTCGGCGGTGCTGGCGCCGGGCTTCACGCCCGGGATGAACCCGCCCTGCTTCTTGAGGTTTTCCGCCAGGTCCACGGAGTTGAAGATGATGCTGGTGTAGAAATAGCTGAACAGCAGCACCATGACCGTGAACGCCAGGCTGTACGGCAACCCGCCCGGGTTGAAGAACCCGGCCACGTCGCGCAGGAGGGGGCTCTTGGTGAAGCTGGCCAGCGTGCCCGGGACGATGATGATCGTCTGGGCGAAGATGATCGGCATCACGCTGGCGGTCAGGAGCCGGATGGGGATGAAGGTCTTCTGCCCCTCGCGGATCCGCCCGCGGCCCATGACCTTGCGCGGGATCTGGATGGGCACCCGCCGCGCGGCGATGGTCATGGCCGTCGTGGCGCCGATGAGGGCCACCACCACCGCCAGGTAGAGGATGGCGGCCAGCGGCGAGACGACGCTCCCCTTGATGAGGGAGCCGAGCTGGAGGATGCCGGGCCAGAGCCGCTCGAGGATCGAGAAGGTGATGAGCAGGCTCATCCCGTTCCCGATGCCGCGCTCGGTGATCTGCTCGCCGAGCCACATGACGAACACGGCGCCGACGGTGAGCGTCACCACCATCACCGCCCGCGAGGCCAGGCCGGGATTGGCCACGGCGCCGGGGATCGACTCGGTGAAGAGGGTGAAGGTGTAGGCCTGCGCAAACGCGATGAACACCGTCAGGTAGCGGGTCCACTGCGTCAGCGTCTTCCGGCCCTCCTCCTCCTTCTGCATCTTGCCGACCGTCGGCACGACGCCGCCGATGAGCTGGAAGATGATGGAGGCGGAGATGTACGGCATGATGCCCAGCGCGAAGACCGTCGCGCGGGAGAGGCCGCCGCCCAGCATGTCATAGAGGCCGAAGAACCCGGCCGCGGCCGAGTTCCGGATGAAGTCGGCCAGGGCCTGGACGTTGACCCCGGGCGCGGCGATGTGCGCGCCGACCCGGTAGATCAGGAGGGCCAGGGCGGTGAAGAGGAGCTTGCGCTTGAGCTCCGGGTCGATCGAGAGCGCCGGCGTGCCGGGAGCGGTCACTTACGCCTCGACCGAGCCGCCGGCCGCCTCGATCTTCGCGCGGGCCGAGGCGGACACCGGGATTCCGCGCACGGTGTAGGCGCGGGCGGCCTCGCCCGTGCCGAGGATCTTGACCGGCTGCCCCGCGCGGGCAATCCCGGCGGCGGCGAGCGTCTCGGGGGTCACCTCGCCGCCCGTCAGCTTGACCAGGCGCGCCAGGTTGACCGGGACCGCGGCCTCGCGGAACGGGTTGGTGAAGCCCCGCTTCGGCAGCCGCCGGTACATCGGCATCTGGCCGCCCTCGAAGCCGGGGTTGGTCGAGCCGCCGGTCCGCGCCTTGTGGCCCTTGTGGCCCTTGCCGGAAGTCTTGCCGAGCCCGGAGCCCGGGCCGCGGCCGATCCGCTTGCGGGCCTGGGTGGCGCCCGGCGCCGGCTGCAGCGTCGAGAGCGTCACCGAGGGAGCCTTCACGTCCTTCGCCTTCGCCATCACCCCTCCCCTGCCGGCGCCACCTCGACGAGGTGGCGCACCTTGAAGAGCATCCCGCGGACCGAGGCGGTGTTGGCCACCTCGATCACCTGCTGGTGATGCCGGAAGCCGAGCGCCTCGAGCGTGCGCCGCATGGTGGCGGCGTGCCCGATGGTCGACCGGATCTGCTTGACCGCGAGCCGCTTGGCGCGCTTCTCATCGGGAATCGTGGCGGCGTGATACGCCGGCCCCTGCCGTCCGACGACGGGGTTCCGTCCCATGGCTCAGCCCTCCTGCCGCGGCTTGTAGGGGAGGTCCGCGACCTCCACCCCGCGCTCGCGCGCCACCTGCCGCACCGACACCAGCCGGCCGATGGCGTCCATCGTGGCGCCGACCATGTTGTGCGGGTTGGCGGAGCCGAGGCTCTTGGTGAGGATGTCGGTGACGCCGGCGCACGTGAGCACCGCGCGGATCGGGCCGCCGGCGATGACGCCGGTACCGGTGGCGGCGGGCTTGAGCAGCACCCGGCCGGCCCCGTGCTCGCCGACGATCTCGTGCGGGATCGTGGTGCCGGTGCGCGGCACCTCGATCATCTTGCGCTTGGCGGCGTCCACCGCCTTGCGGACCGCCTCGGACACCTCGTTGGCCTTGCCGGTGGCCACGCCGACCTTGCCCTTGCCGTCGCCCACCGCCACGAGGGCGTTGAACGAGAAGCGCCGGCCGCCCTTGACCACCTTGGCCACGCGGTTGATGGCGATCACGCTCTCCACGTGGTCGCTGGAGCGGTCCCGGTCGCGATCGCGCCGGGGCCCGCGATCGCGGTCGCCCCGCTCGCCGCGCCCACGCCCGCGCCCGCCGCGGCGTTCCGGCTGCTCCGGGGCCGCCTCGGGGGCGGCGCTGCCCACTGCCTGTTCGTCGCTCATCCTAGAACTCCAGTCCGCCGGCGCGCGCGCCGTCGGCGACCGCCTGCACGCGGCCATGGTAGCGGTATCCCGCCCGGTCGAAGACGACCTTCGAGAACCCGGCGGCCTTCGCCTTCGCGGCGAGGAGCTGCCCGACGGCCTTGGCCCGGGCCACCTTGCCCGTGCCCTCGACCGCGATGCCCTCGCTGGTGTCCGTGACGCCGAGCAGGGTGACGCCGAGATCGTCGTTCACCAGCTGGGCGGTGGTGTGCTTGAGCGACCGGAAGACCACCAGCCGCGGACGCTCCTGGGTGCCCGCCACCTTCTGGCGGACGCGGAGGTGCCGCCGGTAGCGCTTGTCCCGGCGCGTCTTGGGGGCGTGAATGGCGCGCATGCCTACTTCGCTCCTGTCTTGCCGGCCTTCCGCCGGACCTGCTCACCCTGGTAGCGCACGCCCTTGCCCTTGTAGGGCTCCGGCGGCCGGACCTGCCGGATCTCGGCGGCCACCTGGCCGACGAGCTCCTTGTTGGCGCCCTGGATCCGCACCACGGTGTTGTTCTCCACCGTGATCTTGATCCCCTGCGGCGCGTGGAACGGCACCTGGTGCGACAGCCCGACCACCAGGTTGATGCCGTACGGCTTCGGCTCCGCGCGGTAGCCCACGCCCTGGAGCTCGAGCACCTTCTCGTAGCCCGCCGTGACGCCCTGGACCATGTTGGCCACGAGGGTGCGGGTCAGGCCGTGGAGCGCCTTGTGGCGCTTCTCGTCGCTCGGGCGGGACACCGACACCTGGCCGTCCCGGAAGGCGACCGCCATGTCCGGGTGGAGGGTGCGGGCCAGCTCGCCCTTGGGGCCCTTCACCGCGATGGTGTGCCCCGAGACGTTCACCGTGACGCCTGCGGGCACCGCCACCGGCTTCTTGCCAATGCGCGACATGGCCCCTCCTACCAGACCACGGCGAGGAGCTCGCCGCCGAGGTTGGCGGTGCGCGCCTGCCGGTCGGTCATCAGGCCCTTGGGGGTGGACACGATCGCCATCCCGAGGCCGTTCTTGACCCGCGGCAGGTCCCGGCACTTCACGTACTGCCGGAGCCCCGGGGTGGACACGCGCCGGAGCTCGCGGATGACCGGGAGCTCGTTGTGGTACTTGAGGTAGAGCCGCAGCACGCCGCGGCCGCCATCCTCGAGCACCTTGCAGTCGGCGATGTAATGGTTGTCCAGGAGCAGGCGCGCCAGCTCGACCTTGAGCTTGGACGCCGGCACGTCGACGCGCCGGTGGCCCGCGGAGCAGGCGTTCCGGATGCGCGTCAGCATATCCGCGACGGGATCTGTCATGCTCATTCCACGCGTCCCCTTACCAACTGGCCTTGCGCACGCCGGGGATCTCCCCCTTCAGCGCGAGCTCACGGAAGCAGATTCGGCACAGGCCGAACCGGCGAAGGACTGCCCGGGACCGCCCGCAGCGGCCGCACCGGCGAACCGTGCGCACCTTGAACTTGGGCGTGCGCTTGGCCCGTTCGATCCAACTGGTCTTTGCCATCGTCTCTCCCTGGGGGCGCCCCGTGCGGGGCGCCCGGTTCCCTACGCCATCGCGACCGGCGTCTCGCCCCGGAAGGGCCAGCCCATCTCGCGGAGCAACGCCATGGCGAGGTCGTCCCGCCCGGCGGTCGTGACCACCGTGATGTCCATCCCGTGGATCTTCTCGACCTTGTCGTAGTCGATCTCGGGGAAGATCAGCTGCTCCTTGATGCCGATCGTGTAGTTCCCGCGCCCGTCGAAGCTCCGGTTCGGCAGCCCGCGGAAGTCCCGGACGCGCGGCACGGCGATCGTGATGAAGCGGTCGAGGAACTCGTACATCCGGGCGCCGCGCAGCGTCACCGAGGCGCCGACCGGCACCCCGGCCCGGAGGCCGAAGTTGGCGATCGACTTCTTGGCGCGGGTGACCACCGGCTTCTGGCCGGTGACCTGCGCCAGCTCCGCCACCACCGCGTCCAGCAGCTTGGGCTGCTTGGCCGCCTCGCCCATCCCCACGTTGAGGACGATCTTGGCCACCCGCGGCACCTGCATCGGGTTGGTGATGCCGAACTGCTTGGCCAGGCGCGGGCGCACCGTGTCCTGGTAGTACGCCTGGAGCCGCGGCGTGCCCGCGCTCGCCTTCGGCGCCGGATCGGTGGCCAGCGCCCCCGCCGCGCCCTTGTCCTTGCCCGGCTTGGCCCCGGCGCCCTTGGGCGCCTTTTCCTTCGTGGTCGCCATCTATCGGTTCCTCGGAATCGGCTGCCCCGACTTCACCGCGATCCGCTCCACGGTGCCGTCGGCGTCCCGCCGGCGGCGCACCCGGGTCGGCTCGCCGCTCTTCGGGTCGATCAGCATGGTCTTCGAGTGGTGGATCGGGGCCGGGAACGTGATGATCCCGCCCTCGGCGGTCTGCGTGGCGCGCCGGTGGCGCTTGACCACGTTGACCCCCTCCACCGTCACCCGCCCCGTCTTCGGGTACACGCGGAGCACCTTGCCCCGCTTCCCCTTGTCCTCGCCCGCGATGACCTGGACGGTGTCGCCCTTGGTGATCGGGAAGCGGTGCCGGACCACCGGCTGCTGGCGGGGCCGCCTGGCCTTGCGGTACACGAGCGGCTTCATGTCAGAGCACCTCCGGGGCCAGCGAGACGATCTTCATGTAGCGCTTTTCCCGGAGCTCGCGCGCCACCGGCCCGAAGATGCGCGTCGCCCGCGGCTCGCCCTTGTCGTCGATGAGCACCGCCGCGTTCTCGTCGAAGCGGATGTAGGAGCCGTCCTTGCGGCGGGTCTCCTTCACGGTGCGGACGATCACCGCCTTCGCGACGTCGCCCTTCTTCACCTGGCCGGTCGGGATGGCGTCCTTGATGGCCACCACCACCGTGTCGCCGAGCCCCGCGTACCGGCGCCGGCTCCCGCCCAGGACGCGGATGACCAGCGCCTTCCGGGCGCCGGAATTGTCCGCGATCTTGAGAATGCTCTCTTGCTGAACCATGGCTACCTCAATCTCCGTTGGTGCCGGCGCTCCGCGGTGCGCCGCTACTTCGCCCGCTCGACGATTTCGGTCACCCGCCACCGCACGGTCTTGGCGAGGGGACGCGTCTCCATGAGGCGCACGGTGTCGCCCGCCTTGGCCCCGTGCTCGTCCCGCGCCTTCACCGTCACCGTGCGGGTCATCATCTTCCCGTAGGTCGGGTGCGCAAAGCGGCGGGTCAGGGTGACCGTGACCGTCTTCTGCATCTTGTCGCTCTTCACCACGCCGGTGCGGACCTTCCGCTGCCCGCGGGTGCCTGTCGTCTCAGCCATCTGTCGTGTCCCGTCTGCTGGGGTCGGCGGCGCGGGCTACTTGGCCGCGCGCTCGCGCAGGACCGTGAGGATCCGCGCGATGTCCCGGCGCAGCGTCCGGAACCGCATGGGGTTGTCGATCGCCTCGCTGGCGCTGCGGAAGCGCAGCCGGAACCGCTCCTCGCGCAGCTCCGCCAGCTTGCCCTTCAGTTCGTCCGGCGAGAGCTCGCGCAACTCGGTGGCGTTCATCGGTCAGATCTCCTCGCGCTTCACGAAGCGCGTCCGCACCGGGAGCTTGGCCTGGGCCAGCGCCAGCGACTTGCGCGCCATGTCCTCGGTCACGCCCTCGACCTCGAAGAGCACGCGGCCCGGCCGCACCACCGCCACCCATCCCTCCGGGTTGCCCTTGCCCTTGCCCATGCGCGTCTCGGCCGGCTTCTTGGTGATCGGCTTGTCCGGGAAGATCCGGATCCACACCTTGCCGCCGCGCTTCATTTCCCGCGTCATCGCGACGCGCGCCGCCTCGATCTGCCGGTTGGTGATCCACCCCGGCTCGAGCGACAGGACCGCATACTCGCCGAAGGCCACCGAGGCGCCGCGCGAGGCGATGCCCTTGGTCCGGCCCTTGAACGTCTTGCGGAACTTGACCCGCTTCGGTGCCAGCATCGTCCTCAGGCCCCCGTGCTGTAGGTGCGGCCGGTCACGTCCTCGACCACCTCACCCCGGAAGATCCAGACCTTGACCCCGATGGTGCCGTAGGTCGTCTTGGCCGTGGACGTGGCGTAGTCGATGTCGGCCCGCAGGGTGTGGAGCGGCACCCGCCCCTCCCGGTACCCCTCGGTGCGCGCGATCTCGGAGCCGCCCAGCCGCCCCGACACCCGCACGCGGATGCCCTGCGCGCCCATCCGCATGGCGCTCTGCACCGCCCGCTTCATGGCGCGGCGGAACGAGATCCGCTGCTCGAGCTGGTGCGCGATGTTGTCGCCCACGAGCTGCGCCGCCACCTCGGGCCGCTTGATCTCCTCGACGTTGATCGCGGCTTCCTTGCCGGTCAGCTGGGCCAGCTCGTCGCGGAGCTTGTCCACCTCGGCGCCCCGCTTGCCGATCACCACGCCCGGCCGCCCGGTGTGCACCGTGACGGTCACCTTGCCCGGCTTCCGCTCCACGTGCACCTCGGCGATCGCCGCGTGCCCCAGGCGGGCCTTGAGGTACTTCCGGATCAGCTCGTCTTCCTTGAGGAGCGCCGGCATGTCCTTGGTGGCGAACCACCGGGACCGCCAGGGCTGCACGATGCCGAGCCGGAACCCGACCGGATGGGTCTTCTGCCCCATTACTTGCCCCCCTTCGTGGCCACGTGAATCGTCACGTGGCTCGTCCGCTTGCGGATCGGGGTGGCGCGGCCCTGCGCCGCGGCCGTGAACCGCTTGAGCGGCTGCCCCATGTCCACCGTCGCCCTGGCCACGTAGAGCGCGTCCACGTCGAACGCCTCGTTGGACCGCTGCGCCCCCTGCTCCGCGTTCGACACCGCCGACCGGAGGGTCTTGGCGATCTGCCGCGCCGCCAGCTTCTTGCTGAACTTGAGGATGGCGTACGCCTCGTTGACATCCTTGCCGCGGATCTGGTCCGCGACGAGCCGCATCTTCCGGGGCGACTGGCGCACCAGCCGCTGGGTCGCTGTGCCTGGCATCGTCACTCCGGCTTGGCCTTCTTGTCGGCCACGAGCTTGCCGCTGTGGCCGCGGAACAGCCGCGTGGGCGAGAACTCGCCCAGCTTGTGTCCCACCATGTTCTCGGTCACGTACACCGGGACGAACTTGTTCCCGTTATGCACGGCGAAGGTGTGCCCCACGAACTCGGGCAGGATGGTGCTCGCCCGGCTCCAGGTCTTCACGACCTTCTTCTCGTTCTTCGCGTTGAGGGCCTCGACCTTGAGCAGGAGCGAATCCTGCACGAAGGGGCCCTTCCGGATGCTGCGTGCCATAAGTGGTCCCCTGCCCTACCGGGTGGCCTTGCCGCGGCGCCGGCCGCGGACGATGTGCTTCGTCGACGCCTTCTTGGTGTGCCGGGTCTTCTTGCCCTCGGCCTTGCCCCACGGCGACACCGGCGGCCGGCCGCCCGAGCTCTTGCCCTCGCCGCCGCCCAGCGGGTGGTCGACCGGGTTCATGGCGACGCCCCGGACCGTCGGGCGGGTGCCGAGCCAGCGGGTCTTGCCCGCCTTGCCCACCGACAGGAGCTCGTGCTCCGCGTTGCCCACCTCGCCGATCGTGCCGAGGCAGCGGGCGTGCACCCGGCGCACCTCGGTGGAGCGGAGGCGGAGCGTCACGTAGTCGCCTTCCTTGGCCACGACCTGGCAGCCGGAACCGGCGGTACGGGCCATCTGGCCGCCCTTGCCGATCTTGAGCTCCACGTTGTGCACCATCGTGCCGAGCGGGATCTCGCCGAGCGGCACCGCGTTGCCCAGGCGGATGTCGGCGCCGGGGCCCGAGACCACGGTGTCGCCCTGCTTGAGGCCCGCGGGGTGCAGGATGTAGCGCTTCTCGCCGTCGGCGTACACCAGGAGCGCGATCCGCGCCGTCCGGTTCGGGTCGTACTCGATCTCGGCCACCCGCGCCGGCACGCCGGCCTTGTCGCGCTTGAAGTCGATCTTGCGGTACTGGCGCTTGTGCCCGCCGCCGATGTGCCGGGCGGTCAGGTGCCCCTTGTTGTTGCGCCCGCCGCTCTTGCGCTGCGGCTCGAGCAGCGACTTCTCGGGCGTGCCCCGCGTGATCTCGTCGAACCCGGACACCGACCGGAAGCGCGTCCCGGCGGTCATCGGGCGGAACTGTCGAATGGTCATCGGCTCAGCCCTCGAACACCGGCAGCGTCTCGCCGTCCTTGAGGACGACGACGGCCTTCTTCCACCGCGCGGTCGCGCCGCGGGTGCGGCCCCGGGTGACCTCGTGGCGCCGCATCTGCATGGTGCGGACGTCGGTGGCGGTCACGCCGAAGAGCTGGCGGAGCGCCTCGCGAATCTGGTGCTTGTTCGCCTCCGGGTGCACGCGGAACGCGTACTCCCGGCGCGCCTGGAAGGCCGCCGAGCTCTTCTCGGTGATCAGCGGCCGGACGATCACTTCGTGCAGGGCGGGCATTTACTTGCTCCCCTTCTTCTTGGCGCCGGCCTTGGCCGGCTTCTTCGCGGCCTTGGGCCGAGGGGCGGCCTTGGCCTTTGCCTTGGGCCGGGGCGCCGCCTTGGCCTTGGCCTTCGCCTTCGGACGGGCCGCCGGGGCCGCGTCCGCCGCGGGCCCCTCGGTGCCCAGCGCCCCCTGCTCCACCACCAGGGCGTCGGCCCAGAGGATGTCGTACGCCGAGGCCTCGGTGTACGGCAGGACGCCGGCGTCGGGCAGGTTGCGGGCGCTCAGGTACGCCGTCGGGTTGGTCCCGTGGGTGAGCACCAGCACCTTGCGCCCCTCGAAGCCCAGCTTGCCGAGGAGCTCCACCATCTGGCTCGTCTTGGGCGCGGCGAACTCGAGCCGCTCCACCACCGCCAGCAGGCCGTCCTGGGCCCGGGCGTTGAGCGCCGACTTCCGCGCCAGCTGCCGGATCCGCTTCGGGATGCCGGTGCGCCAGTCGCGGGGCGTGGGGGCGAACGCGATGCCGCCGCCGCGCCAGTGGGGCGCCCGGGTGGTGCCCTGCCGGGCCCGGCCGGTGCCCTTCTGCTTCCAGGGCTTCTGGTTGCCGCCCGACACCTCCGAGCGGGTCTTGGCCTTCTGCGTGCCCTGGCGCTGGTTGTTCAGGAACACCTTCACGGCCTCGTGGAGCGCCGGGTGGTGCACCGTCCCGTCGAACGTGTCGGCGGGAAGGGCGAACGGCGTCTTGAGCCGCGCGCCGACCGGGGAATAGAGCGGAGCCTCAATCATGGCGGCTCTTGCCTCCCTGCTTGGAAACGGTCACGATGCCGTTCTTCGAGCCCGGGATCGCGCCCCGCACGAAGAGGAGGTTGCGCTCGGCGTCCACCTGCACGACCGTGAGGCCGAGCTCGGTGTGCCGCGCCGCGCCCTGGTGCCCCGGCATCTTCTTGCCCTTGATGACGCGCGACGGGTCGGTGCCCGGGCTGATCGAGCCCGGCTTCCGGTGCCGCGTGTTGCCGTGGGTGGCGGGGCCGCCGCCGAAGCCGTGGCGGTGCACCACGCCCTGAAACCCGCGCCCCTTCGAGGTGCCGGTCACCTTGACCCGCTCCCCGGGGCTGAAGATCCCGACGGTGACGGTGCTCCCCGCCTCGGGGGCCGCCTCGCCCGCCACCGCGAACTCGCGGAGGACCTGGGGCGCCGTCGCGAGGCCCGCCGCCTTGGCGTGGCCGAGCGCCGCCTTGGTGGCGCGCGAGGCCTTCCGGGCGCCGAAGCCGAGCTGCACCGCCCCGGCCCGCACCTGGACCACCTGGCAGGGCCCCGCCTCGATGACGGTCACTGGGGTGGCGGTGCCGTCCTCGGCGAAGACCCGCGTCATGCCGAGCTTCCGGCCGATGAGTCCGTTCGTCATGGTCACTGGACCTTGATCTCGACGTCCACGCCCGCGGGGAGGTCGAGCTTCGTCAGCGCGTCCACCGTCTGGGGGCGGGAATCGTTGATGTCGAGCAGCCGCTTGTGGGTCCGCAGCTCGAACTGCTCCCGGCTCTTCTTGTCGACGTGCGGGCTCCGCAGCACCGTCCAGCGCTCCACCTTGACGGGGAGCGGGATCGGGCCGGACACCTGCGCCCCCGTCTTTTCCGCCGTGCGCACGATGTCCGCCGCGGCCTGGTCCAGCACCACGTGGTCGAACGCCTTGAGGCGGATGCGAATCTTCTGCGCCATGGGACTCTCGTTTCTGGTAGAGGCCGCGGGGGCAGCACCCCCGCGGCGTGCCGGCCTCCGGCCTACTTCAGGATCTTGGTGACGACGCCCGCGCCCACGGTCCGGCCGCCCTCGCGGATGGCGAAGCGGAGGCCCTCATCCATGGCGATCGGGGTGATGAGCTCCACCTTCACGCCGATGTTGTCGCCCGGCATGACCATCTCGACGCCGGCCGGCAGCTCGATGGCGCCGGTCACGTCGGTGGTGCGGAAGTAGAACTGGGGACGGTAGCCCTTGAAGAACGGGGTGTGCCGGCCGCCCTCTTCCTTCCGGAGCACGTACACCTCGGCCTCGAAGTGCGTGTGCGGCGTGACCGAGCCGGGCTTGGCGAGCACCATGCCGCGCTCGATCTCGTTCTTTTCCACGCCGCGGAGCAGGAGGCCGACGTTGTCGCCCGCCTGGCCGTCGTCGAGCAGCTTGCGGAACATCTCGACGCCCGTCACGACGGTCTTCTTGTCGGACCCGAAGCCCACCAGCGCCACTTCCTCGCCGACCTTGACCTTGCCGCGCTCGATGCGGCCGGTGGCCACGGTGCCGCGGCCGGTGATCGAGAAGACGTCCTCGACCGGCATCAGGAAGGGCTTCTCGACGTCGCGCACCGGCTCGGGAATGAAGGTGTCGAGCGCCTTGTAGAGCTCGTCGATCTTGGCCACCCAGGCCGGGTCGCCCTCGATCGCCTTCATGGCGGAGCCGCGGATGACCGGCGTCTCGTCGCCCGGGTACTGGTAGGCGCTGAGCAGCTCGCGGACCTCGAGCTCGACCAGGTCGAGGAGCTCGGCGTCGTCCACGAGGTCGCACTTGTTGAGGAACACGACGATCGAGGGCACGTTCACCTGGCGGGCCAGGAGGATGTGCTCGCGGGTCTGCGGCATCGGGCCGTCGACCGCGCTCACCACCAGGATCGCTCCGTCCATCTGGGCGGCGCCGGTGATCATGTTCTTCACGTAGTCGGCGTGGCCCGGGCAGTCGACGTGCGCGTAGTGCCGCGCCTCGGTCTCGTACTCGACGTGCGAGGTCGCGATCGTCAGGATCTTCGTGGCGTCGCGGCGGCCCTGCGACTCGGAGGCCTTCGCCACCTCGTCGTACGGGACGTACTTGGTGCCCCAGCCCCGGTCCGCGGAGATCTTGGTCAGCGCGGCGGTGGTGGTGGTCTTCCCGTGGTCGACGTGGCCGATGGTGCCCACGTTCACGTGCGGCTTCTTCCGCTCGAATTTCGCCTTCGCCATGGCTCGCTATCCTGTCGAGGTGTGGATGTCCGCTGAGCGCCCTGCGGCCTCAGCCCTTCTGCTTCGAGATGATGCCTTCGGCAATGTTCTTCGGCACTTCTTCGTAATGGTCGAACTGCATGGAGTACACGGCCCGCCCCTGCGTCATGCTGCGGAGCGTCGTGGAGTACCCGAACATCTCGGCCAGCGGCACGTCCGCCGCCACCACCTGCGCGTCGCCGCGCTGGGTCATGCCGCCGATCTTGCCCCGGCGGCTGGAGAGGTCGCCGATGACGTCGCCGAGGAAGTCGGCCGGGCTCACCACCTCGACCTCCATCACCGGCTCCAGGAGGACCGGGCTGGCCATCCGCGCCGCCTCCTTGACCGCCATCGACCCCGCGATCTTGAAGGCCATTTCGCTGGAGTCGACGTCGTGGTACGACCCGAACACCAGCGACACCTTCACGTCCACCATCGGGTAGCCCGCCAGCACACCGCCCTCGAGCGCCTCGCGGATGCCCGCCTCCACCGGCTTGATGAACTCCCGGGGGATGACGCCGCCCACGATCTTGTCCTCGAACACGAACCCCTGGCCCACGTCGGCCGGCTCCACGTGGATGACCACGTGGCCGTACTGGCCCTTGCCGCCCGACTGGCGGATGAACTTGCCCTCGACGTTCTCGACCCGCTTCCGGATCGTCTCGCGGAAGGCCACCTGGGGCTTGCCGACGTTCGCCTCGACCTTGAACTCCCGCTTCATGCGGTCGACGAGGATCTCGAGGTGCAGCTCGCCCATCCCGGCGATGATCGTCTGGCCCGTCTCGGCGTCGGACCGCACGCGGAAGGTCGGGTCCTCCTCCTGGAGCTTCTGGAGGGCCATCGTCAGCTTGTCCTGGTCCGCCTTCGTCTTCGGCTCGATGGCCACGTCGATGACGGGGTTCGGGAACTTCATCGCCTCGAGGATGATCGGCTTGTCCTCGTCGGAGAGGGTGTCCCCCGTCCGCGTGTCCTTGAGGCCGATGGCGGCGCCGATGTCGCCCGCCAGCACTTCCTCGATCTCGTCCCGCTTGTTCGCGTGCATCTGGAGCAGCCGCCCCACCCGCTCGCGCCGGTCCTTGGTGCTGTTGTACACGTAGCTGCCCGACTTGAGCGAGCCCGAGTACACCCGGAAGTAGGTCAGCCGGCCGACGTACGGGTCGGTGGCCACCTTGAACGCCAGGGCCGCGAACGGCTCGTCGTCGCTCGCCGCCCGGGTGGCCGCGGTGTCGTCGTGCAGCGGCAGGTGCCCCTGCACCGGCCGCACGTCCCGCGGGCTCGGCAGGTAGTCGATGACCGCGTCCAGCAGCGCCTGCACGCCCTTGTTCTTGAACGAGGCGCCGCAGAGCACCGGGACGATGGCGCCGGCGCAGGTGGCCGCCCGGATGGCCTGGTTGATCTCGTCGAGCGAGAGCTCCTCGCCGCCCAGGTACTTCTCCAGCAGGGCCTCGTCGTACTCGACCGCCGCCTCGATGACCTCGTGCCGGGCCTGCTCCACCCGGTCCTTGAAGGCGTCGGCCACCGGCATCTCGGTGAAGGTCTTGCCGAGGGTCTCCTCGTCGAAGATGACCTCGACCCGGCGCAACACGTCGATGTGGCCGGTGAAGGTCTCGCCCGAGCCCACCGGAAGCTGGATCGGGAACGCCTTCTTGGTCAGCCGGTCGCGGATCATGGACAGGCAGCGGTCGAAGTCGGCGCCGACGCGGTCCATCTTGTTCGCGAAGATGATCCGCGGCACGCCGTACCGGTCCGCCTGCCGCCAGACCGTCTCGGTCTGGGGCTCGACGCCCGCCACCGAGTCGAGCAGGGTCACGGCGCCGTCGAGCACCCGGAGCGACCGCTCCACCTCGACGGTGAAGTCCACGTGGCCCGGCGTGTCGATGATGTTGATCCGGTACGGCTTGTCGTGCCGCTGCCAGAAGCAGGTCGTGGCCGCGGAGGTGATCGTGATGCCCCGCTCCTGCTCCTGCTCCATCCAGTCCATCGTCGCGGCGCCCTCGTGCACCTCACCGATCTTGTAGTTCTTGCCGGTGTAGTACAGGATGCGCT
>CAZNLY010000007.1:0-92920 GCA_964574295.1 uncultured Gemmatimonadaceae bacterium
CCGGAAGCGGTGGGCCTCGATCGACCAGCCGCAGGCGGTCAGGAACGCCATGGCCTCATGCTCGCCCGCCAGCCCGCGCAGCTGCCGCGCATCCTCCCACTCGCGGGTGGGAATGAATCGGCGACTCGACATGCGCGAGGATATCGGAGCTGAGGCGGACCGCCGTCACCGCTTCGACGCGCGCCGTGACGGAAAAGTGGAGTCGTTCCCAACAGCAATTCACGAAAGCCCGACTTTCACGAAAGCACGAAAGAACGAAAGCACGAAAGACTGATGGGGAGGGGAACCACTAGTTGACAACTCTCTTGATGACCAAGACAGCCGCGTTGAAGTTCAGGAGCAGCCCCACGCGCAAGCCGCTGGCCTTCAGGTAGCTCCGGAGCTGGGCAAGGTGGGTATCGAGGATCAGGCTCACCGATTTCAGTTCGACCACGACTCGACCCTCCACGATGAGGTCCAACCGGTGTAGTCCCACCTCACGCCCACGATACCGAATCGGGACTCGTACCTCCCGGCTGCACTGTACGCCCCGGTCGGAAAGCTCCATCTCGAGCGCGGCCTGATACACACCTTCCACGAAGCCGGGCCCCAACGCCGAGTGCACGGCCACTGCGGCGCCGATGACACGATTGGAACACTCATCGAAGACGTGGCCCACCCGGTCACCCCAGCCTGGTCGTCATTTCGTGCTTTCGTCCCTTCGTGCTTTCGTGAACGCAGTTCCTCCGATCTACGCTCGGCGACCGGAGCTGCCGTGACCGCACCGCCGCGGGAGGAGACACGAAAACGGGGCGCCCGCAGAGGGGCGCCCCGTGGCGATCGCGGGTCCGTGGCGTGGGGCTAGGAGGCGTATTCGTCCAGCTGGGAGAACCCGATCAGTACCTCGCGCGGCTTGGAGCCGTCGGCGGGGCCCAGCACGCCGGCCATTTCGAGCTGGTCGATGATGCGCGCCGCGCGCCCATAGCCGATCCGGAGCCGGCGTTGCAGGAGGGAGGTGGACCCGCCCTGGTTCTGGATGCAGGCCTCCGCCGCCTCGCGGAAGAGGCTGTCCCGATCCCCGGACGCCCCGTCGTCCCCGCCCCCGCCGCCCGCCGCCGCGGCCTCGAGGGCGCGCACCGTCTCCAGGATGTCCGACTCCACCGCCTCCGCCTCCTTGACCGCCGCCCGCCGCGCCTCGCGACGCTTCACGTACCAGTCCATGACCCGCTCCGATTCCTCGGTGGCGATGAACGCCCCCTGCAGGCGGAGCGGTTCGCTCTTGCCTGGCGGCAGGAAGAGCATGTCGCCGTTGCCGAGCAGCGCCTCGGCACCGTTCTGGTCGAGGATGGTGCGGCTGTCCACCTTCGACGCGACGCGAAAGGCGATCCGGCTCGGGAAGTTGGCCTTGATGAGGCCGGTGATGACGTTCACCGAGGGGCGCTGCGTGGCCAGGATGAGGTGGATGCCGATGGCCCGCGCCTTCTGCGCCAGCATCGCGAGCGGCGTCTCGACCTCGCCCTGCACCGTCATCATCAGGTCGGCCAGCTCGTCCACGATCAGCACCAGCACCGGCAGCACGCCCTCCGTGTACGTCTCCTCCCCCGGGGCGGGTGGCGGCGTGTCGGGCGCCTCCTCGCTGACGGTCGTGAGCGTGAGCTTGGGCCTCGGCGGGTTCCGAAGGGGCTTTCCCTCCTCCACCTTGCGGTTGAA
Organism: uncultured Gemmatimonadaceae bacterium; assembly: GCA_964574295.1. Taxonomy (GTDB): domain Bacteria; phylum Gemmatimonadota; class Gemmatimonadetes; order Gemmatimonadales; family GWC2-71-9; genus SPDF01. The sequence continues at coordinate 1,690 of CAZNLY010000007.1, forward strand.
GTCCGCCAGGTTCCGCGCGCCGTTGGCGTGGAGCAGTTCATACCGGCGGTTCATTTCCCAGACCGCCCACTTGAGCACCGCCGCCGCCTCGGTGTTGTTCGTCACCACCTTGTGCCGCAGGTGGGGCAGCGAGTTGTACATCGAGAGCTCGACCATCTTCGGGTCGATCATCAGCATCCTCAGGTCCTTCGGCGTGTACCGATAGACCAGGCTGGTGATGATGGTGTTGATGGCCACCGACTTGCCCGAGCCGGTGGCGCCCGCAATCAGCAGGTGCGGCATCTTGGCGAGGTCGGCGATGACCGGCCGTCCCTCGAGGTCGCGCCCGAGCGCCACCGGCAGGATGGCGCGTGCGCGCTCCCACTCCCCCGAGGCGATCAGCTCCCGAAGGCTCACGACGCGTGCCGTCGGGTTCGGGACCTCGATCCCCACCGCGCCCTTCCCCGGGATCGGCGCCACGATGCGGATGGACGGCGCGTGCATCGCCAGGGCCAGGTCGTCGGCCAGGGCGGCGATGCGACCCACCTTTACCCCGGGGGCCGGCACGATCTCGAATTGGGTGACCACCGGCCCCGTCGTCCGCCCCGCGATCGTCCCATCCACCTTGAAGGTGCGGAGGGTGTCGAGGAGCACCTGGCCGAGCCGATCGAGCTGGGCCTCGCCGGCGTCCACGTCGCGCGCGGGCGGCTCCTGCAGCAGCTCGATGGGCGGAAGTTCCGACTCGACATCCGGCTCCGCGGCGGCCGCACCCGGCCTGGCGCGGGGCGGCTTGGCCTCACGCGGGCGCTTCGTGCCCGACGACGGCGCCGGGTGGGCCTCCTCCTCCACCGCTTCGTCGTCTTCCGGCGGCAGCGGTGCCAGCCGCCGGGCGCGCGCGGGCGCGGCGTCGGGGGCCGGTGCGGCCTCGGCCTCCGGCTGCCGTTCGAGCCGCTGCAAGGGGTGCCAGGCGATGGTGAGCAGGGTGAGCGCGGAGAGGGCCAGGAACCCCAGCAGGAGCGCGCCCGCAAATCCCACGAGGTCGTAGGCCCCGGACGCCAGGAAGCCGGGGAGGAGGCCGGTGAGGCGCGCACCGACCGCGCGGCCCGCCACGTCGGGGACGAGGTCATCCGGCGTGACCCGGCTGAGCACGCCCACCACGTAAGGCGCCACCACGCCAAGCCCCGCCATGAGGATGGCCACCCGCTTCATGTCGAGGCCGGGGAGGCGGTCGAAGCCCGCGAGCGCCAGGCCGGCGCCGAGAAGGGGCACCGCGAGCGCCCCGACCCCGAGTGTGGCCCAGAGGAACCCGCCGAGGGCGTGTCCGAGCGGACCGGTGAGGGGCACCGGCAACAACGACAGCCCGGCGAAGGCGCCGAGGACGAGCGCCGTGACGGCGCCGAGGCGGCGGCGGGCGTCTTCGGTCACAGGAGCCCGGCGGGCACCGCGGCGGTGGTGATCCGTCGCTCATGGTAGGTGGGCAGCACGGGGTAGGCATCCTCCCGTGCCGCGTCGGCAATGTCGGCGCCGTAGCCGAGGGCCAGGAGGTCGCGACCGCCCGCGCTCAGGCGGAGGGGTCCCTCCCAGTCGTCGCCGTGGCGGCGCGCGAGATCGAGCGCGGCGATGGCGGCGTCGCCCAGCCCCTTGCGGTGCCGGGTGCCGCCCAGCGCCGCCTTCAGCAGCCGCCCCGCGGCGTAGGCGTCGTCGAGGGCAAAGGCGCGGTCGCGGCCGGCACACACGACGAGCATCTCCCCCCGGGCCTCGAGGGCGTCCCGTGCCGCGGAGGCGGCGGCGGCGAGGTTGACGGCGCCGGCCAGGTGGACGGCGGCGGCGCCCTGCGTGGCGAGGAGGGCGGGCGTGCCGTTGGTGGTGGTCATCACGAGGGTGCGGCCCCGGACCGCGGCGGGGGTCATCTCGAGGGGACTGTTTCCGAGCGCGAAGCCGGGAATCGGCCGGCCCCCGCGCTCGCCGCACAGCACGACGTCGTCGCCGCCGATGGTCTGCGCCAGGCGGATGGCCTCCTCCGTGGACTCCGTCGGGAGGATGGCGCGCGCGCCGTGGTGGAGCGCGGCGCAGGCGGTGGTGGAGGCGCGGAGGATGTCGATGACGAAGAGCGTGCGGCCCGCGGCGAGCCCGGGCACGAGGCCGAGCGGGGAGAAGACGACGTCGACCTTCATGCCTCGGGTTTCAGCAGCTGCGGCTCGCGTTCGAGGAACTTGGTGTCCACGCGGCCCGCCACGAAGTCGGGATGGCGGATGACGCGCGCCAGGAAGGGGATCGTGGTGGTGACCCCCTCGAGGATGAAGCTGTCCAGCGCCTGTCCCATCCGGTGGAGGGCCTCCTGCCGGGTGTTGCCGTGCACGATGACCTTGGCCAGCAGGGAGTCGTAGTGCGGCGGCACCCGGTACCCGGCGTACACGTGCGTATCCACGCGGACCCCGGGGCCCCCCGGCGGGTGGTAGGCCGTGATCAGCCCCGGGCTCGGCTGGAAGTTGCGGTACGGGTCCTCGGCGTTGATCCGGCACTCGATTGCGTGGCCGCGGAGGTAGCGGCCGTCGCCCTTGAAGCTGATGCGCTCGCCGCCCGCCACCCGGATCTGCTCCTTCACCAGGTCGAAGCTCGTCACCATCTCGGTGACGGGATGCTCCACCTGGATCCGGGTATTCATTTCCATGAAGTAGAAGCTGCCGTCGGCGTCGAGGAGGAACTCGATGGTGCCGGCCCCCACGTACCCGATCGCCGAGGCCAACCGCACCGCCGCGTCGCCCATGCGGCCGCGGAGCTCCTCGGTGAGGGCCGGGCTCGGGCTCTCCTCGATGAGCTTCTGGTGCCGGCGCTGCACGGAGCAGTCGCGCTCGCCCAGGTGAATCACGGTGCCGTGCGTGTCGCCCATGACCTGGATCTCGACGTGCCGCGGCCTGGTCAGGTACTTCTCGACGTACACCGCGCCGTTGCCGAAGGCCGAGAGCGCCTCGTTCTGCGCCAGCGAAAAGGACTGGGAGAACTGCTCGGCATCGAGGGCGATCCGCATCCCCTTCCCGCCCCCGCCCGCCGTGGCCTTGATGATGACCGGGAAGCCGATGCCCTCGGCCGCGGCGAGCGCCTCCTCCGGGTCCTCGATGGTGCCCGGCGTGCCGGGCACCGTCGGGACGCCCGCCTCCTTGGCCAGCCGGCGCGCCGTGGCCTTGTCGCCCATCTGGCGGATCTGGTCGCCCGTCGGGCCGATGAAGGTCAGGTTGGACGCGCGGCAGACGTCGGCGAACTCCGCATTCTCCGCCAGGAACCCGTAGCCCGGGTGGATGGCGTCGGCGCCGGTGATCTCGGCGGCGGCGATCAGGTTCGGGATGCGCAGGTAGGAGAGGCGGCCAGGGGCCGGACCGATGCAGACGTCGTCGTCGGCAAACCGGACGTGCAGCGACTCGCGGTCGGCTTCGCTGTACACCGCCACCGTGGCGATCCCCAGCTCCCGGCAGGCCCGGATGACCCGCAACGCGATCTCGCCCCGGTTGGCAATGAGCACCTTCGCAATGCTCACGGCACCAGCCCCTGGGTGATCCCCCCGCCCTTGTCGCCGCGGTCGACCTCGCTGAAGGTGCGGTCGGACGCGGAGCTGATCCCGGACACCCGAAGGGCGAATTCGCTCGGATTGCTCGAGTAGAAGAGCGCGCTCTCGTACGAGACGGCGCCCTCGCGGTACCACTTCATCAGCGACTGGTCGAACGACTGCATCCCGTAGGAAATCGTGCCCTCGGCGATGAGGTCGGGAATGTTCAGCGCCTTCTCGATGTCCCGGATGTTGTCGGCCACCGCCGCGGTGTTGATCAGCACCTCCGCGGCCGGCACCCGGCCGGTGCCGTCCTTGCGGGGCACCAGGCGGAGGCAGATGACCGCCTGGAGCGCGGTGGAGAGCAGCGAGCGGATTTCCTGGTGCTGGTGGGGCGGGTAGAACGAGATGACGCGGTTGATGGTCTGGGTCGCGTCGGTGGTGTGCAGGGTCGAGAAGACCAGGTGGCCGGTGTCGGCGGCCTTGAGGGCCGTGTCGAGGGTGTCGGCGTCGCGGATCTCGCCGATGAGGATCACGTCCGGGTCCTGCCGGAGCACGTGCCGCAGCGCCGCGCCGAAGCTCAGCGTGTCGCTCCCCACCTCACGCTGCGAGATGTTCGACATCTGGTCCCGGTGCAGGAACTCGATCGGGTCCTCGATGGTGATCACGTTGACGCGGCGGTGCTGGTTCACGTGGTTGATCATCGCCGCCAGCGCCGTGGACTTGCCCGACCCCGTGATGCCCGTGACCAGCACCAGCCCCCGCGGCCGGATGGCGATGTCCTCGAGCACCACCGGCAGGTGGAGCTCGCGGATCGTCTTGACCTCGTAGGGAATGGCGCGGAAGGCAAACGCGAGGGTGCCGCGCTGCTGGTAGATGTTGGTCCGGAACCGGCCGACGCCGGGGACGCCGATCGCGAAGTCCGCCTCCTTCTTCTCGGCGAACTCCTTCACCTGGCGCGGGGTCATGATCTGCTCGGCCAGCGCCTTGAGGTCCTCGGGCCGGAGCGGCGCCATCTCGAGTCCGGTCAGCTCGCCATTGACCCGGACCGTCGGGGGGCGCCCGACCTTGAGGAGGAGGTCCGAGCCGTTCCGCCGGACCATTTCCGCGATGGCCTGCTTGAAGGCGAACGGCGCGGCCGCCGGCGCGTCAGCCATTGGGGTCCACCCGGAAGAGCACCTGCCCGAACTCCACCGGCTGCGAGTCCTCGACGCAGATTTCCCGCACCACGCCGGTGACCTCGGCCTCGATCTCGTTCATGATCTTCATCGCCTCGATGATGCAGACCGTCTGCCCCGAGGTGACCCGGCCGCCGACCTTGACGTACGCCTCGGCGCCGGGCTCCGGGGCCTTGTAGAAGGTCCCGACCATCGGCGACTTGACCTCCTTGAGCGCGGCGCCCGCCGCGGGCGCGGGGGCGGGGCTGCCCGCCGGGGCCGGAGCGGCGGCCGCAGGGGCGGCGTGCACCATCGGGGGCGGCGCCATCATCGGCATCGGCGGATACCCGGCCGGCGCCCCGTGATGGGTACGGGTGATGACCACCCCGGTGCCGAAGAAGCCCTTGACCTCGATGGACCCGAGCTCGGGAGACTCGCGCAGGAGCTCGGCGAGCTTCTTGACGTCCTTGAGGTCGATCGACTTGATGCCCGGCATTTTCTGGAGCAACTGGGCCAGCTGCTTCATTTCATCGGCGTTCACGCGGATTCCTCCTCCGGCGCGGGCGCCCGCCCGCGGTTAGACCAGCTCCACCAGCTCGGTCCGCCCGTCCGACAGGCCGACCGGCCCGTCCGCGGCAAGGGCGACGTCGTCTTCCAGGCGCACCCCGCCCCACCCGGGAAGATAGATGCCCGGCTCGATCGTCACCACCGCGCCAACCGGGAGACGCACGTCGGCCGTGGCGGCCAGCCGGGGCGCCTCGTGCACCTCCAGCCCCAGCCCGTGCCCCAGCGAATGGCTGAAGGCCTCCCCGAAGCCGCGCGCCGCCAGGAGGTCGCGCGCCAGGGCGTCGGCCTCGCGCCCCGTCATGCCGGCGCGGATCTCCCTGCGGGCGCGGAGCTGGGCGGCCTCGACGGCCTCGTACACCTGGCGCTGGCGCTCGTCGGCCCGGCCCCCGACCACGACCGTCCGGGTCAGGTCGGCGCAGTAGCCATCCACCTGGGCGCCGAAGTCGAGGAGCAGGAACTCCCCCGGGCGGATCGCTCGTGCGCTGGTGCGCGCATGGGGGAGCGCCGAGCGCGGCCCCGACGCGACGATCGTCGGGAAGGGATGCCACTCGCTCCCGCGCCGCCGGAGCGCCGCCTCGAGCCGGCTCGCCACGGCGAGCTCGGGCTCGCCGGCATGCACCCCGGGGAGCACCTCGGCGAGGGCATCCGAGGCCAGCGCCGCCGCGGCGCGGATCGCGGCGATCTCCTCCGGCGCCTTGATGGCCCGGAGTCCCTCGACCAGTTCATCCACCGGCGCCGTGCGCCGGGCGGCCTCCCTGAGGCGCGCCGCGTCGCGTGCCGTGAGTGCATGGGCCTCGTAGCCGACGACCTGGTCCGGCTGCTCGGCCAGCGCCCGGCGGAGCCGCTCCCAGACGTTGGCGGACGCGATGGCCACCTCGGCGGCGTCGCCGACCTCGGCCGGGGCCTGCTCCGCGTAGCGCGAGTCGGTGATGAGCAGGGCGTCGCGGGGCCGGAGCAGGAGGAGGGCCGCCGACCCGGTGAAGCCCGTCAGGTACCGGATGTTGGGGAGATGCGCCACCAGCAGCGCCTCGAGGCCCCCCGCGGCCAGGAGGGCGCGCACCCCCGCCTGCCGCTCCGCCCGCCGATCAGCTCCCACGCAGGCGCTCCACCAGCGCCCGGAGCCCCACGATGTAGCCGGACGGCCCCAGCCCCGCCAGCACGGCCACCGCCAGGTCGGCGAGGACGGTGTGCCTTCGTTCGGGCTCGCGCCCGAAGATGTTCGACAGGTGGACTTCGACGAAGGGGACGCGCACGGCGAGGAAGGCGTCGCGGAGCGCGAGGCTGGTGTGCCCGTACGCGGCGGGATTCACGACGGCGCCGTCCACCCGGCCGCGGAGTCCCTGGACCGCCTCGACGAGGGCACCCTCGTGGTTGGTCTGGAACCACTCGAGCTCGACACCGAGCGCCGCGGCTTCGGCCCGGACCATGGCCTCGAGATCCGCCAGCGTGGCCCGGCCGTACAGTTCGGGTTCGCGGACGCCGAGGAGGTTGAGGTTGGGGCCGTTCAGGACGGCGACCCGCATCAGCGCTTCAGGCTCTGCAGCCAGGAGTGGAACTGGTCGAGGTCGTCGTCTTCCTCGGTGGCGCGCTGCGACCGCGAGGCTCCGGCCGAGGTGCGCGCCGCCGGGGTGGCGTCACCGCCGCCGAAGAAGTCATCGAAGGAGAACCCGGCAGCTCCCTCCGACTTGGCCGCCTCCGCCGGCGGGATCGGCGAGGGATCCTCCCCGAAGACCGCGCCGAGGGAGAGCCGGTCGATGGCGGGGCGAGTCGGGGCCCCGGAAGCGAGCGCCTCCTCCCCCTCCGCACCTGCCGTGGAGGCCACGGGAACGGGTTCGGCAGCGGGCGGGGGCTCCGGGATGTTCACGGGCACTGGGCGGGCCTGCAGCAGGGACCCGAAGTACCCGGCCAGAGCCGTCCCGCCGGTCACCGAGGCGGCATAGGACGGAGCCGTATCGGCGGCCACCTGGGCGGCCAGGACCGCCTCCAGTTCCTGGATGCGGTGCCGGAGTCGGTCATTCCCGGGGTTGCGGTCGAACAGGATGCGATAGACGCCGAGCGCCTCGCTCGGGTGGCCCTGGGCGGCATAAAGCTCCGCCATGCTCTCCGTCACGACCAGCGGCGCCTCCGCGTCGGGCGCCGAGAGTGCCTCGGCCTCGGCCTCGGCCTCCGGCTCTCCGGCCCCGGGCGCGTCGGGCGCGATGCCCTCGATCGCGTCGTCGAAGCTGTCGGGACTGTGCGGGGCATGCTGGGCCGGGGGCGTGGGGACGAATTCCCGCTCCTCCGCCACGTGCATGGCCCACTCGATCGGCGCCTCCCGCCCCTCCTGGCCGGTCGGCTCCTCCGGCGCGGCGGGCGCCGGTTGGGCACCCAGTTCCTCCGCGATGACCGACCGGAAGCCGGCGTAGCTCTCGGCGACGGGTGTCGCTTCAGGTTCCGGCTCCGGCTCCCGCTCCGGGGCCGGGGTCGGCTCCGGCGGGGCCTCCGCGGCGCCGAACCCGCTCCCCAAGAGCGACTCGGAGTCGTTGGCCACCTGATACTCGGCGCCCGCCCCCGCGTTGAGGACGATTTCCTCCTCGCGCTCGAGCATGAACTCCCGGTAGGACTCCTCGCCGGCCGGCGCCGCGCCGCCGACTCCCTCCAGCCCTTCGACCGGCGGGAAATCGCCCGGGCTGGCCGGTTCCTCGATCAGGGACTCGACCGGCTCGACCACCGAGGGCAGGTCGACGGAGGTCGGCTCCACCCAGGACGAGAGGGAGGCGGCGGGCGCCTCCGACGGTTCCCAGAGCGCGGTGGGCTCGACGAACTCCGCGGGCGCCGAGGCCTCGGCGGGTTCCGGCTCGCCGGGAGGCGCGCCGAAGACCGGCTCTGCAGAGACCACCGGGGGCTCCGCGACCGGGACTGCAGGGGCCTGGGCAGCGGCACCGGTCCCCGCCTGGATCCGCGCGAGCTGCTCCCGCGCCTCCGCGTTGCTCCGGTCGACATCGAGGAGGTAGGTCAGGAAGCGCACCGCCTCGTCGGTCCGGCCCTGCCGCTCCATGATGTCGGCAAGCGACTTGAGGGCGATGACGTTCTCGTTGTCGAGGTCCAGCACGCGCGAGAAGGCGGCCTCGGCGGCGTGGTCGTCGCCGAGGTCGAGGTGACAGCGCCCGAGGATGACGCTGCCGGGGATGTACTCGGGATTGAGCTCCAGGCCGACCTTGATGACCTCGAGCGCGCGCGCGACCTCGTCGCTCTTGCGGAGCGCGTCGGCGAAGGGAGCCGCGAACCGCCGCGGGTTCTCGTTGAATTGGCGTTCGAGCTTTTCGATTTCGCGCGAGTAGGCCATTCGGCTCCCTGAACGCCTAAGTTGTTGCGGGGATTGGCTTCAGAGTAAGGTCTCCGGGCGGTGCTGTCAACCGTCTGGCCGCCTCCCGCGCTTGAGATTGGCCGTTGCCCCGCTTAGACTTATGCCTCTTTTTCACCGCCCCCGGAGCCGGGATCGCCCGATGTCGATGCAAGCCTTCCGCAATAGTGCAAAGCCCCTCATCTACGTGATCACCATCGCCTTCTTTGTCTGGCTGGTGGTGGACCTGAGCGGGCTCTCCACGGGCACCGGGCTCGTCACCCAGACCAGCGCGGGCAAGGTGGACGGCCAACCGATCGAGGCCCGGTACTACACCACCCTGGTCCAGCAGGCCATCGAGCAGCAGCAGCGCAGCTCCTCGCGGCCGCTCACCCTCGACGACGTCATCCAGATCCGGAACCAGGTCTGGCAGCAGATCGTCCAGGCCACCGTGCTCCAGCGGGAGTTCAAGCGCCGCGGCCTGGTGGCCACCCCGCAGGAAATTGCCGACGCGATCCAGGCCTTCCCGCCTCCCGAGATCCAGCAGGCCGAGCAGTTCCAGACCGGCGGGCAGTTCGACATGGACAAGTACCGGCGCTGGCTGTCGTCCACCCAGGGCCAGCAGTACATCCCGGTCCTCGAGGCGCAATACCGGGAGCAGATTCTCCAGAGCAAGCTGCTGCGGGTGGTCACGGCGGATATCTACCTCTCCGACCCCGCCCTCTGGCAGCTCTTCCGCGACGAGAACGAGACGGCCAGGGTGGCGCTCACCGCGGTCCTGCCGCGCCGGGTCATTCCGGACACCGCAGTCCGGGTGACGGACGAGGAAATCCTGGCGTACTACCGCGCGCACCCCGACCAGTTCAAGCGGCCGGAGACGGCGTGGCTCAGCTTCGTGGCGCTGCCGCGCGCCGCCAACGCGAGCGACACCGCCGCGGCCTTCCGGCGCGCGGAGACCGTCCGGCAGGAAATCGTGGCCGGGGCGCCGTTCGCGGAGGTGGCGGCGCGGGAATCGTCCGACAGCCTGAGCGCCGCCAAGGGCGGCGACCTCGGCACCTTCACCCGGGGCGCGATGGTCCCCGCCTTCGACGCGGTGGCGTTCACCGTTCCCCTCAACACGCTCTCGCAGCCGGTGCTTTCGCAGTTCGGCTACCACATCATCGAGATCACCGCCCGCAAGGGCGACTCCGCCACCGGCAGGCACATCCTCATCCCGATCGAGCTGGCGGGCGCGCACCGCGACATGGTCGACGCCCAGGCCGACTCCCTCGAGGAACTCGGCGCCAGCCGGCTCGACCCCGCCGCCCTCGACACGGTGGCGCGCGCCCTCAACCTGACCATCGGGAGCGGCAACGCGGTCCAGAAGGGCACCCAGCTGCAGCTCGGGCTGGCGGTGATTCCCGACGCCGGCTCCTGGGCCTTCCAGGCCACGGTGGGCGAGGTGAGCCCCGTCATCGAGACGGGCAGCGCCTTCTACCTTTTCCGGCTCGACAGCCTGGCCCCCGAGGGCGTCCCCGCCCTCGAGGCGATCCGCGACGCGGTGGCCTACTCGGCGGCGCAGGAAAAGAAGCTGGCGCTCGGCAAGGCGCTGGCCGCCGACTACCTCAAGCGGGTGCGCGAGGGAAGCACGATGGCGCAGGCCGCCACGGCGCTCAACCTGCCCTACCGGGAGTTGGGGCCGTTCTCGCGGGTCCAGTCGCCGGTGCCGAACCCCGTCCTGACCGGCGCCATCTTCAGCCTGCCGATCGGCCAGCTCAGCGACGTGCTCGACACGGACGACGGCATGTACGTCATCAAGGTGCTCGAGCGGACGCCGGCCGACAGCGCCGCCTTCCTCAAGGGTCTCGACGCCTTCCGGACCGATGCCATCCGCCGGGCCCGCCAGGACCGCGCGCGGAACTACCTGGCCGCGCTCCAGGCGCAGGCCAAGGTGGTGGACCGGCGCGAGGGCCTCTTCCCCACCTCCGCGCAGGCCGAGGCGAGCGCCAACGCGCAGTCGCTGTTCGGCGGCGGACGGCAGTCGGGCTCGACCGGCCGGCGGTAATCGGCCGGGCGCCGGAAACGCACGAGGGGCCGGCCCGGGCAACCGCCCGGGCCGGCCCCTCGGCGCATCCCGCCGGGTTACTGCGAGAGCCGCTTCGGCTCGCCCGACCCACTCGCGGTGTTCGAGGGCGGGGCGTCCATCGAGCGGGGCAGCTGCGTCCGCTCATCCGGCGCGTTGATCGCGTCGCCGGCGTCGCTGAGGCTCCGCTTGAACTCGCGGATGCCCTTGCCGATGGAGGAGCCGATCTCCGGCAGGCGCTTGGCCCCGAAGACCAGCAGCACCACCAGCAGGATGATCATCAGTTCCGAGAAGCCGAGATTCCCGAACATAGGGCCGCCTTTAGAAGAGGGACCGCGCGATGAAGTAGGCCACGAGGACGCCCACCAGGCTGAGGAGCGTCACGTCGAGCCCGATCGGTCCCAGCGTGAAGTTAACCACCAGCAGGTCCACCGACACCGGCCCCAGCGTGGGATTCACCGAGGTCGTGAAGAAATCCCGCGCCGCACTTTCCGGCAGGAACCGCCGCAGCAGCGCCGTCAGGAAGCCCCCCGCCAGGAAGCCCGTCGTCAGGACGCCGAGGTAGAACCCCGGACGCCGCGGTCCGACCGCCATCAGCTCCTCCGGTCCAGCACGTAGGGAATGCTCGCCCGCAGCGCCTCGCGGGCCGCCGTCGTGGGAAGGGCCTCAAGCGCCGCCTCGGCGCCGGCGGCATGGGCCAGCGCACGCTCCCGCGCATAGTCGAGGCCCCCGGCCTCGGTCACCGCCTCGATCACGGCGGCGATCTGCGCCTCGCCCGGGTCGTCGGTGTCCATCAGGTCGGTCACCTGGGCCCGCTGCGCCCGGGTGAGGCGGGGCAGCGCGTAGATGAGCGGCAGGGTGACCTTGTGTTCCCGCAGGTCGGCCCCGACGGGCTTGCCGGTGACGGACGCGTCGCCGGTGTAGTCGAGGAGGTCGTCCACGATCTGGAAGGCCATCCCGAGGCGCAGCCCGAACTCGCGGAGGGCCTCCCGCTGCGCCGTCGGCGCGCGGATCGCGCCGGTCTCGCAGGCGCCGCTCATCAGCGAGGCCGTCTTGGCGCGGATCAGCAGGTCGTACTGCTCCTCCGAGAACGCCAGCCGGTCGTGCGCCAGCAACTGGCGCATCTCGCCCACGGTCATGTCGTTCGTCACCCGGCCGAGGATCCGGAGGGGCTCCAGGTCGTCGAGCCGCACCAGTTCGGTCACCGCCCGGGAGTAGAGGTAGTCGCCCATGATCACCGACACCTGGTGGCTGAACAAGGCGTTGATGGTCGGCATCCCGCGCCGGCGCACCGAGTGGTCCACGGAATCGTCGTGCACCAGCGTGGCCAGGTGAATCAGCTCGACGACGGCGGCGAGGGTCGCGGCCCGTGGGTCCGACACGCCTCCGGCCTCGTCCGCCAGGAGCACCAGCGTGGGCCGCAGCATCTTGCCCTGCATCTGCAGGAGGTGGGCGTTGACCTCCGCGATCAGGCCGAAGTCCGCCTCGACCACGCGGCGCAACTCGCGCCGGACGTCCTCCAGCCGCGCCCGCACGGGCGCCTGGATGTCGGCGAGGGTGGCGGGCACCGCCTGGGTCACGCCGCGCCTCCCTGCGTGATGGCCTTGAGCCGTTCGGCCAGGTCCATGAAGTGGATGTCCACGGCCAGGGCGCGCCGGTAGTAGGGCTGGGCCTCCTGGGGCCGCCCCTCCGCCTCGAGCGCGCGGCCCAGCCAGTACAGCAGCCCGATCTTCTCGTCGTCCTGCCCGCTGAGCCCGTCCACGGCCCGACGGAGGATGGCCTCCGCCACCGCGAACTGCCCCTTGTCGAAGAACGACGACCCGAGCGCCTCCGAGGTGCGCAGCCGCGCGTCCGGCGACCGGAGCGCCTTCTGGAACTCGGCGATGGCCTCGTCGAGGAGACCCATTTCCTTGAACGCGATCCCCAGGTCGTAGTGGGCCTGGAAGTCCTCCGCCTCGAGGTTCTCCTCGATCCCGCGCTTGAACTGCTTGAGCATCTCGGCGAAATCGCGCTCCTCGTCGCCGGTCGGTTCCTCGTCCTGCACCCGCATGCGCGTGTCGCGCGTCCGGGGGCCGGCATCCTGGTCGAGCACCAGCGCCCCGAGATCCACGAATCCGGGCGGGGGCTCGGCCGGCGGTGCGGTCGCGGCGGGCGTCGACGGCCGGGCCGGGGTCGGGGCCGGCGCGGGCGGAGGCGGCGGGGCCAGCGCATCGAGCGCCGCGACCGCCCGGGCATTGTCCGGCTCCTGCTCCGCCACGCGGCGGTAGACCGCCAGCGCCTTCTCGAGGGCATCCACCCGCACCAGCGCGTCGCCCAGTTCCAGGTAGGCGTCGATGACCCGCGCCCGGTTCCCGCCGCGAAACGCCAGTTCCACCAGCTTCTGGAAGTAGCGGATGCCCGACGGCTCGAGTCGGGCCAGCTCCGCGGCCATCCCCTCCGCCCGGTCCCAGTCCTCCAACTCCTCGAAGCGCGCCAGTGCGAGGTTCAGCTCCTCGACGCCGCGCTCGTGTTCGCCGACCGACAGCAGCGCCTCGCCGAGGGCACGGTGCACCTCGGGATTGTCGGGATCGTCGAGGACCTGGTCCTCGAGGGCCGCCACCCGCGCCGCGGGCGATTCCTCCACCTCGGCGGGCTCGAGGGTCGGGGGCGGAAGCGCCTCCACCGGCTCGCTGCCGAAGGAGAGCTCCATGTCGCCGAGCAGCGGCACCTCCTGCATCCGCTCCGCCGAGGGCTCCTCCATCGAGTGCGGCGCCAGGTCGATGGTGAAGTCGCTCACCAGCCCCGCGCTCCCCGCGCCGGCGTCGGGCGACAGCGAGACCTCGGAGGCCATGGTGGTCTGCTCGATCACGAGGTCGGGATCGACCGGCAGCAGCTCCAGGTGGTCGAGGTCGCCGACGGTGGGGCGCTCGAGCCCCTCCAGCGGCCGCACCTCGAGGTCGAGCGCGGCGTCGTCCAGGTCGGCCCGGATCAGGTCGGTGGCGGAGACGGCCAGCTCGACGTTGTCGGGGGCAATTTCCGTCGGGGTGTCGGTGACGACCACCGGCTCCGCGGCCGCGGCCGAGTCGTCGGCGCCGAGGTCGAGGAAGACGAGCTCGCCCCGGCGGCGCGGCTCGTCGCGCGCGCTCGGGGCGTCCTCGTCCAGTTCCTGCAGCCGCTCGCGGGTGCGCTGGGCCCCGGCGCGATCGCCCCGGCTCTCCAACTCGGTGGCCAGCTTCTCGAGCTGCTCGCGCGCCTCCGCCCCGCGGGATACGACGCGCAGGAGCTCCGCCAGCATCACGCGGATCTCGTCGTTGCCCCCGAACTGGTCGGCGAAGTCCTTGACCTCGTTGAAGGCGGCGTCCCGCATGCCGTCGCGGTTCATCCGCTCGAGGTACTCGATCAGGTTCTTCTTGGCCTCGCCCGCCATGTTCTTGCGGGCGTGCAGCCGGGCGAGCTGGATGTAGGTGCGGGTGCGGTGCGGGTCGTAGCGGAGGATCTTGCCGCAGACGGCGATCGCGTTGTTCGCGAAGCCCTGGTCGGCGTAGAGCTCCACCGCGCGCTCGTAGGAGCGGACGGCCGCGGAGATGTCGCCAACCCGGAGGTAGAGGTCGCCCACCTTGTTGTAGAGCGCCAGGTCGGGGGCGTTGTCGGCGCCGGACTCGAAGCTCTCGAGGACGCGCTGATAGACGTCAATGGCCTTGCGCCACTCCTCCTTCTGCTCGTGCTTCCGGGCAGCGTCTTTGAGCTTCTCGAGGTTCATTCGAGCTCGGCCGGAGCGGGAGGAAAGCGGTGGCGTGGCTTGGACTTAAGCCCCGCCAATCGCCGTAAGATAGGGAGGCCGCTAGGGGGGAGCAAGCTAGGCGGGCACCCCCGGGTCGAGCACACCCGCGCGCAACGCCGCCGCCAGGCGCTCCAGGTCCGGCGCGGGGGGACGATCATCGCCCAGCGGGAGCACGGCCGGGGCAAGGCCGCGGAGCCGCTGGTGCAGGCGGCCCACGCCGGCCCCCGGCGCCAGCGGCTTGAGCAGTTCGAGGCCCTGGGCGGCGCAGAGGAACTCCGCGGCCACCACGTGCGTGGCGTTCTCCAGGATGCGGCGCGCCTTGTACGCCGCGGCCATGCCCATCGGCACGAAGTCCTCCTGGTTGGCGTCGGTCGGGATGGAGCCGATGCTCGCCGGGTGCGCCAGCGCGCGCGACTCGGCGACCAGCGCCGCCGCGGAGATCTGCACCATCATGTACCCGGAGGAGAGCCCGGGGTCGGCGGTGAGGAAGGCGGGAAGGCCCTGGGAAAGGTCGGGATTGACCAGCCGCTCGATGCGCCGCTCGCTGATGGCCTGCAGCGTGGTGATCGCCACGGCGAGGAAATCGAGCGCCTGCGCCACCGGCTGGCCGTGGAAATTGCCGCCCGAGAGCACGTCGCCGTTCTCGAACACGAGCGGATTGTCGGTGGAGGCGTTGAGCTCGATGGCCGCCACGCGCTCGGCGAAGGCGATCGCGTCCCACACGGCGCCCAGCACCTGCGGCGTGCAGCGGAGGCTGTAGGCGTCCTGCACGCGCGGGTCGTTGTGCCGGTGCGACTCGCGGATGGCGCTGCCGGCCAGCAGTCCGCGGAGGAGGCGGGCCGCCTCGAGCTGCCCCGGATGCGGGCGGGCGGCGTGGATCCGCTCGTCGAGCGGCGTCGGGGTGCCCCGCAGCGCCTCGAGGCTCATGGCCGCGGCGCCCACGGCGCTCCGCCAGAGGACCTGGGCGTCGTGCACCAGCAGGGCCAGCATGGCGGTCTGGGCCTGGGTGCCATTGATGAACGCGAGCCCCTCCTTGGGCGCGAAGCGGAACGGCGCGAGCCCGCGCGCGGCCAGCGCGGGGCCGGCGGCGGCGCGGCGCCCCTCCTCGAGCACCTCCCCCTCGCCCATCAGCACCAGCGCCACGTGGCTCAGGGGCGCCAGGTCTCCGCTCGCGCCCACGCTTCCCTGCTCCGGCACCGCCGGCACCACGCCGGCGTTCCACAGGGCCAGGAGCGCCTCGACGAGCGCGGGACGGACTCCGCTGGTCGGCCGGAGAAGGACGTTGGCCCGGAGGAGCATCAGGGCACGCACCACCTCCACCGGCAGCGGCGTGCCCACCCCCGCCGCGTGGCTCCGCACCAGGTTGACTTGCAGGCGGTCGAGGTCACCCGGCGCGATCCGAACGTTGGCCAGCTTGCCGAAGCCGGTGTTGATGCCGTAGATGGTCTGGCCGGATCCGATGGCGCGCTCCACCCGGGCGCGGCTGGCCTCGAGCGCGCCGAGGGCGGCGGGGGCAACGCCAACGCGGCACGCCGGGAGGCGTGCCGCGCGGACAACGTCGGCGATCGTGAGCGAGTTGCCGTCGAGGAGCAGCGTGTCGGTGGGCATCCGCCGAAATTGCCCGCGGACACCCCCCGACACAAGGCCCGGCTAGCGCGGCACGGTGATGCCGAGCGGGAGTCCCGTGCGGACGCCGCCGCCCACCACGAGCTCCGGGTTCCCCGGGTCGGTCTGGTAGGCCCAGTCGATGATCACGAAGTCCTGGCCAACGTGGGTCACGCGGAGCGAGCCGTAGCGCGCGAAGGCGTCGCCGCCGCTCATTTCCCAGACATACCCCCAGCCGACGAGGGCGTCGATCGGCAGCGGGCTGTACACCTGGTCCGGCGCCCAGTCGATGTCGGTCAGGTCGCCGACGGGGCCGGCGCCGTAGGGCTCAACGCCGGTGCCAGGGCGAACGGGGCGGAACTGCAGGCCACCCAGGCCATTCCGTTCCACGACGAAGTCCACGTCGGCGGCGGCGCCGGTCCCGACGAGGCCGAGCTCGCCCGGCTGGACGAGGTGATCGGCGTTGAAGTCCTTCCAGAAGCGGAAGCCGCTTTGCGCAAGGTTCACCTCGCGGGCGTAGAGCACGATGTTCCGCGCGTCGGGCCGCGGGGTGTCGGCCCGGATCGGCGACCAGAGGCTCTCGTAGCCCTCGCGGCTCTGCGCCGACACCGCAAAGCACCGGGGCTCGCCGTTCGGAAGCGCGCCGGCCACGAACTCCGGCGCCACGGTGGTCCCCTCGAGATACCAGGCGGGATCGCAGAGGTTGGCGTCGAGGTCGTAGGCCGCGCTGTAGACCCGGTATGCGGCGAACCGCGACGGATTGGCGGCGTGCGCGTTGTCGGCCCAGCTGAGGGCGACGGCGCCGTCGAGGCTCACGCTGAGGAGGGTGGCGGGGGCCGGCAGCGCCAGGCGCTCATCGATGGTGATCATCGGGCTTGGGGCGCTCTCGAACCCGTCGAGGTCCACCGCCGTCACGTAGTACTGGAGGTCTGGCGGGCCGTTGTCGTGGAAGCTGTTGGAGGTGGTGGAACCGCGCAGACCGAAGGCGGCGCTGGTGCTGCCGCGGGAATACACGTTCCAGACGCCGAGATAGGGATTGCCGTCGTCGGGCCAGGAGAGGAGGAGCCCCGCGGGCGCGGTGCCGGTGCCCGTGGGCTCGAGATTGTAGTAGAGCGCCACGGGGGGCAGGACGGCCCCGGCCGGCGGCGGCGCCACGACGGTGGTCGTGTCGCAGGCGGCGAGCGTGAGGAGGGCCGCTCCGAACGCGGCGTGACGCATGAGTGCCTCGAATTGGGGGACGCCCGACAACGAGCAGGGTCTGTGCCACCAGGCACTGCCTGACAACCTGTTGCCTTGCATATGGTTACGAATGAGTCCGGTCGCGCGCTCGTCCCCCGCAGGGGACGGGGTGGCCGGGACTACTGGTTGTAGTCGAGCTTCATCGCCGGGAGGTCGGTCAGCGCGATCGAGAAGGTGAGCGACACGTTGCCGTTCGGGTTCCGGATGAAGTAGAAGCCGGCGCGCCATTCGTGCAGTTCGCGCTCGAGCCGCAGGATCTGCGACTGGAAGGTTCCGTCGGTGACGCTGTACTGGGTGGACCAGCTCACGCCCCAGAGCGGGGTCGGCGAGAAGGAGGTGCTGAAGCCGATGTTCGACTGCGAGAGGTCCGTCCCCGGCGACTTGGTGTAGGTGTAGCTGACGTTGGCGCGGAACCCCCGGCCGATGGGCGTGCTGCCGGGGTTGTAGCCGTACACCGCCTCGGGCCCGGGCCGCACCGGCCGGTAGGTGTCGGATACGTAGCCCGTCAGGTTCTGCGGCGGGGGCCCCGACGACGGGGTGGCCCCGACGAGCCGGAAGAGCGGCGCGAACGTCGCAGCCGACATCGCGAAGCTGAGGTTGATCTGCTGCAGGCTGAAGTCGAACTGCGTGCTGTCGTACCCGACCGGCCCGTCCCAGAGATTGTGGGTGATGGCCAGGTTAAACCCGGGCAGGAGGTCGCTCTGAAAGGAGTTCGTGAGCGACTGGGTGGTCCACCCGTTCCGGCCCGGGAGCTTGGCCTGCTCAAAGTCGTAGGCGACCGGCGACGTCACGATGCTGAGGAGCCGGAGCTTCTTGCCCTGGTCGGCCGCGGCGGAATCGGCGTTGGGCGACGGGCGCTTCCCCTCGATGTTCTGCGAGAGCCCCACCGACAGCCGCTCGACCCGCGGGCTGGTGAGCGTGAGCGGCGCGGAGGCGCCGCGAATGGCGGCCGCGTAGTCGGCCGGAATGTCGGCCGAGGGCGCCAGGGCGTAGGTGAAGATCGGGTTGAAGCTGTGCCGGACGCGGGCCAGGCCGGCAAAGCCGGGGTAGAAGCCGAAGAACGTCGGGTTGGCGCTGAGGGTGAACGAGGCCCGCTTGGCCTGCGCCACCCACGCGCCGTCGGTGCGCACGTTGCGCACCAGGTAGGGCTGGCCGGACACCACGTTCGACACCCCGACCGAGGGCTGCAGCTTCCAGCTGCCCCGGAGGAGGAGGGGGAGGTTGATGCCGGTGTCCCAGTCGAGGCCGGTCGAGTACCGCCCGGCATAGGTCTGGGTCACGAGCACGGAGTCGCCGGGATTCAGCGTGTCGGGCACCCAGATCGTGGCCACGGAGTCCTGGTCGCTCTGGAAATCGGACATCCGGATCGAGTTCCGCCAGTTGAAGGCGCCGAAACGGAACGGGCTCTCGAGGTTGAGCGCGGTGGTCCGGGTGTCGAACGTGCCCGTCAGCGTGTCCACGGACCCGTCGGGATTGGCCACGAAGAGAGAATCGCCGAGGGGGACGTTGACTTCCCACTGGGTGTTGAGCGAGAGGCTGGGGGACCAGGTGACCGACTCCCCGAGGTTGAGCGGCTTGGGGTTGAGGGCCACCGACGGCAGCTGCATCGTGTTGGCGTTGGTCTGGATGTTCTGCCGGAGGTTGCCGCCCAGGGTCAGCGTGCCCCAGCCATACCGGTGGGTGTAGTTGAGCGCGCTGGTGATCTGCTGGGTGGTGAGGAGGGGGTCGACGGCGTTCTGCTTCACCACCGAGCTGTTGGATACGTAATTGAGCGACAGGTTGAGCGAGCTGCTCAGCGAGAAGACCTGCTGGTGGTCCCACCGGAGGCCGAACGACTTGCCCCCCTCGGAGGCCCACTGCTGGCTGAAGCCGATCGATCCCGAGGTGAACCGGTCCAGCCACCGGTACTGCCCCAGGAAGCCGAGCGTCGTGTAGCGCTCGTCGAGCCAGTCGAACCGGGCCGTGAGGTCAAAGTAGTCGCTCGCCGCCCAGTAGTAGCCGATGTTGGTGATCTGGCGCTCGTACGACGAGGACGGGCGGACGATGTCGCTGATGCCGATCCGCGGCACGAGGATGCCCGAGTGCCGTCCCGGGCGCCCGTCCTGGAACACGAACGGCAGCCAGAGCACCGGCACGTCACGCACGTACAACACGGTGGGCCGGGCCACCATGACCTGGTCGTGGATCCACTTCACCTCGCCTGCGCGGAAGTGGTAGTGCGGATCGGGCAGGTCGCAGCTGGTGATTTCCCCCGACCGGGCATAGATGCGGCTCGAACTCGAGTCCTGGGCGATGCTGCCGCGCAGGAACCACTCGGTCCCCCCCTGGTCAAAATTCGTCAGGGCGCCCGTCACGACGCCCCGCTTCGAATCGGTGTAGTACCGGATGTCCTTGCCCACCAGGACATTGCCCTCGCTGAAGAGCATGGGCGAACCGCGGGCATCGAGCAGGCCGAGGGAGTCGCGGTAGTCGATCTGCTGGGCCTCGAGCGTCGAGCCGTCCCGCTCGGTCCGGGCGTCGCCAAGGAGGAGGATGCGCTTCTCGAGCGCGAAGAGGGTCACGGTGTCCGCCCGGTACCGCGTGACGCTGTACCCCTTCCGGTCGAGCAGCGCCTGCATGAAGGAGTCCGGCGGCGGCAACGGGAAGACGGGCGCCGAGGGGAGGCCGAGCCGGCGGGCGGCCGCGGTGTCGATCGCCTGCCCGCCCTGGATCCGTGCGCGGGCGGCCGAATCGGTGACCGCCGCCCCACTGGGCGCGCCCAGCGCCGGCGTCTCCTGGATGACCTTGGCCGGCCGCTTCGGGGTGGTCGGCACCTGTGCCTGCGCGCCGGGCGTCACGGCCACCAGCGCGATCACGGCGGCCGCCGCCGCCCGGCGAAGCCGGCGGCGGGTCATGACGATGGCCCCGAGGAACCCCACCTCGTAGAGCACCAGGATCGGCACCGTCATCATGATCATCGAGAGGACGTCGGCGCCGGGCGAGAGGATGGCCCCGGCGGTGAACGCCAGCACGACCTCGAACCGCCGGAAGCGGTTGAGGGCGGCGGGCGTCACCAGCCCGAAGGCCGCGAGGATGGTGATGACGAGGGGGATCTCGAACGACAGCCCCAGCCCGACGAGGATCTGGAGGACGAAGCTGAAGTAGGCGTCGTAGGTGATCATCGGCTGCAGGGCGTCCGACTGGAAGCTGAACAGCACCCGCAGCGCCTGCGGCACCACGTACACGTAGCCGAGCCCCGCCCCCACCAGGAAGAGCGCGGTCCCGATCAGCAGCGCGGGGACCAGGGCCTTCCGTTCCTTTTCATAGAGCGCCGGCGAGAGGAAGCCCCACGCCTGGTAGAGGAGCACGGGCGAGGCCAGCACCAGCCCGAGCAGGAGCGACAGCTTGAGGACGATCATGACCGGCTCGGTCGGGCTCAGCACGGTGAGCCGGCCACCGGTCAGGTACGGCGCGATGGGCGCCTTGAGGAGGGAGACGAACTCGAACCGCTGGACGATCCAGAGCCCGGCGGCGAAGCCCCCGATGACAGCCAGCAGGGCCTTGAGGATGCGGGAGCGCAATTCCTCGAGGTGCTCGAGGAACGGCATCTCGCCCTGGGCGGCGGCCATCGGTGGGCGAGGCGCCGGGCTACTGCCCGAGCGCCTTCAGGCGGTCGCGAGCGAGCGCGGCCTCGTTAGACGTCGGGTACTTCGTGGTGAGGCGCTGGTAGTAGCCGCGCGCGGCCGAGGTGTCGCGGGCCGCCTCGGCCATGGCGCCCAGCCGGTAGAGGGCGCTCGCCGCCCGGGCCGACTGCGGGTAGGCGTCCGCCACCTTGAGGTAATAGGCGGCGGCGGAATCCGGCGCCTCCGTCGCGAAGCTCTCGCCGATGAAGTACGTGGCGTCGGCCGCCTCGGGCGCCGTCGGGTACAGCTGGAGGAACTGGCGGAACCCGGCACGCGCGGTCGAGGGGCTGCCGCGCCGGAGCTGCTGGAGCGACGCCTCGTACATCTGGACGGCGGAGGGCGAGCCGGGGGCGTCCGGCGTGGCCAGTTGCTGGCCGCGGGCATCGAGTTCCCCGCGGAGTTCATTGAGCCGCCGGGTGCTCTGCCCGGTCAGCTCCTGGACCTGCAGGAGCTGCTTCTGCACCTCGTAGAGCTGGCCAAGGGCGTCGCCCCGAAAGGCCTGCAGGTCCGTCTGGATGGCGGAGAGGGTCCGGGCGGCCTGGTCCTGCGCGCCGACCAACAGCGCCAGCTGGGCCGCCTGCGCCGAATCCCGCCGTGCCTGCTCATCCTGCATGGTGGTCAGCTGCTCCTCGAGCCGGCGCACGTCGCTCCGGAGGGCACAGCCCCCCAGGGCGACGGACGCCAGGACGAGGGTCGGCGCGAGCCGGTGGATCACGACGGCGCCTTCAGGTTATTGCCGCCGGCCGTGGGCGAGAACTGCGCGTTGCGGTTCATGGCCCAGGCGGTCTCGTTGTCGGCGGGGTCCACCGGACGCTCCTCGCCGTACGAGACGATGGTGATCTGGCTGGCCGAGACGCCCTGGTTGATCAGGTAGCGCTGGGCCGCCGCCGCACGGCGGTTGCCGAGCGCCAGGTTGTACTCGACCGAACCCCGGTTGTCGCAGTTGCCGGCGATCTGGACGGTCAGCGACGGGTTGGCCTTGAGGATGGCGGCCTTCCGGTCGAGGCTCGGCTGGTCCTCCGGCTTGATGTCATACCGGTCGAAGTCGAAGTGGATCATCGCGGTCAGCTGCTCCGTGAGTTGCGACTGGAGCCGGGCGGCCGCCTCGGCGGCGGCGCGGGCCCGGGCCTCCGCGGCCGCGATGGAGTCCTGCCGCATCCGTGCCTTGATGGCGGTGCTGTCGACGGCGGGCGGCGGCGGCGCCGGCGCGGGCGCCGGGGCCTCGGCGGGCTTCTTGCCGCCGCAGGCGGCCACCGCGACCAGCGCGGCGGCGAAGAGGGAACGGGGCTTCATGGCTGCAATCCTCCAGGGGGTTGGTCAGGGTTGGGCCCCGCCGAGCCGGCGGGACCAGTGGGGGAGGCGGACATCGCCGGGCAAGACGAGCTGGCGAATCCGCCCCGACTCGATGTCGATGATCCACACCTGCGGGCGGCCGCTCCGGTCGGAGACGAACGCGAGGTGCCGGCCATCGGGGGCCCAGGTCGGGTCGGAGTTGCGCCCGCTCGAGGTGAGCTGGCGGACCCGGCGACTGGCCACATCGAGCAGGAACACCTGGTGCGCGCGGTCGATGTCGCGGTGGAAGGCCACCGCCGCGCCGTCGGGCGACCACTCCGGCGCGTTGGACGGGCCCGTCGCCCCGTAGTCATAGGGCGCGAGCAGCTCCTGGTCGGTGCCGTCCGAGGACATCGCGTAGATCTGCGGCGCCCCCGCCCGCGTCGAGACGAAGGCGATGCGGCGCCCGTCCGGCGCGTACGTGGGCGAAAGGTTATCGGAGTAGCGCCCCACGGTCAACCGCCGAAGGCAGCATTGATCCGCCACGTTGACCGCGTAGAGGTCGGTGCCCCCCTCCTGGTCGGTCCGCGCGAACGCCAGCGTCCGTCCGTCGGGGGAAAACGCGGGGGTGAAATTGAGCTGCGTGTCGGTGCCGGTCACCCGGCGGCGCGCCCCGGTGAGGAGATCCTGCAGGATGATCGGGCCCCGTCCATCGGCAAACTCCGTGTAGGCAATCATCCGCCCGTCGGGAGACCAGGTTGGCGAGAGGGCGCGCTGGGAGGCAGGCGTGACGGGCGTCACATCGGCCCCGTCGCTGTCGACCCGGTAGGCGCGATTGCCCAGCAGCACGAGGAGCCGGGACGCGGCGGCGCCCGGAGTGCCGGTGATCCACCGCACGACCTCGTCGGAGACGCGATGCACCGCCATCCGGAAGTCGGCGGCCTCGGGGCCCGGCAGCGCAAAGTTCTGCTCCTGCCGCACCGCTCCCGTCCGCACGTCATGCAGCCGGACAGCCACCTGCGTCCCGGCCGCGCGCACCTCGATGCCGTATTGCACCCCGAGCGTGCGGTAGAGCGGGTAGTTCACCGCCGCGCCGCCCCCGGGGGCGTCGCCCCGCTCGAGGGCCAGCACCTCGAAGCGGTCGCTGTAGTCGAGGTCGCGCTGGAGGATGGCGCGCGCCGAGTCGAGGCCCGCGCCGGGGAGGACGGCCACCTTGGCCCGCGTCCCGGGCGTGTAGGTGATCCCGACGCGAACGCCCCCGTCGATCGGATCCTGGGCCGTGAGCGGCGCGGCCGCGAGCGTCAGGAGCCCGAGGAGCAGTGGCGTCCTCACGATCCCGCCCGGGGGGTGAAGAAGAAGCTGACGGGGAGGACATCGGCCTCGTAGCCGTCGGGGAGCGGACCGAAGGCCCGCGCGTTGCCCGCGGCCTCGATGGCGCCCTGGGCGCTCAAGTCGAAGCTGAAGTTTCCGGAAGGGGTCACGAAGCGGATATCGCGCACGCTGCCGTCTCGAAGGATGAAGAAGCTGACCTCGGCCCGGAGGGCCTGGTTGCCGCCGGGACGGTCCCAGCGGCGATACACCTGCGCCACGATGTTCCGGAGGTACTCCGGGTAGGCGAACTGCAGCCCGGGTGTCTTGACGTTGACCTCGTCGGTCCCCGTGCTCGGCGTCTCGCCCGGCGCGGGCGCCACCTGCGACTGGCTCCGCGGGGCGGGCTCGCGCTGGGCGGGCTTGGCGGTGGCGGCGCTTGCCGGGGCCGGCTTCGGCTTGGCCGGCGTCTTGGCCACCGGCACCGGCTTGTTGTCCGCCGGCTTGGGCGCGGGTGGTGCCGGCTCGGGCTGCTCGGCGGGGCGGGAGACCGCCTCGGGCGCGGGCCGCCGTACCGTGGTGGGCGCCGGCGCAGCGATCAACTCCACGGCGTACACCGGCGGCGCGGGAGGCGGCGACTGGATGCCGTAGAGGAGCAGCGCCAGCACGCCGCCGTGAATCAGCGCCGTCCCCGTGGCGCCTGCGGCCACCTCGGGCGCCCGCCGCCTCGCGGCCACCGGGCGGCTCACGGCGCCTGGTCCTCCTCTTCGGCCACCAGGCCGACATCCTTGATCCCGGAATTCCGGATCACGGCCAGCACCCGGACCACCTGCCCGTACGCGACGCGCCGGTCGGCCCGCAGGTACACGCCCGACGGCTTGCGGCTCTCGACCAGCGCCCGGAAGGTGACGCGGAAGTCGTTGAAGGTGACCCGCGTCTGGTCGATGAAGATCCGGCCCTCGCGGTCCACCGAGACGACCATCGCCTCCGTGGACGGCAGCGGACGCGCCTCGGCCCGCGGGAGCTGGACGTCCACACCGCCAGACATCATCGGGGCGGCGATCATGAAGATGATCAGGAGGACGAACGCGACGTCCACCAGCGAGGTGACGTTGATGTCGGCGGTCGGCTGGAGGTCGCCACTGTCACCCCCGAGCCCCCCGAGGCGTCCCGCCACCTAGAGCAGTCCCTCGCGCGCCATGGTGCCGATGAGTTCGCTGGCGAAGCCCTCGAGCTCGCCGGCGAACACCCGGACCCGGTGGACGAAGTAGTTGTACGCCATCATCGCCGGGATGGCGGTGGCGAGGCCGGCCACGGTGGTGATCAGCGCCTCCGCGACGCCAGGGGCCACCGCGGCGATGTTGCCCGAGCCCTTGGACGCGATGCCGAGGAAGGCATCCATCACGCCGAGCACCGTCCCGAGCAGGCCCAGCAGGGGGCTCACCGCCCCGATGGTGGCCAGCCACGACACGAGGTGGGCGGAGAGCTCGCGCTCGGCCGACACCTCCTTGCCGAGGACCATCTTGAGCGCCTCGAGCTGGGTCATGGAGAGGTGGACGCGCGGGGCGGGGGCATCGTCGCGCAGGGTGCCCGGCCGGAGCTCGTTGTAAAAGCTCATGGCCTCGCGGAAGAGGCGATTGTACGGCGACGGCGGCTGCTTCATGAGCAGGCCGTACGCCTCCTGCAGCCGGGTCGTCCGCTCCAGCTCGGTGAAGAAGCGGTCCGCCTGCTGCCGGATCCGGCGGAACTGCCACCACTTGAGTCCGATGATGAACCAGGAGGCGATCGAGAAGAGCCCCGTGATGGTGAGCACGACGAGCGTCTCGGTGCTCATGTGCTGCAGGAGCTCGAAGGCCGAGCCCGGGACGGCGCCACCAACCTGCAGGAGCATTACCCCTCCGTTCGGAACCACTCCATGAGCATCGCGAGGCCGTCGTCGAAGGCCACCTCGGGCCGCCAGCCGAGCACCGCAGCCGCCTTGCGCGGGTCGAGGGCGCTGCGGAGGATCTCTCCGGCCCGCGGGGGCGCCATCTGCAGCTCGGGGCGGCGGCCCGTGACCCGCCCTGCCGCCTGCGCGAGCTCGAGGACCGAGCGCTCGATGCCGGTGCCGATGTTGAACGCCCGGGTGTCGTGGTCCGCGCCCGAGGGCAGCGCGACGGTGCCCGCCAGCAGGTTGGCGCGCGCCACGTCGCGCACGGAAACATAATCGCGCGTCTGCTTCCCGTCGCCGAAAATCGTGAGCGGCTGGCCCGCGAGCAGCCGCGAGACGAAGATCGAGACCACGCCCGCCTCCGACTTCGGGTCCTGGCGGGGCCCGCAGACGTTCGCGTAGCGCAGGGACACGCCCTCGAATCCGTACAGCTCGCCGAGGGCGCGGAGGTAGTGCTCCCCCGCGAGCTTGCTCACGCCGTAGGGGGAGATCGGCCGCTTGGGCGCCGATTCCGGCGTCGGAATCTCGTCCGGATCTCCATAGACGACGCCGCCGCTGCTGGCGAACACGACCCGCCGCACCCCCCCCTTCCCCGCCCCCTCCAGCAGGTTGACGAAGCCGCCGACGTTGACGTCGGCGTCCTCGGCGGGCCGCTCCACCGAGACCCGCACGTCGATCTGGGCCGCCTGGTGGCAGAGCACCTCGAACCCGCCGTCGGCCACGGTGTCGCGCGCGAGGCGGGAGCGCACGTCGGCCACGACGAGCGGCACGCCCGCCGGGACCTGGGTGGCCTTGCCGCGGGAGAGGTCGTCGAGGACGGTCACCGCCCAGCCGGCGGCGAGGTACGCCTCCGCCACGTGGGAACCGATGAAGCCGGCGCCGCCGGTCACGAGTACGCGTCGAGCCATCTGCCGCCTCAGGGGGTGGTGGTCAGGGGAAAAAACGCGGCACGCGGGGCCGACCCGCAAGTCCTGGGTGGCCCCGCGTGCCCGGGGTGCCGGTCAAGGAATGCGCTCAGGTGGGCAGCTTGGCGACCTGCCGGGCAGGCGTGCCCGGCGCGATGTCGGCGGTATTGAGCCGCACGATCAGGGCCGAGGAGGTGTGCTCCCCGACGCGCACGATTTGGAGGCGGCCGATCGGCTCCGCCACCGTGTTGGCGGCGTCCCAGCGCGGCTCGTCCGTGCTCCAGAGCTCGAAGACATCGCCCGGCGCCACGCCGTCCGCCCGGCCCTTGTCGAGGTAGAGGACGGTTTGCATCTCCTGCAGCACCGCTTCCGAGCGCGCGGCGACGACCGTCGCCTGGATGCCGTCCGACACCGGCACGGCGCGCGCGGTGCCGCCCGGGGTGAAGCGCTCCAGCGGCAGCGCGACCTGGCCGATCCGGATCCGCCAGAACTGGTCGAGCACCAGCGCGATCGCCTGGTCAGGGGTCACCTCGACCACGCGGGCGATGCCCGTCGGCACGATCACGTCGCCGTACTCGGTGTAGGTCGGCCGGCGGATGGCGATGAGGAGGCTGTCGCCCACCTGGTACGCCGCGCCCTTGGGCGGGATCACGCCGATCCGGCCGAACTGCGAGGCCGTGGTCGGCGACTGGAGGGTCGCGATCTGCATCGGCACGACGTCGCCGCGGACCGCCCCGAAGGGGAGGTCCTTGTCCTCGGTGAGGAAGCCGGCCGAGTAGAACTCGCCGGGCCGGAGCGGCCGGTAGCTGCGCTCGGTGTAGCCGGCGAGTTCGGCCGCCGGCTGGGCGCCGGGGTGCCCGAAGAGCGCGACCGGGTCGCCCGGGATCGGGCCGGCGGCGCGCACGGCGCCCCGACCCTGCGCCACGGGCTCGCCCTCGGGCGCGGCTTCCGGCTCCGCGACCGGCGCGGCCTCGACAGCCGGCACCGCGGCGGCGACTGCGGGCGCGGGGGCCGCCGCGGGAGCGGCAGGCGCCGCGGCCACGGGGGCCGGGACCGCCGGCTGCTCGGCCGGGATGACCCCGCCCGCCTCGCCGGTGAGCCGCAGGACCTCGCCCGGATAGATCCAGTGCGGGTCCTCGACCACCGAGGTGTTGAGCTTGTAGATCTGCGGCCAGGTGAGCGGATCGCCGAAGTACGCCTTGGCGAGGTCCCACAGCGTGTCGCCCTTCTTGACCGTGTGGGTGTCCGGCACCGGCGTGCCCTGTGCCAGCGCAGCGGCAGGAAGGCCGACGGCAAGGGCCGCGGCCAGCACGACTGCCTTCGACGAGAACTGCCCGGTTGACGCGTTCCGCATAGCCATGGTGTCCCTGGGAGGTGGTGACGCGGTTCGGTGTCCGGAAAGGGTTGCGGTGAATTGCAACGGGCCGGCGGCGGCCGGCGGCCCCCCTGCCGCCACAAGCTAACACCTTGTGGGACAAAAGCTAAGGGGTCCGGACCTTCCCTACTTGCTCAGGCTTGACTTACCGTCACTCGAGGGAGGGGCAAGAGATGTGCCCCCTGATGCCAGAACGCCGGCCAGGGAGACCCCCGGCCGGCGCCTGTTCAGAAGCAGGAAGGGCTCAGAAGGGGAGGTCGTCGTCCTGCCCGTCGAGGGCCTCCGGGAAGTCGTCGAAGGACTCGTCCTTCTTGGGCGCCGAGGCCCCGGCCGGCACCTTGGACGCGGAGTACGATTCATCGGAGCCGCCACCGCCGCCGCCTCGGCCGAGCAGGATGAGCTCGCGCGCGTTGATTTCGGTGGTGTAGCGGGTCTGGCCCTCGCGGTCCTGCCAGGTGCGGTACTCGATGCCGCCCTCGACGTAGACCTTGTCGCCCTTCTTGCAATACTTCTCGGCGATGTCGGCGAGCTTGTTGAAGTTGGTGTTCCAGAGCACGACGCGGTGCCATTCCGTCTTTTCCTGCTTGTCGCCGCCCTTGCCGGTCCACTGGCGGCTGGTGGCCAGCGAGAGGGTGGCCACCCGTGAGCCGTTGGTGGTGCTGCGCACCTCCGGATCCGCCCCCAGGTTGCCGATCAGCTGGACCTTGTTGAGACTCCGACTCACGATGACCTCCCACGCTTCGACAGGGTTCGGGACTGCGGACAGCCACATGCTACCGCGCCCCACGCCAGCAATCTACACCATTGCACCGCCATGACCATCAATCGGACGCAGGCGCCATCCGGAGCCTGAGCACCAGCGCGTCCTCGTCCGGGCGCCGGTAGTAGCCGCGCCGCCGGCCCTCGACCCCGAAGCCCCGCGAGGCGTAGAGCGCCTGGGCCACCCGGTTGGACGCGCGGACCTCGAGGAAGACCTCCTGCCCCCCGCGGGCCCGCACGGCCTCCAGGCCGAGGTCGAGCATGCGCCCGCCGAGCCGCTGCCCGCGCCACTCCGGCACCACGGCGAGGTTGAGCACCTCGGCGGTGCCGAGGATCTCGCGGGCCAGGAAGTAGGCGATCGGGTCGCCGCCGGCGGTCATCACAAGCGCCACCGTGCCCGGTAGGGTGAAGACCTCCCGGAATCCCTCGAGCGGCCACGGGTCGGAAAACGACCGCGCCTCGATCGCGGCCATGGCGGCCGCGTCAGCGATCGAGGCCGGCCGAACCGGGAAGTCGCTGTCCATGCTCCCGCTCCCACTTGGCTTGCGCCTCCGCCGGACGCCCGTAGACGGGCTCCCAGGCGTTCACGTCCGTCACCGCGCCGAGGGCGCCGTCGCGGGCGGCGAGGTCGAGCAGCAGCGCCGCCGAACTCGCGGCCGACACCATCCGGGGCCGGAATCCCTCCGTCCATTCCGCGAGGCGATCGGCGAGCCCGGCGGGGAGGACACCCGCCAGCACGTCGGGCACCGGACAGTCGGAGAGCAGCCACTCGGGAGTGCGCACCGTCGGCGCCTGGAGCACCTCCACCGCATTGCCCGGGAACCGATACTCCGCGGCGTACACCTCACCCCGCAACGCGTTGGAGACGGCCAGCACCCGCTCGGCTGGCGCCGGCCGCGCTGCCCACGCGACGGTGGCGAGGGCGGAAATCGTGTGGAAAGACAGGCCCCGCGACCGGACGAGCGCCTTGGCGACGGTGGCGCCCACGCGAAGCCCGGTGAAGCTGCCCGGGCCATCGGCCAGCAGCACCGTGGCGAGGTGCGCCGGGGTGAGCCCTGCATCGGCAAGGACCCGCTCGATCAGGGCGGGCAGCGCGCTGGCGTGTCGGCGGGCGCCGTCGATGCCCTCCTCCGCGAGGACGCGGCCCGGATGGCCCACCGCCACCGAGGCCCGGTCGCCGCTGGTGTCGAGCGCGAGCCAGGTCAGAACGCCTCCACGGAGCGGCGGCCCGGGTCGTCGAGATGCCCGAGCCGGAACCGAAGGCTCGGTTCCGGCATCCACGCCCCCGCGCGCTCCGGCCACTCGACCAGCACGGCATCACCCTCGGCGAGCAGCGTTTCCCAGTCGAGGTCGGCCGCTTCCTCCGGCCGCTTGAGGCGATAACAATCGAGGTGAAAGACGGGGCCGCGCGCCCCGGCGTAGCGGTGCACCAGCGCGTAGGTCGGGCTCGTGGCGCCGGCGGTCACGCCGAGCCCGCGCGCGATGGCGCGGATGAAGGTGGTCTTGCCGGCGCCGAGGTCGCCCTCGAAGGCGAGGACCGACCCCGCGGGGAGGGAGCGGCCGAGGGCCACCCCCTCCGCGACGAGCTCCGCCTCGGTGAGCTCCCGCCTCATGCGAACCGCCGGCGGCGCCCGGCGTCGCGGCGCACGTCCGGCGCGCCCGCCGCCTTGAGGTCGTTCACCTGGTCCCGCAGGAGCGCCGCGAGCTCGAACTCGAGGTTGGCGGCCGCCTCGCGCATTTGCTGCTCCAGGGCCTGGATGGCGCGCGCGCGCGCCGCTGGATCGTGGAGGTCGGCGCCGGCCACCGGTCCTTCGGGCGCCTGGGCCGGCCGCTCGACGCGCGCGTCGGCGACGTGCGTGGAAAGGCGCACCTGCTCCAGCGACTTGACGATGGAGCGCGGTGTGATGTTGTGCTCGCGGTTGTACGCCTCCTGCAGCGCCCGCCGGCGGCTCATTTCGCGGAGGGCCCGCTCCATCGAGCCGGTGACCCGGTCGGCGTAGAGGATGCCGCGCCCGCCCACGTTGCGCGCCGCGCGGCCGACCGTCTGGATCAGCGACCGGTCGGAGCGCAGGAACCCCTCCTGGTCGGCGTCGAGGATGGCCACGAGCGACACCTCCGGGAGGTCGAGCCCCTCGCGAAGGAGGTTGATCCCGACGAGGACGTCGAAGTCGCCGAGGCGAAGCCCGCGGAGGATCTCGATGCGCTCGATGGCGTCGATGTCGGAGTGGAGGTAGCGCACCCGCACGCCGGCCTGCTGCAGGTAATCGGTGAGGTCCTCGGCCATCCGCTTGGTGAGGGTGGTGACCAGCACCCGCTCCCGCTGGCGGACCCGGAGCCGGATTTCGTGGAGGAGGTCGTCCACCTGGCCCTTGACCGGCCGGACCTCCACCTCGGGATCGACCAGGCCGGTGGGGCGGATGACCTGCTCGACCACCACCCCGTGCGAGAGGCCGAGCTCGAGCTCGCCGGGGGTGGCGGAGACGTTGATGACCTGCGGCGCGAGGGCGAGGAACTCGTCGAAGCGCAGGGGTCGGTTGTCGAGCGCCGAGGGAAGGCGGAAGCCGTACTCGACGAGGGTCTCCTTGCGGGCGCGGTCGCCGTTCGACATGCCGCCGATCTGCGGCAGCGACACGTGGGACTCGTCCACGACCACCAGGAACTCCGGCGGGAAATAGTCGAGGAGGCAGGCGGGGCGCTCCCCCTCCGCCCGGCCGCTCAGGTGCCGGGAGTAGTTCTCGATGCCGGCGCAGGTGCCGGCCTCGAGGAGCATGTCCACGTCGAAGTGGGTGCGGGTTTCGAGGCGCTGCGCCTCGAGGAGCTTGCCGGCCTCGCGCAGCACCCGCAGGCGGTCGGCCAGCTCGGCCCGGATGGCGCGCACCGCCCGCTCCACCTTGCTCCGCGCGGTGACGAAGTGCTTGGCGGGGTAGATGGCGCAGCGAGGCAGCACCTGGATGGTCTCCCCGGTGAGCGGGTGGATCTTGGTGATCCGCTCCACGGTGTCGCCCCAGAGCTCGATTCGCACGGCCCGCTCCTCGTAGGCCGGGAAGATCTCGACCGTGTCGCCGCGGACGCGGAAGGTGCCGGGCTCGAAGCTCACGTCGTTGCGGGCGTACTGGATGGCCACGAGGTCGTGGAGGATGCCGTCGCGCCCGCGCTCGGTGCCCTGCTCCACCGTGACCATCTGGGCCCGGTACTCCACCGGATCGCCGAGGCCGTAGATGGCGCTGACGGTGGCGACGATGACGACGTCCTCGCGCTCGATGAGGCTGGAGGTGGCGCGGAGGCGGAGGCGCTCGATGTCCTGGTTGATCGAGGCGTCCTTCTCGATGTACACGTCGGTGCTCGGGACGTACGCCTCGGGCTGGTAGTAGTCGTAGTAGGACACGAAGTACTCGACGGCGTTGCTGGGCAGGAACTGCCGCAGCTCGCCGTAGAGCTGGGCGGCGAGGGTCTTGTTGTGGGAGAGGACCAGCGTGGGCCGGCCGTACTGGGCCAGGACGTGCGCCAGCGTCATCGTCTTCCCGGAGCCGGTGACGCCGAGGAGGGTCTGGTAGCGGTCGCCCCGGCGGAGGCCGGCGGTGAGCTCGGCGATGGCGCGGGGCTGGTCGCCGGCGGGCTCGAAGGGGGCCTCGACCCGGAACAGCGTGGTGGACATAGGGGCAATATAGCGGTTTCGGTTTCTCTTCGGGAGCCGGGGAATCCGCCGAATTTCTGCTTGCCCCCTCTCTCCGTGAACGGTATGGTAGCCGGCACGGAGGGGCCTTGGCGGATCTCGTCGCGCACCTGCAGGCTGTCCTGGGGGATCGATACGCCTTCGTGCGCGAGGTGGGCACCGGCGGGATGGCCGTCGTGCTGCTCGCCACCGAGGTAAAGCACGGCCGCTCCGTGGCCGTCAAGGTGCTCCGCCCAGAACTCGCCGGGGTCATCGCGCGCGAGCGGTTCCTGCGCGAGATCCGGTATTCCGCGGAGTTCAGCCATCCCTGCATCCTCCCCCTGCTCGATTCCGGCGCGGCGCCGGCAGGCGCCGACTTCCCGGCCCTCCCCTTCTACACCATGCCGTTCGTGACCGGCGAGTCGTTGCGCGAGCGGATCCGGCGGGAACACCAGCTCCCGGTGGACGAGGCGGTCGCCGTGGCGCGCGATGTCGCCGCCGCGCTCGACCACGCGCACGGCCGGGGCATCATCCACCGCGACATCAAGCCCGAGAACATCTACCTGAGCGGCGGCCATGCAGTGGTGGCCGACTTCGGGATCGCGCGGGCGCTCCAGGAGGCGTCCGACCCGGACGCGCTGACGAGCGCTGGCCTCGTGGTGGGCACCCCCCCGTACATGTCCCCGGAGCAGGCGGGGGGCGAGCCCTCCATCGGCGCCCGAAGCGACGTCTACGCCCTCGGGTGCGTCGTGTACGAGATGCTCGGGGGCGAGCCCCCGTTCAGCGGCGGGAGCGCGCAGGCCATCCTCGCCCGGCATCGGCTCGACCCCGTGCCATCGCTCTCGACCATCCGCCAAAGCGTGCCCCTCCCCGTGGAGCGCGCCGTCATGCGGGCGCTGGCCAAGTCGCCGGCGGATCGCTTCCGGTCGGCGGGGGAGTTCGCCGAGGCGCTCTCCGCGCCTGATACGCAAGCAGCGGCGGCGGCCGACGCACCCAAGCTCGCTCGGCGAGGGTGGCGCCGGTGGACGATGATTGGCGCCGCGGCCGTGGCCCTTGGCCTGGCCGTGTGGATGCTTGCGCGCGACCGGAGGCCCGATCGGAACGGGAACCGGGTGCTGGTCTTCCCGCTGGTCGAGCAGGGGGAGGGGCTCCGCCCCGGCACCGGGCAGGAGGTGGCGTTGATGATTGGCAGCGCGCTCGAGCACACGGAGCCGCTGCGCTGGATCGATGGCTGGACCTGGCTCTCCGCCGCCCAGCGGGAGAATGCCTCGCTGCTCTCCGGGCCGGAGGCGCGGGGCATCGCCGCTCGCCGTGGGGCGGGCTACTACCTCGACGGCGTGGTGGTCGGCCTGGCCGATTCGATGCGCGTCATCCTGAGGCTGAATGACGTTTCGGGAGACTCCGTCGTGGCACAGGCTACCTCGGCGGCGGCCCATGGGGCCGCGACCTACCCGCAACTCGGCCTTCGGGCGATGAACTACCTCTTGCCGGTGCTCCTCGAACCCGGGCGCTCCATTGATCCCTCCCCGCTCGCCGATCGCCATCCATCGGCGATCGCCAATTGGCTGCAAGGTGAGCGCGAGTACCGTCGCTCCCACTATGCGCTCGCGCTGGAATACCAGCGGCGAGCCGTCGCCGCGGATTCGACCATGGCCCTCGCCGCGCTCAAGGGAGCGCTAGCGGCCGAGTGGCAGCATGAGTACGCCGAAGCGGCGGACCTGGTCGCCCTGGCGCTCAGGAACGACAGCGTCCTGCCCGCACGATACGTCCATTTTGCCGAGGGGCTCCGCGACTACTACGCCGGGCGAGCCGACTCCGCCACCACGCACCTCGAACAGGCCCTGAGCCTCGACCCAGATTGGAGCGACGCGCTCATGGCGCTGGGGGAGGTGCGGTATCACCTCTTCACCGATTCCGATTCGGCCGCCGCCGATGCCTTTTCACGGGCGCGCAAGGCGGATCCCGAGTTCGCCCCGCCCCTCTTCCACCTGGCCGAGATCGCCATCCGCAATTCCGATACGGCGCAGGCGGCGGCGCTGGTCGAGGCGTTCCGGCGCACCGATCCGGACAGCCTTTGGATCGAGGAACTGAGCCTGTCGCTTGACTGCCTGCGGCGGGGTCCAGACAAGGCAGCTTGGAGACAGGCGGCGGCCTCCTTCCCGCTCGAGGCCGTTCAGTCTGCCAAGGTGCTGGCCTCCCGCGGAGCCCACCTCGGGTGTGCGACGACGGGATTCCGCGCCGTCCTGGCCGCCGACAGCGCTCCCCTCTCGGCTCGCTGGGGGGCGGTGCTCGGGCTCCAGGGGATCGAGACCGCCCGGGGGAGTCTCATGGCGGTGGAGGCGATTCTCGATTCCGCGGTGGCCGCCGGGATCCTGGCCGCCAAGGGACTGTATGTCGTGCACGCCGCGGCGGGCCACGGCATGGACCGCCAGGCAGCGGCGGTGATCGCGGAGCTTGCGGGCGACTATACCCGGATGGGAACGGGGCGCCTCTGGTTTCACGGGATCTGGCTGGCCCACCTCGGAGACCGGACCGGGCTTGCCGCGGTTGCCGCGGCCGCCACCCACCTGGCGGACTCCACCGGAATGCGCCTTGCCCGCTCGACGGCCGCGAGCCTGTCCGGCCGGCTGGCCCTCCTCAGCGCGGACACCACGGCCGCGATCGCGCAGTTACTGGAGGTCGCCCCCGCCGGCGACGGCGCGCAGATCGAGTGGGGGATGCAGGAGCCGTTCGGCCAAGAGCGGCTGCTGCTGGCGGAGGTGCTGCTGGCGCGGGGGCGCCCGCAGGAGGCGATCGAGGCGGCCGACCTGATCGATCATCCCCGCCCCATCATCTACCTCGTGTTTCTTCGGGAGAGCCTCGACCTCCGCATCCGGGCCGCCGAGCAATTGGGGAAAGCCGAACTCGCCGCCGGGTATCGGGCCCGACTGGCGCGGCTCTCCGAGTGATCGTCACCACCGCAGGTTCACCGTCTGCCAAAAAGGGAGGACGCCATGCCGACCAAGGCCACGAAGAAGCTCGGTAGGATTCTCAAGAAGAAGGGCCCTCGGGGACTGACGGAGAAGGAGTGCTGCCGGCTCGTCATGGCGCAGCTCGGCGAGATCGCGAAGTGGGAAGCGGCGGCTTGGCAGAAGCTCTGGGGCCCAGGCGGCGGCGGAACGCCGCCCCCACCACCGAAATGGCCGCCCGCGTGACTTTGAGGAGGCTGGAGCACGGCGCCCTCGGGCGCCGCGGCTCCCGCTTGATGACCGCGAGTTGGAGGGCACGATGCCACCACCGAACGCATCCACGCAGGTCAACCCGCATCGCTGGAAGTGGATACTCGCATCCGTCCTGGCGCCCCTGACGATCATCCTGCTGGTGGCCCGGTTTTGGCACCCCCGGACGCGTGATACGCTTCAGGTATCGGGCGCAGCCGTCGGGACGCCCAAGTGGCTGCTCCTCGCCTCGAGTGATGTGGACCACGCAACCAATGGCTGCCCTGAGGACCTGGTGATCCCGTTCACTTCAGAGGCGGTTTCCTTTGCCAACATTACCGACGCCTGTGCCACTGAGGTCTCGGTCTTTGCAGACGGGTACGCTCCCGTGCTGGTGTCAAAGCCCAACTGGACCTCGGGAGCGGACGTCGTCGACGTCACTCTTCCGCCCCCGTGGATCGTCGATCTCCGCGTCGTGGCCGAATACCCGGCGGCAACGGACACTGCGAAGGCGGCCGTCGACGTTGCCAATGCGACTCTTTCCCAGTACCGGGCGGGGATCATCGTTACCATGACCGGAGGCGTCATGGTGATCGACCCTGCCACGGACGGCCGCGCGGCAACGATCCGGGGCGGTCAGGTATACGGGGCGGGATGCGGAGATCCGATTGCCAAGGACCTCACGCTATATGACCCTGGCAGCGGGCAGATCTTTGTATTCTTCATCGATGCGCCTCCTCGGTGGAATCTCGGGGACAGTGATTGGGGATACGACTGCGATTCCCGACCCAACATCATCTTCGTCCGGCGCGGCGCTCGGCTCGAGACCCTCGCCCATGAGCTCGGCCACGCGATCGGCCTGAAGCACGTGGGGGCGGGAAACGACCTGATCTCGTATGGCTGGACGGCGGACAACCTTATGCAATCCAGCGCGTTTGACCCGGCGATCACGAAACCGGTCGGCCGGCTCACCCTGGGTCAGGTGTATCGGGCGAGCTTTGACGCCGTTTCGTGGCTCCAGGCCGGACACATTCGGACCGGAGAGTCGAAAACCTGCCAGGCGGTCAGCGCCCCCGACAGCATCTACAACGATCCTGTGTCCACGGCCACCGAGCGCTGGCCATGCCCGCGCGGCACGCTCGACTGGCCATGACTGACGCTGACGGTGACGGAGCCCTTCGAATCGGAGACCGTGCATGAAGTGGCAACGCGGATACGAGAGCTCGAATGTCGAGGACCGCCGGGGCGCCGGGGGCGGGCGCCTCCCCGGCGGCCGGCTCGGGCTGGGCGGGATCGTCGTCCTCCTCATCCTGAGCCTGCTCTTCAAGAGGGATTTCCTGTCGCTGGCCGGCGACCTCACCGGCGGTGCGCCCGCAGGGGCGCCCTCAGGGGAGGTCGTCTCCAGCCCCGAGGAGGACTCCACCAAGCAGTTCATCTCCTATGTGCTCGACGACGCCCAGGCGACGTGGGAGGGCATCTTCACCGGGAACGGCTCGGAGTACCCCGACGCCCGGCTGGTCCTCTTCCGCGACGGCGTGCAGTCGGCGTGCGGCTTCGCCGAGTCCGCCACCGGGCCGTTCTACTGCCCCGGTGACCAGCAGGTGTACATCGACCTCGGCTTCTACGACGAACTCCGCGACCGTTTCGGGGCGCCGGGGGACTTTGCCCAGGCCTACGTGCTGGCCCACGAGATCGGCCACCACGTGCAGCGGCTCCTCGGGACGGAGGCGGAGGTCCGGCGGCTCCAGCAGCGCAATCCGCGCCAGGCCAACGCGCTCTCGGTGGCGCTCGAGCTCCAGGCCGATTGCTACGCCGGGGTCTGGGCGCAGTCGGCCCAGGCGCGCGGCCTGCTGGAAACGGGGGACATCGAGGAGGGGCTGGACGCCGCCGCCTCGGTGGGCGACGACCGGATCCAGCGGATGGGCGGCGGGTACGTGAACCCCGACGCCTTTACCCACGGGTCGGCGGAGCAGCGGAGCGAGTGGTTCCGGCGGGGGCTGGCCTCGGGCGACCCCGCCCAGTGCGACACCTTCCGGGAGTAGCGCGGCCTATTGCGGGAGTGATGGGGTGGCGGACGAGGCGCCGGGCGCCTCCCGCCGCTCCACCTCGACGACGCCCTTCACGCGGCGCACCGCCTTGAGCACCTTGGCCAGGTGGCCGAGGTTGTCCACTTCCACGAACACGGTGCCGAAGACGGTCCCGTCCTTGGTGTGGATGTCGGCGGAGCGGATGTTGGTGCCGGTCTGGCTGATGGCCGACATGATGTCGGCGTACAGGCCGCGGCGATCCTCGCCCGACAGGCCGAGCCGCACGGCGAACGCCTCCCCCTCCACCTCCTGCCAGTCGATGTCCACGCGCCGGCCCTCCGCGCTCAGCGTGAGGAGGTTGGGACAGTCGGCGCGGTGGATCGAGATCCCCCTGCCCTGCGTCACGTAGCCGGTCACCGCGTCGCCGGGGACGGGCTGGCAGCACTGGGCATACCGGACCATCAGGCCGTCCACCCCCTGGATCTTGATCCCCCGCCCGAGCCGGATCCGGTCCACCAGGCGGCCGAAGACGGTGGGCTTGGGCTCCGGCAGCTCGTCGGGGGGCCGGTCGGGGTGCAGCGCGCGGATGACCTGGCCGATGGCAACGTCGCCCCGCCCGATGCTGATCTCGAGCGCGGTGCCGCTGTGGAGGCCCAGGGCCTCGGCGGCCCGCTCGAGCTGCTCGGGAGGAGGCGGGTCGAGGCGGCGCCGGCGGAGCTCCCGCGTGAGGATCTCCCGCCCCAGCTGGAGGCTCACCGCCTCCTCCTCCTCGCGGATCCACTGCTTGATCTTGTGCCGGGCGCGTGCGGTGTGGACGTGGTTCAGCCAATCCCGGCTGGGGCGCGCGTGCGGGCTGGTGAGGATCTCCACCGTGTCGCCGTTCTTGAGCTCGCGGTGCAGCGGGGCAATCCGCCCGTTGATCTTGGCGCCCTGGCAGTGGAGCCCGACCTCGGTGTGGACGTGGAAGGCGAAGTCGATCGGGGTGGCGCCCTTGGGGAGCCGCTTCACGTCGCCCCGCGGGGTGAACATGAAGATCTCGTCCTGGTACAGGTCCACCTTGAGGAACTCGAGGAACTCCTCGGGCGTGTGGGTGTCCTGCTGGAGCTCGAGGAGCTGCCGGAACCAGCCGAGCGCCTGGTCGAGCTCGTCGGCGCCCTTCCCCTCGTGCTTGTACACCCAGTGCGCCGCGATGCCGTACTCCGCCGTTCGGTGCATCTCGCGGGTGCGGATCTGGACCTCGAAGAGCTCCCCGCCCGGCCCGAAGATGGTGGTGTGGAGCGACTGGTACGCGTTCGACTTGGGGCTCGCGATGTAGTCCTTGATGCGCTCCTGGAGGGGCGTCCAGTTGTGGTGGATGATGCCCAGGACGTGGTAGCACTCGGGCACCGTCCCGACGATCACCCGAACGGCCATCAGGTCGTAGATCTCGTCGAAGGGCTTGCCCCGCCGCTTGATCTTTTGCTGGATCGACCAGAGGTGCTTCGAGCGGCCGGTCACCTCCGCCGCAATCCCGGCCCGCCGGAGCTCCTCCTCGAGCGGCCGCCGGAGCCGGTCGATCATCTGCGCCCGCGCCTCCTGCTCCGCCGCCACCTGCTCCGCCAGCGCGCGGTACTCCTCGGGCTCCAGGAACCGGAAGGCGAGGTCCTCGAGCTCCGCCTTCATCCCGGCCATGCCGAAGCGGTGCGCCAGCGGGGCGTAGATCTCGCGCGTCTCGGTGGCGATCCGCACCTGCTTGGCCGGCTCGAGGTGCTCCAGCGTCCGCATGTTGTGGAGCCGGTCGGCCAGCTTGATGATGATGACCCGGGCGTCCTTGGCGATCGACAGGAGGAGCTTCCGGTAGTTCTCGACCTGCTCCTCCGCGGTGGAGCGGAAGGTGAGGTGCGAGATCTTCGTGAGTCCATCCACGATGGCGCCCACCTCGGCCCCGAAGTCGCGCGCCACGTCCTCGACCCCGACGTCGGAGTCCTCGACCACGTCGTGCAGCAGGGCGGCGGCGATCGAGGTCGAGTCCGGGAGCTGTTCCGCGAGGATCAGGGCCACGGCGATGCTGTGCGACACGAAGTCCTCGCCCGAGGCGCGCTTCTGGCCCCGGTGCGCGGACGCGCTGAAGCGGAGGGCCCGCTCGATCAGGTCGAGATCGAGGCGGTCCCCGAGCCGCGCGAGCGCGGCGCGGAGGTCGGAGGCCTGGTCGAGCGTCGGTGCGGTCACAGCAACCCCGCGGTGGCAAAGCTGGTGAAGCGGTCGCCGGCAATCACGACGTGGTCGTACACCGGGACGTCGAGGAGGCGCCCGGCCGCCACCAATTGCCGGGTCACCGCCTGGTCTTCCGCCGAGGGAGTCGGATCCCCACTCGGGTGATTGTGCACCACGATGATGCCGGCGGCCGCCTCCGCGATGGCGGGGCGGAACACCTCGCGCGGGTGGACGAGCGAGCTGTTCAGGAGCCCGCGCGTCACCAGCACCTCTCGGAGCACGCGGGACTGGCTGTCGAGGGCCAGGAGCCGGAACTCCTCCACCTCGAGGTCCCGGAGCCGGGGCCCGAGCAGGAGGACGACGTCGGCCGGGTCCGCGATGCGGGGCCGCGCCGGCCGCGCCTCCCCCGCCAGCCGGGCGGCCAGCTCGAAGGCGGCCATCAGGCGGGCGCCCTTGGCCGCCCCGATCCCCGGCACCCGCAGGAGTTCCGCCGGCGGGCGCGCGGCCAGGCGGCGCAACGACCCACCCCCCGCCTCGAGGAGGCGGGCAGCGACTTCCCCGACTCGGGACTGGGACGACCCCGTCCCTAGGAGGATGGCGAGAAGCTCGCCCGGCGTCAACGCGGAGGGGCCCAGGGCCCAGAGGCGCTCGCGGGGGAGGTCGGGCGGCGGAGGCGGGGGACGGGAAGGCGACACGGCCCCAAGATGGGGCCGTGCAGGGGGAAACGAGGGGGCGAAAAGGCGCGGGGAGCGCTACATCCCCGCCCCGTGGCACTTCTTGTACTTGCGCCCGGAGCCGCAGGGGCAGGGATCGTTGCGCCCGATCGGGCCGCCGGTGGCGGTCGGTGCCGGCGACCGCACCGGCCCGGCGCTGCTCTGGAACCCCGACGGCGAGGCCGGTGGCGGAGCCACCTGAGGGCGCCCGGTCCCCCCGGCAAAGAGGTCGTCGGTCCCCCTCGCCACCGCCGGGGGCGGCGGAGGCGGGGCCGGCCGCCGCGCCGGCTCCTGCGACACCTGCACCTTGAGGAACCGCTCCGTGAAGGTGGCCTGGATGTCGCGCATCAGGTCCTCGAACATCTCGAAGGCCTCGCGCTTGTACTCGACCAGCGGGTCCTTCTGGCCGTAGGCCCGGTACTGGATGGCGTTGCGGAGCTGGTCGAGGTCGTAGAGGTGGTCCTTCCACTTCTCGTCCAGCACCGCCAGCATCACCTGCGACAGCACCTGGCCGTCCACGTCGGGCAGGTGGAGGGTCCGCCCGAAGTCCCGGAGGTAGTCCACCTTCCGGTGGAACGCCGCCTCGCCCTCCTCCTGCGCCGCCCGCACCACGGCGTCGAGGTCCGGGGTGGCGTCCGGGTCGGTGATCCGCTCGGGCGTCAGCATGAACTGGAGGGCCAGCGACGAGCGCAGCCCCTCGCGGTCAAACTGCCGCGGCTCGTCCGCGTCGCTCAGGTACTCCCGGACGCTCCGGTCCACCGCCGCCTCGATCATCCGGCGGCCCTCGGCCTTGAGCTCCTCGCCCTTTTCCAGCGCGAAGAGGCGCAACGAATAGACCACCTCGCGCTGCTGGTTCATCACGTCGTCGTACTCGAGCAGGCGCTTGCGGGTCTGGAAGTTCTGGAGCTCGACCCGCTTCTGGGCCTGCTCGATGGCGCGGGTGATCAGGGCGCCGGTGATGACCTCCCCCTCCTCCGCCCCGCTCCGGTCCATCCAGGCGGCGATGCGGTCGGAACCGAACATCCGCATCAGGTCGTCCTCGAGGGACAGGAAGAACACCGACTGGCCCGGGTCGCCCTGGCGGCCCGACCGGCCGCGCAGCTGCCGGTCGATGCGCCGCGACTCGTGGCGCTCGGTGCCGACAATCTGGAGCCCCGCCTCCTCGGTGGAGAGATCGAGGTCGGCGCCCAGCTTGATGTCGGTGCCGCGGCCCGCCATGTTCGTCGCGATGGTGATGGCGCCCCGCTGCCCGGCGCCGGCCACGATCTCCGCCTCCCGCTGGTGGAACTTGGCGTTGAGCACCTCGTGCCGCAGCCCGCGCCGCTTGAGCATCTTGCTCAGCGTCTCCGACACCTCCACCGACACCGTGCCGATCAGCACCGGGAGCCCGAGGCCGTGGAGCCGCTCCACCTCCTCGGCGAGCGCGTTGTACTTCTCGCGACGGCTCTTGTAGATGAGGTCGGGCTTGTCCTTCCGCCGGATCGGGCGGTTGGTGGGGATGACGAGGACGTCGAGCCCGTAGATCGAGTAGAACTCGGTCTCCTCCGTCTCCGCCGTGCCGGTCATGCCCGCCAGCTTGTCGTACATCCGGAAGTAGTTCTGGATGGTGATGGTCGCGAGGGTCTGCGTCTCCCCCTTGACCTGCACCCCCTCCTTGGCCTCCACCGCCTGGTGCAGCCCGTCGGCCCACCGCCGCCCGTGCATCGTGCGGCCCGTGAACTCGTCGACGATCAGGACCTGCCCCTCCTGCACCAGGTAGTCCACGTCGCGCTCATAGAGCACGTGCGCCTGCAGGAGCTTGTGGATGCTGTGGAGCTTCTCGCTCTTGACGGCGTACTCGGCCTCGATGCGACGGCGCGCCTCGACCCGCTGCTCGGCGGTGAGGGACGGGTCGCGCTCCACCTGGTGGATCGCCTGGGAGATGTCGGGCACCACGAAGAGCCCGGGGTCGTTCGGCGACATCGCCTCCGCGCCCAGGTCGGTGAGGTGCACCGAGTGGCCCTTCTCGTCGAGCACGAAGTAGAGGACGTCCTCGACGTCGCGCATCTTCTGCTGGCGGGTGGGGAGCTTCCGGTCGGCGATGGCGTCGAGCTGGGTGCGCTGCAGCAGCGCCTTGACCCCCTGCTCATTGAGGAGCTTGAGCAGCCGCTTGTTCTTCGGCATGCCCAGGTGCGCCTGGTAGAGCTTGACCCCCGCCTCCGGCTGGGTCTTCGGGTCCTTGAGCAGCTCCTCGGCCTCGGTCAGCACCTGGTTGACGACCGACGTCTGCTTCCGGACCAGCTCGGCGACCGGGCGGTTGTGCTCGGCGTAGCCCATGTCCTCCGACGCCTGGCCGACCGGGCCCGAGATGATGAGCGGGGTGCGCGCCTCGTCGATGAGGATCGAGTCCACCTCGTCGATGATGGCGTAGGCGTGCGGCCGCTGGACCCGGTGCTCCAGCGTGAAGACCATGTTGTCGCGCAGGTAGTCGAAGCCGAACTCGTTGTTCGTGCCGTAGGTGATGTCGGCCCCGTAGGCGGCCTTGCGCTCGGGCGACCCCGGTTCCGTGTCGTCCAGCACGGCCACCGTGAGGCCGAGCCACTGGTAGAGCAGCCCCATCCACTGGCTGTCGCGGCGGGCGAGGTAGTTGTTGACCGTGACCAGGTGGGCGCCCCGGCCGGCCAGGGCGTTCAGGTAGAGGGGCAGCGTGGCCACGAGGGTCTTGCCCTCGCCGGTGGCCATCTCGGCGATCTTCCCCTGGTGCAGCACGATCCCGCCGATGAGCTGCACGTCGTAATGCACCATGTCCCACACCAGCTCGCGCCCCGTCACCACCACCGGGGTCCGGAGCAGGCGGCGGGCCGCCTCACGCACCGTGGCGAACGCCTCGGGGAGGAGCTCGTCCAGCTCGCGCGCCAGCGCCTTCTTGTAGT
Source organism: uncultured Gemmatimonadaceae bacterium (assembly GCA_964574295.1). Taxonomy (GTDB): domain Bacteria; phylum Gemmatimonadota; class Gemmatimonadetes; order Gemmatimonadales; family GWC2-71-9; genus SPDF01. The sequence continues at coordinate 44,827 of CAZNLY010000007.1, forward strand.
TCGCCTCCAGCTCGTGGAAGCGCGTCTCGAGGCGGTCCCGCTCGTGCGGGTCCTCGCACTGGTGCTTGGCCTGCCGGACCTCCTCCAGCTCGCCCTGCACGGTGCCGAGCCGCTCGGCCAGGCGGCCGCGGAACACCGCGGTCTGCGCCCGGATCGCCTCGTCGGGCAGGGCCCCGAGGCGCTCCTCCTCCCGCTTGATCGCCTCCACCAGCGGGCGGATCCGACGCATCTCGCGGTCGTACTGCGTGCCGAACACCGCGGTCACAAGTTGCTTGATCATGCCGGTCCGTTCCTGTACAGCCCGTGCCGGGCGATGTACTCCGCCACGGCGTCCGGGACGAGATAGCGAATCGATTGCCCGGCGGCGACGCGCCCCCGGACCGCCGTCGAGGAGATCTCGACGGCGGGTGCTTCCACTACCCGCTCCACCAGCGCGTGCGCAGGCAGAGGCGCCCCCGGCCGCGCGAAGGCCACGACCATGGCCAGCCCCGGGAGCGCGGCGGCCTCGTGCCACTGGCCGAGGTCGCGCGCGGCGTCGGCACCGAGCAGCACGGCAAAGCTCCGGCCCGGCTCCCGCGCCCGCAGCGCGCGCAGCGTGTCCACCGTGTAGGAGGGCCCCGGCCGCTCGGCCTCGAGCGCCTCCAGCGCAAACCCGGGCTCCCCGGCGATGGCCGCCGCCACCATCGCCACCCGGTGCCCGGCGGGGGCGGCGTGCCGGCCGCGCTTGAGCGGCTGCTCCCCCGTCGGCACGAACCGCAGTTCCTCCAGCCCCAGCGCCTCCGCCACCGCCCGGCCCACGATCAGGTGCCCGAGGTGGATCGGGTCGAACGACCCTCCGAGCAGGCCCACCATCGCGTCACCCGCCCACGGGGGGGCAGAGCTTGTCCAGGTTCTTGGTGTCGGGGTGGAACTGGCGCAGCGCCCCGCACATTTCCTGCGCATCCTCCACGTAACCGAGCTTCCGGTAGGTGGTGACGAGCTGGACCAGCGCCTGCTGGGCCGACGACGTGCTCGGATACGCCGCCACGAGCGCCTTCATGTACAGGATCGCCGAGTCGTAGGCCTTCATCCGCAGGTAGTAGCGCGACGTCTCCCATTCCTTGCCCGCAAACTTCTCGTTCAGGTCCGCCACCTGCTGGCGCGCCCGCGCCGCGGCGGGCGAATTGGGATAGCGGTTGAGCAGCTCGGTATAGGTGGCCAGCGCCGACTTGCCGTAGGTCGGGTCGAGGTCGGGCGCGCCCCAGAGCGTGGCGTAGGCGTCGCCGGCCCGATAGAGGGCGTCGGGCGCGAGCGGGTTGTTCGGGTAGTCGTCGGAAACCTTCCGGAACTCCCGCACCGCCTGGAGCTGGCTCTTGGTGGCGAAGTAGGACTCGCCGAGGAAGAAATGCGCCGTCGGGACCCGGGGATCGCCCGGCTGGAACTCGAGCAGCACCCGCTGGAACTGCTCCGAGGCCTTCGTGAAGCCACCCATGCGGAAGTTCTTGAGCGCCGCCTGCCAGAGCGAGTCCACCGTCGTCGTCGGGGTCGTCGCGTCCACCGGCGCGGGGCCCACCGTCGGCGGGGCCTTTGGCGTGCAGGCCAATGCGGCCGTCACCAGGAGCGAGCCGGCCCAGCGCGCCCTCACCGGACACCGCCCGAGAGGGAGTCCGGCGGCGTCGCCGAGACGAGCGCGTTGAGCCGCGCCGAGGCGACGCGCCCCAGGGAATCCCCGGGTTCCCCGCTGGACAGGGCCACCTGAAACGCCAGCGCCGCGCCGACGAGGTCGCCCTGGCGGGCGCGGGCGTCGCCGAGGCCGATCATCGCCGCCCGGCCGACCGCGGAGGTGGAGTCCACGGCAGCAGCGTCGCGGAACCACGCCTCCGCGCTGTCGGGGCGGGCCGCGAGCTGTGCGCCGCCCATCTGCAGGTAGCACTGGACGAGGCCGGCCTCTGCCGCCGGATTCCCCGTGCGCCCGGCGCGCCGCGCCGCCGCCCGGAAGAGGGGGATGGCCTCGGCGCAGTCGTCACGCTGCAGGTAGCCGCTCGCCTGGCGGAGCAGCAACGAATCCGCGGTCCCGGGCTCCGAGGCCGTCGCGAGCGCCGCCGCCAGGTCGGCGGTCGGCACCGGCGCCTCGGCGCCCTGCACCAGCACCTGGGCGTGGCGCCCGAGCGAGCGGCCGGGGGCCACCTGCCGCAGCGCCGCCACCGCCTCCTCGAGCGCCGCCTGGTCGAGCCGGCGTTCCGCCGCCTGGATCACCCGCTCCAGTCCCTCCGCGGCCTCGTCGGCGCGCGTCAGGTCGGCCGCCGCCAGCGCGCGGTAGGCCTCGGTGGCCTCATGGAGCTGGCCGAGGTGGAGGGCGGAGGCGCCGACCTTGGCCCAGAGCCGCGCAGAGGGGGTTGTCTCGGCGAGCGGGGCGTAGGCGGCAAGCGCCTCCTGGTAGCGGCCGGCGCCGTACGCGGCGTCGCCGCGTCCCTCGGCGCCGCCATCGCCGCCGCAGGCCCCGAGGATTGCCACGGCCGCCGCCGCCAGGGTGAGTGCCCGAAGCGTCATCGGGTGCCGCGGGCCAGCATGGCGAGGTAGGCCTCCACGCGGGCATCCTCGGGGCGGCGGGTCAGGCAGTCGCGCCAGACCGTCTCCGCGCCCTCGGCGTCGCCCGACAGGTAGCGCGCCAGGCCGAGGAGGGCGAGCGCATCGAGGAAATTGGGCCGGGTGCGCACCACGAGCTCGAGCTCCTCGCGCGCGGCGAGCGTCTGGCCCGCCTCGAGCTGCAGCCGCGCCAGCCGGTAGCGCAGGTCGGGGAACTTGGGCCCCAACCGGGTGGCCAGCGTCATCTGCTCGATGGCCGGTTCGAGGGCGCCAAGCTCCGCGTAGGCGTCCGCCACGGCGGCGTGCAGGTTGGCGAGGCGGCCCGCGGCGTGGGCGGGGAGGCCGGCGGTGAGGGGCTCTCCCTGCTGCGCCAGCTGGAACGATTCCTCCGCCTCCTCCCGGCGTCCAAGATCCATGAGGATCATGCCCCGGTGGATCAGCGCCTCGAGGTACCGGGAGTTGAGCGCCAGCGCGCGGTCGAACTCCCCGAGGGCGCGCTCCGGCATGCCGAGGAGGGAGTAGGAGACGCCGAGGAGGTGGTGCACGTCGGCGAAGGCCCGGCCGCCCGACACCACTTCCTCCAGCAGGTAGGCGGCGCCGCGGTAGTCCTGCAGCGCGAAGCGCTCCCGCGCCTGCTGGATCAGGTGCTCGGGGCTCACGTTCATCATGCCGCCGGGCATGGCGATTTCACGGCCTTCCGATGGAGACATAGGCGAACCCGAGGGCCCGCATGCGGGCCGGGTCGTAGAGGTTGCGTCCGTCCACCAGGACCCGGCCCGCCATTTCGGTCCGCAGCCGCTCGAAGTCCGGGTTCCGGTACACCAGCCACTCGGTCACGATGACCAGGGCGTCGGCGCCGCGGGCCGCCGCGTACGGATCGTGGGCAAAGGTGACCCGCGCCCCGAACCGGGCCTTGGCGTTGTCCATGGCGTGCGGGTCGTGCGCCTGCACCCGCGCCCCGCCGGCCAGAAGGCCCTCGATGAGCTCCACTGCCGGGCTCTCGCGGATGTCGTCGGTCTCCGCCTTGAACGCCAGCCCCCAGACCGCCACCGTCCGCCCCGCACAGGATCCGCCGAGGGCGCGCTCGACCTTGGCCAGGAGCACCTGCTTCTGCCGGCGATTGACCGCCTCGACCGCCTCGAGAAGGTCGGGCTCGAGTCCCGCGTCGCGAGAGGTCCGGATCAGGGCCTTCACGTCCTTGGGGAAGCAGGCCCCGCCGTACCCGGGACCCGGGAAGAGGAAGGCCGGCCCGATCCGGGCGTCGGTGCCGATGCCGCGCCGCACGCTGGAGACGTCGGCGCCGACCCGCTCGCAGAGGTTCGCGATCTGGTTCATGAACGAGATGCGCGAGGCCAGCATCGCGTTCGCCGCGTACTTCGTCACCTCGGCGGAGGGAATGTCCATGAAGAGCACCCGGTCGCTCTTCCGGAAGAACGGCGCGTAGAGGTCGGCCATGACCGCTCGGGCGTGGTCGTCCTCCACGCCCACCACCACGCGATCGGGATGCATGAAGTCCTCGACGGCGGCCCCTTCCTTGAGGAACTCCGGATTGGCGCAGATCGAGAACGGCGCCGCCGTCTCCGCGGCGATGGCCGCCCGGACCTTCTCGGCGGTGCCCACCGGCACGGTGGACTTGGTGGCCACGACGGTGCCCGGCTGGAGGTGGCGGCCGACCACCCGCGCCACGTCGAGCACGTGCTGGAGGTCGGCGGAGCCGTCCTCCCCGGGCGGGGTGCCCACGGCAATGAACACGACGCGGGCCCGCGCCACCGCGGCCCCGACGTCGGTGGTGAAGGCGAGCCGCCCCTCCTCCTGGTTGCGGCGGACCAGCGGCTCCAGCCCCGGTTCGTAGATCGGGATGTCATTGGCCTTGAGCCGGGTCACCTTGTGCGCGTCCACGTCGGCGCAGACGACGTCGTTCCCGGTTTCCGCCAGGCAGGCCCCGGCCACCAGGCCGACGTAGCCGCTGCCGATGACCGTGACGCGCATCGGTCCTCAGACCCTCGCCATGGCGTGGCGGGTGTCCACCACCAGCCTGGCGTGCCGCTTGACCATGGCGTAGTCGATGGCGGTGTGGTCGGTCACGATCATCACGCAGTCCGCCGCCGCCAGCCGCTCCGGGGTGAGCGGCACGCTGTGCACCGTCTTCCCCTCCTCGAGGAAGGTGGCCACGTGCGGGTCGTGGAACTCGACGTGCGCCCCCTGCTGCTCGAGGAGCTTGATGATGTCGAGGGCCGGGCTCTCCCGGAGGTCGTCGATGTCCCGCTTGTAGGCCACGCCGAGGATGAGCACGCGGCTCCCGCGCACCGAGCGGCTGGCCCCGTTCAGGGCGTCGGCCACCTTCCGCACCCAGAAGAGCGGCATCTCGGTGTTGACCTCGCCGGCGAGGTCGATGAAACGGGTCTTGTAGTTGAGCCCGCGCATCTTCCAGGCGAGGTAATGCGGGTCGATCGGGATGCAGTGGCCGCCGAGGCCCGGCCCAGGGAGGAACTTCATGAAGCCGAACGGCTTCGTGGCCGCAGCCTCGATGACCTCCCAGACGTCCACGCCCAGCTTGTCGCAGACGATGGCCGTCTCGTTGACCAGCCCGATGTTGACGCTGCGGAAGGTGTTCTCGAGGATCTTGACCAGCTCGGCCGCCTCCGGTGAGGAGACCGGCACGAGGGTCTCGATGGCCGGGCGATAGAGCGCCTGCGTCACCTCGAGGCAGGCGGGCGTGATCCCGCCGATGACCTTCGGGGTGTTCCGGGTGCCGTAGGTCGGGTTGCCCGGGTCCACCCGCTCGGGGCTGAACGCCAGGAAGAAGTCGCTGCCGACGGCGAGCCCGGTGCTCTCGAGGGCCGGGAGCATCAGTTCCCGCGTGGTGCCGGGATAGGTGGTGCTCTCGAGGATGATGGCCTGGCCGCGGCGGAGGGTCTTCCGGACCGACTCGGTGGACGCCTGGATGTAGCTGACGTCGGGATCCTTGAACTTCGAGAGCGGCGTCGGCACGCAGATCGAGATGGCGTCGGGCTCGCCCAGCCGGCTCAGGTCGGTGGTGGCCTCGAACCGGCCCGCCCGGAGGACCTCCTGCAGCGCAGCGTCCGAGATGTCCTTGACGTGCGAGCGCCCGGCGTTGAGCCCCTCCACGACCCGCGGAAGGATGTCGAAGCCCAGGACCCTGTAGCCGGCCCGGGCCAGCTCGATCACGAGCGGCAGGCCCACGTAGCCGAGCCCGACGACGCCGAAGAGCACCTCGCGGCGCTCGGCCTTGGCGATCAATGACTGTGCGGTGGTGTTGGTCATCCCTGGTAGAACTCCCGGATGGCGGCGACGACGGCGTCCTGCTGGGCCGCAGTCAGCTCGGGGTAGATCGGCAGGGAGACGACTTCCTCCGCCGCGCGCTCGGTGATCGGCAGCGCCCCGCGGCGCTGGCCGAGGTAGGCAAAGCAGGGCTGCAGGTGGAGGGGCAGCGGGTAGTACACCTTGTGCCCGATGCCGCGCGCCTTGAGGTGGGCCAGCAGCGCCTCCCGCCGGTCGGCCCGGATGGTGTACTGGTGGAAGATGTGCTCGTTCAGCGGGTCCACCGGCGGCGGGGTGACGCCGGCCACCCCGCCGAGCTGCTCGGTGTACCGGGTGGCGAGCTCGCGGCGGCGCTGGCTCCACGAGGCCAGGTAGGGCAGCTTCGCGAGGAGCACCGCGGCCTGGAGCGAGTCGAGGCGGCTGTTGAGCCCCACCTCGTCATGGAAGTATTCCCGCGCCCCGCCGTGGAGGCGCTCCCGCTTGAGGCGATCGGTCAGCGCGTCGTCCTGGGCCACCATCATCCCGCCGTCGCCCCAGGCGCCGAGGTTCTTGGTCGGGAAGAAGGAGAAGGCACCGACCGTGCCCAGCTCGCCGGCGGCGCGCCACTGGCCGTCCACCTTGCGCCGGGCGCCGATGGACTGCGCCGCATCCTCGACCAGCATCAGGTTGTGCTTGCGGGCCAGCGCGGTGAGCGCCGCCATGTCGGCCATCTGCCCGAAGAGGTGCACCAGGACGATGGCCCGGGTCCGCGGCGTGATGGCCGCCTCGACCGCCTTCGGGTCGACGTTGAAGGTGCCGGGCTCGATCTCGGCGAAGACCGGCCGGCCGCCGGCGTTGTGGATGGCGCCGGCGGTGGCGAAGAAGGTGAACGCCGGGGCGATCACCTCGTCGCCCGGCTTGAGTCCCAGCACCCGGAGCGGAATCAGGAGGGCATCCGTCCCGCTGGCGCAGGCGATGCCGTGCTTCGCGCCGGAGAGCCGGGCCACCTGGGCCTCGAGCTGCGCCACCTCGGGCCCCATGATGAAGCCCTGGCGCTCGATGACGCTCATGATGGCGGGGAGGACGGAGTCCTTGATGCCCTGGTACTGGGCCACAAGATCGAGCAGGGGGACGTTCACCGGTGCATTCCTCGGTCGGGGGGCCAGCGACGCGCTGGCGAAACCGGGCGCCGCGGCGGGGCCGGAGAGCCCCGCCGCACGCAACCCACGGTAATCAATAAAGTTAGCCCTGCTGGGAAGGAGAATCAACGCGGAGGAGGAGGCCCCCCTCCTCCCGGTACCGCGAGCCGCAGGCCTGGCAGGTGCCCTGCCCCGAGGCGAGGTGCAGCCGGACCCCGCACTGGCACATCCACCCCACGCGCCGGGCCGGAACCCCGACCATGAGGGCGTAGTCGGGCACCGAGCCCCGGACGACCGCGCCGGCCCCGATGAAGGCGTAGGCCCCGAGGGTGCTCCCGCAGATGATCGTGGCGTTGGCGCCGATGGTGGCCCCGCGGCCCACGCGCGTCGCCTGGTATTCCGCCTTCCGGCTCACGTGGCTGCGGGGGTTGATCACGTTGGTGAAGACACAGCTCGGCCCACAGAAGACGTCGTCCTCCAGCTCCACGCCCTCGTAGATCGAGACGTTGTTCTGCACCTTCACGTTGTTGCCGATCCGGGTGCGGGGCATCACGACCACGTTCTGCCCGAGGTTGCACCGCTCGCCGATGACGGCCCCCGGCATCACGTGGCTGAAGTGCCAGATCTTGGTGCCGGCGCCGATCACGGCGCCGTCGTCCACGAAACTCGAGGGATGGACGAAATAGTCGGCCATGGGGGCTCCTCAGGCGATTGGCGGGAGCGCCTCGGCGCTCCCGTCAGGACGGATGAGCTTGACCTCCGGCTCGAGGTCGGCGCCAAAGCGCTGGTGCACCACCGTCCGCGCATGGGCAATCAGCGCCCGCACGTCGGCCGCGGTGGCGCCGCCGGTGTTCACAAAATAGTTGGCATGCCGCGGGCTGACTTCAGCCCCGCCGATGCGGTGCCCCTTGAGCCCTGCCGCCTCGATGAGCTGCCCTGCGGTGCGGGGGCCCCCCTCCCGCTTCCAGCTGGCCCCTCCCGGATTCCGGAACACGCTTCCGCAGCAGGGCTGGTTGAAGGGGGTCCCCTCCGAGCGCCACCGGAAGAGTTCCGCCAGTTCGTCCTCGATGATCTTCGGGTCCTCGGGACGGAGCCGCACCGTGGCCTCGAGCACCACCTGGCCGGCCAGGCCGCTCGAGCGGTAGGCAAAGGGGATCTCCGCGCGGCCCAGCACGCGGTCGCGCCCCGCAGGGTCGGTGACCACCACCCGCTCCACGAAGTCCTTCCACTCCGCGCCGTGGCATCCGGCGTTCATGAAGACCCCGCCGCCGGCCGTGCCCGGCACTCCCACGAACTTGTGCAGTCCGAAGCACCCCGCCGCCGCCGTGCGCCGGGCCGCGAGGGGCGCCGGCAGCCCGGCGCCGACCCGCCACTCGTCTCCGTCGCGGGTGAGCTGGTCGAGCCCCTTGCCCAGCCGGATGACCAGGGCCTCCATCCCCTCGTCGGGCAGGAGGAGGTTGGAGCCGAGTCCCAGCGCGAACCAGGGCACCCCGGCCTCCGACGCCGCCCGCAGCGCGGTGCCGACGTCCTCCGGCACGGCAGGCAGGAGGACGGTGGCGGGCCCGCCGATCCGGTAGGTGGAATAGCGCCCGAGCGGCTCGTCGGTGCGGACCTCGCCGCGGACCCGCGCGCGGAGCGCCGCGACGAAGGCAGGGTCGCGGGCGGTGCTCACGCCGGCTCGGCGGCACCCTCGCGGGCCAGCGCGTGCCACTCCTGCAGGGAGCAGACGGTGCGCGCGCGGCTGCGCAGGGCAATCACCGCGTCGCAGGCGGCGGAGGCGGCGGAGAGCGTGGTGGTGTACGGCGTGCGGTGTTGCAGGGCGGCGCGCCGCAGCAGGTAGTCGTCCTGCTGGGTCAGCTTGCCCAACGGGGTGTTGATCAGGAGCTGGACGTCGCCCGACACCAGCAGGTCGATGGCGTTGGGCCGGCCCTCGTGCACCTTGAGCACCCGCTGCGCCGGGACGCCGCGGGTGCGGAGGTAGCGGGCCGTGCCCTCGGTGGCCACGATCCGGAACCCCAGCTCGTGGAACCGGCGCACGATCGGCACCACGTTGGCCTTGTCGTGGTCGTTCACCGTCACGAAGATGGTGCCCTCGAGCGGGAGGCTGCCGTCGGCGCTCGCCTGCGCCTTGGCAAAGGCCATCCCGAACGAGTCCGCGATCCCCATCACCTCGCCGGTGGAGCGCATCTCGGGGCCGAGGATCAGGTCCACCCCCGGCAGCTTGCTGAACGGGAAGACCGCCTCCTTGACCGCCACGTAGGGCTGGAGGACGTCGTCCCGGAGGCCCAGCGCCTCGAGGGTGCGGCCCGCCATCACCGCGGCCGCCATCGAGGCCAGCGGCACCCCGGTGGTCTTCGAGACGAACGGCACCGTGCGCGACCCCCGCGGGTTGACCTCGAGGACGTACACCCGCCCGTGCTTGATGGCGTACTGGACGTTGATGAGGCCGACGACCCCGAGCCGCAGCGCGAAGGCCCGCGTGTGGCGGCGCATTTCCTCGACCTGGTCCTCGGTGATCAGGTAGGGCGGGAGGACGCAGGCGGAGTCGCCGGAGTGGATGCCGGCGTCCTCGATGTGCTGCATCACGCCGCCGATGATGCACTGCTGCCCGTCGGCGATCGCGTCGACGTCGGCCTCGAAGGCGTCCTCGAGGAAGCTGTCGATCAGGACGGGATGCTCGGGCGTGACCCGCGTGGCCGAGGCAAAGTACGCCTCCAGCGATGGCCGATCGTAGAGGATCTGCATCCCCCGCCCGCCCAGCACGTAGGACGGCCGCACCAGGATCGGGTACCCGATCCGCTCGGCGACGGCGACGGCCTCGTCCACCGAGAGCGCCGCGCCGCTCGGGGGCTGCGCCACGCCCAGCTCGCGGGCCAGCGCCTCGAACCGGCCGCGGTCCTCGGCGGCATCGATGGCGTCGGGCGAGGTGCCCAGGATCGGCACGCCGGCGGCCTCCAGGCCGCGGGCCAGGCGAAGGGGCGTCTGGCCGCCCAACTGCACCACCACGCCCATCGGCCGCTCCACGTGGACGATCTCGAGCACATCCTCGAGGGTGAGCGGCTCGAAGTAGAGGGCGTCGGAGATGTCGAAGTCGGTGGAGACGGTCTCGGGGTTCGAGTTGACCATCACCGTGCGATAGCCCATCTCGCGGAAGGCCAGCACCGCGCGGACGCAGCAGTAGTCGAACTCGACCCCCTGCCCGATCCGGTTGGGCCCGCTCCCGAGGATGATGACCGCCGGACGCCCGTCGGGGACGGCCTCGTTTTCCTCGTCGTAGCAGGAGTAGAGGTAGGGCGTGGCCGAGGGGAACTCGCCGGCGCAGGTGTCCACCATCTTGTAGACCGGCCGAACGCCGTGCCGGTGGCGGAGGGCGCGGAGGTCGCCCTCGGAGATGCCCCGCAGCCGCGCGAGCTGGATGTCGGAGAACCCCATCCGCTTCATCTGGCGCAGCGCCTCGGCGCCCGGCTCGCCCGGAAGCGCGGCCCACACCGCCTCCGCCTCCACCAGCTCGGCGAACTGGTCGATGAACCACGGGTCGATGCCGGTCCGCTCGGCAATCTCGGCCGCCGGCATCCCGAGCTGGAGCGCCCGCTTGACCTGGAACATCCGCTCCGGGGTCGGCGTCCGCAGCGCGGCCTTGATGCTCGCCGGCTCGGCGTCGGGCAGGCGGTCGGCGGCCGGCGTCACCCCCGGCACCCACCCCGGCCGGTCGATTTCCAGCCCCCGCATCCCCTTCTGGAAGGCCTCCTTGAAGGTCCGGCCGATGGCCATGACCTCGCCCACCGACTTCATCTGGGTGGTCAGGGTGGCGTCGGCGGTGGGGAACTTCTCGAAGGCAAACCGCGGCACCTTGACCACCACGTAGTCGAGCACCGGCTCGAAGGAGGCCGGCGTCGTCTTGGTGATGTCGTTGGGGAGCTCGTCGAGCCGGTAGCCTACGGCCAGCTTGGCGCCGATCCGCGCGATCGGGAACCCGGTGGCCTTGGAGGCGAGCGCCGAGGAGCGGGACACCCGGGGGTTCATTTCAATCACGAGCTGCGTGCCGGTGGCGGGGTCCACCGCGAACTGGATGTTGCAGCCGCCGGCCGCCACGCCGACCTCGCGGATGATCGCCAGCGCGCTGTCGCGCATGCGCTGGTATTCCCGGTCGGTCAGGGTCATGGCGGGCGCCACCGTGATCGAGTCGCCGGTATGGACGCCCATCGGGTCGATGTTCTCGATCGAGCAGACGATCACGACGTTGTCCGCGCCGTCGCGCATCACCTCGAGCTCGTACTCCTTCCACCCGATCACGCTCTGCTCGACCAGCACCGAGCCCACCGGCGAGAGCTCGAGGCCCCGCTCGATGAGCGCCTCGAACTCCTCGCGGTTGTAGGCGATGCCGCCGCCGGTGCCGCCCAGCGTGAAGGAGGGCCGCACGATGGCCGGGAAGCCGGTGTGGGCGACGGTCTCCAGCGCCTCGTCGAGGGTGCGGATGGTCCGCCCCGCCGGGGTGGCCAGGCCGAGCCGCGCCATGGCGAGCGCGAACTGCTCCCGGTCCTCCGCCAGGGCGATGGCCCGCGCGTCCGCCCCGATCAGCTCCACGCCGAACCGGGCGAGGGTGCCGTCGTTGGCCAGGGCCATCGCCACGTTGAGGGCGGTCTGCCCCCCCATCGTCGGGAGGAGCGCGTCGGGCCGCTCCCGCTCGATGACGCGCGCCACCCACTCCGGCGTGACCGGCTCGATGTAGGTCCGGTCGGCCAGCTCGGGGTCGGTCATGATGGTGGCGGGGTTCGAATTCACCAGGATGACGCGATACCCCTCCTCCTTCAGCGCGCGCACCGCCTGCGTGCCGGAGTAGTCGAATTCGGCTCCCTGTCCGATGACAATCGGGCCCGAGCCGATGAGCAGGATGGAGGAGAGGTCAGTCCGCTTCGGCATCCGCGACGTCCTTGAGAATCTGGTCCAGCCCGATCGTGGGCCGCCACCCGGTGGCGGCGGTGAGCTTGGAGGCGTCGCCGACCAGGTGCGGGATGTCCGCGCTCCGGCGCAGCGACGGGTCAGGTACCGGCTCGGCGGCGACGCCCAGGTGAGCGGCCAGCCGGCGGAAGAGCTCGCCGAGCGCGATGCCGCTGCCGGAGGCGACGTTGTACGCCTCGCCGGACTCCCCGCGCCCCAGGAGTGCAAGATAGGCGCGGACGACGTCGCGCACATGGAGGAAATCGCGCACGGGGTCGAGGTTGCCGACGGGCACCGTGGTGGCGCCGCTCCGCCGGGCGGCGCGGAGCCGCGCCGCGAAGGCCGGCGTCACCGCGCGGTCGCTCTGCCCCGCACCGGTATGCGGGAAGGGCCGCGCCACGACCACGCGGAGGCCGGTGCGGCGCGCCACCTCGAAGGCCGCCACCTCCGCACCGACCTTGCTCGCCGCATAGGGGCTGGTGGGCACGAGCGGATCGGTCTCGACGCGGAGGCGCGGCGGGCCGGCGGGGCCGGTGCCGTACACCTCCGCCGTCGAGACCACCAGCAGACGGGGGTCGGCCGTGCCCCGCTCCCGCGCGCGGCCGAGCGCCTCCGCCACCCGTGCGGTGCCGGAGGCGTTGATGGCCCAGGCGGCGCCGGCGTCGCGCCGGGCGTCGGCGCCCGAGGCGATCGCCGCCAGGTGGACCACGGCGTCGGGGGCCCCGGCCAGCGCCGCCTCCACCGAGGCGGTGTCGAGCACCTCGATCGGCACCCGCGTCACGGCGGCCCGCTGCTCGCGCGTGAGCCCCGGCACCTCCAGCGGCCCCCCGGGCCGGATGCATGCCCGGACCTCATGCCCCGCCTCGAGGAGTGCGCGCACGAGGTAGCGGCCGACGAATCCCTCGGCGCCGGTGACCCAGACGCGCATCAGCGCGTCCCGAGCCGGGCCAGGTCGGCGTCCACCATCATCTCGATGAGCTGCCGGAAGTCCACCGTCGGCGTCCAGCCGAGTTCCCGCCTGGCCAGCGACGGGTCGGCCAGAAGGAGGTCCACCTCGGCGGGCCGGATGAAGGCCGGGTCCATCTTCACGTGGTCGCGCCAGTCGAGCCCCGCGTGGGCAAAGGCCACCTCCACGAGGTCCCGCACCGAGTGGGACACGCCGGTCCCGATGACATAGTCGTGGGGGGCATCGGCCTGGAGCATGCGCCACATCGCGTCCACATAGTCGCCGGCGTAGCCCCAGTCGCGGTGGGCGTCGAGGTTGCCGAGCCGGAGCTCCCGGGCCAGGCCGAGCTTGATGCGCGCTGCGCCGTCGGTGACCTTGCGGGTCACGAACTCGATCCCGCGGCGGGGGGACTCGTGGTTGAAGAGGATGCCGCTCACCGCGTAGATCCCGTACGACTCCCGGTAGTTCACCGTGATCCAGTGCCCGTACGCCTTGGCCACGCCGTAGGGCGAGCGCGGGTAGAAGCGGGTGGTCTCCCGCTGCGGGGTCTCGGTGACCTTGCCGAACATCTCGGAGCTCGACGCCTGGTAGAAGCGGGCGGTGGGGTGCACGAGCCGGATGGCCTCGAGCATCCTCGTCACGCCGAGGGCGGTGAACTCCCCCGTGAGCACGGGCTGGGACCAGGAGGTCGGCACGTAGGACTGGGCGGCGAGGTTGTACACCTCGTGGGGCCGGGTGTCCTGGAGCGCCACCGTCAGGGAGTGCTGGTCGAGCAGGTCGGCCGGGAGGAGGGTGATCCGGTCGGCGATGTGGTCGATCCGCTGCAGCCCGTGGTGGCTGGTGCGGCGCACGACGCCGAACACCTCGTAGTCCTTGGCCAGGAGGAGCTCGGCCAGGTAGGAACCGTCCTGCCCGGTGATGCCGGTGATCAGGGCGCGCCGACGCTCAGCCATGGCGGGCCTCCAGGGGTGGTTGTGTCCCGGTGGGGGCAAGGTTAGATTTGGCGGCTTGCTGGGAATTCATCAGGGCCGTAACCGATTGAGGGACAGGACTATGGCACGGGTTTGCACCGTGTGTGGCAAGGGGCCGGTCACCGGCCACAACGTGAGCCACGCCAAGAACCGCACCAACCGCCGCTGGTATCCGAACCTGCAGACCGTGCGCGTCCTCAAGGACGGGGCGGTGCGCCGGGTTCGCGTCTGCACCCAGTGCATCAAGGGGAACAAGGTCGCCAAGGCCAGCTGAGCCGGGCCGGCCGCCGGGCACCGGCGCCCCAAACATGGCGGCATCGCCGTAAAAAAGGGGACCCTCGCGGGTCCCCTTCGCATTGCCGGTGGCGCCAGCGAGCGGCGTCACTCGGAGAGCAGCTCGATGCGGGCCACCTCGGCGCCGTCGCCGGGGCGGTGACCCATCTTGAGGATGCGGGTGTACCCGCCCGGCCGGGCCGCGAAGCGGGGCCCGAGCTCCTTGAAGAGCCGGCCGAGCACCTCCCGGTCCTTGATCCGGCGCTCGACGAGCCGCAGGGCGTGGAGGTCACCCCGGCGGGCCAGGGTGATCAGCTTCTCGGCGTAGGGCCGGAGCTCCTTGGCCTTGGCCTCGGTGGTCGTGATGCCGTCGTGCTTGAAGAGGCTGGTGGCCATGTTGGCCAGCAGCGCGCGACGGTGGGACGCAGTGCGGGAGAGCTGCCGACCCTTGGCGCGATGGCGCATGTCAGGCCACCTCGCCGTTGCCGGACGCCGCCGGGGCGGCCGGGGCCGCCGGCGCCTCGCCCGCCTTCGGACGGAGGATGCCGGCGAGCTCGTCGAACACCTGGCCGAAGGTCAGGCCGTCCTTCTGGAGCAGTTCCTCGATTTCCGCCACGGCCTTCTCGCCGACGTTCTTGACCTTGAGGAGCTCGTCGGCCGAGTAGGCGATGAGGTCCTGCACGGTGCGGATGTTCGAGTTCTTGAGCGAGTTGAGCGACCGGACCGAGAGGCCGAGATCGTCGATCGGGCGGGCCAGACGCTGGCGGAGGTCGGCGCCGGCCTCGGAGAGGAAGGCCACCGGCTCGCGCATGACGGGCACCTTGCCGAACTCGACGAAGTACCGGAAGTGCTCCTGGGCGAGCGCGGCCGCGTACGCGATGGCGTCCTCGGGCGAGATGGTGCCGTTGGTTTCCACCGAGACGGTGAGCCGGTCGTAGTCGGTACGCTGGCCGACGCGGGTTTCCGCCACCGTGAAGTTGGCGCGAGTGACCGGGTTGTAGATCGAGTCGATCCGGACCAGGTCCACCGGGAGCGAGCGGTCGAAGGGGTGCAGCTCCGACTCCACGTAGCCGCGGCCCTTGTTCACGTAGAACTCGGCGTTGACCTCGCGATCCTCCTGCACGGTGAAGAGCAGGTGGTCGGGGTTCACGATGGTCACCGAGCCGTGGCCCTGGATGTCCCGCGCGTAGACCGGCCCCGGGCCGCTCTTCTTGACGTGGAGGACGGCCTCGTCCACCTCGGGCGCCAGGACCAGGGTGAGCCCCTTGAGCCGCTGGACGACCTGGTGGATGTCCTCGAGCACGCCCTGGACGGTCTGGTGCTCGTGCACCACGCCGTCGAGGCGGAAGCCCCAGACCGCGCTGCCGCGGAGCGAGGAGAGGAGGAGGCGCCGGAGCGAGTTGCCCAGCGTGTAGCCAAAGCCCCGCTCCAGCGGCTGGAGGCGGAACTCGGCGGCGTTCGGATGGTCCTCCCGCCGGGTCATTTCGACCTGGTGGGGGCGGACGAGTCCGGTGAGATCGATGCTCATGGGTATGCCACCACTTACTTCGAGTAGAGCTCGACGATGAGCTGTTCCTGCGCGTTGACCGGGATGGCCTCGCGCGTGGGACGCTCAACGTACCGGCCGGCGGCCTTGTCGCCGTCGACGGAGAGCCAGGACACCGGGGCGCCGCGGGAGGCGAACTCCTGCGCCGCCTTGACCGACACCATTTCGCGGCTGGCCGGGGCCACCCGCACTTCCTGGCCGGGGAGCACGGTGTACGACGGGATGTCCACCCGGCGGCCGTTCACCTCGACGTGGCCGTGCATGACGAGCTGGCGCGCGGCCTTGCGGCTCGAGGCGAAGCCCATCCGGTACACGATGTTGTCGAGGCGCGACTCGAGCGCCACCAGCAGGTTGGTGCCCTTGACGCCCGGCTCGCGGGTGACCCGCTCGAACAGGTTGCGGAACTGCGCCTCGGAGAGGCCGTACATCCGCTTGACCTTCTGCTTTTCCCGCAGCTGGCGGGAGTATTCCGACGGCTTGCGGCCCCGGCCGGTGCTCTGGCCGTGCTGGCCCGGGGCGTAGGCCCGGCGCTCGACGGCACACTTTTCAGTGAGGCAACGCGTGCCCTTGAGGAAGAGCTTCGTGCCCTCGCGGCGGCAGAGCCGGCAGCTGGCACCCGTGTAGCGTGACATGGCTCAGACCCGCCGCTTCTTGGGAGGACGGCACCCGTTGTGGGGAATCGGGGTGACGTCGCGAATGGAGACGACA
This sequence comes from uncultured Gemmatimonadaceae bacterium, assembly GCA_964574295.1. Lineage (GTDB taxonomy): Bacteria > Gemmatimonadota > Gemmatimonadetes > Gemmatimonadales > GWC2-71-9 > SPDF01. Next base: position 61,174 of record CAZNLY010000007.1, read on the forward strand.
CGCAGGCCGACGGAGGCCAGCGCCTGGATGGCCGACTCGCGGCCGCTGCCCGGGCCCTGGACCCGCACGTGCACGCGGCGGACGCCGAGGTTCATGGCCTCGCGCCCGGCGCCCTCGGCGGCCACGGTGGCGGCAAAGGGCGTGGACTTCTTGGAGCCCTTGAAGCCGGCCTTGCCCGCGGTGCCCCACGCGATGGCGTTGCCCTTCATGTCGGTGATCGTGATGAGCACGTTGTTGAAGGTGGCCGAGATGTGGGCGATGCCCTCGGACTCGACGACCTTCTTGGTGCGCTTGGCGCTTGGCGCCTTCGGCGGAGTCGGTGCAGTCATGGTTACTTCTTGGTCGCCTTCTTCTTGCCGGCAATGGCGCGCCGCGGACCCTTCTTGGTCCGGGCGTTGGTATGGGTGCGCTGGCCGCGCACGGGGAGGCCCTTCCGGTGGCGCGTGCCCCGGTAGCTGCCGATGTCCATCAGGCGCTTGATGTTCATGGCGACTTCGGTGCGGAGCGCGCCCTCGACCTTGAGCGCCCGCTCGATGTACTGGCGGAGCCGGGCCACCTCGGCGTCGGAGAGGTCCCGCACCCGGGTGTCGGGGTTGACGCCCGACTCGGTCAGGATCCGCCCGCTGGTGGGCCGCCCCACGCCGTAGATGTACGTGAGTGCCACCGCCACGCGCTTTTCGCGCGGAAGGTCCACGCCTGCGATACGCGCCATGATCAGCCCTGCCGCTGCTTGTGCTTGGGATTGCGCTTGCAGATGATGCGAACGACGCCCTGCCGCTTGACGACTTTGCAGTGCTCGCAGATCGGCTTCACGCTCGAACGAACCTTCACGGATATCTCCAAGGCCAGACTTTGATGTAGCTCAGCAATATAGATCGGGGTCTGGGTGTACGCAAGGGAACCCCTTCCCCTGCAAGGGGATCGGGCCCCTCGGCGGGGCGCCGGCTTGACGAACCGCGGCGTTTCTTGTCTAAGCTATTGGGAAGAAAGGGCTTTCCGGTGGGACTAGCCGGCGGCGTCGGCCTGGAGCTCCGCCAGGACCGCCGCGGGGTCGCCCGCCAGGAGCAGGGGACGGCCCACCACGAGGTGCGTGGCGCCCCGGCGGGCCGCCTCCTCGGGCGTGGCGGTGCGGGCCTGGTCCCCGGCCTGGTCGCCGGGCCGGCGGATGCCGGGCACCACCACCCACGCCCCCGCCGGGAGCCGGGGCCGCACCACGCCGATCTCGTTGGGCGAGCAGACGACGCCCCGGAGCCCCGCGGCGGCGGCGGTCCCGGCCAGCCGCGCGACCTCCGCCTCGATCGGCACGTCCCGGCGACCGGTCGCCGCGGCGTAGTCGGCGGCGGTGTGGGAGGTCAGCACCGTGACCCCGACCAGGCCGACCCTGCCGGCGCGTGCCTGCGCGGCGCGGAGCATCGCCTCGCCGCCCAGGGTGTGCACCGTGGCCATCGCGACGCCGAGGGAGGCCGCCGCCTCGACGGCGCCGGCCACCGTATTCGGGATGTCGTGCCACTTGAGGTCGAGGAACACCCGCAGCCCACGCGCCTCGAGTTCGGCCACGAGCGGCGCACCCTCCCCCGTCATCAGCACCGGGCCGACCTTGACCCACCGCAGCGCCGGGAGCCGGTCGAGCAGCCGGCGAGCGGCGCCTGCGGACTCCACGTCCAGCGCCAGGATGATCTCAGCCATGGTCGCGCTCCAGGTCCCGCACGACCCGCTCCGGAAGCCGGGGGTCGGCCAGCGCCGCAGTGCCGATGCCCACCAGCGAGGCGCCGGCGGCGAGGTACTGCCGCGCGTCCTCCGCCCCGCGAACGCCTCCCAGCCCGATGACCGGGAACCCGGGAAGGCGATCGCGAATCCGCCGCACCGCGAGGACGCCCGCCGGCAGGAGCGCCGGACCGCTCGCGCCCCCGTTGCCGTTGCCGAGCCGGGGGGCGCCGTCGGGAGCGAGCGCCATGCCGGGGAGGGTGTTCACCACGCTCACGCCATCGGCGCCGGCGTCGCGCACCACGGCGGCCAGGGCCGGGATGTCGGGGAGCGCGGGGGAGAGCTTGGCCACCAAGGGACGGCGCGTGGCGCGGCGGCAGCGGCCGATGATGTCCGCCACGGCGGCGGGATCGGCGCCGAACTCGAGGCCGCCGGCGGCGGTGTTGGGACAGGAGAGGTTGAGCTCGTAGGCGGTGACGCCTGGCAGGTCGTCGAGCCGCGCGATGACGGCGGCGTACTCCTCGACCGTGAACCCGACGACGTTGACCAGCACGCGCGCGGCGCGCAGGTGAGCGGCGAGCCACGGCAGTTCCTCGGCGCGGACCTGCTCGACGCCCGGATTGGCGAGCCCGACCGAGTTGAGCATGCCGCCGTGGAACTCCGCCACGCGCGGCGGCGCGTTGCCCGCCCGGGGCGCCAGGGACACCGCCTTGGTGACGAGGCCGCCCAGCCGGTCGAGGTTCATCACCCCCGCCAGCTCGCGCCCGTACCCTGCCGTGCCGGAGGCGAGCACGATCGGGTTCTGGAACCGGGTGCCGAAGACCTCGCGCGCGAGGGAGGCCACTACTTGAGCTCGTCCGGCGGCGGGCGCTGCCCGGCGGGCTGGCGCGCGCCCGGCTGGGCGGGCCGACGGTTTCCTGGCGTGGCGCGCGCCGCGCCCGCGCCGGCATAGCGCTGCAGCGAGTCCTCCAGCGCCAGCACGGCCGGCGTGACCTGCCCCTCCGCCAGCAGGAGGTAGGGACTGTCGGGATAGGCGGCCTGGATCTGCTGGACGATTTCCTCCGCGCGCTCCGGCTGAAGCGCGGCCATCGCGAGCAGGGCCTTGGGGGCGTAGGGCGACGCGGGCCACGCCGCCGGAATCGAGGCAAAGAGCTGGGTCGCGATCTGGGGCGCGGGGAGGCTGTCGCGCACCGCCTCCGCCACCACGAAGGTCGCCAGGTCGCCCAGGGGTGACTGGGTGGTGACGGAGTCGGCGTACCCCTTCACCTTGTCGAGCACCCGCACGTAGTGGAGCGCCTGCACCGAGCTCCGCCCGCCAATCTCGCCGAGTTCGACGAGCGGCTCCCGCGCCGCCTCGAGCTGCGGGATGGTGCCGGCGCTGGCCAAGGTGTACTCGGCCAGCCGGAGCCGCGCCGCGAGGGCGGCGTCGGTGACGGGGTCGGCGGAGGCCGCCCGCTGGAGGCGCGCCAGCCCCGAATCGGGATCGGCGGCGAGGAGGCGGAGTCCGTCCGCCATGAGCAGCTGGTCCCGCGCCTCCGCGGGGAGACCTGGGATCTGCACCACGGCGGTGGTGTACCGGGAGGCCGCGGCGGGATCCACGCGGCCGATCCCCGCCAGGATGGAATCCCACGGGACGGCAAGGTCGCCGCGGGCGAGGGCGGCGTCCACCAGCGGGAGGGCGTCGTCGAGCTGGCCGAGCCCCGCGTAGGCGGCGGCGCGCTCGGCGTCCACCTGGGGGCCGGAGAGGAGGCCAAGGGTGGCGAGGGCGCCGGCGTAGTCCCCGGTGGTGCGCTGGATGCGCGCGTGGTTGAACTCGGCGCTGGCCCGCCGCGCGGAATCGCCGCTCTCGAGCAGCGCCACGAACGACTGGTCGGCGCGCTGGTAGTCGCCGGCCTGCAGGCGACAGCGGCCGAGCAGTTCATGCGCCCGCTCCACCACCTGCGGGCTGTCGAGACTGAGCGAGGCCTGCTCAAGGGCGGGGATCGCGCTGCCGCAGTCGCCGCGGGCCACCATCGACTCGCCGCGGATCAGCTGCGCGTCGTCCACGTACTGGCTGGTCGGGTGCCGTGCGATGACGGTGTCGGCCCGCACCTCGGCCTGGGCCCAGTAGCCCTGCGCCTCGAACGACCGCCCCTGCCGCTCCGCCTTCTGCGCCTTCTTGGCAAAGCGATTCGCGTTGTACATCCCGTTGTAGTAGGCGCACCCCGTCAGCGGGAGCGCAAGGAGCAGGAGCGCGGCGGCCCGCCAGCTCACTGAGCGGCCCCCGGCGTGCGGACGCCGCTCTTCCACTCGAATTCCAGCAGGTAGTCCACCACGGCGTCGGCCAGCGCGCGGGCAATCTTCTGCTGGCCCGCCTTCGACGCCATGAACTTTGCATCGGAGGGACTCGAGCTGTAGCCCATCTCGACCAGCACGCCGGGGCGGCGGCCGGTGTTGAGCACCGCCAGGTCATTGCGCTGCTTGACTCCGCGGTTCACGCCCGGGTGCACCGGCTCGAGGTGGGCCTGCATCAGGGCGCCCGCCCGGGCCGACTCACGCAAGTACTCGTTCATCTGGAGGTCGCGCAGGATGTACGCGAGCGGGCCGGAGGCGAGCGTCTGCTCCTCGGCGCTCTCGAAGCGGAGGGCCTCGTTTTCCGTCTGGGCCACGCGGGCGGCGTCGGCGGAATTTTCCTCGCCGATGATGAGCGTGCTGAAGCCGTCCACCGACCGATAGTCACTCCGGCGGCGCGGGTCGAGCGCGTCCACGTGGAGGCTGATGAAGAGGTCGCAGCTGGCGTCGCAGGTCGGGGCGCGCCCGAGGAGGTTGGGCCGCACGTCCGTGGTGCGGGTCATCCGGACGGTGATCCCGCGCCGGGTGAGCTCGTCCCGCAGGAGGAGGGCCACCTGGAGGGTGATGTCCTTTTCCGTGACGCCGCGGGGGAAGTAGCGCCCGGGGTTGCCGGGGTCGTTGCCGCCATGCCCCGCGTCCACCGTCACGATGTGGCCCGGGAGGAGTCCGTTGGGCAATCGCTTGACCTGGGGGGCGGCAGTTGGGGCCGCACCCCGCTGCACCAGCCGCCCCGTCGCGCGGTCGAAGCTGTAGAGCTCGCCGAGGTAGCGCGGGAGGATGTCGGAGATGAACTGGTACGGGACGTACAAGGTATCGCCCCGGAGCGCGGCGGGGGCCGCCAGCGGCTCGAGCCGCTCATTGAGGCGGAAGAGCGGCACGCCCGGCAGGAACGCAAAGTCCTGCCGCGACACCACGAGGGTGGACCAGGCGCCGTCGCGGCGCACGGCGCCGCCCAGGGCGGAGACGAGCGGCGCCGCGGCGACCATCGGCCGTCCCTCGCCGTCGGCCACGACCGGGAGGAGCGTCTCCCCCCGCGGGGTGGTGACAACCACCTGTGCGGGCGCAGGGCCGTGCACGCCCGCGAGCGCGGCGAGGAGGGCGAGCGCGATCATCGGCGCCGCCCCACGGCGATCGCCCGCGCCGTCTCGCGTTCGGCGGTGCGCTCGCGCAGTGCCTGCCGCTTGTCGTGCTGCTTCTTCCCGCGGGCCAGGCCGAGGGCAATCTTGGCGTGGCCGCGCACGAAATAGAGTTCGAGGGGCACGAGGCTCAGTCCCTCGCGCTCGACGGAGCCGATGAGGCGGTTGATCTCGCGGCGATGGAGGAGGAGCTTGCGCGAGCGCACCGGGTCGTGGTTGTACCGGTTGCCCTGCGCGTAGGGAGTCACATTCATCCCCTCGAGGAAGACCTGCCCCCCCGCCACGCGGGCGTAGGCCTCCTTGATGGACGCCTTCCCGGTCCGGAGCGACTTGACCTCGGTGCCGGTCAGCACGAGGCCCGCCTCCCACGTCTCGAGGATGTGGTAGTCGTGCGTCGCCTTGGGATTGCGGGCGACCGAATGCCTGCGCTCCTGGGGCGCGTCAGATTTGGTGGCCATCGTGGGGTTGTAACCCCAAGATAGACAGGGGGTTCGGGGGGGTCAACGGTCCGCTTGACTGGGGCGAGGGCGCCTCGCTACCTTTGCCGCCCACGCCGAAGTGGTGGAATTGGTAGACGCGCTGCGTTCAGGGCGCAGTGGGCGCAAGCCCGTGGGGGTTCGAGTCCCCCCTTCGGCACTCTCCCCGCCTCAGTACCTCCGCATCCCCGGATCCAGCTCCCGAGCCCACGCGTCGATGCCGCCCGCCAGGCTGCGGACGCGCGTGAACCCCAGCGAGCGCAGAAACGTGGCCGCCTGCAGCGAGCGCACGCCGTGGTGGCAGTACGTCACGATGTCGCCGTCGGTGGGCAGGGTGCCGGCCAGGGCCGGCAGGCGCGCCAGGGGGGCGAGGAGGGCGCCGTCGAGGTGCACCAGGTCGTATTCCTCGCGCTCGCGCACGTCCACCAGGATTGGCGGCGCGCCGTTGTCCAGTTCCCGCCGGAGCGCCGCCGCACCCACCTCGACGCCCGGCGGCGCCACGATCGGCACCACGCCGCAGAACGCCTCGTAGTCCACCAGCGCCCGCACGGTCGGGTTGGCCCCGCAGAGCGGGCAGTCGGGATCCTTCTGGAGCGCGAGCTCCCGAAACTGGAGTCCGAGCGCATCGAAGAGCAGCAGGCGGCCGGCGAGGGAGTCGCCCACACCGAGGACCAGCTTGATGGCCTCGAGCGCCTGGATGCTCCCGATGATGCCGGGCAGCACGCCGAGGACCCCCGCCTCCGCGCAGCCGGGAACGGTGCCCGGGGCCGGCGGCTCGGCGAAGAGGCAGCGATAGCAGGGGCCCTCCTTGGTGGCGAACACCGAGGCCTGGCCCTCGAACTGAAAGATGGCCCCATAGACGTCGGGGATCCCGGACAGGTAGGCGGCGTCGTTGACGAGGTAGCGGGTGGGAAAGTTGTCGCTGCCGTCGAGGACCACATCGTACCCGGCGAGCACTGCCATCGCGTTGTGCGAGGTGAGGCGCTCGGGATGCAGGGCCACCTGTACGGCGGGGTTGAGGTCGTGGAGCCGGGCGCGGGCGGAATCGAGCTTGCTCTGCCCCAGCGTGCTGGTGCCGTGGAGCACCTGCCGCTGCAGGTTGCTCACGTCCACCACGTCGGCGTCCACCAGGCCGATGGTGCCGACGCCGGCGGCGGCCAGGTAGAGCGCGGCAGGACTGCCAAGTCCGCCGGCGCCGACCACCAATACCCGGGCCTGCTTGAGGCGGCGCTGCCCCTCCTCCCCGACGTGCGGGAGGATCAGGTGCCGCGAATAGCGGAGGTACTCGTCGGGCTTGAGCGGCGGGAGGGGGGACATCAGCGGGGAGCGGTCAGACGGCGGCGCGTGCCCTCACCACCGCGCGCACCTGCGCCTCGTCCTGCATCAGGTCGGCCAGGGAGACGCCCCGGAGGAAGCCGTCCACCCGGTCGCGCAGCGCCTGCCAGACGGGCCGGATCGAGCAGTTGCCGTCGGGGGCGCAGCGCCCGTCGCCGAGGGGGTGGGCGTCGCAGTTGATCTCGAAGGTCTGGCGGTCGCAGGCCGACATGACCTCGTAGACCGACACGGAGGCCGGCTCCCGCGTGAAGCGGTAGCCGCCGTGCGCGCCGCGCACGCTGTCCACCACCCCGGCCCGGCGGAGCTTGAGGAGAATCTGCTCCACATAGTCGGCGGGGAGCCCCTCGGCGGCGGCGAGGTCGGCCGCGGAGAGGTGACGCTGTCCCTGCCGGCGGGCCAGGTGCAGCGTGACGATCAGGCTGTACTCGGTAAAGGTGGTGACGCGCATGGGAGAATAATGGGAGCCGGGAGACGGGAATTCAACCGCCGCCCGGAATCCCCTTCCCTCCCGGGACGCCGAGCTCCGTCATGGCGCGCAGGTCGAGCACCTCGTCCAGTTCCCGGCCCTTGAGGATGCCCCGCTCCATCACCAGCTGCTTGACGGTGAGCCCGGTGGCGATCGCCTCCTTGGCGAGCTTGGCCGCCTCGGCGTACCCGATCTTCGGCGCGAGGGCGGTGACCAGGGCGGGGCTCCGCTCGAGCCAGTAGGCGCACTGGGCGGCGTCGGCGGTGATGCCCGCCACGCACCGGTCCGCGAAGACGCGGGTGGCGTTCCCCACGATGGTCAGGGAGAACACGATGTTGTGGGTGATGACCGGCATCATCACGTTGAGCTCGAGCTGGCCGGCCTCGGCCGCCATCGCGACGGTGGTGTCGAGCCCGAGCGCCTGGTAGCAGACCTGGTTCACCATTTCCGCGATGGACGGATTGACCTTGCCCGGCATGATGCTGGAGCCCGGCTGCACCGCCGGGAGGTTGATCTCGGCCAGGCCGGTCCGGGGCCCCGAGGCCATCAGCCGGATGTCGTTGGCAATCTTGTTGAGGTCCACCACCCACGCGCGCAGGGCACCGCTGAAGGTGGCGATGTCGCCCATCGACTGCATCAGCTGGACGCGGTCCTCCCCCACCTCGAGGTCGAGCCCCGTCAGCTGGCGCAGGTGCTTGACCATCAGCGCGGGATAGCCGGGCTCCGCGTTGATGCCGGTGCCCACCGCGGTGCCGCCGATGTTCATTGCCTTGAGCCAGCGGGCGGCCTCGACGAGCTTGGCGCGGTGGCGCACCACCGTGCGCCCGTAGGCCGCGAACTCCTGCCCCAGGCGGATCGGCGTGGCGTCCTGCAGGTGGGTGCGGCCCGACTTGATGATGCCGTCGAACTCCCGCCCCTTCTCGAGGAAGGCGTCGGCCAGCAGGTCCATCGCCTCGAGGAGCGGCGGCAGGGTGGCCAGGGTGGCGATCCGCATGGCCGTCGGGATCACGTCATTGGTGCTCTGCGCCATGTTGACGTGGTCGTTCGGGTGCACCGGGGCGTAGCTGCCCCGTGGCTCGCCCAGGATCTCGTTGGCGCGGTTGGCCAGCACCTCGTTGCAGTTCATGTTGTGGCTGGTGCCGGCGCCAGCCTGGTACACGTCCACCACGAACTGGTCGCGGTGGCGGCCCTCGATGACCTCCGTCGCCGCCGCCGTGATCGCGTCGGCCAGGCGCGCCTCGAGCCGGCCCGTCTCCTTGTGGGTCAGCGCGGCGGCCTGCTTGATGCGGATCACGGCGTCCACGAACGCGGGGAGGGGCCGGAGGCCGGAAATGGGGTAGTTTTCGACGGCGCGGAGGGTCTGGATGCCGAAGAGGGCGTCGGAGGGAACGGCCTTCTCGCCGAGCGGGTCCTTCTCGATGCGTGTCGACATATGCCGGCAGGAGCTCCGATGAGTGCGTATTTCACCGCGGTGGCCGAGCGCGTGGCCTTTGCGCCCGACAAGTACGCCAAGGACGACCTGGCGCGGGGCGCCCACCTGATGGCCGGCCTCAACTGCTTTGCCCCAGGCCAGCGGCAGGCGGTCCACGCCCACGACGGCGCCGACAAATTCTACTTCGTGCTCCAGGGAAAGGCGAGGATGCGCGTGGGCGACGAGGCGCGCGTGGCCGAGGCCGGCACGCTGGTGTGGGCGCCGGCCGGCGTTGCCCACGGGGTGGAGGAGGCGCTGGAGCCCACGGTGATGCTGGTGGGGATCTCCCGCGGCTAGGGCAGGTCGGCGGTGTACTGCTCGGTGCGGTAGGGGGAAAAGCCCCGCGCCAGGTAGTTGGGCAGCGCCGCCGGCCCGTCGAGCGTGCAGGTGTGGAGCCAGACCCGCGTCGCCCCCAGCGCCCAGGCCGCCTCGACGGCCTCCCCGAGCAGGTACCCCCCCAGCCCCTTCCCCACGAACTCCGGCACCAGCCCGAAGTGCACGATCTCCACCGAGCCGTCGGCCTGGCGGCCCAGTTCGTAGTACCCGGCGGTCACGCCGTGGTGCGTCAGCACGTGGAGCGCCACGGCGGGGTCGGCAAAGTGCCGCGCGATGTCGGCGTCGGTCCAGGGGAGGCGGTCCCGCCAGTGCCAGGGGCCGCCGACGGTGGCGTAGAGCCAGCGAAAGAGGTCGGGCGCCACCGACGCCACGCGATCCACCCGCGCGCCCTCGGGGCGGCCGCGCGCGGGGCGGAGCTGGTCCCGACCCAGGAGCTGGAGGTAGGTGCGGGTGACGGCGACGGCGGGCACGGATCAGTCGGAGCAGTCGCCGAGGGGGTAGACGGTGCCGCAGTTGGGGCAGGGATTCTTGCAGCCCCAGGCGCGGGAGGGGACGGTGAAGCCGCAGCGGTTGCAGCGGAGGTCAGGGCGTTTCCCCTTCTCGCGGTCCGCCTCACCCCCTGTCCCCCTCTCCGGCAAGCGGAGAGGGGGAACGTCCTCCTGTTCCCTATGCAAGCCGGTAGACCCCGGTGAGGAAGGGGTTGGTGGCGCGCTCCACGCCGATCGTGGTGTCGGGGCCGTGGCCGCTGTGGACCACCGTCGAGTCGGGAAGGGTCAGGAACTCCCGCTCGATGCTCTCCAGCAGGGTGGCGGCGTGGCCGCCCGGCAGGTCGGTCCGGCCGACCGAGCCGCTGAAGAGCACGTCCCCGCCGATGATCCGCCCGTGGCCCACGAAGGCCACGCTGCCGGGGGAGTGGCCGGGGACGTGGCGCACGTCGAAGCCGACGTCGCCCACCGTCACCCGCATCCCGGCCTGCAGCTCGTCGGTGGCGGGGGGCGCCGGGTCGAGGGTGAGCCCCATCCACGCCGCCTGGCGCGGCAGGTTGTCGTAGAGCGGGCGGTCGAGGGGGTGGAGCCAGATGGGCACCGGGTGCCGAGCGGTCACGTCGCCCACGCCCATGATGTGGTCCACGTGGGCGTGGGTCAGCCAGATGGCGTCGAGGGTCCAGCCGTGGCGGTCGAGCTCGCGGAGGATGCGCCCCGATTCCTCGCCGGGGTCGATCATCACCGCCCGGCCCGACGCCGGGTCGGCCACCAGGTAGCAGTTCTGGAGGAACTGCCCGTTCGGGATCCCGACGACCACGGGCTCAGGCAACGGCGGCGGCCTTCCGGTCGGCGAGGTACTTCTCCACCGCGATGGCGGCGGTGGTGGCGTCGCCCACGGCGGTGGTGACCTGGCGGGTGAGCTGCACCCGCACGTCGCCGGCGGCAAAGAGGCCGGGGATGGAGGTCATCATCCGGTCGTCGGTGATCATGTAGCCCGAAGGGTCGTGGGCAAAGTGCTGGGTCACGATGCCGGTGTTGGGCTTGAAGCCGATGAACACGAAGCAGCCGGTGACGGGGAGCGTGGAGGTGGCGCCGGAGACGGTGTCCTTGAGGGCCAGCGCGGCGAGCCCGCCCGGGCCGCCGTGCATCTCGGTGACCACCTTGTTCCAGATGACCTCGATCTTCGGGTTCTGGAGGAGCCGCTCCTGCAGGATCTTGGACGCCCGGAAGCTGTCGCGCCGGTGGATGACGTACACCTTCTCCGCGTAGCGGGTGAGGTAGGCGGCCTCCTCGACTGCGGCGTCGCCGCCGCCGATGACGGCGATCACCTGCCCCTTGAAGAAGGCCCCGTCGCAGACGGCGCAGTAGGACACCCCCTGCCCCGCATACTCGAGCTCGCCGGGGACGCCGAGCTTGGTGGGGGTGCCGCCGGCGGTGAGGATCACGGCCGGGGCCTCGAAGGTGTTGCCGAGGGAGGTGGTGACCTCGAAGAGCCCGTCCTCGCGCTTGGCCACGGTCTCGACATTCTCCTGGCGGATGTCGGCGCCGAACTTCTTGGCGTGTTCGGCCATCAGGCGGGCCAGCTCGCGGCCCTTGACCGACTCGAAGCCGGGGTAGTCCTCCACCAGGTCGGTGTTGAGGAGCTCGCCGCCGGGGGCGCCGCGCTCGAGGACCACGGCGTCGAGCATGCCGCGGCCGGCGTACAGGCCGGCGCAGAGGCCGGCGGGGCCGGCGCCGACGATGATCAGGTCGTGGGTGGAACGGGACATGCGAGTGGCCTGGTTCGTGTGGTCGGGGACATTGGGCTATCCGAAATATAGAACGCCGTCAGGTTCCCGGAGAACGTCCCTCGCGCCCAACCCACCGCCGCGGCATCCCCCCACTCTCGCAGGGCACCCCTTGCGGCTCGCTTGCGGAGCGGATCTCCTCCGGGTAACCTCAAGTTGCCCCCCAATTCCGCCACGGTACGGCCTCCATGCAATCCACGAATCTGGTCCCTTTCTTATGCCTTGCCGTCATGGCGGGCGCGTGCGGCACTTCCGACAGCACGGGCCCGACGGGAAGCTCGGGAGCCGAGCAGCGGATCAAGGTCGGAGACACGTTGCTCGTGGCCATCGCGAGGCCGGATTCCATCGTTCGAGTCAGCTTCCAAGCGGATGCCGATCAGCAGGTGGCCCTCTTTGCCCAGGGGATGGGCGGAGAGGCGTGGCTGGTACCGTTCGACTCCTCAACCGGCACGAGGCTGGACGGCTCAATCCTTCTGACCGCATCGCCCGCCCTCCCACTGACTGCAGTACGAACCGCGCGGCTCCAGGTCGCCCGCGGGCAAACGGTCGTGTTCGAGGTCAGCCGGCGCTCTGGGCAGTCGAGCACCGAGGTTCGGCTTTGGCTGTACCGCGTGAATTCCCAACCAGAACTCGTGCCGGCGCTCGTGTCCCCAGACGACACGATCATTGGCGAGACCCTCGACAATTCGGCCGACGTGGACGAATTCCGGGTGGCCGGCGCGGCCCCTGAAGTGCACATCGGCTTCCTCCTCGCGGGCCCCGGCATTCCGGTCTACATGCAGGCGACCACGCTCGCGGGGAGCCGACTCGGCTACCCGACCGCCAGCGATAGCAATGACGTCGAACTCGAGGCGCAAATGACCGGTCGGTTCACCGTTTCCGGCGCGTCAGGATACATCGTCCGGGTGGACGCCGACGGCCTCGGGACGTACGACCCGCGTCCAGGGCCGGGAGCCTACTCGTTCCAGATGCGCCGGATTGATCTCGGCCCCGAGGCGGCGCCAGCTACCCTTCAGCCCGGCGATACGCTGGGCGGGGAGCGCATCGACTTTGTGGGCGACATCGACCGGTTCCAGGTGCCGGCCACCGCCGGCGCCCGGTACAATGTCTTCCTCCAGGCCCTCGCCGCGCCCGACTCCGGTGCGATCCTCGTGCTGGAGGCCAGCATGTCGGGTGACACGAGCCGCACGTCCAGTACCGAGGGCGATTCCGCGCTGCGGCGACAGTTCACTGGGGTCATCCAGGCCCCCGCGACCGGGACGCTGGAGGTCCTGGTCAGGGGAGGCTCGGATTTCGGCCGCCTCGACCGCGGGCCCTATCGGATCTTTGTGTACCCGGTCGACACAATGCCAGAGTTGACGCCCGCCACCCTGGCGCCCGGCGATTCAGTGGTCGGGGAGACCATCGAATTCCCAGGGGACATGGACTATTTCATGGTGACGGGCGCCCACGACACGCTGAACGTCCTGCTTCGTCGGGACGCCAGCGCACCCGAGCCCCTAGACCTCGTTTGGCACGCCAACGGAAATGACCTGGCCACCGCCTGCTATCCGCCCCTCGGCGCGCCCGAGCGCAGCTGCCTGACTGGTGGGTTCATCGGCGGGGCCTCGGGAACGCCGCTCGTCGTCGAGAGCCAGAAGTTTGCCACCACCAGCTTCGTCGGCGGGTACACCCTCGTCACCATCCCGCTCTCGAATGCGCCAGAAGGGACGGCCGTGCAGTTGACGCCCGGGGTGGACGTCAGCGGCGAGATCGAGGTGCCGGGCGACGTCGACCGCTTTACCATGGACTACCAGCGAGGCACTCCCCTCGATCTCGATCTCGATGGTCGCAGTATCAGCAGCCAGGACGGATTTTCCGCGCTGGTGACTGATTCCGTCGGCAATTGGTTCCAGATCATGAGTTGGCTCGGGCTTCGCGTCGGGAGATTCGATCTCCCTGCCAGCGGCACGTACTGGGTGGTTGTCCAGGGCATGAGCGGCGGTGTCGAACCAGCGGAGGTCGGTCCCTACACCTTGCACCTCACACAGGTGTCCAGGCTCCCGGAGACGGCCCCGGCCTCCATTGTCACCGGGGCTGCGGTGACCACGGAGTCCATCGACGAACTGGGCGACATCGACGAGTTCACCCTCGTTGACACACCCGGGAAGGAAGTTCAGGCGGCCCAGTCCCTTCCGTTGGCGAGGGTCGAGGCATGGGTCCCAGGAGACACCATTCCCCTTAGGGAGGGCGCGAATGGCGCCTCCGGGCGGGTGGTCGTTCCGGCAGGGGGAGTTCTGAGATTCCGCGTGGCCGAACCCCGGGTGCACGTGGGAAGCGTCAATGAGGCCTTCACGCTGACCGGGGTGTACGCGTTGACGCTCAATACCATTGATCGGGCGCCTGAAGTGGTGGGCCCGAACGTGGCACTCGGCGTGGAAGTTTCGGGAGAGCAGATCAACTACATCGGCGACATTGATGAGTTCTCGTTCGCGGGCACGCAGGGCCAGGTGATCAGCCTTTGGCTGGACAACCTCTCCAGCTTCGGCGCGCTCCACGCGCGCCTCGACCTCATCGACCCCGGCACCGGGCAAGTCCTTGGATCGGTGTCCACCGCCTCGCAGACCCCCATCACCTCGCAGAGCTTCGCGCTCCCCTCCACCAAGACCTACCTCCTGAGGGCGCAAAGTATCGATGAGACGATAGGCACCGGCGCATACCGGATCAAGATCCAATAGGGGGCCGACGGGACTGGCCCCGATGATGGGCTCGTCGGTAGAGCAGGACATTGCCGCCTTGACGCTTCGGCAGACGGTCAGCAGCTTGGCCGTCCACCATCAATCGCAAAGGCCTTCCATGCGCCCAATCCTGATCTTCACCACCGCGCTCGCCCTCGCCGCCTGCACCCCGTCGGCCAAGGCGCCCGAGCCGGTCTCGGCCAGCGTCGAGGAGTTGGGGCAGATGAACCGGGAGTTCGCCGCCGCGCTCAACGCCAAGGATGCCGCGCTGGCTGCGTCGTACTATGCCGAAGATGCCGTGATCATCCCCCCGGGTGAGGCGATGGTCCAGGGCCGAGCGGCCATCGAGGCCTACTGGAAGGGCGCCATCGAGCAGGGCGGCGTGCGAGACGCCGCGGTCGAGACCTTCACGGCGGAAAGCTCGGGGGATGTGGGCTACGAAATCGGGAGCTTCGTCCTGACCGTGAACGGCCCGGACGGCACCCCCGTGCAGGAACACGGCCGCTACGTCGAACTGCTCCGGCGCGGCGCCGACGGGAAGTGGTACTCCACCGCAGGGATCTGGAACTCGGCACCGCCAGTGGCGCCCTAGCCGACGGGGCAACGGCGCTCCGCCCACTCCCCGGTAGCGCCTACCCCGCTGTGCGCGGGACAGGATCCCAGTTGCGCAGTGGGCTGAAACCGCCCTTTCCGGTCCGGCGTAGGTGGGTACTCCCGCGCGGGAGCCCCACGGTGACGACCGAAGCACCTCGAGCAGTGCGCCTCATCGGCCTCCTGCTCCTCGTCCAGCTCGCCAACCTGATCGTCCCGTTCGTGCTCCTGCAGCCAGCGCTCGGTAGAGACGTCCTCGTTTCCGCGGCGCCGCACGCCTCGGCCATGACGATGGCGGTCACACTGCTCTACATCAACGGCGCCGTCACCGTGGCCGTCTCACTCCTGCTCTGGCCCCATATCCGCCAGCACTCGGAGGCCGCCGGGTTGCTCCTCGTGGCCGCCGGGGCGGTCTGGTTGACCCTCCAGGTCATCGACAATGCTCACCTGCTCTCCCTGCTCGCCCTGAGCCAGCGGGCCGCCGAAGGGGGGGCGGGGGCGGACCTCCTGCCGGCGGCCACGGCCGCAGTCCAGTCCACGCGGCGGTTCGTGCATTACTCCACGCTGATCGGTATTGACGCGTGGCTCCTCGTCCTCTTCGCCACGTGCGCGCGGTTCCGCCTGGTCCCCCGCGCCATCGGCGTCCTGGGGATCGGGACTGTCCTGCTGCATCTCGGTGGGATGGTGCTGCCGCTGTTCCAGGGGCGCCCGCCCATGACCCTGCTCGGCGCGTCCATGGGCGTGATGCAGCTGGCAGTGGCCGGGTGGGTGATGGTGAAGGGGCTGCCGGTCGCTACCCGACGCTGACCATCCCCACCGCCCCATGGCACGCCGACAGCGTTCCCACCACCAGTGAGAACGGCTCGGATGCGCCTGCGGCTTCGCGCAGGAGCCGGTCCGCCGCCACCGCGTCCGCCACGCCGAACATCCCCACCCCATCGGTCAGGTGCTTCGTGACGAACAGCGCCGGCCCCACGACGCGCCTGCCCTCCTCACCAACCCGGGCCACGAGCTCCTGTACCGTCTCCGACATTTCCCAGGTGCGCGGCGCCCGGATGACGGGACAGGTGTGCGGCTCGATGCAGTGGGTGGGGCACAGCCAATCGGCCCACGAGACGTACCGGGTGCCATCGGGCGCGAGTGTCTCGTAGGGCGTGCCGAGGGGCATCTCCAGCGGAACCTGCCGCACGTCACGGCCTGGAAAGAGCGCCCGAGCCCGCCGCAGCACCCAGTTGAACATCAGGTGCGGCATGAGCGGCGACGGGACGATGTAGCTCGGAAGTTCCCCCTCTCCGCTTGCCGGAGAGGGGGACAGGGGGCGAGGACCTTCAGCGGAGACAGAGGCCTGCTGGAAGTACCCGTCGAAGAAGGTGTCCCAGTCCTCGACGACAAGAGTGCGGACTGGGGAGGGCGGGAGGTCCCGCGTCAGCTGGCAGGCGTGATCGCGGTCCACGACCAGCACCCGCTCTACCTCCAGCACCCCCCGGGCGCGCGCCCGCTCCAGCTGGCGGGCGTAGAAGGTGCCGTAGCATCCGCCGCCGACGACGATGATGTCTGACGCATGCATGGGCGCGCTGCCGGGGCGCACTGCCATGCGCCCCTACAGCGCGCCGCCGGTGATGGGGAGGACGTGGCCGGTGACGGCGCGCGCGGCGTCGCTCGCAAGGAACAGGACTCCGTCGGTAATCTGGGAGATCTCCACCCACCGCGCCTTCCCGCCCCCCACGGACGCCACGTTGTCGGAGGTGCGGACCATGCCGGGCGCCACGGCGTTGACCCGCACCCCGCGATCGCGGAGCTCGAGCGCCAGGCTCTGCGTGAAGGCGCCCACCCCCGCCTTGGCCGCCGCGTACACCGCCATCTTGTCCTGCGGCTTGAAGAAGGCGATCGACGAGAAGTTGATGATCACGCCCTCGGTCTCGGCCAGCGCCGGCACCGCCGCCTGGCTCACGAGGAAGGCCGTCTTGAGGTTGATGGCCACCTCGCGGTCGAAGTCCGAGACCGCCGTGCCCTCGACGGGGCCATAGGTGGTGAGCCCGCCTGCGACGTTGACCACCACGTCAAGTCGGCCGAAAGCCTTGACCGCCGTTTCCACGGCCAGCCGCGCGATGTCCGGCACCGTGAGGTCCCCCGCCGTGGGCCGGGCCTCGATCCCCTCGGCCTCGAACTCCCGGGCGCGGGCCGCCGCCTCGACGGCGTTCCGGTCGCAGAGGACAAGCCGGGCTCCCGCCCGCCCGAACGCCAGCGCCACCGCGTGGCCGATCTGGCCCACCCGCGCCACGCCCGTGACCAGCACCACCTTGCCCTTGAAGTTCCAGTCGGTCACGCGGCTCTCCCTCCGCTGGGCGCCGGACGCCGCTCCTCGAGCCGGTCGAGCCACTCGGCCGGCACCGTCTGGCTGCCCAGCGCGCCGTGCTCCTCGCCGAGGCGGATGTCGCCGTGCCAGTCGCTCCCGCCGGTGCGCGCCAGGTCGAGCGAGCGCGCCAGCCCCGCGATCCGGCTCCGGATATCGGCGCCGTGCCGCGGGTGCCGCACCTCGACGGCATCGAGCCCCTCGGCCTTGAGCCGCTCGAGGAACTGGCGGTTGGCCCGGTCGCGCAGGTGCGCCGCCGACACCACCCCGCCGACCCCGTGCACCAGTTCCGCCACCTCACCGAAGCTCGGCAGGACCTTCTCGGCGTAGGCCGGCCGGTTCCGGCCGAGGAACTTGTCGAAGGCGTCGTTGACATCCGCCGCGGCCCCGGCCCGCACCACGGCCCGCGCCACGTGCGGCCGCCCCACCGCCCCTCCCGCCGCCTCCTCCAGCACCGACGCGAAGGACACCTCCACCCCGATGTCGCGGAGCCGCCCGCACATCACCTCGGCCCGGCGGAGGCGGTCGGCGCGGCAGCGCTCGAGGAAGGACTCCACCCCGTCGTGCCCCACCGGCATGAAGTAGCCGAGGACGTGCATCTCGCCCCAGGGGGCCGCCACGGAGAATTC
Source organism: uncultured Gemmatimonadaceae bacterium (assembly GCA_964574295.1). Lineage (GTDB taxonomy): Bacteria > Gemmatimonadota > Gemmatimonadetes > Gemmatimonadales > GWC2-71-9 > SPDF01. The sequence goes on from CAZNLY010000007.1 coordinate 78,991, forward strand.
GCATCCGGCCACCACCCGCACCCCGGCCGCCTCGCCCGCCGTGACGGCCTCGGCGACACCCGCCACCGAGTCGTGGTCGGTCAGCGCGATGGCGGAGAGCCCCGCCTCGCGCGCCGTGGCCACCACCGCCGCCGGGGCCAGCGACCCATCGGAGGCGGTGGAGTGCATGTGCAGGTCAATGAAGCGATCGGGCGTCAGCGGCGGTATCCGGTGTCGGGGCTGGTCCACGACGGCTGCGACCGACGGAAGAGCTCCACCAGCTGCGCGTCGCTCAGTTCCTCGAGGGAGAGCTCGCGGCTCCGCGCCCCCATCGGCGCGTACTTGGCCACCCGCTCGTCGCGGTCGGGCCCGGTGCCGCGAGTGAAGAGCACGGTGAACTCGTCACGGGTGAACTGCGTCACGAACCCGCTCGGGGTCACCGTCCAGCGGGAGCCGTCAACGTCGATGGAACGGGTGGGCATCGGGGTGTCATCCCTTCGCGAGGGCAACTTCGGACCAGAGCGCATCGGCGCCGTCGTCGCGGCGCGCGAGGGAGGCCAGCCGGGCGGCGAGCCGGGCTTCCTCGGGAGTGGGCGCCACGGCGGTGTGGGCCGCCCCGTCGGCCGCCTCGCGGAACTCGAGGAAGCACCCCGGAGCGCGCGGGTGGCGGAAGAGCCAGAGGTGCTGCCCCCGCCGCCCCAGCTCGGCGGCCAGCGCCGCCGCGCCGGCCAGGTACTCCGCCTCCCGGTCCGGCGGGACCGTCACCCGGGCCACCGTGAGCGCCCGGGGCACCGGTCAGGCCGCCGAGTCGGGGAACTGCTGCAGGAGGGCCTTGAGGTCGGCCAGGAACTTGTCGGCGTCGGCGCCATCCACGATCCGGTGGTCGTAGGCCATGGTGAGCATGCCCTTGGTCCGGATGGCCAGCGCGTCGGTGCCGTCGGGCGCCGTCACGACGTGGGGCCGCTTCTCGATGGCGCCGACGCCGAGGATGGCCACCTGCGGCTGGTTGATGATCGGCGTGCCGGCAAAGGAGCCGAAGCCGCCGGGGTTGGTGATGGTGAAGGTGCCGCGCTGCACCTCGTCGGGCTGGAGCTTCTTGGCCCGCGCCCGCTCGCCGAGGTCGTTGATGGCCCGGGCCACGCCGAGGAGGGAGAGCTCGTCGGCGTGCTTGATGACCGGGACGATGAGGCCCCAGTCGAGGGCCACCGCGATCCCGATGTTGATGTCCCGGCGGTAGATGGTGGCGTCGCCCATGACGCTGGCGTTGACCACCGGGTGCTTGCGCAGGGTGTCGGCCACCGCCTTCACGATGAACGCCAGGAAGGTGAGGTTCACGCCGCGCTCGGCGTATTCCTTCTTCCGCGCCGCGCGCACCTGCGCCACCCGCGTGAAGTCCACCTCGAACAGGCTGTTCACGTGCGCCGAAACCCGGCGCGACATGATCATGTGGTCGGCGGTGAGCTTGCGGATCTTGCTCCACGGCTCGACCCGGTCGCCGGGCCACGGCTCGACCACCGGGGCGGGCACCTCGATGAGCGTGGTGGCGCCGCGGGCGCCGGGGGCGGCAGCGGGACGGGCGGCGGCCGCCGGCGCCGCTGCCGCCACAGGGGCGGACTCGAGGAAGGCCTCGACGTCGTGCTTGGTGACCCGGCCGGCGTGGCCCGTCCCCGCGATGGCGGTGAGGTCGAGGTTGTGCTCGGCGACCATTTTCCGCACCAGCGGCGTGGACTTCCGCCGGAGCCGCTCGTCGGCCGTCTCGGGCCCGGCCGGGGCCGCGGGAGCCGGTGCCACGGGCGCCGGCGCGGGTGCGGCCGCGGCCTTGGGCGCCGGAGCCGGGGTCGGGGCCGGCGCGGCCGCGGGAGCCGGCGCGGGAGCGGCAGGCGCCGGCGCCGAGGCGGCCGCGGCGGCGTCGGTCTCGAGGCGGGCCACGACGGTCTGCACCGGCACCGTCTTGCCTTCCGGCACCAGGATCTCCACCAGCACGCCGCCCTGCGGCGCCGGGATCTCGGCGTCCACCTTGTCGGTGCTGATCTCGAAGATCGGCTCGTCGCGCTTGACCGCGTCGCCCACCTTCTTCATCCACCGCGACAGGGTGCCTTCCGCGATGGATTCGCCCATCTGGGGCATGATCACGTCAATCTTGGCCATGGTGTGGGGCTCCCGGGTTCCTAATAGGCGGCCAGCCAGCGGGCGGCGACCACGAGGTCGTCCACCTGCGGCAGGACGAAGTCTTCCAGGGTGGGCGCGTACGGCAGCGGCACGTCGTGGGCGGCCACCCGCTTGACCGGCGCGTCGAGCCACTCGAACGCCTGGTCGTTGATGCGGGCGGTGATCTCGCCGGCCACGCCGCCAGTGCGGGTGTCCTCGTGGGCGATGAGCACCCGGTTGGTCTTCCGGACCGAGGCCATGATGGCCGCGTCGTCCATCGGCAGGAGAGTGCGGAGGTCGAGCACCTCGACCGAGAGCCCGTCCTCCTTCTCCAGCTTTTCCGCCGCCTCGAGCGCCTTGAACACCATCGCCGACCAGGTGACGATCGTGAGGTCGGTGCCTTGGCGCGCCACGCGCGCCTTGCCGATCGGGGTGAGGATCTCCTCGCCCTCGGCCAGCTCCTCCTTGATGCGCCGGTACAGGTACTTGTGCTCGAAGTAGAGGACCGGGTCGTCGTCGCGGATGGCGCTCTTGATGAGGCCCTTGGCGTCCCGCGCGGTGGCGGGGCAGACAATCTTGAGCCCGGGGGTGTGGAGGAACGCCGCCTCGGGCATTTGCGAGTGGAACGGCCCGCCCCGCACGTAGCCGCCCGACGGCCCCCGCACCACCATCGGCGTCGGGAGGCCCGCGCGGTAGCGCGCGGTGGCCACGTAGTTGGTGAGCATGTCGTAGGCGCAGGAGATGAAGTCGATGAACTGCATCTCCGCCACCGGCCGGAGCCCCATGTGGGCCGCGCCGGCCGCCGCGCCGACGATGGCCGCCTCGGCGATCGGCGTGTCGATCACGCGCTGCTCGCCGAATTCGGCCAGCAGCCCCTCGGTGACCTTGAACGCGCCGCCGTAGGCGCCGACGTCCTCGCCCAGGACGAACACGTTCTCGTCGCGCCGCATCTCCTCCTGGATGCCCTGCCGCAGCGCCTCCAGGTACGTCACCTCAGCCATGCACCCTCCGGTACCACTCCAAGTCGGCACGGGCCGGCTCGGCGAGCACGCCGTCGAGCGCCGTCCCCGCCTCCGGCATCGGTTCGTCCTCGGTCCGGGCCAGGGCGGCGTCGAGCTCGCCCTGCACCCGTGCGTCAATCTGCTCCCGTTCGGCGGCGGTCATCCACCCGGCGTCCGCAAAGCGGCGGATGCACTGGTCGATCGGGTCCTTGGCCTCCCACGCGGCAATCTCGTCCTTCGGGACGTACGACTGGTTGTCGTGCTCCGCGTGGCCCTTGCGCCGGTACGTCACCAGCTCGATCAGGGTGCACCCGCCGCCCGCCCGGGCGCGGTCCACCGCCGGCCTGGTGGCGCCGTACACCTCGAGCACGTCGTTGCCGTCGGCGCGCACGCCGGGGATGCCGTAGGCGGCCGCCTTGTCGGCGAGGCGCTCCACCAGCGTCTGCTTCCGGGTGGGGGTGGTGTAGGCGTAGCCGTTGTTCTCGCAGACGATGACCAGCGGGAGGCGCTGCACCGCCGCGAAGTTGATCCCCTCGTGGAAGGCGCCGGTGCTCATCGCGCCGTCGCCGACATACACCAGCCCCACGCGGGGCTGCTTCCGCATCTTGAACGACAGCGCCACGCCGGCCATGACGGGTACCATGTCGCCCAGGTGCGAGATCTGCCCGATGAAGCCGCGCTGGAGGTCGCCGTAGTGGATGTTCAGTTCCCGGCCCCGGGTGGGACTCTCCGCCTTGGCCATGTACTGGCGGAAGATCTCGACCGGGGTGGCGCCCTGGACCAGCATCGAGCCCATGTTCCGGATGAGGGGCGAGAGGAAGTCGCCCTTGGTCCGGTCGAGGGCGTAGGCGCTCCCGACGGCGTCGGCCTCCTGGCCGAGGGAGCGGAAGAGCCCGCCGATGACCTTCGTCTGGCGGTAGAGGTTGGTGAGCCGCTCCTCGAGGGAGCGGGTCAGCCGCATGTAGTAGTAGAGCTCGTGCAGCTGCGCCCGGCCGAGCCCGTGGGGGGGCGCGGCCGGACGCGAGGCAGGCACGGCGGTGGGGGGCATCCGGCGGCTCCGGTTACGACTCGATCCGCATCCCGTAGAACGAGCGGTAGACGAACAGCATGCTGACCGCGAGGCAGGCCACCGCGAGGATCCGCGGGAGCGCGCTGCCCTCGCCCGCCGACAGGTACACGCCCAGCTCGACGGCCAGGAGGCCGAAGAGCGTGGTGAACTTGATGACGGGGTTCATGGCCACCGAGGAGGTGTCCTTGAACGGGTCGCCCACCGTGTCGCCGACCACCGACGCGTCGTGGAGCGGGGTGCCCTTCGCCTTGAGCTCGGTTTCGACGATCTTCTTCGCGTTGTCCCACGCGCCGCCGGCGTTGGCCATGAAGATGGCCTGGTAGAGCCCGAAGAGCGCGATGGAGATCAGGTACCCGATGAAGAAGAACGGCTCCGCAAAGGCAAAGGCCAGGGTGCCGAAGAAGACGGCCAGGAAGATGTTGAACATGCCCTTCTGCGCGTACTGCGTGCAGATCTGGACCACCCGCCGGCTGTCCTCGACCGACGCCTTGGTGACGCCCTCGAGCTTGATGTTGCCCTTGATGAACTCCACCGCGCGGTAGGCGCCGGTGGTGACCGCCTGCATCGAGGCGCCGGTGAACCAGTAGATCATGGCACCGCCGGTGATGAGCCCGAGCAGGAACGGCGGGTAGAGGATGGAGAGGTTCTCCATGCCGCTCTGGAGGCCGTGGGTCAGCGCCATGATGATCGAGAAGATCATCGTGGTGGCGCCCACCACCGCCGTGCCGATGAGCACCGGCTTGGCGGTGGCCTTGAAGGTGTTCCCCGCCCCGTCGTTCTCCTCCAGCAGCTCCTTGGCGGTGGTGAAGTCCACGTCCATGCCGAAGTCCTTCTTGAGCTCGGCCTGGATGCCGGGGACCTGCTCGATGGTGGAGAGCTCGTACACGGACTGCGCGTTGTCGGTCACGGGGCCGTAGCTGTCCACCGCGATCGTCACCGGGCCCATGCCGAGGAAGCCGAAGGCCACGAGGCCGAAGGCGAAGATGGCCGGCGCCTGCATGATGCCGCCGAGGCCCAGCGTCCCGACGAAATAGGCCACCGCCATCAGGCCCATGATCGCCAGGCCGAGCCAGTAGGCGGAGAAGTTCCCGGCCACCAGGCCGGAGAGGATGTTGAGGGACGGCCCGCCCTCGCGGCTGCTGGTGACCACCTCGCGGGTGTGCCGCGAGCTGGTGGAGGTGAAGATCTTGACCAGCTCGGGGATGATGGCGCCGGCCAGCGTGCCGCAGGTGATGACGGTGGAGAGCTGCCACCAGAGGTCGCCGCTGCCGCCGAGGTCGGGGATGATGTAGTACGACACGATGTACGTGAGCACCACCGACACGATCGACGTGAGCCAGACCAGCTGGGTGAGCGGGTGCTCGAAGTCGAACTTGACGGCCGAGGCGTACCGGGCCTTCGAGATGGCGTTGGAGACCAGGTAGGAGAGGCCGGACGCGAGCACCATCATCACGCGCATCAGGAAGATCCAGACGAGCAGCTTGGCCTGGATCGAGGTGTCCGGCACGGCCAGGACGATGAACGAGATGAGCGCCACGCCGGTCACGCCGTAGGTCTCGAAGCCGTCGGCGGTCGGGCCGACCGAGTCGCCGGCGTTGTCGCCGGTGCAGTCGGCGATGACGCCGGGGTTCCGGGCGTCGTCTTCCTTGATCTTGAAGACCACCTTCATCAGGTCGGCGCCGATGTCGGCAATCTTGGTGAAGATGCCACCCGCGATCCGGAGCGCCGCGGCGCCCAGCGATTCGCCGATGGCAAAGCCGAGGAAGCAGGCGCCCGCCACGTCGGCCGGGATGAACAGCAGGATGGCGAGCATGAAGAGGAGTTCGACAGCGATGAGCATCATCCCGACGCTCATCCCCGCGCGCAACGGAATTTCGGACACCGGCCAGCCCTTGCCGCGCAGCGACGCGAACGCCGTCCGGGAGTTGGCCAGGGTGTTGATCCGGATGCCGAACCACGCCACCCCGTAGCTGCCCGCCATGCCGATCAGCGAGAAGAGGAGGACGATGGCCACCTTGCCGAGGCCGAGGCCAGTCAGCATGAAGTAGGCGACGATGACCGCGCTCACGAACACCCACAGGGCGATCAGGAACTTGCCCTGCTGGACCATGTAGGCCTTGCAGGTCTCGTAGATGAGCGCCGAGACGTCGGCCATGGTCCGGTGCACCGGCAGCTTCTTGACCGCCGAGTACGTCGAGAGGCCGAAGAGCAGGCCCAGGACACAGACGACGATGCCGGTCAGGAGGATCTGGTGCCCGGTGAAGCCGAGGAAGTCGCCCTGGTTCAGGTCGGGGAGGTGAAGGTTCACCTCACCGCCGGGCCGGTGCTCGGCCGGGGCGGCCTCCTGGGCGGAGGCGCGGCCGGCGGCGAGCGCCAGCAGCAGGAACGGAAGGACGAGGGTGTGGCGCCAGCGCAGGGCCAGTCGGGACATCGGGAAGACTCTCCTGGAGGGAATCAGTAGGCGCCCCGGGCCGCGTGGGCCGGGTCCGCCATCGTGTGGACCACCGTGAGGAACCGCTTCGCCAGCTTGTCGAGCTCGCTCTCGCCCGGCTGGTCGGTCTCGATCGTGACGAGGGTGTAGTGCCCCCCCTCGGCCTGGACCGTCACCGCCAGCTGGCCCAGCGCGCCGGCAAACCGGCGCCGGCGCGGGGCCTCCTCCGTGGGCGTGAGCCGGGCGCCGAAGAACTCGGCCGCCCGGGCCACCGCCGCGTCGGGCGCGATGCTGGTGCGATGGAAGTACTGCATCAGGCGTTCTCGTAGTACTCGATGCCGAGGTGCGTGATCTGCTCCTCGCCCTTGAGGTACCGCAGGGTGTTCTTGAGCTTGGTGAGCTGGATGAAGAGGTCGTGCTCCGGGTACAGGCCCGGGGCCACCTGCGGGCTCTTGAAGTAGAACGAGAGCCACTCCTGGATGCCGCTCATCCCGGCCCGGGCCGCCAAGTCGAAGAAGATGGCCAGGTCGAGCACCAGCGGCGCCGCGAGGATGCTGTCGCGGCAGAGGAAGTCCACCTTGATCTGCATCGGGTAGCCCAGCCACCCGAAGATGTCGATGTTGTCCCACCCCTCCTTGTTGTCCCCCCGGGGCGGGTAGTAGTTGATCCGGACCTTGTGGAAGATGTTGCCGTAGAGGTCGGGGTAGAGCTTGGGCTGCAGCGTGTGCTCCAGCACCCCGAGCTTCGACTCCTCCTTGGTCTTGAAGCTCTCCGGGTCGTCGAGCACCTCGCCGTCGCGGTTGCCCAGGATGTTGGTGCTGTACCACCCGGCCACGCCGAGCATCCGCGCCTTGAACATCGGGGCCAGGACGGTCTTGATCATCGTCTGGCCGGTCTTGAAGTCCTTGCCGCCGATCGGGATGTGCTTCTCGCGGGCCAGTCCCTCGATGGCGGGGACGTCGCAGCTGAGGTTCGGCGCCCCGTTGGCGAAGGGCACCCCCTCCATGATCGCCGCGTAGGCGTAGAGCATCGACGGCGGGACGCTCGGGTCGTTGGCCTCCATGGCCTTCTCGAGGGCGGCGAGCGACTCGTGCGCCTTGCCCGGGGCGATGAACACCTCCGTGCTGGCGCACCAGACCATCACGAGCCGGTCGCACCCGTGCTTGGCCTTGAAGTCGCGGATGTCCTTCCGGAGCGCCTCTGCCAGCTCCCGCTTGGTCTTGCCCTTCTTGACGTTGGTCCCCTCGAGCCGCTTGACGTAGAACTGGTCGAACACCGCCGGCATCGGCGTGATGCCCTTGAGGAAGTCGGCGATCGGCTCGATGTGCTCGTGCCGGTCGAGGACGCCGCACTTGAGCGCGGCCTCGTAGGCGCTGTCGGGAATCGGGTCCCAGGCGCCGAAGACCAGGTCCTTGAGGTCGGCGAGGGGGACGAACTCCCGGATCAGCGGCATCCGGCCCTCGGTCCGCTTGCCGAGGCGGATCGTGCCCATCTGGGTCAGCGAGCCGATCGGCTTGGCGCGGCCCCGGCGCACGTTTTCCACGCCGGCCATGAAGGTGGTGGTCACGGCGCCGAGACCGACGCAGAGGACCCCGAGCTTGCCCTTGGCGGGCGCGATGGACCGGGCAGACGTCGGTGCCACGGTGTGTTCCTTTCCCTAGGCGCCGTTGGTGGCGCGATACACGAAGTGAAAGCGCTGCACGATGGTGATGATGCTGGCCACGGCGAGCAGCGCCACGATGACTTCCAGCACAATGGCACGGGGACCGGCCCCCACGATGACGGAGGCGCCGCCGAGGAGGATGATGCGCTCGGCGCGCTGGGCGATGCCGACCTTGGCCGCGATGCCGACCCCCTCCGCCCGGGCGCGCGCGTACGACACCACGAGCGAGGCCAGCGTGGCCACCATTGCCAGGATGATGGCCAGGTTCCGGTACGCCACGTCGGGGGCGTGGAGGAGGTAGGCCGCGATGCCGATGAAGGTGGCCCCGTCGCCGATGCGGTCGAGGGTCGAGTCGTAGAAGGCGCCGAACTTGGTGGCGGTGCCGCTCTCGCGGGCCACGGCGCCGTCGAGGGTGTCGAAGAGGCCGCTCAAGAGGAGGAGGAAGCCACCCCACCGGATGGCCCCGAAGCCGTAGGCCACGGCCGAGGCGACGACGATGAGGGTGCCGATGGTGGTGATCGCGTTGGGGCGCACGCCGTGGCGAACCAGCCACCTGACCACCGGGCCGGTCAGGGCGTAGTACTGGCGTTCCAGGGCGGATGTTGCTGCTTGCGTCACCGGCCGTCCCAACGTCGTAAGGTTCGCGGCTGCACGAACTTCCAGAGCCTCAAAAAGTAATCGGGAAGAGCGGCTAGGGCAATTGAGCCGGGGCCGGGGCGCGGGGGTAGAGGAGGGCGGTTCGGCGCCGTTCGAGGTAGGCCTGGCGCTGGTCGGGCCACGCCCCCAAGGCGACCTCGGGGGAGGCCCCCTGCTCCAACGCCAACCGCAGCACGGAGTTCCCCGCCAGGCGGTCGAACTGGGCGGCGTTCCAGCGGAGCCGGTCGGGGTGCACATCCCGGATTGTGGCCATCAGCACGACGGCGGTCCGGGTCGGGTCGTAGGTGGCTCGGTCGGTCACAGTAAGCCGGATTCCGGCCAGGGCGGTGTCGGCGTACTTGCCGTCGCCGGGGTCGTGGGGAGTGAAGTGCACCCGGCTGAAGCGGACGCCGGGGAGTCGGGCCGCCTCCAGCCGCTCCACCACCTCGCGGCTGTCGAGCCACGGGGCCCCGACCTGCTCGAAGGGATGCCCCGAGCCGCGTCCCACGCTCAGGTTGGTCCCCTCGAAGAGACAAAGCCCCGGATAGTGGAGCAGCGCCTCCAGCGTCCGGAGGTTGGGGCTCGGCGGGATGAAGGGGAGGCCGGTGTCGTCCCAGTACTGGGCCGTGCGCCACCCGGCCACCGGAATGACCGTCAGGTCGGCGCCGACGCCGAGTTCCATGTTGGCCAGCCGCGCCAGCTCGCCCAGCGTGAGGCCGTGCCGCATCGGCACGGGCAGGAGCCCCACGGAGGAGGCGAAGGCGGTGTCGAGCACATTGCCCTGCACCGCGTCGGCGATCGGATTGGGGCGGTCGAGCAGCAGGACGCGCTTCCCGTCGCGCGCGGCGGCGCGCAAGACCTCGACCGTGGTGGCCAGGTAGGTGAAGTACCGCGCGCCGGCGTCCTGCAGGTCCACCAGGATGACGTCCACCCCGGCCAGCATCTCGGGGGTCACCGACCTATTCCGGCCGTAGAGACTGTAGATTGGGAGCGAGGTGGCGCTGTCCACCGAATTGGCGACTTCCGCGCCCGGCGGCGCCGACCCCCGGAAGCCGTGCTCGGGGCTGAAGAGCGCGACGAGGTTGAGGCCGGCGCCTCGGAGCCGCTCCACATCGCCGACGCCGAGGTGGTCCACGCCCGACTGGTTGGTCACCAGGCCGAGGCGCATCCCGCCCACCAGCGACAGGGAATCCAGGAGCAGGACCTCGATGCCCGGCCGCACCGGAGCGGCCGTCGGCACCGGAGCCACGGCGGCGGGAGGCTTCCCGCAGGCCGCCACCACCACCCACGCACCCAGGACGACCCGCCGGTGACTCACGCACGCCTCGCTCTGCTGATGGTGATGATGGCGGCCTGCGCCCGGACCACCGGGACGGCGCCCGCCGGCCCCGCCCCGGACACCACGCGCGCCGCCGCGATCGCGCCGGCGCCCCTGGTGGTGCCGCACCCCGACCCGGTGGAGACGCTGCTCGACTCGCTGCCGCTCCGGGCCCGGGTGGCGCAGCTCGTCATGCCGTGGATTCCCGGCACCTACGCCGCGGCGGATGACCCGGGCTACGCCAAGGCGCGCGCCTGGGTGGACTCACTGCAGGTCGGCGGGATCATCGCCTCGATCGGGTCGCCCCTCGACATCGCGGCCAAGCTCAACGTGCTGCAGGAATCGGCGGCCATCCCGCTCCTCGTGGCCTCCGACCTCGAGGGCGGCACGGCGATGCGATTACTCGGCGGCACCGCCTTCCCCACCAATATGGGCGTGGGCGCCACCGGCCGGGAGTTGGATGCCTACCAGATGGGACGGATCACCGCCGTGGAGGGACGCGCCGTCGGCATCCACCTCGACTTCGCCCCGGTGGCCGACGTCAACAACAACGCCGCCAATCCGATCATCAACACCCGGAGCTTCGGCGAGGACCCCGGCGCGGTGGCCACGCTGGTGGCCGCCGAGGTGCAGGGACTCCAGGAGCACGGGATGCTCGCGACCGCGAAGCACTTCCCCGGCCACGGCGACACCGGCACCGATTCGCACATCTCCCTTCCCGTCATCGACGCGCCGTGGGCCCGGCTCGATTCGGTCGAGCTGGTGCCGTTCCGCGCGGCGGTGAAGGCGGGGGTGACCGCCGTCATGTCGGCCCACATCGCGATGCCAGGGGTGGACAGCGGCCAGGTACGCCCCGCCACGCTGACCCCTTCGCTCCTGACCGGCGTGCTCCGCGATTCGCTCGGCTTCCAGGGGCTGGTGGTGACCGATGCGCTCGACATGGGGGGCGTGGTCAAGCTCTACGGGCCGGGCGAATCGGCGGTGCTCGCGCTGCTGGCCGGCGCCGACCTCCTCCTGCAGCCCGCCGACCCGGCGGTGGCGATCGACGCGGTGGTGGCCGCGGTCGAGCAGGGGCGCGTCACCGAGGACCGGCTCAACGCCTCCGTCCGCCGGGTGCTCGAGCTCAAGCGTCGGCTGGGGCTCTTCCAGCGCCGCACCGTGTCGCTTGACTCGATCATGGACGCGGTCGGGACGGCGCCGCACCAGGCGATCGCCCGGGACGTGACGGCGCGGTCGCTCGTGCTCGTCAAGGACAGCGGGGGCGTGGTGGCGGGGCTCCGCGGCCGGCCCCAGCCGGTGTCGCTGCTGGTCTACGCCGACGACCCGGGGAGCTCCCTCGGGAACGCGCTCGCGAACGACCTCCGGGCCGCGGGATACGGCGTGACGCTCTTCCGGCTCTATCCCGCCAGCGGGCCCGCCAGCTACGACTCGGCGCGGGCCGCGCTCGCCGCGAATCCGGTGGCGGTGGTGGCGGCCTCGGTGCGGGTGAGCGCGTGGAGCGGGACCATCGCCCTCCCCGCCCAGGTGGCGGCGCTGGTGGACAGCACCGCACGGAAGCAGCCCACCGTCCTCGTGTCGTTCGGGTCGCCGTACCTCCTGCAGCAGGTTCCGTCGGTCCAGGGGTACCTCCTGGCCTGGGCGGGCCGCGCCATCAACGAGCTCGCCGCCGGCGCGGCGCTCACCGGACGGGCGGACATCTCCGGACACCTCCCCATCACCCTCGACGCGGCGCATCCCCGCGGTGCGGGAATCGAGGTGAGGTCGCCGCAGTGACGCGCGCCGCCCGCACGGCGGCCGCCCTCCTCCTGGCCGTCGCGGGGTGCGCGCCGCGCACGCCCTCGGGCCCCGAGCCGCTCGCGAGCCACCCCGACTGGAAGTCGCTCCGGCGCTTCGTGGACAGCGCGGTGGCCGCGGGCGCCGCACCCGGCGTCGTCATCGGGGTGAGCTGGCCCGGGCACCGGTACGTGTACGGCACCGGGCACCTCGGCAACGGGATCCGGAAGCGCCCCAACGGCAGCACGGTGTACGACCTCGCCTCACTCACCAAGGTGGTCGGGCTCACCACCGCCATGATGTGGGCGGTGAACGAGGGGAAGGTGGATCTCGACGCCCCCGTCTCCCGCTACCTTCCGCAGGTCACCGAGGCCGGCCTCGACAGCGTCACCCCGCGGCTGCTCCTGGCGCACGCGAGCGGCCTCCCGGCGTGGCGCCCGTTCTATCTCCTCTCCTATTCCCGCGCCGGCATCCTGGGGCTGGTGGACAGCACGCCGCTCGACACCCTTCCCGGCACCCGGTACGTCTATTCCGACGTCGGCGCCATCCTGCTCACGCAGCTGGTGGAGGCCGTCTACGGCGAGCGCATCGACTCGCTCCTGACCCGGCGGCTCTTCCGGCCCCTCGGGATGACCTCCACCACCTACACGCCCCCCGCCACCTGGCTCCCGCGGGTGGCCCCGACCGAGTACGACTCGCTCCGCGGACGCATCGTCCGCGGCCAGGTGCACGACGAGAACGCCTGGCGAATGGACGGCGTCTCGGGCCACGCCGGGATCTTCTCGACCGCCGACGACCTGCTCACGTTTGGCGACTGGTGGATCGCGCAGGTCCGCGGCGACGCCCCGCGTGCCGGCGTCCCGACCGTGCCGGCGAGCATCGTCGAGGCGTTCACGGTCCGGCAGGAACTCCCCCCCGGCTCGGCGCGGGCGCTGGGCTGGGAGACGCCGACGCCCGACAACACCGGGAGCGGGTACCTTTCCGCCGGCAGCGTGGGACATACCGGCTTCACCGGCACCAGCCTCTGGATGGACCCGGAGCGCCGGGTGGTGGTCGTGGTGCTGGCCAACCGGGTCCACCCCACCCGCGCCAACGAACGGTTTGCCGGGGTCCGGCGCGGCGTCGGCGACCGTGTCCTGGCGGCGCTGGACCCCGCCGTGCAAGCGGTGGCAGCCCCCGCGCGTTGACAGCGGAGGGGCCGCGTCCCTAGCTTGCGAGGGTCACCCAAGGAGATGGACATGACCACCCAGGCCCAGCCCGCCGGCTTCACCCTGGTCCTCACGGACCGCGCCGCGGACGAGGTTCGCAAGTTCATCGCCGCGGAGGAAGTCCCGGTCGAGACCGCGGGGCTCCGCATCGCCGTGATGCCCGGCGGCTGCAGCGGCTTCAAGTACAGCCTCAACATCGAGGAAAAGGCGCTCGACGACGACGTCGTCCTCGACCTCAACGGCGTGCGCGTGCTGGTGGACGGATTCAGCATGCAGTACCTCTCGGGCGTCACGGTGGACTACGTCTCCTCGATGCAAGGGAGCGGGTTCACCTTCACCAACCCGAACGCCACCGGCGGCTGCGGCTGCGGGAGCAGCTTCACCGCCTAGGCGCCGCTCGCACATCCGCAGGCATGCCCGAGGGGGGAGCGTTCCCCCCTCGTTCCATATCCACCCCCCGAGCCTCCTTCCACGAGGCCCCATGACCCAGCTCGACCTCGCCGTCATCCTGGCCTACTTCGCCGCCACTGTCGGCGTTGGGCTCTGGGTGTCGCGGGCCCAGGCCACGGCGGGGGACTACTTCCTGGGCGCCCGCAACCTGCCCGCCTGGGCGGTGCTGTTCTCGATCGTGGCCACCGAGACGTCCGCGCTCACCGTCATCTCGGTGCCGGGCATCGGGGCCCGGGGCGACCTCACCTTCCTGC
>CAZNLY010000007.1:93020-96793 GCA_964574295.1 uncultured Gemmatimonadaceae bacterium
CTCACCGTCATCTCGGTGCCGGGCATCGGGGCCCGGGGCGACCTCACCTTCCTGCAGCTCGCCTTCGGGTACCTGGTCGGGCGGATCGGCGTGGCTGCCTGGCTCCTCCCCGGATACTTCCGCGGCGACCAGGAGACGGCCTACCAGCGCATCGAGCGCCGGTTCGGCCGCGGCAGCCGGCAGCTGGTCTCGGTGGTCTTCCTGGCCACCCGGCTCCTCGGCGACGGCGTCCGGATCTTTGCCGGTTCGATCCCGCTCGCCCTCCTCACCGGCTGGTCGGTCACCACCTCCATCATCGTGATGGGCGGCGTCACCCTCCTGTACACCCTCGTCGGCGGGCTCAAGGCGGTGGTCTGGGCCGACGTGATCCAGCTGGCGGTGTACGTCGCTGGGGGCGCGGCGGCGCTGGGCATCGCGTGGCAACTGGCCGGCGGGGCGGGAGGCGCGCTCCACCTCGCCGCGGAGGCGGGCAAGCTCCGGCTCCTCGTCCCCGAGCTGAGCCTCACCTCCACCTACACCCTCCTCGGCGGACTCGTGGGCGGGGCACTCCTCTCCGCGGCCTCCCACGGCACGGATCAATTGATCGTCCAGCGTCTCCTCGCCACCCGGTCGCTCCGCGAGGCGCAGTTCGCCGTCATCGGGTCGGGCGTGGTGGTCATCGGGCAGTTTCTGCTCTTCCTGCTGGTCGGCTCGGCCATCTGGGCGGCCGGACTGGCCCCCGATGGGATGCCGGCGGACCAGATCTTCCCGCACTTCATCCTCGAGCGGCTGCCGAGCGGGCTGGCTGGGCTGATGGTGGCGGGGATCCTGGCGGCGGCAATGAGCACCATCAGCTCCTCCATCAACGCCCTGGCCAGCTCGATGACCCACGACCTCTACGCCGGCTGGACGGGGGAGCGGGATCCCGCGCGCCTGCTGCGCGTCGGCCGGACCTTCTCGCTGGCCTGGGGCCTGGCCCTGATCGGCGCCGCCCTCTTCTTCGAGCGGCTGGGCAGCGCCGCCGACACGCCGGTCGTGGTGCTGGCGCTGTCGATCGCCTCCGTGACCTACGGTGCGCTCCTCGGCAGCTACATCCTGGGCGGACGCTCGACCCGCGCCACCGGGCGCGACCTGGTGGGTGCGGTGCTCTGCTCCGTGGCGGTGATGCTGCTCGTGGTGTTCGCCTCCCGACTGGCGGGGGCTCCCGGCTTCGGCTGGCTCACGCCGGCCGCGCGGCTCGCCTGGCCCTGGTACGTGCCGCTCGGCACCCTCCTCACCGTGTCCACCGGCGTCCTCCTTTCCCACCTTCCCCATCGGGCGGCCCCGGCATGAGCGCTCCCCTCATTGGCGTCGATGTCGGCGGATCGAAGACGGCCGCGTCGGTGGGCAGCCCGGAACAGGTGCGCGGCACCGCCCTCGGGCCCGGCGCGGCGGTGCGCCCGGGACGCGCCATGGCGTCCGCGGCGGTGATCGCGGAGACGGTGCGGAAGGCGCTTGCCGCGGCCGGCGCGGGCCGCGGCTCGGCGATGGTGGTCGGGGCGGCCGGCGCGGGCCGCGAGGGGGAGCGGAGCGAGCTCGAGCAGGCCCTCC
This sequence comes from uncultured Gemmatimonadaceae bacterium, assembly GCA_964574295.1. Taxonomy (GTDB): domain Bacteria; phylum Gemmatimonadota; class Gemmatimonadetes; order Gemmatimonadales; family GWC2-71-9; genus SPDF01. The sequence continues at coordinate 94,590 of CAZNLY010000007.1, forward strand.
GCGTGGAGGGGCTGGCCGACCGGGTGCGGGTCACCACGGACATCGACATCGCCCTCACCGCCGCCTTTGGCGACGGGCCGGGCATCGTGGTGGTGGCCGGCACAGGCAGCGTCGTCCTCGGGCGCGACCCCGAGGGCCGGATGCTCCGGCGGGGCGGCTACGGCTGGCAAATGGGAGATGAAGGAAGCGGGTATGCCATCGGCCGCGCGGCGCTCGGCGCGGTGAGCCGCGCCCGCGACGGGCGGAGTCCGGAGACGGCACTCACCCCGGTGCTGCTCGAGGCGTCCCGGAGCGCCGACTTCGACGGACTGGTACGGTGGGCCGCCTCGGCGAGCCCCGCCGAGGTGGCCGCCCTCGCGCCCCCCGTGCTGCACACGGCGGAGCGGGGCGACGTGGTGGCGCAGGGCATTGCCGACTACGCGGCGCGCGAACTGAGCACGCTGGTGCTGGGGCTGGCCGAGGAGTTCCCGACGGGGGAGCGGGTGGGGGTGGCGCTGATGGGGGGCATGCTGGTCGGGGAGCGCTCGCTCCGGAGCGCGGTGCTGGCGCGGCTCGGCGAGGAGCCGACCCTCCGGCCCCTCGCCACCGCGGTGGACGCCACCCTCGGCGCGCTGGTGCTCGCCGCGCGCCTGGGCTAGCGGCCCTTCCCCTCCGCCGCGTCCCGCAGCCGCAGGCGGCTGTGCCGGATGCTGTACAGGAAGTAGATCGCGAACCCCACCAACAGCCAGATGCCGAACCGCTCCCAGGTGATCCTCGGCAGCTTGAACATCAGGTACAAGCAGGACACGATCGAGATCAGCGGCGTCCACGGCACGAACGGCACGCGGAAGGGCCGGTGCCGGCCGGGATCCTTGACCCGCAGGGCAATCACCCCCGCCGACACGAGGATGAAGGCGAACAGTGTCCCGATGTTGGTAAGGTCCACCACCTCGGCGATGTTGGCGAACGCCGCGAAGATCCCCACGAAGAGGCCCGTCAGGATGGTCCCGACGTACGGGGTCTTGAAGCGGGGGTGCACCTTGGCCAGGAAGGGCGGCAGGAGGCCGTCGCGGGCCATCGACATGAAGATGCGCGGCTGCCCCAATTGGAAGACCAGCAGGACGCTGAACATCGCGATGACGGCCCCGAGGGAAATGATGAACCGCGACGCATTGAGGAGCCGCGGCGGCCCGTCGGCGTAGGTCAGGGCGGTGATCATCGGCTCCGCCGTGCCGAGCTGCTGCCACGGCGCGATGCCCGTCATCACCGCCGACAACGCGATGTAGAGCACCGTGCAGATCATCAGGCTCATGATGATGCCGAACGGCATGTCGCGGCCGGGGTCCTTGGCCTCCTCGGCGGCGGTGGAGACGGCGTCGAACCCGATGTAGCTGAAGAAGATGATGGCCGCGCCCGCCCCGATGCCGGCAATACCGTTGGGCGCGAAGCCGCCGGTGGCCGGGTTCGTCCAGTTTTCCGGCTTGAGAAGCGTGAAGCCGACCGCGATGAAGAAGAGGATGATGCCGATCTTGAGCAGCACCATCGCGTTGTTGGAGTTGGCCGACTCCCGGATGCCGATGACGAGCAGGCAGGTCACCGCCATGACCGAGAGGAAGGCGGGCACGTTGGCGATGAACGGCAGCCCCAGGACGGTCGGGGCGCCGGCCACGGCAGAGGCCAGGTAGGCGGTGTTGGGGTCGGTGGCGCCCGCCGCCACCGCCTGCACCGCGTTGTAGGCGGTCCGGTAGTCGGTGGCCAGCCACGCCGGGAGGGACAGCCCGAAGTGGCTGATGAGTTCGCGGAAGTGCCCCGACCACCCGATGGCCACGCCGATGTTGCCCACCGCGTACTCGATGATCAGGTCCCACCCGATGATCCAGGCCACGAATTCGCCGAGAGACGCGTAGGCGTAGGTGTACGCGGAGCCCGAGATCGGCACCATCGCGGCAAACTCGGCGTAGCAGAGGGCGGCGAACCCGCAGGCGATGGCGGTCAGGACGAAGGAGAGGATGATGGCGGGGCCGGCACCGGGCCGTGCGGCGTCGCCCACGATGGCGGTGCCGGTGGTGGCGAAGATCCCCGCCCCGATGGTGGCCCCGACGCCGAGGGCGGTGAGGTGCCACTTGCCCAGGGTGCGGCGGAGCCCGCCGCGCTCGGCGAGATCGTCTTCGCAGTCCTGCAGCGACTTGAGGCGGAGGAGCTGGCTCATCGCATCCTATTTGGAC
>CAZNLY010000008.1:0-83080 GCA_964574295.1 uncultured Gemmatimonadaceae bacterium
TAGACGTCCAGGTTCGTCACGTAGTGGGCGTTGCGCTCGATGAACTCGCGGCGCGGCTCCACCTCGTCGCCCATCAGCTGCTCGAAGAGGTTGGACGCCGTGACCGCCTCCTCCAGCGTGACCCGCAGCACGGTCCGCTTTTCCGGGTCCATCGTCGTGTTCCAGAGCTGGTCGGGGTTCATCTCGCCCAGGCCCTTGTAGCGCTGGATCATGACCCCGCCCTTGCCGTCGCCGCTCCCGCCGAGCCGCTTGGCGTAGTCGTCCCGCTCGGTCTCGCTATAGGCGTAGAACTCCTCCTTCCCCTTGGCCACGCGGTAGAGCGGCGGCTGGGCGATGTACACGTACCCGGCGTCGATCAGCTCGCGCATCTGCCGGAAGAAGAAGGTGAGCAGGAGCGTCCGGATGTGCGCGCCGTCCACGTCGGCGTCGGTCATCAGGATGATCTTGTGGTAGCGGACGTCGTCGAGCTTGAACTCGCCGCCGACCCCGGCCCCGATGGCGGTGATCATCGCCCGGATTTCCTCGTTGCTGAGGATCTTGTCGATCCGGGCCCGCTCCACGTTGAGGATCTTGCCGCGGAGGGGGAGGATGGCCTGGAACGCGCGGTTCCGCCCCTGCTTGGCGCTGCCGCCGGCGGAGTCGCCCTCGACGAGGTAGATCTCGCAGAGTGCCGGGTCGTCCAGGGAGCAGTCGGCCAGCTTGCCGGGGAGGACGGCGTTCTCGAGGCCGGACTTCTTGCGCACCAGGTCCCGCGCCTTGCGCGCGGCCTCGCGCGCCAGCGCGGCGCTCACCGCCTTGTCGAGGATGGCGCGCACCACCGGCGGGTGCTCCTCGAGGTAGGTGCCGAGGTGCTCGTTGACGACCTGCCGGACGATCCCCTCCACCTCGCTGTTGCCCAGCTTCGTCTTGGTCTGCCCCTCGAACTGGGGCTCCCGCACCTTCACGTGCAGCACGCAGGTGAGCCCCTCGCGCACGTCGTCGCCCGAGAGGGTGAAGTCGGCCTTCTTGAGGGCGCCGGCCCGCTTGGCGGCCTCGTTGATGGTGCGGGTCAGCGCCGACTTGAATCCGGTGAGGTGGGTGCCGCCCTCGTGCGTGTTGATGTTGTTGACAAAGGTGAAGGTGTTCTCGTTGTAGCCGTCCTCGTACTGGAGGGCCACGTCCACCTCGACGTCGTCCTTGACGGTGCTGAAGGCCACCGGCTTGGGGTGGAGCGGCTTCTTGTTGCGGTTGAGCCATTCCACGAACTGCACCAGGCCGCCCTTGGCGAAGAACTTCTCCTCCTTGGGCTCCTCCTTGCGCTCGTCGCGCAGGGTGATGGTGACGCCCTTGTTGAGGAAGGAGAGCTGGCGCAGCCGGTCGGCCAGGGTCGAGTAGTTGAACTCGAGCACCTGGAAGATTTCGGGGTCGGGCTTGAAGGTGACGGTGGTGCCGGTGCCCTTGGCCTTGCCGAGCACGCTGAGGGGCTTGGTGGTGCGCCCGCGCGAGAACGCCATGTGGTGGCGGTTGCCGTCGCGGTCCACCACCACCTCGAGCCGCTCGGAGAGGGCGTTGACCACCGACACGCCGACGCCGTGGAGGCCGCCCGACACCTTGTAGTTGGACTTGTCGAACTTGCCGCCGGCGTGGAGCACGGTGAGGGCCAGCTCGACGCCCGGCATCTTCTCGACGGGGTGCACGTCCACCGGGATGCCGCGACCGTTGTCGGCCACGGAGATCACGTTGTCCTTGCGGATCTGGACGCTGATCTGGTCGCAGTAGCCGGCCAGCGCCTCGTCGATCGAGTTGTCCACCACCTCGTACACCAGGTGGTGCAGGCCGTTCTCGCCGGTGGACCCGATGTACATCCCGGGCCGCTTGCGCACGGCCTCCAGGCCCTTGAGCACCTGGATGGAGGCCGCGCCGTAGTCCTGTCCCTTGCTTCCTGCCGCCGCTGCGTCTGCCATGGCTCGCGCGTCCGTTACGGGGTGGGCCGGCTCAGGGGACCGGCGATCCAGCGAATGTGATTGATGCGCCCCTGGCGGCCGGCGTTGACCCGGGCCAGGATCCGCGGGGTCATCAGGCTCAACTCGGTGGCCCAGGGGGCGGTGGCCACCCGCACGCGGAGGACACCGTCGGCCGAGACCGACTCCGCCTCCGTGACCGCGGCGATCTGCGGGCCCACCAGCTCCGGCCATCGCTCCACCACCTCGGCGCGCTCCACGCCCTTGCCGAGCCCCGAGGTGGCCAGGAACTCCTCGAGCGCGGTGGCCAGCGGCGTGAGGGGGCGCTTCTTGTCCACCACTCCTCCGGGGTTCACGCGGCGGGCCGCACCGCGCCGCCGTCCACCGTCCACACCGGCAGGCCCAGCCCGGCGGGCAGTTCGTCCTCCCGCGGGGCCGACACGAACACCTGGCCGCGCCGCCGTGACAGGAGCCGCTCCGCGAGCCGGGCCTGTCGCCCCTGGTCGAGCTCGGCGAAGACGTCGTCGAGCAGGAGCGCCGGCGCCACGCCGCGCAATTCGCTGATCGTGGCGAGTTCCACCAGCTTGAGCGCCACCGCGGCGCTCCGCACCTGTCCGGTCGAGCCGTACTCCCGGATGGGGCGGCCGTCCAGCACGATCGTCAGGTCGTCGCGGTGCGGCCCCACGGAGGTGAGCCCGCGGGCGGCGTCGCGCGGGCGGGCCCGGTCGAGCGCCGCCGCCCACCCCTCCGGCTCCGCCAGCTCCGCATGCCCTCGGTACGCCAGCGAAGCCGGCCGCGCCTCGCCCAGCGCCGCAAACTCCTCGGGAAACCGCCGGGCCGCCTCGGCCACCCAGGCGAGCCGCGCCCGCACCACCTCGACGCCCGCCGCCGCCAGCGGCTCGTCGAATGCCCAGGCCACCGCCGGCTGCCCCTGCCGCAGCGCCGCATTCCGACGCGCCACCGCCCCCTTGTACCGCACCAGCGCCCGCAGGTAGCCCGGCGACGCCAGCGAAAGCATCCGGTCGAGGTAGTGCCGCCGCTCGGCCGCCGGCCCGGCGGCCAGCGCCACGTCGCGCGGGAGGAACGCCACCGCCACCCAGGCGCCGATGGCGTCGGCCAGCCGCTCCACCGGGGCGCCGTCGAGCACGATCCGCTTGCGACGGTCGTGCGCGGTGAAGAGCACCTCCACCGTGCGCCGCCGGGCCCCGTCGTGGAACTCGGCGTCGACCCGGAAACCGGGGCCGTCGAAGCGGGCCACGTCGGCGTCGCCCGCCCCGCGGAGGGCGCGGAACAGCACCGGGTACCCGACCGCCTCGAGGAGGTTGGTCTTGCCCTGGGCGTTGTTGCCGATGAGCACGGCGCCCGCCGGGGGAAGCTCCAGGTCCAGGTCGTGGAGGTTCCGGAATCCCCGGAGGACGATCCGGTCGAGATGCACGGGGGAAAAATAGGGGAATGGGGAGCCGAAATGCAGGGGAAAACCACCCCCCGTTCAGCGCCCCCGGAACGCCGCCGTGCGCTTCTCCAGGAAGGCGCCCATCCCCTCCCGCATGTCCTCGGTGGAGGCGAGGAGGCCGAAGTGGTTGGCCTCGAGCAGGAGCGCCTCGTCGAGGCTCATCTCCAGCCCGGCGTCCACGGCTTCGATGCAGAGTCGGACCGCCAGGGGGCCGTTGGCCAGGATGACGCGGAGCAGCGCCTCCGCCTCGGTGAGGAGCTTGTCCGCCGGCACCACCCGGTTGACCAGCCCCAGCTGGAGGGCCTCCTCCGCGCCGACCATCCGGGCGGTGAGGAGGAGGTCCAGCGCCCGGCCCTTCCCCACGAGGCGGGGGAGCCGCACCGTGCCGCCGTACCCCGGGCCGATGCCGAGTTTGACCTCCGGCTGCCCGAACTTGGCCGTCTCGCTCGCCACCCGGAGGTGGCACGCCATGGCCAGCTCGCAGCCGCCTCCCAGCGCAAAGCCGTTGACCGCCGCGATGACCGGCTTGCCGCATTGCTCCAGCCGCCGGAACACCGCCTGCCCCCGCTGCGCCCGGGCCTTCCCGGTGAGCTGGGTCTGCTGGGCCAGCTCGGCGATGTCGGCCCCGGCCACGAACGCCTTGGGGCCGGCGCCGGTCAGGATGGCCCCGGCGATGGCGTCGTCGGACGCGATCCGCGCCACCACCTGGTCGAGCTCGGCGATCACGGCGTCGCTGAGCGAGTTCATCTTGTCGGGGCGGTTGATGGTGACGAACGCGACGCGGTCGCGCACCTCGAACAGCAGCGTCTGGTAGGCCATGGCGGGGTCGGGTTGAGGGTCGGTGGCCAACGCCTCGGGACCCGAGCATCTTAATGGCATGACCTCCTCCGTGCCCGGCTCCGAGGACGCGCGTGCGGTGGCCCGCGCGGAGGCGGCCATGGTGGTCGTGGTGCTCCTCTGGGGCGCCAACTTCAGCTTCATGCGTTTTGCGCTGGAGGAGATGTCGGGCCTCGCCTTCGCGGGGCTCCGCTTTACCTTGGCCGGCGTCATCCTCCTGGCCATCCTCCGCTGGCGCGAGGGCTCCATCGGCGCACCCCGCGCCGCCTGGGGCACCCTGCTCTGGATGGGCGTGCTGAGCAACACGCTCTACCAGGTCTTCTTCATGTACGGGCTGACCCACACCTCGGTGGCCAACGCCTCGCTCATCGTGGCCACCACCCCGCTCATCGTGGCGTTCCTCGGCGCCGCCACCGGGGTTGAGCCGCTCCGCCGCCCGGTGGTGCTGGGTGGGCTGCTCGGCTTTGCCGGCGTCGTCCTCATCCTGGCGGGAAAGGGCGCCGCCCTCGGCGTGGGGCGCCTCAACGGCGACGCCGCCGTGCTCCTCGCCGTCCTCTGCTGGGCCGGCTTCACGCTGGGTGTTCGCGCGCTTCGCGTCCCCATCTCCACCCTCCGCCTCACCACCTATACCATGGTGACCGGGGCGCCCGGGCTCCTCCTCCTCGGGTTGCCGGGCATGCTCGCGCTCGACTGGGCCGGGCTCTCCGCTCGGGCGTGGAGCGGCGTCGCCTATTCGACCCTCCTCGCCATCGTGGTGGCCTACCTCCTCTGGAACAACGGGGTGCGTGTCGTGGGCAGCGGCCGGACCGCCATCTTCAATTCGATGATCCCCCTCGTCGCGATGCTGGTGGCCTGGCCCCTCCTCGGGGAGGCCCCGAAGCCGGTCCAGATCGGCGGGGCGGCGCTCATCGTGAGCGGCGTGCTCCTCTCCCGGCGGCAACCCGCCGCCCGAGTCGCGGAGGCGTAGCCATCCATGTCGTCCATCCTCGCCATTGATCAGGGCACGACCGGTTCCACCGCCCTCGTCATCCACCAGGACGGCACCGTGCTGGGCCGGGGCTATCGGGAGGTGCCGCAGCATTTCCCCAGGCCCGGCTGGGTGGAGCACGAGCCCGAGGACCTCTTCCAGACGGCGCGGGAGGCCGCCCGCGAGGCGATTGCCCGCGCAGGGACCACCCCGAGCGCCCTCGGCATCACGAACCAGCGGGAGACCATCGTCCTCTGGGACCGGCGCACCCTTGCGCCGCTCGGGCGCGCCATCGTCTGGCAGGACCGGCGGACCGCCGCCCGCTGCGCCGAGCTCCGGGTCCAGGGGATGACCGACTTCCTCCGCGACCGCACCGGGTTGGTGCCGGATCCCTACTTTTCCGCCACCAAGCTCGAGGCGCTCCTGGGCGACCGGGAGCTTCGCCACCGCGCGGAGCGGGGGGAGCTGGCGGCGGGCACCGTGGACAGCTGGCTGGTGGCCCGCCTGACCGGGGGTGCGGTGCACGCCACCGACCACACCAACGCATCGCGCACCATGCTCTACGGCCTGGAGGAGCGCGGCTGGGACCCGGAGCTGCTCTCGCTCTTCGGGGTGCCGCCCGCCGTCCTGCCGGAGGTCGTCCCCTCGAGCGGAGTGTTGGGCGAGTGCCGCGCCGAGCACTTCGGCGCGGCGCTGCCGATCGCGGGGCTGGCGGGTGACCAGCAGGCGGCGCTCTTCGGCCAGGGGTGTGTCGAGGCGGGGGCGGCCAAGAACACCTACGGCACCGGCACCTTCCTGCTCATGCACACCGGGTCGCGGCGACCGCACTCCCAGCACGGGCTCCTCGCCACCGCCGCCTGCGGCCCTCGCGGGGAACCGGCCTACGCCCTCGAGGGGAGCGTCTTCATTGCCGGCGCCGCCATCCAGTGGCTCCGCGACGGGCTTGGCCTCGTGGCGCGGGCCGACGAGTCGGAGGGGCTCGCCCGCAGCGTGCCGGACACCGGCGGCGTGCACTTCGTCCCCGCCTTCGTCGGGCTCGGGTCGCCGCACTGGGAGGCGGAGGCCCGCGGGACGGTCACCGGGCTCACACGCGGCACCACCAGGGCGCACCTCGTTCGCGCGGCCCTCGAGGCGATGGCCTTCGGCAGCGCCGAACTCGTCGAACTCATGCTGGGCGACGCCGGCCTCGACGCCGTGGCGCTCCGGGTGGACGGGGGTGCGAGCGCCAACGACTGGCTCATGCAGTTCCTGGCCGATGTGCTCGGCCGGCCGGTCGAGCGGCCCGCGATGGTGGAGACGACGGCCCTCGGCGCCGCGGGGCTCGCCGGCCTGGGGGTCGGGGTCTGGCGAAGCGTGTCGGAGTTCGTTGAAGGACAACGGTTTGCGCGCTTCGAGCCGACCGGCACCGAAGCGGACCGGGCGGCGCTCCGGGCGGGGTGGGACCGTGCGGTCCACGCCGCTCTCGCATGGGCCCGCTTCGGCGGATGAGCGCCCCGGTGTGAAAGCGCCAACGGCCCCGGGCACTCTGCCCGGGGCCGTTTCGTCGAGGCGCGATCACCTACTTGATCGTGATCTTGGCCCGCACTTCGGGTGCGGCCTTCGGCAGCGTCACTTGGAGCACGCCGTCGGTGTAGTGCGCCTCGATCTTCCCCTCGGCGACCGGTGCCGGAAGGCGGATGGTCCGCACGAACTTGCCGGCCTCCCGCTCCCGATACAGGAAGTTCTCGCCGGGAACTTCCTTTGCGGCCTCCCGATGGCCGGTGATCGTCAGGACTTCACCGGTCAGTTTGACGTCCAGGTTCTCCTTGGGCATCCCGGGCGCCTCGAGCCGGACCATGAAGGCCGCGTCATTCTCGACCAGGTCCAGCGTGGGCACCCACGTGCCCTCGAAGCCCTTGACCATCAGTTCGGGGAAGAGCGGCGCCGTGAGGAAGGGATCGAAGAGCCGATCGATCTTCTCCACGTTGCCGAGGATCGGGTTCAGCTTGGCGAGTTTCATACAGCCCCCTGGTGGATGGTGCAGCGACAAGCTAGCACCGAGGGGGTGAAGCGACCGTGAACGAGACGCGAAACGTTCTTGCCCCGGCGTCCGCTCAGCGGCCGAGGAGGACCCCGGCCGAGGCGCCGACGGCGTAGAGCAGGAAGGCCTGGAGGGCCATTGCCTGGGCCGGGACGATTCGGCTGGTGTCCTCGGGATGGGCCAGGAGGAGGCGCGCCGCCGGGAGGTATCGGAGTGCGGCCCCGAGGCCGAGCCATACCGTGGCCGGGAGTCCGGAGAGCGGCAGCAGGGCGGTCACAACCGCGGCCGCGGCACCGAGCGCGGCGAAGCCGAGGGCGGCACGCCGGCGACCGAGCCGCACCACCAGCGTTCGCTTGCCCGACTGGGCGTCGGCGGAGAAGTCGGGAAACTCGTTGATCACGAGGAACGCCGCGATCAGGATCCCGAGCGGCGCGGACAGCCAGAGCACCGCCGTCGGGAGGGCGCCGCGCTGCACCAGATAGGTGCCTCCACAGATCACCGGACCGTAGGCGAGGCCCACCGCCAGCTCGCCCAGCCCGCGGTAGCTGAGGCGGGCGGGTGGGGCGTGGTATCCGTAGGCCAGCGCCAGCCCTGCGACCCCGAACCAGAGCACTGCTGGCTCGCGCCACGCCACGATCGCGAGCCCCGCCGTCACCGCCAGCAGGTACCCGCCGGCGGCAATCGCCCACGTCTGCCCTCGGCTCAGCACCCCGTCCACCAGCACGCGCTTGCCGCCGGAAAAGGGGCACCGGTCCTCCGGGCGGATCCGGAGGTCGGTACCGGAGTCCCAGTCGAACACCTCCCCCGAGGCGTTCTTGGCGGTCTCGACCGCCAGAATGCCGAGCACGGTGAGGGCCAGCCACCCCAGCGCGAGTGGGCCGGCGGCGGCCGCCGCGGTCGCCCCCAGTACCATGGAGGCCACCGAGGCGAGGGAGATCTTCGGATCCGCCAGCCGCCAGAAGCCCTGCCGGAAGTTCGTGGCCATCGTTTCAACTCCCCTTCACGGGTGCTTCAGCTCCCTGGTGGTACCGTTCCCGCACGGTTCCAATCAGGAGGAGATATGAGAATCGTCAAGGCTGCCCCCGTCATGGCCAAGATCCGCGAGGACATCGACGACGTGTTCGACCGGTTCTTCGGCAACCCCCTCGCCCCCGAGGCGCTGTTCCGGACGCGTGAAGCCACGCCGACCGGCTGGCTGCCTCCCTTCGACCTCGTCGAGACCGAGCCGGAGTACCTGGTTCGCCTCGACATTCCCGGCGCCCACCGGGAGAACCTCGACATCTCGGTCGCCGGCACGCTGCTGACCATCACCGGCCGGCGCGAGTTCCCGAAGGCGGAGAAGGCCGAGCGGACCCTCTTCGCCGAGCGGGAGTGGGGCGAGTTCCACCGGATGGTGCGGCTCCCCGCGCCGGTGGTACAGGAGAAGATCTCGGCAACCTACCAGGATGGCGTGCTGGTGATCCACCTGCCAAAGGTGCCCTCGGCGGTCACGAACAGGATCCTGATCAAGTAGCCGAAGCGCTTGGCAGTGATGCGAACGGCCCCGGGGGCACCCCCGGGGCCGTTTCGTGCGCCTGAGGCCGAGGTCCCGAGCTAGTTGCCCGTGGGCACCTTCTGCCCGTGGCAGACGGTGCACATCTGTGGATTGGCCTTGAGCAGCTTCTGCGGATCGAAGCCGGGGCCGTGCGGATTGAAGCCGCGGCCGTAGAGCGCCGAGTGGCAGCTCAGGCAATCCCGCTCGGTGTGGCAGGAGGTGCAGGTTTCGAGGCTCTGCCGCGCCGCCTGGCCGTGCTGCAGCAGGAACTGCGGGTAGGCGTCGTGGTAGCCCGCCTTGAGCGCCCCCTTGGGGCTGCCGAGGCCGGCCTGCACGTGGCACGACTGACAGAAGGCGGCGGGGTTGTGGCAGTCGCTGCAGTTCGTCTCCCGCGCGTACGCCGCCGCCGGGTGCCGCTCGAGGAAGGTCTGCGGGTGGTACTGTGGCGTCCGCTCCGGCGTGCCGCGGTGGCAGTCGAGGCACTGGGGCCGCGTGTGGCAGCCCTGGCAGGTCTGCTGGCTGCTGGTGGCCGGCTGGGCGTGGATGTCGCTGAAGTCGGCCAGGTGGGTGGCCGGCCGGTTCCGGACAACGATGGCCCCCTCGCCACGCCCCGCGCCGGCAGGGTAGAGCGACACCACCGGAGCCGGGGGCGCCACATGGCAGGCCGCACAGCTCTGCTGCGTGTGACAGGTCTGGCAGGTGGCGATGCTCTTCTGGGCCGCCTTGCCGTGCGTCACGAGGAAGTTCCCCTGGGCGTGGCTTGCGGGGGCCTCGAGGGTGGCCGGGATGGCCAGCGAGCGGGGATCGAGCGCCAGCGCCTGGATGGTGGGCGTCTCCGGCGCGTTCACGTGGCAGGTGATGCAGAAGTCGCGGGCGTGGCAGGTGGCACAGCTGGGCGCCACGGCGTAGGTGGCGGCGCCGGTGCCGGCCTTGGCCTGCGCGCCGTGCCCGCCCGCCGCCATGAACCCGGGCGCATCGTGCGACGGCGGCGCCGGAAACGCCTTCACCTGGGCCGCGGTGAGCGCGGTGGCTTGGGGTAGCGTCAGGTGACAGGTGGCGCAGGCGGTGTCGGGTGCCGCGAGGTGGGAGGCGGCCTGGACGCCGTGGCAATCGAGGCACTGCCCGACCACCGCCGGCTCCACCGTCATCCACGCGCTCCCCGCCGGCGTGTGGCAGGCCACGCAATTCAGCGTGGAATCGGGCCGGCCCGCCTTCGTGGCCACCTCGCGGGCGTGCTCGGCGTGGGTAAACCGGAGGTTGGTCGGCTCCGGGGCCGGCACCGCGTAGGTCACCCGTTTCTCGATGGTGCCGTCGTGGCAGGTGGCGCAGCCCGCGCCCGTCGGGAACACCGCGCTCGTCCCGTCGGCCGCACCCTGGTGGCAGGCCACACAGGTTGGGAACACCTTGGCGTGCTTCCCGTGATCGAAGCGGTCGGGCTGCTGCGCCGCCAGCGGGGCAGGGTGGCCGCCGGAGAGCGCCAGCACGAGTCCGAATGCTGTCAGCAGCCGCATCTCAATACCCCGCCGGCCGGTTGGTGATGGCCTTCGGCAGCGGCATCCGGTCGGCCGAACTGAAGGTGACGATGACCTTGACCCCGGCGCGGATCTGGTCCCACTCGAACGATGCGGCGTCGGGGCGTTCCCGGTTCTCGTCGTACCGGGCCAGGGTGAAGGCCATGGTCACGTTGTCCCGCGCCACGACCGACGCCTGCATCCCGTACACCAGCACCTTGGAGTCGTCCCACCGGTACTCGAGCGGGCGCTGCAGCGAGTTGCCGTACACCGTCACCGAGTAGCGCCCGGTGGGCGCATAGCTCACGCTCCCGTCCCAGCCGCTGGAGGAGGCGCCGGGGCCGAACTCGTTGTGGTAGCCGGCCTGGGCTTCCCACCCCTTGGGAAAGGTGTACGTGGCGCCGCCCGAGGCGCGCCAGCCGGAATTCTCGATTTGCACCAGCGGCGCCTCGACCTCGGGGTCCTGGAATTCGTAGGTCTCGCCCCGGATCCGGAGCTGGAGGCGCTTCGTGGCCTGGAGCGATGCGGAACCGTACCAGGCGTCGTACGGGACGGGGCTGAACGCACCCCACACTGTCCAGAGCTCGAAGAAGGGCGCATACCGGCGGTATCCCGCCACGACGCCCACGCGTGGTGTGGTGTACCGGAGGGCGGCATCGGCGCTGCCCCAGAGCCCGCTGGCCAGGTCGTAGATGGCCCCGCCGGTGAGGCTCACGGCGCCGAAGGGCCGGAGCGTCACCGCCCCGGCCACCCGCTCGGAGGCGAAGTAGTCGCTCGTCTGGTCCACCTCGCGGCGGTATTCCCCGGTCACCTCCGCGTGCGGCGAGAGCCAGGAGCCGATGAGCCCCGCCACGATCGGGCTCTCGGAGGGGCGGTACTCCTCCTGCGGATCGATCGAGCTGGCGGTGATCGGGAGGTTCGTCCCCTGGGCCAGCCCGAGCCCCACATAGCCGGACAGGGTGAGCCCCGCGCTCGTGAGGCGGCCGGTTACCTGCCCGCCGTCGAAGCTGTAGGTGCCGAGCCGGCCGGTGACAATCTTCCGCCCGGCCGCCACGGTGTAGGAGGGCGCGGCGTACTCGGCGTAGCCCTCGATGAGCTGCAGGTTGGGCGAGGTGCCCGGATAGTGCGCGGTGTTGCTGAAGTCGGTCGTGGCAAAGGTGTTGACCTGCACGCGGAGGCCGGGAATGCCCAGCCCCCACATCGTGAGGGCGGCCTGCGCCACGGCGGGATTGGTCTGCTGGACCGGCCCCGGCACCCAGTAGTTGCAGTACGGCATGCCGAAGGTGCAGCTCACCGCGTAGCCGTTCGGAGTGTAGAGCCCACCGTTGCTTCCGACCACCACGCTGTCGGCTCGGATGCTGTCGGCGCTGTACCCGCGGAACGCCACCGCTTGGATGCCGCCGTCGAGCCGGAGGGTGTACCCCTGCGCCCGCGCCGCTCCCGGCGCCAGGAGCACCAGGGTGCCCGCCAGTGCCAGGGCGCGCCGGGTCACGAGCCCGTCGCTCCCGTGAGGCGGCGCTGCCACTCGGCCGGCGTCGCGTCGAGGTGGCAGGGAGTGCACTCCTGCGCCGGGTAGTGGTCCGCCTGCGGCTGGTGGCAGGTCAGGCAGAAGGGCCGGGAGGGGGTGAGCGCCGCCACGCGCGCGGGTGTGTGGCAGCGGTCGCACTGCTCGTGGGCCCGGATCGGTGGCGTGTGGGGGGCCGCCAGGTCGCCGTCGGCGTGGCAGGCGGCGCAGTTGTCGGCCTTGGTGTGGTGCTCCTCGTGGCAGCTGGTGCACGTGGCGGCGCCGGCGGCTGGCTCGAGGCTCACCGCCGTGGCGTGGCACTCCCGGCAGGCCACCGCCTGGTGGGCCGTGTGCTGGAAGGTCACGTCGCGCGGCCGCGGCGCGTGCGACGGCACCGTGACCGTGACCACCACCTGCTCCGGGCCCATCTCGTCGGCGCCGTGGCAGGCGGCGCAGTCGCGCCGGGCCGCCTCCGTGTGATGGCAGATCTGGCACCCGCGCGGCGGCGAGAAGTTGAGCGTCGCATTCGGGTTCGACGTGGTGTGACAGGTGATGCAGGCCAGCTCCTTGTGCCGGCTGTGCTCGAAGCTGTCCGCCGGGGCCCGAGAGAACAACGCCGCCGGAGGAAAGTCATCCGGCGGCGCGTCGCCCTTGCCATGTGGGGCTGGCGGATCGGGCAGCGCCGACACGGGTCGGAGCGCCTTGGTGGTGTCGAATGGGATCGGCGGTTTCCGCGCCGGCCCCGTGGCCGACCCCCGCACCCGCTCGTGGCAGGTGGCGCAGGCGCTGGCGTCCACCCGGGCGGCGTGCGGCTGGTGGCAGGTCTCGCACTGCTCGGCCACCTTGCGGTGCGCCGCGCCGGTGTGGAACTCCACCTTGCGCCAGTCGCCGTGGCAGGCCGCCGTGGCGCAGCTCTTGAGCGCGTCGGCCGGCTGGACGTTTTCATGCGGGTTGTGGCACATGCCGCACTTGCCGTTGTGCGGGTCCCTCGTCGGGTCGAAGTCGGCCAGCCGTTCCCGCATCTGGTGACAGCTGAAGCATTGCGGATCGCCGGGTACCAGGGTGCCGCTGGCGGAGTCCACGGTGGCCAGGCGCGGCACCGCGGCGGTGAACTCGTGGCATACCGCGCAGTGGAGCCCCGACTGGTCGGCCATCTTGCCCAGGCGGATGGTGACGTCGTCGGTGAGGTGGCAGCCCTTCTGGGCGCAGGTCGAGTCCACCGGCACGAAGCGGTGTGCCGACCGGGCGTGGCAGGTCAGGCACTCGATCGGGGTGTCCTTGAGGGAGTCCGACTCGAAGTGCACCCGGTGCCCGGCGGTGGTCACGATCTCCTGCCAGGTCTCCTTGGCCTCGCCCTGCTCGTGGCACCCCTTGCAGACGGTGGGCGGCACCTTGGAATGCGGGGGCACCTTGTCGGGCCGGTCCACCATCCAGAGGACCAGCTCCTGGGTCTGCGCCACGAGGTCCGGCTCGTGGCAGTCGTGGCAGCGCAGGGTATCGTGCTTGCCTTCCAGCTGGTTGACCAGCAGGTAGGTGCCGGTGTCGGGGTGGACGAACGGCTGCCCCGCCGGGATGAAGATGTGGCACCCGCGGCAGAAGTTGTTGTTGTTCTCCATGTAGTCGTAGGCAAAGAAGCCCACGCTGCCGGCCGCCACCAGCAGGACGCCCACCGTCGTCCCCATCAGGAGCTTGGTGCCCCGGCTCCGGGTGGTGAGCCAGGTCCAGATGTCCTTCCGGTGCCGCCAGAGCAGCCGGAGCACCACCGCGGCCACGATGACGGCCAAGACGATGCCCGAGATCATGACCCAGCCGGGTCGCTGGAAGATCCACTGCACCACCGCGATCATCGGGTCGGGCAGCGGCGACGCGACGAGCCCGGTGTCGGCCTGGGCGGCCCCAAGTGAATCGACCATGGCCCCCGGCGTGGTGCCGGGAGCCATGGTCGGAGAGAGCAAGGTGGAAAGGAGGGTGATCACACGCCTAACGTGCGCCGCCCAGCGTCAGTTGTCCAGACCGCGGCGTGTAGCGGACGCCCGGCCGGCTCAGCGCCTTTTGCATGATGGCCTGCACCTGGGGGCTCGGCGGGCTCGGCAGGAACGCGCCGTACTCGTCGTAAACCGCGGCGATGCTGGCCGACATCAGCGCCTCGTAGAAGAACGGGTTGTGGACGCCGTAGGAGCCGTCGTTGTGCCCGTAGAGGTTCTCGGCGAGCATCATCGCGTTCCACAGGGCCCCTTCCGCCGGCGAGAGCTTGTTGTCGTTGCCGTTGAAGGCCTGGGTGCCGTTGACCGTCGGGTTGCCGGCGGTGAAGAGCAGGTACACCAGGGCGCCGGAGTCGCCGGCGTCCATGTAGGGCTCGCCGCCGCTGTTGAGCGTCGGGTTGAGGTCATTCCAGAGCTGGTTGGCCAGGTTCTGGATCAGCTGCCGCTCGTTGATGAGGGCGGACGACGCCACATCGGCGCTGGCGTGGCAGCCGGACGCGGTGCACGCTGACCAGTTGCGCGTGGTGCTCGGGGTGTAGGCGCAGCTGTTGTCTTCCACCGGGATCCCGCTGCCATCGAGGCAGGGGTCCGGCGAGAAGAGGTGGCCCACCGACTCCAGGACGAACGCCCCGGTCAGCGAATCGGTGACGGTGAAGGCGTTCACGTGGCAGCCGGCGCAGAGCCGCGGATTCCGCGTGGAGGCGTGCGAGGTGTACACGTCGTTGGTGTCGTACACGAAGTTCGGCGGGATCCAGCCGGCCTGCGTGCCGAGGAGCACCGGCCCCTGCGAGGCATGGGAGCCGCGCTTGGTGGTGGTGGCGGTCGAATTCGAGAAGCTGGTCGACGGCGTGGTGCCCCGGAAGTGGCAGTTCATGCACAGGTTGGTGGACAGGTCGGGCACGTCCACCGGCAGGCGGAGCTGGCCCTCGTAGGGGCTGCCGTGCGGGTCGTGGCAGACCGCGCAGGTGGCCGGCGGGAGCGTGGTGGTGTTGCCCACCGAGTCCTTCTCTACATAGTGGCTCGGGTCACCGTTGAACCGCGCCAGGGCGGTACGGCCCTCGTGGCACGCCGGGCAGCCGCCCGACGCGTTGGCCGCCTGGGAGGCGTTGGCCGCCGAGTCGGCGTGGCCGGTCTGACTCCACTGCTCCACGAACGGCGCGTGCTCGCCGGAGTGGCAGCCGCCGCAACTGGCGGAGGTGTCCTTGGTGGTGCCGTTCAACCCGTAGATGCCGGCCCGCGCCAGGGGGTGATTGTTGGGCAGCGGGTTGGACACGTGGGTGTACCCGGCGCCGTGGCAGCTCTCGCACTGCACGTCGTGGTAGGCGGTGCTCTGGACGGCGTCATACCCCTGGTTGAGCGAGTCGGGGCTGATCCAGCCCGAGTTGCCCAGGGCGTTGACCGTGTGGCACCCATAGCAGTACGACGCGGCATGGCCCGAGTTGACCAGGTCCTCGTAGGCCCCGGCGTGGGCGGTGTTGATCCACTGCCCTTGGTAGCTCACGTGGCAGTTGCCGCAGGTGGTCTGCTTGGTGCTGGCGGTGTAGTAGCCCATGTAGCCGCCGACCGAGTCGGGCGGCGGGTTGAACTGCGGCCGCTCGACGTATTCGGTGGTGGTCTCGGTACACCCGGCCAGGAACGCCAGGGCCACCGCGCCGAGGAGCGCCGAGAAGGTGCGGGGAAGGACCATGCGTGCCGTCATAGGAAAGACCCTTGGTAAGGGAGAACGCGGAACAATCTTCGTGGCTCCGTGGCTCCGCGCAATGGCCCTCCGTGGCAATACGGGGTGGTTGTTACAAACCTTAGCGTTTCTTCACGTTGCCTTGCGGAAATCTTGGCGCCGCGGAGGAATCCCGCGGGGGCGACGCCCTCGCCGTCGACCTCGCCCCCGCACGCCTCGAGGCGCCTCCGTAATCATACTGAAGTGATCTTCAGAAACTCTTCAACCGGCCTTCACCGCGCCGGGGGGATGTTAGGGCCTTCGGAATCCCCCGACGGCGGGCCTTTCCCGCCGCCGGTCCAGCCCGCCTACATGGACCGGAGGTTTGGCGAATGTACTTCCCCTCATCGTTCCCCTGGGCGCAGGACCAGACCCTGGGCGAGCACCTCGAGGCCAGCGGGGTGTCGCGCCGGGAGTTCCTCGAGTTCTGCGGCAAGATGGCCGTGCTCATGGGCCTCACCGAAATGGCGGCCCCCCGGGTCGCCGCGGCCCTCGAGGCCGTCAAGCGGCCGGTGGTCATCTGGATCCAGCTCCAGGAGTGCACCGGCTGTGTCGAGAGCGTGCTCCGGAGCGGCGATCCCACGATCGGCGACCTGATCCTCAACGTCGTCTCCCTCGACTACTCCCACACCCTCATGGCCGCCTCGGGCACCGCCGCCGAGGCCGCGCTGCACGAGTCCATGAAGGCCAACATGGGGGAGTACATCCTGGTGGTGACGGGGTCGGTGCCGCTCGCCGAGAACGGCATCTACACGATGATCGGCGGGCGCACGGCCAAGGAGGTGCTGGAGGAGGCCGCCAAGGGCGCCAAGGCCATCGTGGCCGTGGGGGCCTGCGCCTTCTACGGGAGCGTCCAGGCCGCCAGGCCCAACCCGACCGGCGCCGTCGGCGTGGGCGACATCATCAAGGACAAGCCGGTGGTCAACCTCCCCGGCTGCCCCCCGATCGCCGAGACGATCACCGCCACCCTGGTGCACTACCTGACCTTCGGCGGCATCCCCGAGCTCGACGCCGACGGCCGGCCGCTCTTTGCCTACGGGGCGCGGATCCACGACCAGTGCCCCCGCCGGGCCAACTTCGACGCCGGCCAGTACGTGGAGGTGTTCGACGACGAGGCCGCCCGCAAGGGGTGGTGCCTCTACAAGGTGGGCTGCAAGGGGCCCGCCACCTTCAGTCCCTGCCCGATCTTCCAGTGGAACCTCAAGACCAGTTGGCCGATCGGGGCCGGGCACCCCTGCATCGGGTGCACCGAGCGGAACTTCTGGGACACGATGACCCCGTTCTACAACCGGCTGCCAAACGTGGCCGGCATCGGGATCGAGCAGACCGCCGACACCATCGGCGCCGCGCTGGCGGTGGGCGCCCTGGCGGGCGTCGCCGCGCACGCCGCGGCCACCACCGTCCACCAGATCCGGTCCAACAAGAAGGCCGCCGCCGAGGGAGGCCACGATGGCAACGACTAAGGTCGTCGTCGACCCCATCACCCGCATCGAGGGGCACCTCCGCATCGAGGCGCAGGCCGAGGCGGGGATGATCAAGACGGCGTGGGCCTCGTCCACCCAGTTCCGGGGGATCGAGACCATCATGCAGGGACGCGACCCGCGCGACGCCTGGGCCTTTACCCAGCGCATCTGCGGCGTCTGCACCGTGGTCCACGCCGTGGCCTCCTGCCGCGCCGTCGAGGACGCGCTGGGCATCACCATCCCGCCCAACGCCACCCTCATCCGCAACCTGGTCCACGGGATGCAGACGGTCCAGGACCACGTGATCCACTTCTATCACCTCCACGCCCTCGACTGGGTGGACGTGATCAGCGCCCTCTCCGCCGACCCGGCCCAGACCGCCGCCATCGCGAAGAGCATCTCCCCCTGGCCCAACAATTCGGCCACGTACTTTGCCGAGGTCCAGAACCGGCTCAAGACCTTCGCCGCCGGCGGCCAGCTCGGGATCTTCACCAACGGCTACTGGGGCCACCCCGCGTACAAGCTCCCCCCCGCGGTCAACCTCCTGGCCGTGGCGCATTACCTCGAGGCGCTGGACTGGCAGAAGGACGTGATCCGGCTCCACACCATCTTTGGCGGCAAGAACCCGCACCCGAACTTCTTGGTGGGCGGCATGGCGTCCGCCATCAACCTGAACGACACCGCCACCATCAACGCCGCCCGCCTGGCCGACGTGCAGGCGATGATCACCCGCGCCCGCCGGTTCGTGGAGCAGGTCTACTGGCCCGATGTGGTGGCGGTGGCGGGGTTCTACAAGGACTGGGCCGCCATCGGCGGCGGCACCGGCAACTACCTGACGGTGGGGGAGTACGCTCCGGTCGATTCCGCCGATCTCGGCTCGCTCTACTTCCCCCGCGGGATCGTGATGAACCGCGACCTCTCCAAGGTGTACCCGTACGACCACACCCTGGTGAAGGAGGGGATCTTCAGCTCCTGGTACGAGTACACCGGGGGCGAGACCGCCGCGCTCCACCCGTGGGAGGGGGAGACGGTGCCGAAGTACACCGGCCCCGCGGCCCCGTGGACCTACCTGCAGGGGGACCAGAAGTACACCTGGATGAAGGCGCCCCGCTACGACGGCCGCCCGATGGAGGTGGGCCCGCTGTCCCGGATGCTTGTGGGCTACGCCGCCGGGCAGCAGGACATCCGGGAGATCGTGACGGAGCTCCTCAACCGGCTCAACGCCCCGCCGGCCGCCCTCTTCTCGACCCTGGGCCGGGTCGGCGCCCGCTGCATGGAGACGGTGCTGGTGGCCCGGCAGCTGGAGAACTGGTACGGCCAGCTGGTCAACCGGATCAAGAACGGCGACACCCGCACCTTCAACGCGGAGAAGTGGGACCCGTCCACCTGGCCGAGGACCGCGCAGGGCTACGGCTACCTCGACGCCGCGCGCGGCGCCCTCGGCCACTGGGTGCAGATCGAGGACGGGAAGATCAGCCGCTATCAGTGCGTGGTGCCGAGCACCTGGAACTGCTCCCCGCGGGACGACCAGGGCGTGCCCGGGCCGTACGAGGCGGCGCTGATGGACCACCACCCGCTGGTGCGCCCCGAGCAGCCGCTCGAGATCCTGCGGACCATCCACTCCTTCGACCCCTGCATGTCCTGCGGCGTGCACGTGCTCGACGCCGAGGGGCAGTCGGTGGTGGAGGTCAAGGTCCAATGACCTCTCCCACCCCGCGCCACGGCCCCGCGCCGCCGCCCCTGGCCGACTCGAAGCTCTTTCCCCTCGGCCGGCACATCGCGCCCCCGTCCGGCGACTACCGCTGGGTATCGCCGTGGGGCGGGCCGCTGCGCTTCACCCACTGGATCGCGTTCATCACGATCACCGTGCTGGTGGTGACCGGCTTCTTCATCGGCCGGCCGTACTTCCTGACCACCGGCGGCCCGCCCCAGTACCTCATGGGGTACATCCGCCTCATCCACTTCGTGGCGGCCGGCCTCCTGGTGATGGCGGGGATCGTCCGGATCTACTGGCTCTTCACGGGGAACCAGTTCGAACGGGTGCCGGCGCTCTTCCCGATCCGGAAGCGCGACTGGGTCAACCTCTGGAAGCAGGTCAAGTACTACCTGCTCATCGACCCGGAGCGCGCGCCCCATTACATCGGGCACAACCCGCTCCAGCAGCTGAGCTACACCTTCACCTATGTCGTCGCGATCGTGATGGTGGTGACCGGCTTCTCGATGTACGGCCAGTCGGCGCCGGGCGGGTTCTGGTACTCGCTGACCGAGCCCGTCGTCCTCTGGGCCGGCGGCATCCAGATCATCCGCCTGACGCACCACCTCTGCACCTGGTGGTTCATCATCTTCCCGATCATGCACATCTACCTCGTGCTCCGGAAGGACATCACCGAGCACGGCGGCGGGCTGTCGGGCATCTTCAGCGGCGGCCATTACATCCGCGCCGACGTCCAGTATGTCGACGAATGACCTCCGGCCCATCCTGGTCCTCGGCCTCGGCAACCCCATCATGGGGGATGACGGGGTCGGAATCCTTGCCCTCCAGCGCTTCCGCGAGCAGTACGGCGAACCGCCAGGCGTGGAACTGCTGGATGGCGGGACCTGGGGGATGAACCTCCTCCCCTGGATCGAGGAGGCCGGCAGGCTGCTGCTGGTGGACGCCATCCGCGCCGGGAATGCCCCCGGCGCGGATGTCTTGCTGGCCGGCGCCGACCTTCCCCGTGTCCTGGCGCAGAAGCTCTCCGTGCATCAGGTGGACATCGTGGACGTACTGGCGCTGGCCCAGGCCCGCGGCACCCTCCCCCAGCACACGGTGGCGCTGGGCGTCGAGCCGGCGAGCGTCGAGATGCGCGACGGCCTCACCCCCGCGGTGGCCCGCGGGGTGGAGCGCCTGCCCGGCCGGATGGCGGGCCAGCTCCGCGAGTGGGGGGTGCGCGTGGACCTGCGCGAGCCGGCCCATGCATGAAATGAGCGTGGCGGCGGAGGTGTGCCGTCTCGCGGAGGAGAAGCTCACCGCGGAGCAGCTGCCCCAGCTGGTGGCGGTGGGGCTCGACGTGGGAGACGACGCCGGCCTGGAGCCTGGCAGCCTGCAGTTCTGCCTCGAGGCCCTCCTCGCGGCGCCCCCCTTTCGGAACGCCCGGCCCGTCCTCACCCGCTGTGCCGGCGACGTCCTCCGCGTCACCTACCTGGAGCTCGACGATGACCGTCCGGACCATTGAACTGCGCGAGCCGGTGATGGCCCGCAACAACGAAATCGCCGCCACGGTGCGCGGACGGTTGGCCGCCGCCGGTGTGCCGGCGCTCAACTTCGTCTCCTCCCCGGGCTCGGGAAAGACGTTCCTGCTCGAGCGCACGCTTGCCGCCCTGGGCGGAGAGCTCCGGATGGCCGTCGTGACCGGCGACGTCCAGACCCAGAACGATGCCGACCGGCTGGCGCGCCACACCGACCGTCTCGTGCAGGCGGTGGTGACCGGCGGCGCCTGCCACCTCGACGCGAAACAGGTGGACACCGCCCTCGACGCCATCGACCTGGCCGCAACGGACCTCGTCTTCGTGGAAAACGTCGGCAACCTGGTCTGCCCGGCCAGCTGGGACCTCGGCGAGGACGCCAAGGTGGTGCTGTTCTCGGTCACCGAGGGCGAGGACAAGCCGCTCAAGTATCCCAAGGTGTTCCGCCAGGCGCGCTACGTGGTCCTGACGAAGATGGACCTGCTCCCCTATGTGCCCTTCGACGTGGAGCGGGCCATCGGCTTTGCCCTCGAGGTCAACCCCGATCTCCAGGTCTTCCGCACCGCGGCCCTGACCGGCGAGGGGCTGGACGCCTGGTTCGACTTCCTGCGCCAGCTGGCCCGGCGGCCGGTACCGGCGTGACCGTGCGCGAGGGGCTGGCGGTCCGGGTCACCGGCGTGGTGCAGGGGGTCGGATTCCGCCCCTTCGTCCACCGGCTGGCGGCGCGCCACCACCTCGACGGCTGGGTGCTCAACACCTCGGGCGAGGTCCAGATCGCATTGGAGGGCGAGCCCGGCGCGCTCCAGGAGTTCCTGGCGGCCCTCGACACGGAGGCCCCCCCGCTGGCGCACATCGAGCGCATCGACGTGGAGCAGCGAGGCCCCACCGGCCTGAGCGGCTTCGCCATCGCCGAGAGCGTCGGACAGCCGGGCGAGCGCCAGCCGGTCTCCCCCGACGTGGCGACCTGCCCTGCCTGCGAGGCGGAGCTTCGCGACCCCGCCAACCGGCGCCACGGCTACCCGTTCATCACCTGCACCGACTGCGGGCCGCGCTTCACGGTCATCGCCAGCATGCCGTACGACCGCGAGCGCACCAGCATGGCCACGTTCACCCAGTGCGACGCCTGCCGCCGCGAGTACGAGACCCCCGGCGACCGCCGGTTCCATTCCGAGACCAACAGCTGTCCGGCCTGCGGGCCCCGCCTCTGGTTCGCCGGGCGCGAGGGAATCTCGCTCACGTCCGGCAGCGAGGAGGCCATCGAGGCGGCGGTCCGGCTCCTCCGTGCCGGCGGCATCCTGGCGGTGCGCGGCCTCGGAGGGTTCCAGCTGGCGGTGGACGCCACCAACGAGGAGGCGGTGCGCCGCCTCCGGACGCGCAAGCACCGGGAGTCGAAGCCCCTCGCCGTCATGGTGCGGTCCCTCGAAGGGGCCAGTGCCCTTGGCGCCGTGGGGCCGGGGGAGGCCGCCCTCCTCGCCGCCCCCGAGCGCGCGATCGTGCTGCTCGAGACCGCCGAAGGCTCTGCGCTCGCGCCTTCGGTGGCGCCGGGGCTCGCCTGGGTCGGGGTGATGCTTCCGACCACCCCCCTCCACCACCTCCTCTCGTGCGGGGCGGGGCGGCCCTTGGTGATGACGAGCGGTAACCTCTCCGAGGAACCGATCGCCATCGGGAATGAGGAGGCGCTGGCGCGCCTGGCCGGTGTGGCCGACGGGTTCCTGCTCCACGACCGAGAAATCGTCGCGCGGTATGACGACTCGGTGGTGCGGCCCACCGATGTGGGGCCCGTCTTCCTGCGGCGCGCCCGCGGGTACGCGCCGCTGCCCCTCGCCCTTCCGGTGCCGTGCCCGCGGCCCGTCCTGGCCGTCGGCCCCCACCTCAAGAACACCTTCACCCTGGCGCATGGAGAGCGTGCGTGGGTGAGTCAGCATATCGGCGACCTCGAAAACCTCGAGACCCTCGCGCACTTCCGGGCGGCCCTCGATCGCTTTCAGACCCTGTTCAGCGTGACGCCGGAGGCGGTGGTGCACGACCTCCACCCCGGCTACTTCTCGACCCGCGTGGCCCGCGAGATGGGCCTCCCGGTCCTCCCGCCGGTGCAGCACCACCACGCGCACGCCGCCGCCGTGCTGGCTGAACACGGCCGCACCGATGAGGCACTGGCGCTCGCCTTCGACGGGGTGGGGTACGGCACCGACCAGACGGTCTGGGGCGGGGAAGTGCTCCGCGCCGACCTGACGGGGTTCACGCGCGTCGGCCACCTGCGGGCCGCGCCCTTGCCCGGCGGCGACCTCGCGGCGCGCCAGCCGTGGCGCGCGGCGCTCGGGTACCTCTCCCTCGACCGGCACCTGGAGCCGGCCTTCGCGCTGGCGTTCGCCGGAGTTCCGGACACGGAGCGCACCCTCGGCGAGCTGCAGGTCGAGCGCGGGCTCAACGCGCCCTGGGCCTCCTCGATGGGTCGCCTCTTCGACGCGGCGGCGGCGGTGCTCGGGGTGCGGCACCATGCCGATTTCGAGGGGCAGGCCGCGATGGAGCTCGAGTCGCTGGCGGGGCGGCGCGTGGCCTCCGAGATCCGAGTCGGGCTGGAGCGGGGAGAGGACGGCGGGTGGATCATCGACCCGCTCCACCTCCTCGCGGTGCTCGGCTCCCGGCGCCAGCGGGGCGATGACCTTGCCGATCTGGCCGCCGACTTCCACGCCAGCGTGGCGTGGGCCTCGGTGGAAGTGGTCCGTCGCCTGGCCGAGGAGACGGGTTTGCGGACGGTCGTGCTGGGCGGCGGCACCTTCCAGAATGCCCGCCTCCTCGGGTCGATGGTCCGGCGCCTCCGGGGGCTCGGCCTCGAGGTGCTCTGGCCGAGGCGGCTCGGCCCCAACGACGGCGCCATCAGCTACGGGCAGGCCGCGGTCGCCGCGGCGCGGCTCGCCACCGCCTGACCCTGAGGGAGGACCTTCCCATGTGCCTGGGCATTCCCGGACGGATCATGGACCTCCGCGGTGATCGCGGGCTCCCGATGGGCACCGTGGACTTCGGCGGCGTGCGGCGGGACGTTTGCCTGGCGTACGTGGCCGACGAGGTGCAGGTGGGTGACTTTGTCGTCGTCCACGTTGGGTTTGCCATCACGAAGGTGGACGAGGTGGAGGCCAACCGCACCTACGAGATGCTTCGGGAAATGAAGCTCCTCGAGGAGGAGCTGGGGGCCGCGCCATGAAATACCTCAACGAGTACCGCGACCCGGCCCTGGCGCGCACCCTGGTGCGCCAGATCCTCGAGACCGCCACCCGCCGCTGGGTGCTGATGGAGGTCTGTGGCGGGCAGACCCACACCATCGTGAAGCAGGGGCTCGACGAGCTCCTCGCGCCGGCGGTGGAGATGATCCACGGCCCCGGCTGCCCTGTCTGCGTCACGTCGCTGGAGCAGATCGACAAGGCGCTGGCGCTCGCCGCCCGGCCCGACGTGCTCTTCACCTCCTTCGGCGACATGCTGCGCGTCCCGGGCAGCGAATGCGACCTCCAGCAGGTGCGGGCCCGGGGCGGGGATGTACGGGTGGTGTATTCCCCCCTCGACGCCCTCGACCTGGCCATTCGCCACCCCGACAAGCAGGTCGTGTTTTTCGCCGTGGGCTTCGAGACCACGGCGCCGGCCAATGCGATGGCGGTCTGGCGCGCGCGCGAACTGGGCGTCGGCAACTTCAGCGTGCTGGTGTCCCACGTGACTGTCCCGCCGGCCATGACCGCCATCCTCGATGCCCCCGACAACCGGGTGCAGGGGTTCCTGGCCGCCGGCCACGTCTGCAGCGTGATGGGGTGGACCGAGTACGAGCCGATCGCCGCGCGGTACCGCGTGCCGATCGTCGTCACCGGGTTCGAGCCGGTGGACATCCTCGAGGGGATGTACCTGGCGGTGCGGCAGCTGGAGGAGGGGCGGCACGAGGTCGAGAACCAGTACGTCCGCGCGGTCCGCCGCGCGGGCACCCCGCCGGCGCGCGACCTGGTATACCGGGTCTTCGAGCTGACCGACCGGAAGTGGCGCGGGGTCGGCACGATCCCGCGGAGCGGACTGGCCCTCCGGCCCGAGTTCTCCGACTTCGACGCTGAACTCCGCTTCGGCCTCGGCGCGCTCGAGGTGGAGGAGCCGGCGGAGTGCCGCGCCGGGGAGGTGCTCCGCGGCACCCTCAAGCCCTATCAGTGCCCCGCCTTTGGCACCCTCTGCACCCCGGAGCGCCCGCTCGGGGCGCCGATGGTGTCGGCCGAGGGGGCCTGCGCCGCGTACTACAACTACGGCAGGCACCGGGCGGCCGGGGCGGCGGGAGGTGCCGCATGACCAGCACCCTGCACGCGGGGCCGACCTGCCCCACGCCGCTCATCGCCACCGACCGGGTCCAGCTCGGCCACGGCTCCGGCGGCACGCTCAGCGCCGCGCTCCTGCGCGAGCGATTCCTCCCCCACCTGGCCAACCCCGTGCTCGAGCAGCTGGGCGACGCCGCGGTGCTTCCCCTCCACGGCGGCGAGGTGGCGATCTCGACCGACACGTTCGTGGTGCGGCCGGTCGAGTTCCCGGGCGGCAACATCGGGGCGCTCGCGGTCCACGGGACCCTCAACGACCTGGCGATGATGGGTGCCCGGCCGGTGTGCCTCACCGCCGGGTTCGTCCTGGAGGAGGGGCTCGACCTCGCGCTCCTCGACCGGGTCCTGGGGGCCATGGCGGCCGCCGCCCACGCCGCCGGTGTGCCGGTGGTCACGGGCGACACGAAGGTGGTGGAGCGGGGCAAGGCCGACCAGCTCTACATCAACACCACTGGCGTGGGCGTGCTGCGGCCAGGCTTCAAGCCCGCCCCCGACCGCGCCCGCCCCGGCGACGCCGTGCTCGTGAGCGGCCCGCTCGGTGCCCACGGCATGGCGATCATGTCCGCCCGCGAGGGGATTGCCTTCGAGGCCGCCATCGAGAGCGACGCCGCCACGCTCTTCCCCCTGGTCGAGGCGTTGCGGGCGGCGGTGGGCGACGCGGTGCATGTGCTGCGGGATCCGACCCGGGGCGGGGTGGCCAGCGCGCTGAATGAGATTGCCGCCGCCTCGGGCGTCGGCATCGTCCTCGAGGATGGCGTGCTGCCGGTGGCCCCGGCGGTCGCCTCGGTGTGCGACCTCCTCGGCCTCGACGTGATGTACGTGGCGAACGAGGGGGTGCTGGTGGCCTTTGTGGATCCCGCCGCCGCCCCCGACGCCCTCGAGGCCCTGCGTGCCCACCCCCTCGGCGCCTCGGCCGTCCTTGCCGGCTCGGTAGTGGCGGACCACCCCGGGATGGTGGTGCTCCGCACCGGCCTCGGCGGGACCCGCATCGTGCATATGCTGCCAGGCGACCAACTCCCCCGCATCTGTTGAGGCCCGCGCTCCCGGCTCCCCAGGGGTCCGGCTAGATTGCGAGGGTCTTCCCGACCCCTCACTCCGGACCCCGACCCATGGCTTCCAAGTCCGCCAAGTGTCCCTCCTGCGGCCAGCCGGCCGAAGGCAAGTTTTGCCGTCACTGCGGTGCCAGGCTCGACGCCGCACATTGCGCCTCCTGCGGCGCCCACCTCGCGCCCGGTGCACGGTTCTGCACCTCGTGCGGGGCCGCTGCCGCCGGTTCCGGCTCCCCAGGCACCTCGCAGCCGGGAGACAAGCGGGCCTGGGCCATCGCCGCGGTGGTGTGTGCCTTGCTGCTCGTGGCGGTGCTGGCGATGGTTGTCCGGGGCAACGGTGGCGCACCGACCTCCGGGCCGGTTGCCGCGACTGGTTCGGCGGCACCCTTCGCCGACGGCTCCGGCGGTACCCCGCCCGACCTGAGCTCGATGACGCCACGGGAGCGGTTCGACCGGCTGTACAACCGGATCATGCGCGCCTCCGAGGCGGGCGACCAGCAGACGGTAACCACCTTCACGCCGATGGCGATGATGGCGTACGAGCAGCTCGACGCCGTCGACGCCGACGCCCGGTTCCACCTGGCCACCCTCAAGCTCCACGGCGGCGACGTGGCCGGGGCCAGCGCCATCGCCGACACCCTTCTCCAGAAGGATCCCGGCCACCTCTTCGGGTACATCATCCGCGGGACGGTTGCACGGTGGAACAAGGACGACAAGGCGCTGAAGCAGGCCTACGCCGACTTCCTGTCACGTTACGATGCAGAGATGGCCAAGGGACGGCAGGAATACGCCGATCACGATCGGATGATGACCGATTTCAAGCAGGCGGCCAGCTCCGGGCAGTAGGTGAAGGGGTTCGTGAAGCTGTGCTTAGGGGGGCCGTCGGGCCTTGCTCTGGCCCGGCCGCTCACCGATTGTTGAGTAGTCCAGTCGGAATGCCCCAACCCTCGCAGGAGCACGGGTTATGAAGTCTTCGCACAAGTTCCTCTTCGTGGCGGCCCTGATCGTCGGGAGCGTGGCCCTCCTGATGTTCCAGGGGGTCAAGGAGACCGGCGTCTACTTCCTGACCCCGACCGAGCTCGCCACCAAGGCCTCGGCCGACCCGACCTTCCACAACGTCGGCGTCAAGATGGGAGCCCGGGTGGTCCCGGGGTCGGTGCGCCGCGACGCCGCCACCCAGACCGTCGACTTCCAGGTGACGGACGGCTCGCAGGTGTACCCGGTCACGTACCGCGGGCTCGTCCCCGACACCTTCACCGACGCCAATGACATCGAGGTCGTGGTCGAGGGGCGCCTCGGCACCGACGGCGTCTTCCGCGCCACGGACGTGCTGGCCAAGTGCGGGTCGCGCTACGAAGCCGTGCCCAAGGCCTGACGGCGGATGACCCTCCTCGGGCAGTTCGCATTGTGGGTGGCGTTCCTCATCGGCTCCTTCGGGGCGGTGCTCGCCTTTTCCGGCCGCTGGCGCGGCCGCCCTGACTTGGAGCAAGCGGTCACCCGTTCGGTGTACGCGCTGGCGGCGGCGCTGCTGGTGGCCTCGCTGGCCCTCTGGAAGGGGTTGTTCGCCCACGACTTCAACATCGAGTACGTGGCCGCCTACACCTCCCGGAACCTCCCCACCTACTACATCGTCTCCGCGTTCTGGGCCGGCCAGAAGGGCTCCCTCCTCTTCTGGGCGGTGGTCCTCGCCTGCTTTGCCGCCGTCGCGCAATGGCTCACCTCGCGCCGGTACGCCGACCTCCTCCCCTATGTGGCGGGGGTGACGTCCACGGTCGTCGTGTTCTTCGTCATCGTCATGCTCTTTGCGGCCAATCCGTTCGCGCGGCTGGCCTTCGTGCCGGAGGACGGCCGCGGGCTCAACCCCCAGCTCCAGAACATCGGCATGGTCATGCACCCGCCGATGCTCTACCTCGGCTACATCAGCATCACGATTCCCTTCGCCTTTGCCGTGGCCGCGCTCCTCCGGCGCCGCCTCGACAGCGGGTGGATCGTGGCCATCCGGAAGTGGACGCTCCTCTCGTGGGTGTTCCTGTCCATCGGCATCGTGCTCGGCATGTGGTGGGCGTACGTCGAGCTCGGCTGGGGCGGGTACTGGGCCTGGGATCCGGTCGAAAACGCCAGCTTCCTCCCCTGGCTCACGATGACGGCGTTCCTGCATTCCGTCATGATCCAGGAAAAGCGCGGCATGCTGAAGCGGTGGAACCTGTCGCTCATCATCGCGACCTTCCTCCTCAGCGTGTTCGGCACCTTCATCACCCGGTCGGGCGTCATCGCGAGCGTCCACAGCTTCACACAGTCGAACGTGGGGTACTTCTTCCTCGCGTTCCTCCTGGTGGCCGGGGTGCTGAGCTTCACCCTGCTCCACACCCGGTGGCTGGAGCTCGAGCCCGAGGCGCGCCTCGAGTCGATGCTGAGCCGCGAGGCGGCCTTCCTCTTCAACAACCTGGCGCTGGTGGGGATCGCCTTCTCGGTGCTCTGGGGCACGCTCTTCCCGATCCTCTCCGAGGCGGTGCGGGGCACCAAGATCACCGTCGGTCCCCCCTTCTTCAACCGGGTAAACGTCCCCCTCGGCCTCTTCCTCCTGGCCCTCACCGGCATCGGGCCGCTGATCGCTTGGCGCAAGGCGTCGGCCCGGAACCTCCAGCGGCAGTTCCTGGCGCCGGTGGCGTTCGGGGTGGTGGTGGCGGCGGGACTCTTCGCCTCCGGCATGCGGGACGGCTATCCGATCTTGGCGATTGCACTCGGGGCGTTCGTTCTCGGGACGGTGGTCCAGGAATTCGGGCGGGGGATGCGGGCCCGGCACCGGATGCACGGGGAATCGGCGCCCCGCGCCCTCTTCAACCTGATTGCGCGGAACCGGCGCCGGTACGGCGGCTACATCGTCCACGTCGGCATCCTGCTCATGTTCGTGGCGTTCACCGGCATGGCATTCCGGGTGGACCA
The DNA here is from genome assembly GCA_964574295.1 of uncultured Gemmatimonadaceae bacterium. Lineage (GTDB taxonomy): Bacteria > Gemmatimonadota > Gemmatimonadetes > Gemmatimonadales > GWC2-71-9 > SPDF01. The sequence goes on from CAZNLY010000008.1 coordinate 28,483, forward strand.
GGAGGCCACGCTCAAGCCGGGCCAATCGATCGAGATGAAGAGCCCCTACGGGGGCACCTACCAGCTGACCCATCTCGGCGTCTCCCAGTACAACGCCCTCAACCGGGTCGTCTCGGCGGCCACCGTCGAGGTGCGCTACAACGGGAAGCCCGTTGGGGTCATGAAGTCCGAGAAGCGCCAGCACGTGGACAGCTTCGGCCGGCCGACCTTCGAGCCGAGTACCGAGGTCGGCATCCGCAGCGGGCTCCGCGAGGACCTGTACATCGTGTACGCCGGCTCCGTGGACGGCACGGAGGAGGCGGTCTACCGCTTCACCATCAATCCGCTCGTATGGTGGGTCTGGTTCGCCGGCATCGTGTTGGTGGTCGGTGGCGTGCTCACGATGTGGCCCGGGGGCGGCGGTGGCGTCTCCGACACGCGCCGGACCCAGGCGGGCTACGAGGCCACGCTGGTCGGGGCCGGGGCGGCCTGACCGTGGCGCCGACGCTCGATCGTCGCCGCTTCCTCGGCTGGTGTGCCGGCGTCGGGCTGGGTGTCCCGGCGCTCATCGCCGCCCAGGGGCAGGGGGCCCCGCAGCAGCCGGCCCTTCCCGGCGGTGGCGAAACCGGCCGCCTCTACAACCCCGGCGCCGTGCAGGAACGCACTCCCACCGCCGCGGCCGACAACGACGCCTACCTGATGGCGGTCGAGAAGACCCTCAAGTGCCAGTGCGGCTGCAACCTCGACATCTACACCTGTCGCACGACGGACTTCACCTGCACCACCTCGCCGGCGCTCCACCGCGACATCGTGGCGCTTCGGGGTCAGGGGATGTCCGCCGACGAAATCCGCGCCGCCTTCGTGGACAAGTACGGCGAGCAGGCCCTGATGGCCCCCAAGGCCGAGGGGTTCAACCTGGCCGGCTACTTCGTCCCGGGAGCGGTGATGCTCGCCGGCGTCGCGGCGCTGTCGGCGTGGCTCCTCCACCGCCAGCGCCAGGCCGCCGCGGCGGCGCCGGCCCCCGCCCCCGCCTCGCCGCGCGCCGGTGGCAGCCTCCCGACCGTGCCCGGCGCCACGGCGGAGGAAATGGAACGGCTGCAGCGGGCGCTGCGCGAGGTGCGCGACTGATGTGGCTCGAGGTCCTGGCCGCGGCGCTGGTCGGCGCGGCGCTGGTCTGGCTCGTGTTCGAGCCGCTCTTTGCCCCCGCGCGCCCGCGCGCACCGGACGCGATGGCGCTCGAGGACCTGGAGGAGGCGGAGCTCACCCGGAGCGGGGCCGCTCTCACGGCGCTCAAGGAAATCGAGTTCGACCGCGAGACCGGCAAGCTGGGTGACGAGGACTACGCCTTCCTCAAGCAGAAGTACACCGCCGAGGCGCTGCTGGCGCTTCGGGCGGAGTCGGCCGAGGCGCCGGTGGACGTGGAGGCGGCGGTGGCCGCCCGCGTGGCCCAGATTCGCGCCGCCCGGTTCTGCGGCAACTGTGGCTCTCCCCTTGAGGCGGGGAGCCGCTTCTGCGCCGCCTGCGGAGGTCGCGTGGCGGCCTGAAACCGGGCTCCCGCCCCACCGTAGGTGCTGAAGTCCCCGTTCGACAATGCGACCCCGCCACCCACCGGCCGGCCCCACCGGCCCCGAGGAGCATCGCATGGCATCCCGCCCGCTTGTTCTGACTTCCCTGACCCTCCTGGCGTGCTCGACCCTGGCCTGTGCCTCGGGCAAGGTGACCGTCAACCAGCCGGCGCCGGCCGCCGCGCCCGCGCAGGGAGGCGGCCAAGCCGCTCCCGCTGGTGCGACCAACGGTCAGCGGCCGGGCGGCGACAAGCCCGCGCCCGCCAAGACGATCGCCGAGTTGACCAAGTCGTCCACCAAGTTCGCGGGACTCTTCACCCTCTATCAGGATACGGTCACCGGCGCCCTGCAAATGGTGGTGCGCAAGGACCAGGTCGGGAAGGAATTCATCTACTTCTCGGTGACGGACGAGGGCGCGCTCCCCGCGGGTCAGTTCCGCGGCGCCTTCGGGCCGAACACCGTCTTTGCGGTGCGGAAGACCTTCAACAAGATTGAGTTCGTCACCCAGAACACGGCGTTCTACTTTGACCCGGCCAGCCCCCTGAGCCGCGCCGCCGGCGCCAACATCAGCCCCGGGGTCCTCGCGTCGATCGAGATCGTCGCGACCGACACCGCCACCGGGGAATACCTCATCAAGGCCGACGACCTCTTCCTGACCGAGGCGCTGCGGCAGGTCAAGCCCACGCCGTCTCCCGCCTCCACGCCCGGCTCCACCTTCCAGCTCGGCAGCCTCAGCAAGGCCAAGACGCGCGTCGTTTCCATCAAGTCGTATCCGCTCAACACCGACGTCGTGGTGGAATACGTTTACGAGAATCCGGCGCCGCAGAACCGCGGCGGGCCGGAGATCACCGATGCGCGGAACGTCAGCGTGCGGATGCAGCACAGCTTCATCGAGATGCCGCAGAACGACTTCCAGCCGCGCTACGCCGATTCGCGCGTCGGGTACTTCTCCCAGGAAGTGACCGACCAGACGTCCACCAGCGTCACCCCTTGGCGCGACCCGATCAACCGCTGGAACCTGGTCAAGAAGGACCCCACCGCCGCGGTGTCGGACCCGGTGGAGCCGATCACCTGGTGGATCGAGAACACGACGCCGGTCGAGATCCGGCCCGCGGTGCGCGAGGGCGTGCTCCGGTGGAACGCCGCCTTCGAGGCGGCCGGGTTTTCCAACGCCATTGTGGTCAGGGAGCAGCCCGACACCGCCACCTGGGACGCCGGTGACCTCCGCTACAACGTCCTCCGCTGGACGGCCAGCCCCAACCCGCCCTTCGGCGGCTACGGCCCGAGCTTCGTCAATCCGCGCACCGGGCAGATTCTCGGCGCCGACATCATGCTGGAGTTCGTCGTCGTCACCAACCGGCTCCTGCAGTCCCGGCTCTTCGAGGTGAGCGGGCAGGCGCTGGTCGATCCGGCGCTGGCCCTGGAGCCGGCCCCCGGGGCCTGCGCCGCCCAGGCGCTGCTGCAGCAGCAAGCGCTCTTCGGGGCCGCCGCGCTCCGGATGGCGGGGGCCACCGACGCCGAGATGAACGAGTACCTGCAGCAGGCCATCATCACGCTGGTCTTGCACGAGGTGGGGCACACCCTGGGCCTCAACCACAACATGAAGGCCAGCGAAATGCTCACCCCGGCCCAGCTCCGGGATTCGGCGCTGGTGGCGCAGCGCGGGGTGTCGGGCTCCGTGATGGACTACCATGCGGTCAACCTCGGGCCCCGCGGGGCCCCCAAGCCCCCGCCGTTCGACGTGAAGCCGGGACCGTACGATGTCTGGGCCATCCAGTTCGGGTACACGCCGCCGCTGGCCGACGGCGCGGCCGATCGGGCCCGGGTGACGGCGCTCCTCAACCGCTCCACCGAGCCGGCCCTGGCCTTCGGCAACGACGCCGACGACATGCGCTCGCCCAACGGGGGCATCGATCCGCGGGTGATGGTCTTCGACCTGAGCAGCGACGGCCTGACGTGGGCCGCCGACCGGATCGCGCTGGCGGACTCGCTCCTCGTCGGGCTCGACCGGCGGTACCCGCAGCCCGGGCAGGACTGGGCCACGCTTCGGACGGCCTACCTGATGGTGACGGGGCAGAAGGCGACGGCGGCCGTGGTGGCCTCACGGTATATCGGCGGGGTGTACGTGAGCCGGGCGGTGGACGGCCAGCCGGGGGCGCCGGCGGCGCCCTTCATTCCGGTGCCGCTGGCGGAGCAGCAGCGCGCCATGCGGCTCCTGCGGACGCAGTTCTTTGCTCCCGACGCCTGGGAGGCGCCGCCCGCACTCCTCGACCGCCTCCAGGACCCGCGGCGCGGCTTCAGCGGGCCGGGGGAGCCGCTGCTCCACGCACGGGTGCTCACCGCGCAGCGCGGCGTGCTCCAGTTCCTCCTGGCCCCCCCCACCATGGAGCGGATCACCGACTCGCGGCTCTATGGCAACCAGTACTCGGCGGCGCGGATGATGTCCGACCTGACCGACGCGGTGTTCGCGGCCGACGCCGGTGGCAACGTGAACACCTTCCGCCAGAACCTGCAGGTCGAGTACGTGACGCAAGTGGCGGCGATGGTGAAGGGGCCGATGTCCCGGAACTACGACTACGTGGCCCGCTCCGCCGCCGTGGCCAGCCTCAAGCGGGTCCAGGCGCAGGTGCAGGTGCCGACGGGCGACGCCGAAACGCGCGCCCACCGCCAGCACCTGGCCCTGCTCGTGTCGGCCGCGCTCGACCCGCGGAGCTGACCGCTAGAGGCCGTAGCGCACGCCGAGGCCGAAGGCCCACGTCCAGAACGTGGTCTCCTGGAACTCGGGCGTGATTTCCCCCTCCTCGTACGGCGACCCGGAGAAGCTGCCGGTGGCCGTGGCGAGGAGGTGTACGGCCTGTGAAACCGGGGCGCTGAACTCCAGCGCCCCAAGCCCCCCAAAGCGGGACCGCCCCGGCTCCCCGGTCAGGCTCCAGAAGTCCACCAGCGGGCCGGCCGCCACCGCGAGTGCGGCTCCCGCGCTCCCCACCTTGAGCAGCGGCGCCCGCGCCACCAGCGACACCACGACCTGCTCCATGTCGATGGTGTTGTCGACCAGGCTGATGTCCTGGCCCTCGAAGCGCAGCTTCGAGGTGGCGTAGGAGAGCCCGGCACCGATCCGGACGGGGCCGACGGTGTGGTCGACCCCGAGGTTCCACGCGACGGTGGTTTCCGGGCCGCCCCAGAGATTGCCTCCGGTCGTGTCCTCCACGCCGCCGCCGAACCAGGCGTGCCCCGCGCTTGCCTGGAGCCGCCAGGCGGAGGACTGCGCGGCCAGCGGCCCCGCCAGGGCGGATCCCGCCAGCACGCAGATTCCCATGAGTGACCTGCCTGTCACGTACGACATCTCGACTCCCGGTGTGGGGCGGGGGAGCGTGCTCCCCCGCCGCAGGGGTTAGCGCATGTCCAGCTTGAGCCAGCCATTCAGGACCGAGGGACCGTTCAGGACCGCCCAGTTGCCCAGCGGGCTGGACCGGCCGGCCACCGAATCCCGCACCGCGATGCCGATCATGTCGTCGTTCGTCTTGATCAGGTTGGCCAGCGCGTTGATCAGGCTGGCGGCGCTCTTCGCCGCGGTGAGGATGCGGGCCAGGCCGTCGCCGGTGATGACCTGCACATCCTTGATGCCGATGTAGGAATTGTAGGCGTTCTTCATCGCCGCGAAGGCGGAGGAGAACCGGTCCTCGTTGGTCTTGATGACACAGGGGGTGTCGTCGTCCTCGATGGCCATCAGCACGTATGACTTGCCGGGGAACTTCAGGTTGAAGGCGTCCATCTGGGCCGCGGTGAACACCAGCGCCGTGCCGGTCCAGCTCGTCGAGTTCATGTCCCAGTAGTACCCGGCGGGCGCGTGCTCGCCCACGCATTGGTAGGTGATCATGTTGGTGCTGTCGGCGGTGGTGCTGGGGCCGAGGACATGGAGTTCGTACTCCGGGTTCCCCTTGAGCCACCCCTCGAAGTCGCTGGCAAACCACGCCCTGGTCAGGTAGAGCGACTGCGCCGGTGGGGTGGTGGAGGGGCCCCCGCTGCCGCCGCCGGTGGAGCCGCCCCCGCCGGTCCCTCCTTCCGGGCAGGTGCCCGCGTCGCAGATGACCCGGCCGGGAGCCTCGACCCGGTCAAAGTCGGTCTCCAGCGGCACCAGCGCCAGCACCGGCTGGCTCGGCGGTCCGTCGGCGCTCAACACGTGGCGCCGGCCCTTGGTGTCGAAGGCGATGGGGGCGTCGCGGTCGCGGAGCGCGGTGGCCACCAGCACCTCCGGCCCGCCCGACCACTGTTCCAGGTGGCCCGGCACCGGGAAGTACACCTCGACCGCCATCCCCTCCGAGGCGTCGGTGGACACGACCGACTCCGGCTCCCGGTCGGCATCGGCCAGGGCGCGGAGCGCGCGGCGGCCGTCCCGGTCGAGGAAGCGCTGGAAGTAGAGCTTGTGTTCTGCCACTGGCGACGCGACGAGTTGGCTCCGCACGTACTCGCGGAACTCCGGGCGATCGAGCGCGCGGGCAAGACGCCGTGCCTGCCGCTGCATCCGGACCGCCTCCCCCCCGCCCGCCTCCGTTGGGGGACCGGCCTCGGGGGCACCTGCCTCCGACGGTGCCACCGGGGCCGACGGGTCGTGGTCGGTGCACGCCGCCACCGCCGCCAGCAGCGCGAGCGCCGCCAGCCGTTGCCTGCCTTGCATGGAACCTCCTTGGGGATCGGCGCGAGCCGACGGCGCGCGCCAGTGGGACGGCGCGCCCAAGGTAGGTTCCCCGGCCGGGAGCTCCGGTACCGGGAATGCGCGTGCGGGAGCTAGAGTTCGAGTTCCTCGAGGCGGCGGAGGCCGACGCGAAGGGGGAGGATCGTGGAGACCACGCAGAGCACCGTCACCGCCGCCATGCTCAGGGCCAATTCGATCCCGAGCCGCCCCTCGCCGCCGGCGGCCAGGTCCCGGAGATAGGTGGCCACGGGCATCGCCTCGATGATGATGACCAGCGCGAGGAGGCTGAGGCTCGACATCATGAAGACGAGCCCGCCGAAACTGGTCGGGATCTGCGCGGCGTTCTCGGTGCCGAACTGGGGGAAGAGCGCCCCCAGCCCCAGCGCCAGCGCGCTCGCGGCCAGGGTGAAGAGGGAAATCGTGATCACGCTCAGCAGCATGATGAAGGTGCTGGCCTCGAGGAGTGCATTGGTGACCAGCGTCAGCGTGAGGGCCACCACCATCAGCGGCAGGGTGCCGATGAAGTACTTGCTCCAGAACATCGCGCGGAGGTCGAGCGGGCTCGACTTGAGGAGCCAGAGCTCGCGGCCCTCCAGCGAGATGGCCGGGAAGATGAACCGCGCGGCGATGGCGGCCAGCACGAATCCCGCCAGCCCCTGATTGAGGAACACGACCAGCGTGACGAAGAATACCGGCACCTGCTCGCCCGAAAAGAGCTGGAGCGTCTGGATGTTGAAGACGTAGACGGCCAGCAGCACCGCCAGCAGGATCAGCTGGCTCCACTGTGTCGTGTCGCGGAAGAAGAGCCGGAGGTCCTTGAGGATGAACTCCCGCCGCGCCGGCCCCGCGGTGCGGAGCAGGGGGGCCAGGACCCGTTCCCAGGCCCCCCCGCGCACGAAGCTCTCCTTCCCCTCCTGCGCCTTGCTGTACCCCGCCAGGTAGAGCCGCTGGTGAAGCGCCGAGCCCACCACGCCCAGCGCCGCCGCGGTGGACCAGAGGAGGAGGATCGGCAGCGGATCGCCGATGCGGAGGAGCCAGTTCATCACCATGTCCGCCGCCCACTCGCTCGGCAGGAACGGGTTGGTCGGTCCCTGGAGAAGGGAGAAGTAGTCGAGGAGGTTGCGGAACCCCTCCGGGCGCGCCAGCTGCTCCGGCCGGATGAGCCGCAGGAGGAGGACCACCCCGCCCACCGCGCCCACGGCCACGAGGGTCAGGAGGTCCCGCGTCTTCCGGGCGGGGAAGATGTTCACCAGGAGGAGGGTGACCATCGTCCCCAAGATGGCCGGCATCAGGAGGAACGGCACCAGCGCGGCGGTGACCACCAGCGGATAGAGCAGTCCCCCGTCGAACACCATGCCGTAGGCGGTGAAGATCGGCACGGCCACGAGCGCCACCATCCAGGAGGAGTGGACCGTGGTCTCGCCGAGCTTGGCCAGGTACACCCGCAGCCAGTCCACCGGCGCCGAGACGACCAGGTCGAGGTCGGACGCGAGGAAGAAGGTGGAGAGGGCGGTGATGATATTGGACAGCAGGAGGATCCCGAGAAACGCGAGCAGCAGGACCGCCAGGAGCTTCGTGGCCACCAGCACGCCGATTTCCGGGACGCCGCGGAAGTACTTGAGCACCCGGTAGGACACCCCGAACACCGCCGACCAGAACCCGAATCCCACCAGCGCCAGGAGGAGGATCCGCATCCCCGCGCCGGAGCGCTCCTGCCGCACCCGCGCCAGCGCGGTGCGCCACTTCGGCGAGAGCAGCGTCCAGAGCCCCGGCTGCGGGGCCGGGCCGTCCACTGCCGGCGCGGCGACCGTGCGCTCAGGCATCGAAGAGCCCCGTGAGGGAGCTGACCGTTTCGCCTCCGGTGAGCTTGAGGAAAAGCCGCTCGAGCGTCATCCCCTCCGAGGCCGTCTCCCGGCGCAGGTCGTCCATCGTGCCCGACGCCGCCAGGCGCCCATGGTGGATGATCGCGATCCGGTCGCACATCGCCTCCGCCACCTCCAGCGTGTGCGTGCTCATCAGGACGGTGCCGCCGCGCCCCACGAAGGTGCGCAAGAGGTCCTTGAGCGTCCGGGCGCTCTTGGGGTCGAGCCCCACCATCGGCTCGTCCACCACGACCACCTCCGGCCGGTGCACCAGCGCGCTCGACAGGAGCAGCTTTTGGCGCATGCCGTGGCTGTACGACTCCGTCAGCTCGTCCTTCCACGGCGCAAGCTCGAAGAGATCCAGCAGCTCGTCGAGCCGGCGCTCGACCGCGGCCCCCTCCTGGCCGTAGAGCGCCGCCACGAACCGGAGGAACTCCGCCCCCGTGAGCTTCTCGTACACGTAGGGTCGGTCCGGCACGAACCCGAGCTTGGCCTTGGCCGCCTCCGGATTCTGGTGGATGTCCTCCCCGGCGATGGTCACCGTCCCGCCGGTCGGCTGGAGGATGCCGGCGATCATGCGGAGGGTGGTGGTCTTCCCGGCCCCGTTGGGACCGAGGAAGCCGAAGAGCTCCCCACGCGGCACTTCAAGAGTCAAGCGGTCCACCGCGGTGAAGCGGCCGTAGCTCTTCGACAGGTCGTGAAGCTGGATCATGGCTCGGAGGCGGAGGTGGCGAGTTGGGGGCGGATCGCGCCGACCAGCGGCACGAGCTCGGTCGGGCGCGCCGTGGCGCGCACCATCAGGCGCACATGCCCGCCGTCGGCGGGGAACTGCCCCAGCGTCGGGTCGACCGGCTGCCATCCGCCGATCCACACCTCGGTCCACGCGCGGTAGCGCAGGCGGCCGCCGCTCGCGAGGAGCCCCGCCACCGTGCGGGCCGGCACGCCGAGGGCCCGCGCCATCGCCGCCAGCAGCTCGGCCCGGTCGGAACTGTCGCCCCGTCGGCGCAGGAGCGTCTGCTCGGCGCCGCCGGGCGCGGGAATTCCCGGCACCACCGCGCCCCCGATCCACCGGGCCAGCCGGGCCACGACCTCCGCGGCCGCAACCGTGTCGGTACCGCCGATCCGGCGTGCCTCGAGCTTGATCCGGGGCGAGGCGAGGGGCCGGCGGTCAGACGGCAGCACCGTGTCGGCGGGCACCGGCCCCCGCGCCGCCGGCGTAGTCACCGTCTGGATCCCGTCCCGGACCACCATCTGCCACGGCGTGGTGAGGTCAGCCGCCACCGAACGGAGCTCCACCTGGCCGAGCCCCACCCAGGTCGGTCCCATCGGCTCGGGCACCGGGACGGACACCTCCAGCGGAGGTGCCTGGACATTTCGAGGCCGGCGCTTCCGATAGCCGGAGTTGACGATCTCGAACGGTGCGCGGCTCCACGACAGCCCGAGCGGGGTCTCGAGCCGCAGCAGTGCCCCTTCCGGATCCACCCAGGCAGTCACCGGGAGGCCGCCGTCCACCCAGGCCACCCGTCGGGCCGCGACCGGGGTCCCGCCGGCGGGGCGCCAGGCGCGCCCTGCCGAGTCGCGGACCGCACTGTCGGCCACCACGAAGGTGCTCTCCGCCGAGACCCGCAGGTCGCGGTGCCGGACGGTTCCAGTCTCCGCATCCAGCACGTCGAAGGCGACCGTCCCGGCCGCCCGGAGCGCCCCCCGTGCGGCGAGGGCCAGGGGCACCGCGTCCGGCAGGAGCGCCCCCGCCGGCACGTGACGCACGAGCGTGTCGGCGCCCGTCATTCCGCGGCCGCTCACGACGAGCGCGAGGAGGGTGTCCTCGGTCATGGTGCCGGTCACCGTCAGCTGGCCGGTCTCGCCGCTCACGGTATGCGTGAAGGACCGGAGGCGGAGACCCGGGCCGTAGAGGGCCTCGGTCGTCGTCAGCACGCGCCGCGGCACGAGGGGCAGGGGGACATCCACATCGGTGCGCGAAGTCACCCGGAGGCCGTCCGGCAGGGTGTCGGTGGACACCGAGTGCAGCCCCACCTGGTCCCGGCCGGCCGCCAGGGAAAAGAAGACGGTGCTCGGGGGCAGGCGAACGGTGGTCGCCGCCTCGGCGGAGGCGTCCCGACCGGGCCGGTACTCCCGCCACACGAGCCAGCCGAGCGAGGCCAGCCACGCGCCGACCAGCCACGTGGCCAGGTGCCGCCGCTTCAGTTGCCCACCTGCCGAACCGCGGCCTCGATGATCGCCCGCTCGTCCTCGCGGTCCGCCACGATCTGGAGCAGGGTGGGGGACTGGGCGGTGCGCCGGTGCTCGGCAAAGGTCTGCGCCATCAGGCGGGCGGCCTCGCCCAGTTCCAGCTGCCCGGCACCCGCGCCCACCGGCGGGCCCGCCACCCGCTCGAGTCCCCATGCCGCCGCGCGCTGCCAGGCCGACGAGAGCGCCCGGCGGACCGAATCGGCGGTGGCGTTGGAATGCTCGCCGCGGATCACCGCATGGATGACAAACTGGGCCGAGAGCTGCCCCGCGCCGGTCACCACGGCGGAGCCCACCTCGAGCGCCGACTGCACCCTGCGCTCGGCGGCGAAGCCGGCGCCCGCCAACTGGTCGAGACGACTCGACACCGAGGCCACCGGGTCCAGCGCGCTGCTCGCCGGCCGGAGGACCGCGTCCACCGCCATGAAGCCGAGGTCGTCCACCACCACCTCGATCATCGCGGCGACACCTCGCGCGCCCGGCGGTACATCTCCCGGGCCTCCTCGGGGCGCCCCAGTCGGTCGAGCACGCGCCCCATCAGGTGGAACGGCTTGGGGTTCGTCGCGTCGAGGGCGGTGGAGCGCTCGAGCGCCTCGAGCGCGCCCGCGTCGTCCCCCGCCTGGTGGAGCGCCTCCCCCAGGTAGTGCGCCACGTCGGCCCGGGCGGGATCGAGCGCGGCTGCGCGCCGCAGGTGCCCTGCCGCGTCGGCGGCCACGCCGCGCCGCCAGAGCGCAAACCCGAGGGCGAAGTGCGCCTCCGCCGCCTCCGGCGCCAGCCGGACGGCCCGCTGCAGGTCCGCCTCGGCCTCCGGGTGACGCTTGCGGCGGGCCAGAAACGCCCCCCGTGCCATCAACGCCTCCGGCAGGTCGGGATGTCGCTGGACGGCAAGGGTCAGGTGCTCGTCCGCCTCCTCGAATTCCCCCCGGGACTCGTGCAGCCGCGCGCACTCGATCCGTCCTGCCAGGTGCCCCGGGTCGGCCTCGAAAAGTTCCGCAAAGGCCGTAAGGGCGTCGCCGCCCCTCCCCGCCCGCGCCGCCTCCCGTGCCACCCGCACCAGCCGCTCGCTCGGCGCCTCGGGCGCCTCGGGGTGGGCGTCCACCCCGGGGCCCCGGGGCAGCTCCGCCGCGAACGGGCGGAGCGAAAAGCCGGCGTCGGCCCCTTGCGCGGCGGGCTCCCCTTCGAGGGCGTCCGGGGCGAAGAGGTCACCCAGCGCCTGCTGGCGACCACTGGTCCTGCTGTGCCTCGAGCGGCGCATGGGGTCTGGGGAGAGGGGTGGATGGGCGGTTCCGCTGCTCCTGAAAGGTGACGGAAGTCACCGAAAAATGGAACGGCGCGGCCCCGAAGCCCTCGCCACCACCCTCCAGTTGAATCCGGACGGCCGTCCCGGGTATCCTCCAAGGCTATGGCCGAGGAATTCCTGGTCGTCCGGGGCGCCCGCGAGCACAACCTCAAGGGCATCTCCGTCACCATCCCCCGCAATCGTCTGACCGTCATCACCGGGCTCTCCGGCTCGGGGAAGTCCTCCCTCGCCTTCGACACGATCTACGCCGAGGGCCAGCGCCGCTACGTCGAGTCGCTCTCCGCCTACGCCCGGCAGTTCCTCGGGCTCATGGAAAAGCCGGACGTGGACGCGATCGAGGGGCTCTCGCCGGCCATCTCGATCGAGCAGAAGTCCACCGGGCACAATCCCCGCTCCACGGTCGGCACGGTCACGGAGGTCTACGACTACCTCCGGCTCCTCTGGGCGCGGACCGGCGTCCCCCACTGCCCGAACGATGGGAGCCCGGTCGCGCGCCAGAGCGCCAGCCAGATCACCGACGCCGTGCTCGCCTGGCCGGAGGAGACCCGGATCGAGGTGCTCGCGCCGCTGGTGCGCGGCCGCAAGGGAGAGTTCAAGGAACTCTTCGAGGACATCCGGAAGCGGGGGTTCGTCCGGGTGCGGGTGGACGGGGAGACGCACGACCTGGCCGCCGTGCCGGCGCTCCACCGCCGGAAGAACCACGACGTGGCGGTGGTGGTGGACCGCCTCGTGGTGCGCGCCGCCGACCGCGGCCGGCTCAACGACTCGATCGAGACGGCGCTCAAGGTGGCGGACGGCGTGGTGGAGGTGGTCCGGCACCCGGCTTCGGGCCGGAAGGCCGAGGCACCCGCCGTCGTCACCTTCTCCGAGCGCTTTGCCTGCCCGACCTGTGGGCTCTCGATGCCGGAACTCGAGCCGCGCCAGTTCTCGTTCAACTCGCCCTTCGGCGTCTGCCCCGCCTGCCAGGGCCTCGGCACCCGGAAGACCGTCACCCCCGAGCTCGTGCTAGGCGACCCCCGCATCTCGATCCTCGAGGGGGTCATCCTCCCCTGGGGGGAGCCGTCCGGTTACCTCCGGAAGGTGGTCCTGCCCACCCTGGCCAAGGCGCTGCACATCGACCTGGCTGCGCCGTGGAGCGCCCACCCGGCGGCCGCCCGGCAGGCGCTGCTGCACGGGCTGCCCGGCAAGAGCCTTCGGTTCCAAGTGGAAGGGAAGGGCGGCAAGGGCGACTACGAGAGCGAGTGGGAGGGGGTGCTCCGCAACGTCGAGCGCCGCTACCAGGAGACCTCCAGCGACGCCGCCCGGGCGGCGCTCGAGGAGTACATGGTGGAGCAGCCCTGCCCGGCCTGCGGGGGGCGGCGTCTCAAGCCCGAGAGCCTGGCGGTGCGGGTCCATGGGGCCAGTATCGGCGAGGTGGTGGACCTGCCGGTGGAGCGGGCGCTGGACTTCTTCGAGGGGATTCCCCTCCGCGCCCCCGGCCGCGCCGGGCTCGACCCCGATGTGGCAGGCCCGATCCTCAAGGAGGTGAGCGACCGTCTCCGCTTCCTCCGGGACGTCGGGCTCGAGTACCTGACGCTGGGCCGCGGGGCCGGGTCCCTTTCCGGCGGCGAGGCGCAACGCATCCGGCTCGCCACCCAGATCGGCTCCCGCCTGGTCGGCGTGCTCTACATCCTCGACGAGCCGAGCATCGGCCTCCACCAGCGGGACAACGAACGGCTCCTCGGCACGCTCCGGGGGCTGCGCGACCTCGGCAACACCGTGCTGGTCGTGGAACACGACGAGGAGACCATTCGCGCCGCCGACCACGTCATCGACCTCGGACCCCGCGCCGGGCGCTTCGGGGGCGAGGTCGTGGCGGAGGGCACGGTCGAGGAGGTAGTGGCCCACCCGACGTCGTTGACCGCCCGGTACCTGCGCGGCGAGCTCCGCGTGCCGGTGCCCGGAGGCCGCCGGGCCAGCGCCGCGGGGCGGCGGCTCCGGATCCTTGGGGCCCGGGCCAACAACCTGCGCAACCTCACGGTGGACTTCCCCCTCGGCCAGTTCGTGGCGGTCACCGGGGTGTCGGGCTCCGGCAAGTCGAGCCTCGTCACCGACATCCTCTACCGGGCGCTGGCCCGGCACTTCTACCGGGCGCGGGTGGTGCCCGGGGCCCACGACCGCATCGAGGGTCTCGAGTACCTCGACAAGGTCATCGAGATCGACCAGAGCCCGATCGGCCGGACCCCGCGTTCCAATCCCGCCACCTACACCGGGCTCTTCACCCCGATTCGCGAGCTCTTCACCCAGCTCCCCGACGCGAAGATGCGCGGCTACGGCCCGGGCCGCTTCTCCTTCAACGTGAAGGGGGGCCGCTGCGAGTCGTGCCAGGGCGACGGACTCGTGAAGATCGAGATGCACTTCCTGCCCGACGTGTACGTGCCCTGCGAGGCCTGCAAGGGGCGGCGCTACAATCGCGAGACGCTGGAGGTGCGGTACCGGGGGCGGAGCATTGCCGACGTGCTGGACCTGACGGTGGCCGAGGGACTCGATTTCTTCGAGAGCCAGCGCCGGATTGCCGAGAAACTCGAACTGCTCAATGACGTAGGGCTCGGCTACATCCACCTGGGCCAGGCCGCGACCACCCTGTCCGGCGGCGAGGCCCAGCGGGTCAAGCTGGCCACGGAGCTGGCCAAGCGCGACACCGGGCGCACGCTCTACATCCTCGACGAACCGACCACCGGCCTCCACTTCGAGGACGTGCGGCTCCTCCTCGAGGTGCTCCACCGGCTGGTGGACAAGGGCAACAGCGTGGTGGTCATCGAGCACAACCTCGACGTGCTCAAGACGGCAGACTGGATCCTCGACCTCGGCCCCGAAGGGGGCGACCGCGGCGGGAGCCTGGTGGCCGAGGGCACGCCGGAGGAGGTGGCCACGGTGGCCTCCAGCCACACCGGCCGGTTCCTGCGCCGCGTGCTGGAGGATCGTCGCGCCCGGAAGTAGAATCCCTGCCCGGCCGGGGTCCCGGCCGGGCCTGCACGCTTCTCACTTGGGAAGGACCTGCCGTGACCAGGAAGCCGTTTGCCGCCCTTGCCGCGCTGGCGCTGATGCTGGCCGCGCCCGCCATCGCGCAGGCCCCCGCGGCCGACCCCGCCGCCCTCTCGGTGGACCGGATCTTCGCCTCCCCCGATTTCCGCCCGCAGTTCTTCGGCCCCTCGCGCTGGCTCGGCGACGGCTCGGCCTACACGACCCTCGAGGCGCCGGCCGACAGCGGCAAGGGTCGCGACCTTGTGCAGTATGACACGAAGTCCGGCAGGCGCACGGTGCTGGTCTCGGCCCGGGCGCTCGTGCCGGCCGGCGACAGCGTCCCGCTCGACATCGAGTCGTATTCGTGGTCGCCGGACCTCGGGACGGTGCTCATCTTCACCAACTCGCAGCCGGTGTGGCGCACCAACACCCGTGGCGACTACTGGGCGTTCGAGCGGAAGTCCGGCCGGCTGCACAAGCTCGGCGGTCCGGCCAAGCCCTCGACCCTCATGTTCGCCAAGGTGTCGCCCGACGGAAAGCGGGTGGGCTATGTGCGCGAGAACAACCTCTACGTCGAGGACCTCGCCACGGGGGGCATCACCCAGCTCACCACGGACGGCTCGCGCACCATCATCAACGGCACCTTCGACTGGGTGTATGAGGAGGAGCTCGGCCTGCAGGACGGCTGGCGCTGGAGCCCCGACGGGAGCGCCATCGCCTACTGGCAGCTCAATGCCGACGAGGTCCTCAATTTCGACCTGATCAACAACACCGATTCGCTGTACTCGTACGTGGTGCCGATCCAGTACCCCAAGGCCGGCGAGCCCAATTCCGCCGCGCGCATCGGCGTGGTCGGCGTCGCGGGCGGGCCCACCCTCTGGCTCCGGATCCCCGGCGACCCGCGCAACAACTACCTGGCCCGGATGGACTGGGCCGGCAATTCGAGCGAGATCTGGATCCAGCACCTCAACCGGCTCCAGAACACCAACGAGCTGCTCCTCGCCAACGCCGGCACCGGCGCGGTGGCCACGATCTTCACCGACCGCGACTCCGCCTGGGTGGAGACGGTGGATGATTTCACCTGGCTGGACGGCGGCAAGCGCTTCCTGTGGACCAGCGAGCGCGACGGCTGGATGCACGCCTACTCGGTGTCGCGGGACGGGCAGGACGTGAAGCTCCTGACCCCGGGCGCCTTCGACGTCCTCGGCATCACCACCGTGGACGTGAAGGGTGGGTGGCTGTACTACATTGCCTCCCCGGACAACCCCACCCAGCGGTATCTCTACCGGACGAAGCTCGACGGCACGGGAGCGGCCCAGCGGCTGACCCCCGCCGCCCAGGCCGGGAGCCACTCCTACAATGTGGCGCCCAACTCGGCGTACGCCCTCCACAGCTGGTCGTCCTTCGGCGTGCCGAGCACCACGGAACTGGTGGCCCTGCCGTCGCACCAGACGGTGCGCGTCCTGGTGGCCAACGCCCAGCTCAAGCAGCGGGTGGCGGCCCTCAAGACCGGCCCCGTCGAGTTCTTCAAGGTGGACATCGGCGGGGGCGTGTCGCTCAACGGATGGATCATGAAGCCGCCGGGCTTCGACCCGGCGCGCAAGTACCCGGTCCTCTTCTATGTGTACGGCGGCCCCGGCTCCCAGACCGTGCTGGACAGCTGGGGCGGGAGCACCTGGCTCTGGCACGCCATGCTCACCCAGCAGGGCTACCTCGTGGCCAGCGTGGACAACCGGGGCACCGGGGCGCGCGGCCGCGACTGGCGCAAGATCATCTACGGCCAGATGGGCGTGGTGGAAACGCAGGACCAGGCCGCCGCGGCGCGCGCCATCGGCCGCTGGGCCTACGTGGATTCCACCCGGATCGGCATCTGGGGGTGGAGCTACGGCGGGTTCATGACACTGAACACCCTCTTCCAGGCCAACGATGTGTACCGGATGGGAGTCGCGGTGGCGCCCGTCACGCACTGGAAGTACTACGACAACATCTACACCGAGCGGTACAACGGCCTCCCGCAGGAAAACGCGGCGGGGTACGAGCGCGGGTCCCCGCTCACGTACGCGGGCCAGCTCCAGGGCGACCTTCTGGTGGTGCACGGCACCGGCGACGACAACGTGCACTACCAGAACACCGAGGCGCTGCAGAACGCGCTGGTGCGCGCGAACAAGCAGTACACGATGATGTCCTACCCGAACCGGAACCACGGCATCTTCGGCGGCAACACCACGCGCCACCTCCGGACCCTGCTCACGGACTACATCTACGAGCACCTGCCCGCCGCGACGGCGGGCGCCACCCCGTAGCGCGCCGATCGCTGGCGGCCTCCGGGCAGGGCTCCTACATTCCCGGCAACCCCTGCCCGGAGGCGGCGATGAAGTACGAGGACGTGGTCAGCCTGCTGGCCTACGCCGGGGACAACGAACAGCCGGTGCGGCTCACCCTCACCGGGGAGTCCGAGGTGGTCGGCGTGCCGACTTCCCTCGACACGCACGTCACGGCCCACGAGGTGTACCTGCGCCCCCTCGGCGTCGAGGACACGGAAATCGCCGTGTCCCTCGGCGACATCCGGCAGGTGGAATTGCTCTGAGCGATGGTCTCGCTGCTCGACATCATCGGACCGGTCATGGTGGGGCCCTCGTCGTCGCATACGGCGGGGGCCTGCCGCATCGGGCTGTTCGCCCGCGCCCTCCTCGGCGGCCAGCCGGACCGGGCCGCCGTCGAGCTCCACGGCTCCTTCGCGCGAACGGGGCAGGGGCACGGGACCGACCGCGCCATTGCGGGCGGGCTCCTCGGCTTCGGCCCCGACGACGAGCGGCTCCGCGACAGCCTCGAGCTCGCCGCGGCGCACGGCCTGGCCATCACCTTCGACAACGCCAAGCTTCGGGGCGAGCACCACCCCAACACCACACGCATCACCGCGCACCGCGGTGATCGGGAGGTGTCCGTCGTGGGGTCGTCGATCGGCGCGGGGCGGATCGTCATCACGGCCATCGACGGATTCCCGGTGGACATCACGGGCGCGCTGCCCACCCTCGTCGTCGTGGCGGCCGACAAGCCGGGGACGGTGGCGGCGGTGACCTCGGCGCTGTCGGCGGAGGGGGGCAACATCGCCACGATCAAGGTGTCCCGCCGGAAGAAGGGCGGCCCCGCCATCCACATCTACGAGCTCGATGACGCCCTCGGCCCGAGCGCGCTACAGGCGCTGGCGGCGCTCCCCGCCGTCCAGAGCGTCCGGCTCATCGACCGGGTGGCCTGATGATCGACTCGCTCAACGAGGCGGTGCGGCTGGCGGAGGAGGCGGGTGTCAGCCTCGGCGAATTCGCGCTCCGGACCGAGGCAGCAGAGGGCCTCCGGAGCCGTGCTGACCTCGAGGCGGGCCTGGGCCGGGCGCTCGAGGTCATGCGCGGCGCGGTGGCCCGCGGCCTGCCGGGCGACCTCCGCAGCGTGAGTGGCCTCGTGGGCGGGGACGCCGCCCGCCTGACCCGTCCGGCGGGCCCGCTTTCGGGGACCCTCTTCACCGACGTCCTCGCCGGGGCGCTTGCGGTCCAGGAGGTGAACGCGGCGATGGGAGTGATCGTGGCCGCCCCCACCGCCGGCGGCGCGGGCGTGCTCCCGGGCGTCCTGCTCGGGCTGGCGGGGAGGCAGGGCCTCAGTGACGACACCCTTATTCGCGGCCTGGCCACCGCCGGGCTGATCGGCGGCGTGGTGGCGCTGCGCGCTTCGCTGAGCGGGGCCGAAGGTGGCTGCCAGGCCGAAACGGGCGCCGCCGCCGCGATGGCGGCCGGCGCGGGCGTGGAAGTGCTGGGAGGCTCGCCAACCGTGGCGGCGCACGCCGTCGCGCTGGCCATGCAGGGCACCCTCGGCCTGGTGTGCGATCCGCTTGGCGGGCTGGTCGAGGTCCCGTGCGTCTACCGGAATGCGAGCGGCTCGGCCATTGCCCTTGCCGCCATCGAGATGGCGCTCGCCGGCATCGCATTCCCCATCCCCGCCGACGAGGTCATCGACACCATGGGGGAGATCGGGCGCTCGATGGACGTGCGCTACCGCGAAACGGCCGGTGGTGGCCTAGCCGCCACCCCCACAGGGCGCCGCCTTGCGCGGGAGCGCCTCCACCAGTTAAAGCGTTCAGGCAAAACCACTTAAGGCGTAGCACTGAGGTCGTTTGAAACAATTTGAAACGTCGTACCGTACGTCCGGCATTCTCCCCAGCGAGGCAACGTGGACGTGGAAGGCGTACTGGCCATCCTGCTCATCTTCGGCGGCGGGACGCTGTTCCTCCTGTCGGTGAGCCCCATCGGCAAAGCCTACGCGGAACGGATCCGCGCCAAGACCCACGAACTCGCGCCGCCGGACCCCCAGGTCCTGGCCGAGCTCGATGACCTGCGGACGCAGGTCTCCGAACTGCACGAGCGCATGGACTTCGCCGAACGCCTGCTGGCCGAGCGGCGTGAGGCGCCAAAGCTTCCCGCGGAATAGGAATCGCCGCCGATGTCGCCTCCGGAATTCATCCTCATCATGAGCATCGTCGGCTCCTCCGTGGCGCTGGTGTTCTTCTTTGCGGTGCCGCTGCGGCGCGCGTGGATGCGCAAGATCGAGGGGGCGGCCCCGCCCGCCGACCCGGAGGTCCTCGGGGAGCTCGACCACCTGCGAGCCCGGGTGGGCGAGCTGGAGGAGCGGCTCGACTTTGCGGAGCGGCTGCTGGCCCGCCAGCGGTCGGCCGGCGAACTCCAACCCGGAGACCTTCGATGATCGTGCCGGCCGCCCTCCTCGCCCAGACCGAAGTGATCGCCCCGCTGCCCCCGGTGCCGCCGCCGTGGGTCCTGATGAGCCCGGCGGCGATGGTGCTGACGGCCCTCGGCTTCCTGGCCGCGGTGGTGCTCATCAGCTATCCGCTCGTGCGGGCCCTCGCGCGGCGGCTCGAGGGGAAGTCGGCCCCCGACCCGGCGATGCTGGCCGAGCTCGAGGAGCTGCGGGCGCGGGTGGCGGACCTGGAGCAGCGGGAGGCGCGGGTGCACGAGCTGGAGGAGCGGATCGACTTCACGGAGCGGCTCCTCGCGCAGCAGCGCGAGCAGGCGCGACTGCCCCACTGAGCAGGAGGAACGCCCCATGCCTCCCGGCGATCTCGCCCCTGTCGTCGTCAGCAGCATTTTCCTGATCGCGTTCGCGTCGGTGCTCATCCTGCGCGGCCCTCTCGGACGGGCGCTGGCCCGCCGCATCGAGGGCGGCTCCGCGGCGGCCGGCGAGCCGGCGTTGCTGGCCACGGTGGCGGAGCTAGAGGCGCGAATGGCGGAGCTTGAACAGCAGGCGGGGCGGGTCCACGAGCTCGAGGAGCGGCTCGATTTTGCCGAGCGGCTGCTGGCGCAGGGGCGGACCGAGACGCCGGCGCTCAAGGGGCCGCGCTGATGAGCCTCAAGCGGTGGGTCGGCCTCGACGCGGTGGACCTCGTGATCCAGTTCGGGGTCACCTTCTTCCTGATGGTCCTCGCCGACCAGGCGACGACCAACGGGGAGGGGCTCGCCCTCGTCGGGGCGGCGTCATTTGTGGTGCTCGGGGTGCGCCGCCACTTTGCCCTGAAGCGGCTCCCCCCGGAGACCTCCGGCGAGGTGGCCGCCGTGCGGGCGGCGGAATTCGAGGCCCGGCTCCAGGACGTCGAGACCCTCGTGTACCGGGTGCAGGAGCTCGAGGAACGGCTTGACTTTGCCGAGCGCCTCCTGGCCCAGGCCCGGGAGGAGCCGGCCCGGATCGAGGGGGCGCGGTGAGCTGGATCCGGCGGACGTTCGGGATCGACGGGTTCGACCTGATGGTCCACGTCGGGGTCACCATCGCCGTGATGTTCATCGGCGGGACCATCTGGAGCCACAACGACGCCATCGTGATGCTGGCAACGGTGAGCGGCGCCTCGCTGTTGCTGCTGAGTGTGCGTCGGCACAGGGGGCTCAAGCAGCTGCCGCCGCCCACGAGCGGGGAGGCGTCGGCGGCGCAGGTGGCGGATCTGGAGGCACAGTCGCACATGGTCGACACGCTGGCGCTCCGGGTGCAGGAACTCGAGGAGCGGCTCGACTTCACCGAGCGGATGCTGGCCCAGGCGCGCCAGCCGGAGCGCCTCCCATGAAGGGCTCCGACCAGGGCCTGTACATCGCCGGAGGCGTCGTGGCCTCGGTCCTCCTCTGCGCGTACGTGGCGCTGTCGATCGTGATCGGGTCCGAGTTCGCCATTCCGGCCCTGATCACGGGCGGCGTAGTCGGGACACTGGTGCTCCGGGGACCGGTGGGACGTGCGTTGGCGGACCGGATTCACTCGGGGCCCCCGCTCCCGCCGGAGGTTCCGCCGGAACTGCTGGATGAAATGGACCAGATGCGTGGCCGGCTGGCCGAACTCGAGGAGCGGGTGGACTTCACCGAGCGCCTCCTCGCCCGGGCCCGCGCGGAGGACGCCACGCGGCTCCCGCCCGGGTAGGCGGTGCTTGGCCGCTCCCCGGCCGCGGTTAGATTCTTGCAAAGGAGGCTCCATGGTCACCCGAGACGACGTCCAGGCCTTCCTGGACCGGTTGGAGGCGGCGGGGACCTCGGTGGAGGAGCTGGGCGAGGGCCTGTGGAAGGTCCGCAGCTCCGAGGCCGCTGAGGTGGTGGTGAGTTACGCGCCGCCGGTGTTGATCCTGCGGCTTCGAGTCATGGAGCTGCCGGCCAACGCGGCCCGGCGCGCCGAGCTCTTCCGCCAGCTGCTCGAGTACAACGCGGGCGACCTCGTGCACGGCTCCTACGGCATCGAGGGCGATCACGTAGTGCTGACCGACACGCTGGAGCTGGAGAACCTGGACTTCAGCGAGTTCGAGGCGAGCCTCGACTCGCTCACGCTGGCGCTGGCGACCCACCTGGGCGCGCTCGTGCCGTATCGCGAAAGGTGATGCCCGATGGGGATCTTTGACCGCCTGTCCACCCTGATCCGGTCGAACCTGAACGACCTGATCAGCCGGGCCGAGAACCCGGAAAAGATGCTGAACCAGCTGATCATCGACATGAAGTCGAACCTCGCCAAGGCCAAGCAGGAGGTGGCGGGGGCGATCGCCGACGAGAAGAAGCTCCAGGCGGACGCGGAGACGATGCGCAAGCAGGCGGAGGACTGGGAGCGCCGCGCGATGCTGGCGGTCCAGGAGGGTCGCGACGACCTGGCCAAGCAGGCGCTGCTGCGCTACAACGAGCACCTGCAGGGCGCCCAGCAACTGCACGAGACGTGGGTGCGCCACAAGGCCCAGACGGAACAGCTGAAGGGCTCGCTGCGCCAGCTGAACGACAAGATCGAGGAAGCAAAGCGCAAGAAGAACATCCTGGTGGCCCGGGCCCGCCGCGCCGAGGCGCAGCAGCGGATCCAGGAAACGATGTCGGGGATGTCCGACAAGAGCGCCTTCGAGTCGTTCGAGCGGATGACCGAGAAGATCGAGGACGCCGAGCGCAAGGCGCTCGCGTCGGCCGAGCTGCAGGAGGAGTTCAGCGGCGACCGCCTGGTGCAGCAATTCGAGGCGCTCGAGTACCACGGCACCGCGGACCAGCAGCTGCTCGAGCTCAAGGCCAAGATGGGTCTCCTCGGCCCCGGCGCGGGCAAGGAAACCCGCCAGATCGGCAAGGGCGCCGAGGACGTCCACGAGGCCGAGGTCCTGGAGGTCGAGAAGGACGATCCGACCCAGCGATGAGCGGCCCGCGCTTCCTGCTTCTGGCCGACTGCGACTTCGGCCCCCTGACGTCCAAGACCGCCAACTCGATCGTCCGCTACCTCCCGGAGCGGACGGTCGCCGTGTTGGACAGCCAGCTCGCCGGCAAGACCGCCCAGGACGTGCTTGGCTACGGTGGCGCCATCCCCGTCGTGGCCACCATGCGCGAGGGCCTGGCCTTCAAGCCCGATGCCGTGCTCATCGGCATCGCGCCGCAGGGCGGCCGGCTTCCCGAGCACTGGCGCACCTGGCTGGCGGAGGCCCTCGACGCCGGCTGCGACATCTGGAGCGGCCTCCACACCTTCCTGGCCGACGACCCGATGCTGGCCGAGAAGGCCCGGGCCGGCGGGCGCAAGCTCCTCGACCTCCGCCGTCCGCCTCCCGACCTTCCCGTCGCCACCGGCCTGGCCAAGGACGTCGAGGCGCTGGTGGTGCTGACCGTGGGAACCGACTGCAACGCCGGCAAGATGACCGCGCAGCTTCAGCTGGTGGACCAGCTCAAGCGGCGCGGCCGGCGCACCCGCTTCGTGGCCACGGGCCAGACCGGCATCATGATCGAGGGATGGGGCATTTCGGTGGACGCCGTGGTGTCGGACTTCACGGCGGGGGCCGCGGAGTGGCTCGTGCTGGAGGGAAGCAAGGACGCCGACATCGTGCTGGTGGAGGGGCAGGGGAGCATCAACCACCCCGGCTACTCGGGCGTGACGCTGAGCCTCCTCCACGGCTCCTGCCCCGACGCGATGATCCTCTGCCATCAGGCCAGCCGCGTCTACCTCGGCGACTACCGCGAGGCGTCGTGGGTCAGGATCCCGCCGCTCACCGACTACATCCGCTGGTACGAGGACATCGGGTCGGCGGTGCACCCCACGAAGGTCATCGGGATCTCGCTCAACACCTACGACCTCGACGAGGCCGCCGCGCGCGAGGCCATCGCGAAGGCGGCCCGCGAGACCGGCCTCCCCGTCACCGATCCGGTGCGCTTCGACCCGGCCCCGCTCGTCGAGGCCATCCTGGCCGCCGAGAAGCGCCTCGACGCCTAGGCGCGATCCGTGGTGGGCGGGGGCGGCTCGTCGTCGTGCAGGGCGCGCACCGCCGGGGTGGTGAGGTCGTCGAACTGCCCACGGCGCGCCGCCCAGGCATAGGCGGCAATGGCACCGGCCAGGAGGAGCAGCGCCAGCGGTAACACCAGGTACAGCACGCTCATCCCGCCTCCTCGAACGTCCGCCCCTTCCATGACGCCAACACCACCGTCAGCGAGCTTGCCGGCATGAGGATCGCCGCGAGGAGCGGGTTGATCCAGCCGCCGATGGCCAGCGCCGCGCCCGCCAGGTTGTACGCCAGCGAGAACGCCACGTTGCGGCGGATGACCCGCAGCGTCCGCTCCGCGCCCGAGACGAGCGCGTCCAGTTCGCCGAGGCCCGCGCGGGCCAGGTACACATCCGCCGCGGCCAGCGAGGCCTCGGCGCCGCCGCGCACCGCCACCCCCACCGTGGCCCGGGCCATCGCCGCGGCGTCGTTGACCCCGTCACCCACCATCACCACCGTTGCGCCGCTGCCCGCCCGGACCACCTCGGCGAGCTTCTCCTCGGGTGTCACTCCCCCGCGCCAGTCGCCCGCCCCGAGCCCGAGCGCCTCGGCGGCCCCTTCCACCGCGCGCGGCGCATCGCCGGAGAGGAGGCAGGCCCGCCAGCCGCGCCTGCGGAGACGGGCAACGGCGTCACGCGAACCCGCGCGGAGCGGGTCGCCGAACGCCGCGGCGCCCACCACCCGGCCGTCGACCGCCACCCACACTGGTGTGAGCGCCTGATGGGAACTTGAAGTCTCCGGCGGGGCGCCCTGCGCGTGCGCGGCCACGAAGGCGGGCGAGCCGACGACCACGCGGCGTCCGGCGACGGTGCCCTCAATCCCGCCACCGAGGGTCTGCCGGACCGCTTCCGCCGGGAAGGTCGGCCGGTCTCCCCACGCTTCGAGGAACCCCGCTGCCACCGGGTGGCTCGAGTGGCGCTCGAGCGCCACCACCAGCGGCTCGGCCCATGCCGGCCCCGCCCACGCCGCCAGGCGGAAGCGACCCTCCGTGACGGTGCCCGTCTTGTCGAGATAGAGGGTGCCGGGGGTGGCGAGCGCCTCGAGGGCGTCCCCGCCTCGGATGAGGATGCCGCGTCGCGCCGCACGGCCGATGGCGGCCGTCACCGCCAGCGGCGTGGCGAGGGCCAGGGCGCAGGGGCAGGTCACGATGAGGAGGGCGATCGCATTGTCGAGCGCCGCGTCGGGCGCCACGCGGTGCCAGTAGGCCCAGGTGCCCGCGGCCAAGACGAGCACCGCGCCCACGAACCATCCCGCGACCCGGTCGGCCAGGAGGACGATCCGCGCCCGCCGCGCCGACCCCGCTGCCACCTCGGCCAGCAGCCGCCCCACGCGGCTCGTCTCGCCCGCTTCCACGACCTCCACCCGCAGCGCGCTCCCCAGGTTCACCGTGCCTGCCCAGACCCGGTCGCCCGCCGCTGCCCGGACCGGGCGCGACTCGCCGGTGAGGAGCGCGAGATCCACACGCGAGTCCCCGGATTGCACCGTCCCGTCCGCCGGGAAGCTCTCGCCCGCCCGGACCTCGACCAGCATCCCTGGCACGAGTGCCTCGGCAGGGACGGAGCGTACGCCGTCGCCCTCGACCAGGTGGGCGCCCGCCGGCGTGAGGCCGTGGAGGAGGCTGGTGGCGTCGGTGGCGGCACGCTGGGCCCGCTGCTGGAGGAAGCGCCCCACCAGCAGGAGGAAGACGAGCATGGCCACGCCGTCGAAGTAGATCGGGCCGGTGTCGGCGATGGTGTTGACTGCGCCGCGGGCGAAGCCGGCGGCCAGCGCCACGGCGATCGGCAGGTCCATGTGGAGCCGACGGGTGCGGAACGAGGCGAGCGCTCCCTGGAAGAAGACGCGCCCCGGCCACAGGAGGGCGGGGGCCGTGAGGAGCAGGCTCAGCCACCGGAAGTACCGGGTGAAGGCGGCTTCCATCCCGCCGAACCACCCGCTGTAGAGCGCCACCGCCAGCATCATCACGTTGCCGGCGAGCGCCCCCGCCACGCCGATGCGGAGGATGGCGGCGCGGTCCTCCGTGCGGCGGCGCTCCTCGACGCGCTGGGCGCGGAACGGATGGGGTCGGTAGCCCAACGCGTCGACCGCCCGGGCGATTGCGCCGAGCGACGTGACGGCCGGGTTCCAGGCGAGGTGCGCCAGCGAGCGGCCGATCTCGAGCTCGGCGCGGAGGACCCCGGGCACAAGCAGCGGCACCCGCTCCACCAGCCAGACGCACGACGCGCAGTGCACGCCGTCGAGGTAGCACTCCGTCTCCGCCGTGCCGTCGGGGCGGGTGCGGACATAGAGCGCCTGGTAGGCGGGGTGGTCGAACTCCTCGTAGGTCCGTCCCGAAGGCTCGACGGGAGCGCCCCGGCGCTCCGCCTGGCGGTAGTAGCCGGCCAGGCCCGCGTCGTGGATGATCGCGTAGGCGGTGGCGCAGCCGCCGCAGCAGAACGCCGCCTCGTCGTCACTGGGCAGGAGGGCGGCGGGCACTGGCAGCCCGCAGTGGGCGCAGGCCGTGGCCGCGACCGGCGGCGGACGAAGGCTAATGGTGCTCATGGACCGCCGGGGCGGCCGAGGCGTGCGGGCCGTGGAAGCGGCCGGCCACCGTGAGGACGCCGAGGACCAGCAGGGCCGCGGCGGTGACGACGGGCAGACGGGCGCGGAGGGGGCCGGCCGCCCGCTGCGCCAGCGCGCCGATTCCCGCCAGGATGGGAACCGTCCCCAGCCAGAAGGTGGCCATGACCAGCGCTCCGCCGGCAACCGAGGCGGTGCCAGCGGCGGTGGCCACGAAGACATAGAGCCAGCCGCAGGGGAGGAGCGCCGTGAGGACGCCGATCGTGGCGGCCCGCGCCATCGGCGGCCGGTCGGCCAGTGCCGTCATGGCCCGCGCGAAGAGACGGCGGACCCCGGCCGGGGCGCCGGTGGCGCCGCGCCACACGCCGAGCGCGGCCGCCAGCGTGGCGGCAGCCCACAGGATCATCAGGCCGCCTGCAATGACTGCCGCGGGCCGCTGCAGCCCGGCCATCCGTCCCGCCAGGTCGAAGCCGGCGCCGGCCCACCCCGCCGCCGCGCCGAGGAGGGCGTAGGCCAGGAGACGCCCGGCGTGGTAGGTGGCATGGGTCCACCGGCTCGGCCGGGCGCCGGCCTCGCCGCTGAAGAAGCAGGCGAACCCGCCGCACATGGCGGCGCAATGTGGGCTGCCGAGCAGGCTGGCGCCGAGGACGGAGAGGACGAGGGCGGTCACGGGGCCGGCATGGCCTCGTTGTCCACCGTGACCCGTTCCACGAAGAGGTCGTGTCCCCGCGTGGCGCGCAGGTCCACCCGCCAGAGTCCGCGTCGGGCGGAGGGAATCCGGCCGGCGTACAGTCCGGGGCCGACGGCGGCGAGCGTCACCTCGAACAGCTCTGCGCCCCGGGCGTTGTGACTGGCCTCGGCGCGCACCGCGGCCGAGTCGAGAGGGGCGCCGTCCTTGGTGGTGAGCACCAGCCGCAGGGTGGAGCCTCCCGCCTCGGGGGCCTCCAGCGCCACGTCCGCCTTCCAGCCGAGGGCGGCGCTCCGCGCGCGGCGGGCCACCGTCGAGTCCCATTCGACGGCGCGCCGGTAGTAGTCCGGCTCCACGGCGTAGCTCGGGTCGCGGCTCGAGGTCCAGAGCAGCGCCACATTGGCCACCACCGTCACCGCCAGGACGAAGCCCAGCGCCGCGGGCCACCAGCGTCCGCCCGTCACCGGTCGTCACCCTCGGAGGGGTGGTCGTCGTGCTCCGGCCCGACCAATTCATACGGTGCGTCGAGGGCAAAGCCGGCGCCATCGCTCACCCGGAGCGTCACCGCCAGGCGGTCCTCGTCGAACCGTTCCGGTGGCACCACGACGAAGACGCTCGTCTCGGCGGTCCGGCCCGCCCCCACGGCGAACGGGTTCTGCGGCGCGATGAGCGTCGCGCCGGCGATGCCCGTCACCTCGAGCCGGTAGGCCCGGTCGGTCGAGGCGCGGTTGGTGATCTTGACCCGGATCTGGTTCACGACCGTGCCGTTGGGCTGTCGCGTGAAGGGCGCGCCCGCGCCCCGGAGCAGCGTCACGTCGGTGTCCGACTTGGTTCCCAGGTTGAAGGCGAGGAGCCCGACGGCCAGGGCGAGCGCCAGGGGATAGAGCACCACGCGAGGCCGGAGGAGCCGTGCCGGCCTGCCCTCCACCGCGTCCCGCGAGGTGTAGCGGATGAGGCCGCGCGGCTTGTCGACCTTGTCCATGATCGCGTCGCAGGCGTCGGCGCACTGGGTGCAGTGGATGCACTCCATCTGGAGGCCGTCGCGGATGTCGATCCCGGTGGGGCAGGTGAGGACGCACGCGCCGCAGTCGATGCAGTCGCCGGCGCCGGTGGCGCGGTCCTTGACCTTGCGGTCGCGCGGCTCGCCGCGGCGGACGTCGTACCCCACGATGACCGACTGCCGGTCGAGGAGCACCGACTGGAGTCGGCCGTAGGGGCAGGCCACCAGGCAGGTCTGCTCCCGGAACCAGCCGAAATCAAAGAGGATGAGCGCGGTGGTCCCCGCCATGATCAGGAACGACGTGGGATGCTCGACCGGCGACTGCCGTACCCACTGGAGGAGGTTCTCGACCCCGACGAAATAGGCCAGGAAGGTGTGCGCCAGGAAGAGCGCGAGGACGAGGTACACCGCGTGCTTGACCACCCGGCGCGGCTTGAATCCCTTGGCCTTGTCGAGCACGACCGATCCGCTGCGTCCGCCCTCGAGCAGCCGCTCGATGGGCCGGAAGAGGAACTCCATGTACACCGTCTGGGGGCAAGCCCACCCGCACCAGACCCGGCCGAACAGCGCCGTGAGCAGGAAGATGCTGATCGCGATGCTCAGGAGGAGCAGCATGAAGAGCAGGGTGTCGGTCGGCAGGAAGGTGTAGCCGAGGAGCGTGAACTGCCGCCGCGGCACGTCGAGCAGCACCAGCGGCTTTCCATCGAGCCGCAGATACGGGATGATGAAGAACACCACCATCAGGGCGTAGGCCACCCAACGCCGCAGGTGCCAGAAGCGCCCGGGAGAGAGCTTCGGGCGGATCCAGCGGCGCGTCCCGTCCTCGTTCAGCGTGCTGAGGACGCGCCCCGGCGCGTGCGGATGGGTGGCGGGAGAGGCGGTCACGGGGTGGCGACGACGCCTTCCGGGGCCTTCGGGTTGGCGGGCGTGGTCCCCTGGAGCGAGATCACGTACGCGACCACGTCGTTCAGCTGCTCCGGCTTGAGCATCTGCCCCCACGCCGGCATCCCCTTGGCCAGGACGCCGTCGTGGGCCGTCCGGTAGATCGCGTCGGGGGTGCCGCCGTGAATCCAGGCGTTGTCGGTCAGGTTGGGGCCGATGACGCCACCGCCGTCGGGGCCGTGACACGCGGTGCAATACGCCTGGAACACCGCCTTGCCGCGGGTGAGGACGGCGGTGTCCTTGCTCATGGCAAGCAGTTGGTCGGCGGGCGGACCGGCCGTCGCTTCCGGGGGGCGGGCCGCCACCGCCGCCGCCACGGACGCGTCGTAGTTGGCAATGCGGCCCTGCCCGATGCCGATCCCGGGAACGTTGAACCAGTACAGGACGGACCAGAGCACCGTGCCCCAGAAGATGTACAGCCACCAGCGGGGCATCGGATTGTCGTACTCCTGGATGCCGTCATAGCTGTGGTCGAGCAGGCGGTCGTCGTCGTGCGGGGCGGTCATGACTCGTCTCCTCGGCGCGGGCGCGGGGACTGGGGGTGAGTGTCGTCGAGCGGCATGCGGGCCGCGGCATCGAAGTCCTTCCGCCGTGCCGGCGCGAAGACCGCCACCACGATGGCCAGGAAGGCCAGCAGGAAGATCACGAGCGCAACCTCGGCGTAGCCGGAGAGCCCGGCGCCGCTCATGATGTCGGAGAGGCGCACGTCACATCCCTCCCGCGCCGGAAAGGCTCGGCGCGCTCACGTCCCGGCCCAGGCGCTGGAGGTACGCCACCAGCGCCACGATCTCCTTGTCACCGAGGTCGGCGGGTCCGCCGCTGGCCTGGATCCCCTGGGCAATCGCCGCCGCCTGGGCTCGGGCCTGGCCGGGCGCGTCCTGCATCGAGGCCCCGTAGGGCACGCCGAGCATGGCCATCACGTCCACCCGCCGCTGGATGCCGTCGAAGTCGAGGGGGTTGGTGAGCAACCACGGGTAGCCCGGCATGATGGACTTGGGCTCGATGTCCCGCGGCGCCTTCATGTGGCGGACGTGCCAGAGGTCGGGGTACTTGCCGCCCTCGCGCGCCAGGTCCGGCCCGATCCGGCGTGACCCCCACAGGAAGGGATGGTCGTACACGAACTCGCCGGGCTTGGAGTACTCGCCGTAGCGGTCGGTCTCGTAGCGCAGGGGGCGGATCATCTGCGAGTGGCAGTTGAAGCAGCCCTCGCGGATGTAGAGATCCCGGCCTGCCAGTTCGAGCGGGGTGTACGGCTTGACCGAGGCGATGGTCGGCACGTTCGACTTGATGAGGAAGGTCGGGATGATCTCGAAGAGCGAGGCCACGACCACCGCCACCGCCACCATGACGGTGAACGTGACCGGCAGCCGCTCCCACGTCCGGTGCCACGCCGCCTGGGCGAACCGGGCCAGGGCGCCGGTGGGCGCGGGGGCCGCCGCCTCGTGGTACTCGCGCGCGAGCGGCGCCGCCTGGATGACCGGCTCCTCATAGGTGGCCGGCCGGGCCTTCCAGGTCCGGAAGATGTTGTAGCCGAAGAGGACCATGCCCGCCACGAAGAGGGTGCCTCCCGCGGCGCGGACCCAGTACATCGGCATGAGGCGGACGACCGTCTCGATGAACGCCGGGTACTCGAGCCGTCCGGTGGCGTCGTAGGCGCGCCACATCAGCCCCTGGGTGAGCCCGGCGCTGTAGATGGCGGTGGCGTAGAGGATGATGCCGAAGGTGGCCAGCCAGAAGTGCACCTCCGCCATCTTCTGGCTGTGGAGCTTGGTCTGGAAGAGGCGCGGGGCCAGCCAGTACACCATGCCGAAGGTCAGGAGACCGTTCCAGCCGAGGGCCCCGGTGTGCACGTGGGCGATGATCCAGTCGGTGTAATGCGCCAGGGCGTTGACGCTCTTGACCGAGAGCATCGGCCCCTCGAAGGTGGACATGCCGTAGGCCGTGACCGCCACCACGAAGAACTTGAGGACCGGGTCCTCCACCACCTTGCGCCAGGCGCCGCGCAGGGTCAGGAGCCCGTTGATCATCCCGCCCCATGACGGCATCCACAGCATCACGGAGAAGATCATCCCCAGGGTGGAGGCCCACTCCGGCAGCGCCGTGTAATGGAGGTGGTGCGGGCCCGCCCAGATGTAGAGGAAGACGATCGTCCAGAAGTGCAGGATCGAGAGCCGGTAGCTGTACACCGGCCGGTCGGCCGCCTTGGGCAGGAAGTAGTACATCAGGCCGAGGAACGGGGTGGTGAGGAAGAAGGCCACTGCGTTGTGGCCGTACCACCACTGCATGAAGGCGTCCTGCACGCCGGCATAGATCGAATAGCTCTTGAGGGGGCCGGCGGGGAGGGACAGGTTGTTGAAGATGTGCAGGATGGCCACCGTCACGATGCTGGCGATGTAGAACCAGATGGCCACGTAGAGGTGCCGCTCCCGCCGCTTCGCGATGGTGCCGAAGAAGTTCACCGCGAAGACCACCCACACGACCGCGATCAGGATGTCGATCGGCCACTCGAGCTCGGCGTACTCCTTGGCCTGCGTGAAGCCGAGGGGCAGGGTGAGCGCGGCCAGGACGATGATGAGCTGCCACCCCCAGAAGTGGACGGCGCTCAGGGCGTCGCTGAACATCCGCGTCTTGAGGAGCCGCTGGGAGGAGTAGTACGCCCCGGTGAAGAACGCGTTGCCCGCAAAGGCGAAGATGACGGCGTTCGTGTGGAGGGGCCGGAGCCGGCCGAAGCTGAGCCAGGGGAGGTCGAGGTTGAGCGACGGCACGGCCAGCTGCAGCGCGATCAGCAGGCCCACCGACATCCCGACGAGGCCCCAGACATAGGTGGCCCAGAGGAACTTCCGCACGATCGCGTCGTCGTAACGGAAAGACTCCAGCTGCGGTTGCATGGCGGCTCCCGGTGGTGCGGGTGAAGGGGTCAGGTGATGCCCAAGGCTGTGCGCGCCGGTGCGGGACGGGCCGCCCGGAGCGCGTTCAGGATGACGGCGACGTCAATCACTTCCTGCAGGACCGCCCCCGCGACCGGGGGGATGTGCCCCAGGGCCGCCACGACCATCGCGGCGCCGCTCATGCCGAGGCCGGTCCAGATGCTCTGCCGTGCGATGCGCATGGTGCGGCGGCTGGTCTCCACCGCCTCGGCCACCCGGCCGAGGTCGTCGGCCAGGATGACCACGTCGGCGGCCTCGGCGGTGATGCCGCCGCCGTGGGAGGCCAGCGCCACACCCACGGTGGCGGTGCTGAGCGCCGGGGCGTCGTTGGTGCCGTCGCCCACCATCACCACCCGCTCGCCGCGCCCCATCGCCTCGCGGATGAGTGCCACCTTGCCGTCGGGGAGAAGGTTGGCGTGCGTCTCGGTGAAGCCGAGGGCGTCGCCCAGCGCCTGCACGTTCTCCCGGCGGTCCCCGGAAAGGAGCGCCATCCGCCGGATGCCCAGGCCCGCGAGCCGGCGGAGGAGTTCTGCCGCCTCGGGGCGCGTGGCATCGGCAAACTCGAGGACGCCGGCGGGGGCGCCGTCCACCGCCACGTAGGCGCGGAGCGCGGCGCGGTGGCCGTCGGCCGCGTCGAGCGGGGCAATGGCCCCGGGCGCGTGGCCCCGCACAAATTCCCGCGACCCGACCACCACGGTGCGTCCGCGCACCCGTCCAGACACCCCCTGGCCCGGCGCCTCCCGAATGTCCGTGGCGCTCGGCAGGCGCACCCCGCGCGCCTCCGCACCCGAGACGACCGAGCGCGCCAGGAGGTGGCCGGAGCCGTGCTCGACCGCCCCGGCCAGTTCCAGAAGCTCGACCTCGCCGAACGGCGCCATCGGCGCCGCGCGCGACAAGGCCGGTCGGCCCACCGTGAGGGTCCCGGTCTTGTCGAACATCGCCGTCGTCACGTCGCCCAGCTGCTCGAGCGCCACGCCGTTCCGGACCACCACCTGCCGCCTGGCCGCGCGATTCAGCCCGCCGATGATCGCGACCGGCGTTGCGAGGATCAAGGGACAGGGCGTCGCCACCACCAGCACCGCGAGCACCCGCCGCGCGTCGTGCGAGGCGACGAACGCGACCACGCACACGATCAGCGTCAGCGGCGTGAACCAGACGGCGTACCGGTCGGCCAGGCGCTGAAGCGGCGCCTTGCTCGCCTGCGCGGACCGGACCAGCTCCACGATCCTCGCGTAGAGGCTCTCGGCGGCGCGGGCCGTGGCCCGCATCGTGAGCGGTCCCTCGCCGTTCACCGCACCGCTCGGCAGCGGCGTCCCGGCCGACGCGTGGACCGGCACCGGCTCGCCGGTGAGGCGGGAAACATCCACGTGGGAGGCTCCCTCCAGCACCACCGCGTCGCACGGCACCATCTCGCCCGGACGCACGAGGAGGAGGTCGCCCGGGGACACGGCGTCGGCGGCCAGGTCCTCGACCGCGCCGTCCGCCGCGATCCGGTGCGCCTCGTGCGGGGCCGCCTCCTCAAGCGCGCGGACCGCCGCGCTCGCTCGCCCCTCGGCCAGGCGCTCGAGGGCCTCGCCCCCGGTCTGCATCAGCACGACGACCAGCCCCGCGAGGGGCTCCCCCAGGGGGATGGCGGAGACGATGGCGAGCATCGCCACCAGGTCGGCGGCGGCCCTGCCGTGGACCAGACCGATGAGCGTCCGGACCGCCACCGGCACGCCGGTCAGGACGAGGCCAGCAAGCCAGACCGGCTGGCTCCAGCCCGCGATCGAGGGCTGGAGCCGCAGGAAGAGGCCGGCAAGGATGAAAAGGAGGGCCGCCCCCGGAAGGAGCGCCGGCGGGATGCGCCGGCTCACGCGGAGCGGGAGGCGGCCGTACCGTTGGCGCGGAGGCAGAAGCCGACCCCCCGCACCGTCGAGATGAGGTTGCGGCCCGAGGAGCCGGCCAGCTTCCTCCGCAGGTTCCCGACGTGCACGTCCACCACGTTGCTCTCCGGGTCGAAGTGCATGTCCCAGACCTTTTCGAGCAGCGTCGTCCGCCGCACCACCTCTTCGGGGTGCAGGAGGAAGAACTCGAGGAGCTGGAACTCCTTCGGCGTGAGGTCCATCGGCTTGTCGTCGAGCCGCACCTCGTGGCGCAGGCGGTCCATCGACAGCGGGCCGTAGCGGAGGGTCTCGAGGCGCTCCGCGCCTCCCCGGCGCACCAGGGCGCGCATCCGGGCCAGCAGCTCCTCGAAGCGGAACGGCTTGGCGAGGTAATCGTCGGCGCCGGCGTCGAGCCCGCGCACCACGTCCTCCACCGCGTCCCGGGAGGTGAGCATCAGGATGGGAGTGTTGCGGCCTTCCCGGCGCAGTTCCGCCGCCACCTGGAAGCCGTTTTTCTTGGGGAGCACCACGTCGAGCAGAATGACGTCGTACTGATAGACGTGGGCCAGCATCGTGGCCTCCTCCCCGTCCGGGGCGACGTCCACGGTCCAGCCCTCTTCCTTCAGGCCCTGCTCGATGAACCCGGCGACCTTCCGGTCGTCCTCCACGACGAGAACTTTCATGCCGCTCAAAGTATGAGGAGGGGATGAACGTGCATGGAAGCTATGATGAAGGAATCTTCACGGAACCGCCACCCGGGAGTTCCAGGATGAAGCACCCCCCGACCCCCGGCCGAGCCTCCGCCCGAAGGTCGCCGCCAAGGAGTCGGGCCAGGCGGCGGGACAGGGGAAGCCCCAGTCCAACCCCACCCTCGGCGGCCTTCGTCTGGTAAATGTCGAAGATCCGATCAAGATCCTCCGGCGCCACCCCGGGGCCCTGATCCACCACCTCGATCCGGAGCCGCCCGGGTGCCGTGGCGATCGAGACGGCGATCGTGCTCCTGGCCGGGGCGTGCCGGATGGCGTTCCCCACGATGTTGAAGAGGATCTGCTCCACCCGGTGAGCGTCAGTCTGGATGGCGGCAAAGCGAGCCGAGGCGTTGAAGTCGACCTGGATTGACTTGGCCTCGCAGAGCGGGGTCACGCGATGGAGGGCGCGCTGCACCATCGCGGTTGGGTCCACCTCGCGCAGCACCGGCTTGAGCCGATCCTCGTCCAGCCGGCTCAGGTCGAGCAGGTCATTCACCAGGGCAATGGCCTGGTCGGCGGAATCGAGGACCTCGAAGGCCGCCTTGGGCACGGTGGCAGGGTCCTTCTTGCGCACCAGCATCTCGGCCCAGCCGAACACCCCCGCCAGGGCGTTCCGGAGTTCGTGGTTCACCATCGCGAAAAAGCGTTCCCGCGACCGCTGCAGCTGCTGGACCTCCTCCAGCAGCCGGGCGCTCTCCTCGTGCAGGCGCGCATTCTCGACGGCGGCGCCGGTCTGCGCCGCGAGGAGCCGGGCCAGGTGCTCGTCGTCGGCGGTGAATTCCGCCTGGCCGATCTTCTCGGTGAGGTAAAGGATCCCGAACACCCCGCGCCGCCGCTCGATCGGCACGCCGAGGAAGGAATGCATCGGAGGGTGGCCGGCTGGGAACCCGGCGGCGCTGGGGTGGGCGGTGAGGTCGCGGATGCGGATGACCTGCCGCTCCCGCATCACGAGGCCGAGGACGCCGCGCCCGATCGGCGGTGGGCCGATTCGAAGGCGGGTCTCCTGGTCGATGCCGGCGGTGACGAACGCCTCCAGCCGGAGGTGGTCATCGGACAGCACCCCGATGGCCGCGTACCGCGCGCCGATGATGGCGCGCGCCAGCTCCGCCACGCGCTGCAATACCCCCTCGAGCGAGAGCTCGGAGGTGAGCAGGAGGCCGGCCGACACTAATTGCTCCAGCCGTTCCGGGGAGGGGTGGCCCCCGGTGTCAGGGGGTGACATGCGCGGAAGGTACGCTGGCGACGCCGGTTGGGCGAGTTTGGGCGGGTTTCTTGTGGAGATCTTCACGATCGCTTCAGGCGCCCCTGACCAGACTGTGGAGTCCCTGATCCGGAGCCACTCGATGGTGCTTCGGCATGTGGTCGTGGCCACGGACCAGTCCGCGGCCGGCCATCACGCCGCTGTCGTCGCGGCCCGCCTTGCCGCCAAGGCGGGAGCCCGCCTCTCGGTGATCACCGTCAAGCCGATTGCCCAGCCGGTGCCGGCGGATGAGGGAGGGGTGACGGATCCAGAGCGGCAGTCGCTCCTGCGGGACCTGACGCGCGCCCTCGAGCCCGCGCTCAAGGCGGAGGCCCCGGGGGTCACGCCGGCGTTCACCGTCCTGGCTGGCGTGCCCGGCGTCGAGATCCCCCGCTACGCCGAAGACCATGCCGGGGACCTCCTGGTTCTGGGGCACAAGCACAGGACCCAGCGTCAGCGGATGTTCCTCGGCGACACCGCCGATGCCGTCGCGCGGCGGAGCCGCGTCCCCTGCCTGTTCATCGGGCAGGATGCCGACGACCTGAGCCCCATGCTCGTCTGCCTCGACGCCTCCGAGCGGAGCGCGGGGGTGTTCCAGACCGCCTCCGATTTTGCCCGATCGGCCGGGCTTCCGCTCAAGGCGGTGACGGTGGAGCCGGTCTGGCTCAACGAGCCTGAGGACCTCGCCGCCGCCCTCCCCGCTTCCCGGACCCTTCGCCTCAACCGCACCATCGACCGCAGCAAGCTCCCCACCGACCTGCGCATCCGCCGGGGCAACGTCCTCGGCGAGCTGTTGGCCGAGACCGCCGAGTCCGGGGCGCACCTTCTGGCATTCGGTTATCATCGAGGGGGGCCGCCAGGGGTGGTCGAGGGGGGGAGCGTCGCCCGGAGTCTCCTCCATACGGCACTCTGTGCCGTGCTCACCGTGCCACTCTGACCATCCCACTCCTTCTGGAGCTGCTCATGCGTCGTGCCGCGCTGATTTCCCTCGTTGCCCCGTTCCTTCTGGCCCTCCCGGCCGCCGGCCAGAATCCGGCGCCTGCTCCCGCGGGCCCGCCCCCGATGGCCGGTCACGCCCACGCGATGGGCCCCGGCGCCGCCGGCTCCTGCGGTGACATGTGCGCCGCCATGATGGCCAGGATGGACTCCGCCAATGCGCGCCTTGCCACGCTGGTCGAGGCGATGAACGCCGCCAAGGGAAGCAAGAAGACCGACGCCATGGCCGCGGTCATCAATGCCATGGCCCAGGACCGCCTGGAAATGCAGTCGATGATGAAGATGATGCACGAGCACATGATGGGCATGATGCATGGCGGCATGGGCGGCATGGGCGGCATGGGCGCCGGCGGGTGCCAGCCGGGGATGCCCTGCTGCCAGGGACAGGCGGGGTGCGCCGCGCCGCCGGCCGCCGCGCCCGACAAGAAGGAATGACCACGTGACCCTGGCCGCGGCGCTGCCCACCGCCGTGCCGGACGCGGCGATCGGGCTCGCCGTGGCCGCGCTGCTGGGGCTGGCGGTCGGGATTGAGCGCCAGTGGTCGGGGCACGCCTCGGGTCCGGACGCCCGCTTTGCGGGGGCCCGGACCTTCCTGTTGCTGGGCGCCGTCGGGGGGCTGGTCGGCCGGTTCGCCGCGGACGGTCTCGTGGCCCTGGCCGCTGTGTTGCTCGCCAGCGCCGGCCTGCTCGTGGCCGCGGCGTACGTTGTGGCGAGCCGCCGCGGGTCCGCCGACCCCGACGGCACGACCGAGATGGCGGCGCTGGTGGTGCTCGGGCTCGGCGCGGCGTCGGGGCTGGGCGAGATCCGGGTGGCGAGCGCGGCGACGGTGGTGATGGTCCTCGCGCTCCACGAGAAGAGCCGCATCCATCATTTCGTCAGCCGACTGGACGACTGGGAACTCCGGGGCGCCGTCCAGTTTGCCGTCCTTGCGCTGGTCGTCCTGCCCATCCTCCCGGTGGGGCCCTACGGTCCCCTCGGCGGTATTCGCCCGCAGGCGCTCTGGGCGCTCGTCCTCGTCTTTTCCGGACTCAACTTCGTCGGCTACGTGGCTCGGCGGGTGGTGGGCACCACCCGGGGGTACGGCCTTGCGGGGCTGGCGGGCGGGCTCGTCTCCTCGACCGCCGTCACCCTCGCCTTTGCGCGGCGCAGCCGGCTCGAGCCCGAGGCGGGGTACGGCCTGGCGGTCGGCACCATCGCGGCGTCCACCGTGCTCCCCGTGCGGGTCGCGGCCGTGACCGTGGCGCTCAACCCGTTCGCGGCCCGGGAGCTGGTGCCCTACGTGGCCGTGCCGCTGGGGACGGGCCTCATCCTCCTCGCGATCGCCATCCGCCAGGGTCGCACCGGGAGCGGCGAGGCCGAGGCCCCGATGCCACCGCCGGAAAGTCCGCTGCGCCTGGCCGGCGCAATCCGGCTGGCCCTCCTGTTCCAGCTGTCGCTGATGGCGCTGGAATGGGTGCGCCTC
The DNA here is from genome assembly GCA_964574295.1 of uncultured Gemmatimonadaceae bacterium. Taxonomy (GTDB): domain Bacteria; phylum Gemmatimonadota; class Gemmatimonadetes; order Gemmatimonadales; family GWC2-71-9; genus SPDF01. The sequence goes on from CAZNLY010000008.1 coordinate 66,348, forward strand.
CAGTTTGGCGAGACGGGCATCCTTCCGCTCGCCGCCCTGCTCGGCCTGACGGACATGGACGCATTGACGATTTCGATGACGCGGCTTGAGCCGCGCGCCGCCATGGCCTCCCTGGCTGCACTCGCCATCGGCGTCGGGCTCCTCAGCAACACCCTGCTCAAGGGTGCGCTCGCCGTCGGCCTCGGGTCCGGGCTCTACCGCCGGCGCGCGGGGCTCGGCTTCGCTGCCCTCGCGCTGGCTACATCGGCGGCGCTGCTGTTCCTGTGACCGGCGCCGTCCGGGGAAAAGGATCTACGCGATGATCAAGAGCATCCTCATTCCGCTCGACGGCTCGCCCTTCTCGGAGCAGGCGCTCCCCTGGGCGGCGTGCCTGGCCAAGGGACTCGGCGCCCACCTGGAACTGGTGCGGGTGCACGACCCGGTCCCCCCGTGGACCATCGCCTCCGAGGGCGCCGTGGCGGCAACCGCCGTCGACCCGGCCATCCGGAGCGCCGAGGAGCAGTACCTGGCCAACAGCGTGGCGCGCCTCGAAGAAGGGGGCTTTGCCCACGTCACCTGCCGGCTCCTCGACGGCGAGGTGGTGGAGCAGGTGGCCCGCCACGCCGAGGACAACGCCTTCGGCCTGGTGGTCCTGGCCACGCACGGCCGGGGCGCATTGAGCCGGCTCTGGCTCGGCAGCGTGTCGGACGCCCTCGTGCGTCGGCTCACCATGCCGCTCCTCCTCATCCGGCCCACCGAGGGAACGGCCATCCCGCGGGCGGAGCGATTCCGCAAGATCCTCGTGGCGCTTGACGGCTCGGCCGAATCGGAATCGGCGATCGGCCCTGCGCTGGCGCTCGCCCATCCATCACGGTGCGAGGTGGTCCTGGTGCGCGTTGTGCCCCCGGTGCCCATTGCTGGCGATGCGGGAATGCCGGCGGTGCCCCTCGTGGACGAGGGCCTGACCGAGGCGCTGACCGCCCAGGCCACCACCCAGGTCGAGGCCGTGGCGGCCCGGCTCCGGAGCCCCACGGTGGCGGTGAGCACGCGGGTCGTCGTCGAGCCCGGCGTGGCGCAGGCGATCCTCCACGAGGCGTCCCTGGCCGGCGCGGAACTGATGGCGTTGGCCACCCACGGCGCGCGCGGCGTGCGGCGGATGGTGCTGGGGAGCGTGGCGGACAAGGTCCTGCGCGGCGCCGACCGGCCGGTCCTCCTCACGCGGGTGCCCGACCGCCGCTAAGCGGCCCCGGCCCGCAGTCCCCGGGTCACGGTGGCCGGCGAGTCGAGGACTACCGTGTCGGGATGCTTCATGGGCATTCCGCCGCCTTGTCCGACTTCGTTCCCCTCCTTCTCGCGCTCCCGCGCGGCACGGTGGCGGGGCTCCTCACCGATGCCGCCGGGGTGCGCGCCGCCCCCGGCGCCCTTGCGCCCTTCGGGCCATGGCTGCATTCCGAGGCCGAGCTCCGGCGCGCCGCCTTCGACCCTCCACCGCGGGTGGTGGTTTCCCTGGCGCCCGCCGCCTCGCTCGCATCCGACGCGGCGCTGGCCGCCCTCGCGGAGCGGGGTGCGGCGGTGGCGCTCCTCTCGGCCGACCCCGGCACCCTCCTTCGCTGCTGTGACCGGGTAGGACTGCCGGGCCCCCTCGGGCCGCGGTGGGCCGCGCCCGAGGTGCTCCGGAGGTGCCGGGTCCTGGCGCTTCGGGTGGTGGGTTCGCCGGGAAGTGCGTGGATCCGGGTGCCGCTTCGGCGCGAGCGGGCCGAGGTCGTTCTGGCCGCCTGCCGTGCCCGGGGCCTGACGGTGGCCGAGAGCCGCGTGGAGTACGACTGGCGCCCCTCGCGTTGACGCCTTCATCGGGGGGGCCGTAGCTTTCCGTCCACTTCCGCCCCGATTGGCCCATGCCGCTTCGCCTCCACAATACGATGACCCGCCGGGTCGAGGAGTTCACGCCGCTGGTGCCGGGGCGGGTCTCCCTCTACACCTGCGGCCCCACCATCTGGAACTACGCCCACATCGGGAACTTCCGGACCTTCCTCTTCGAGGACCTGCTCCGTCGGTGGCTCGAGGCGAGCGGGTACGCCGTCTTCCACATCATGAACCTGACCGACGTGGACGACCGGACGATCCAGGCCGCGTCGAAGGCCGGGCTTCCGCTCCGCGATCACGTCGAGCCGTACGCGCAGGCGTTCTTTGCCGATCGGGATTACCTCCGGATCCGGCCGGCGCACGCCTACCCCCGGGCCACGCAGTTCATCGCGCCGATGATCGCGCTGGTGGAGTCGCTGCTGGCCAAGGGCGTGGCCTACCGGGGCGACGACGGCTCGGTGTACTTCGCCATCGGGCGCTTCCCGGCCTACGGCCGCCTGAGCCAGCTCGACCAGCGCGAGCTGCGCACCGGGGCGAGCGGCCGGGTGAGCACCGACGAATACGCCAAGGAGGACGCCCGGGACTTCGTCCTCTGGAAGGCGGCGCAGCCCGACGACGAGGCGGTGCGGGCGGCGTGGGACGCGCCCTTCGGCCGCGGTCGCCCCGGCTGGCACCTCGAGTGCTCCGCCATGGCGCTCGACCTCCTGCGCGAGAAGTGGGGTGGGGACGTCCTCGACATCCACGCCGGCGGCGTGGACCTGATCTTTCCGCACCACGAGGACGAGATCGCGCAGAGCTGCGCCCACACCGGGAAGCCCGACTTCGCGCGAGTCTGGATGCACGGCGAGTTCCTGAACGTGCGCGGCGAGAAGATGAGCAAGCGGTTCGGCAACATCACCACCGCGCGGGACCTCAAGGAGGACGGGGTGGACGCGGCGGCGCTCCGGCTCTTCTTCTTCCAGACCCACTACCGGCAGAAGCTCGACCTCAACGACGAGTCGCTGGCCCAGGCGGCCGCCGGCCTCCGGCGCCTGGGCGACTTCGCCGCCCGACTGGCCGGGGCGCCCGCCGCACCCGGCGGGGCGGTGGGGGCGGGCGCCACCGCGGAGCTGGACGGGGCGGCGGGACTCCTCCGGGAGCAATTCGCCGCCGCGCTCGACGACGACCTCAACGCCCCTCGGGCCGTGGCGGCGCTCTTCGAGTTCGTCACCGCCGGCAACCGCGCGCTCGACCGCGGCGCGGCTGCCACGGCGCCGGCGCGCGAGGCGTTCGCCTGGGCCACCGGGGTGCTCGACGTCCTCCCGACCCCGAAGGCCGCTGACGCGGGGCTGGCGGCGTGGGTGGAGGAGCGGCTGGCCGCCCGGAAGGCGGCGCGGCAAGCGCGCGATTTCGCGACCGCCGACGGCATCCGGCAGGAGCTCGCCGCGCGTGGCGTGATTCTTGAGGATGGCCCCGGCGGCACCAAGTGGCGCGTCGGGTGAGCGCGGGGCCTTGTCCCCCCGATGCCCGATGCACAGATTGTCCGCACCTGCACGCCTCTCACCCTTGCCGGAGACCCGTCATGCCCGTCGCCGTCCGTAGGACACTGCTTGCCACCGCTTCCGCCGTTGCGCTCCTGGCGCTGGCCGGCGCCGGCAACCGTCTTGAGGCCCAGGATGAGGTCATGACATCGGTCTCGAACAGCCACATGGAGTCGGTCCTCCGCGGCATGGACGTCGAGTTCACGACGCGCAATGAAACCAGCTGGCGCCTCAAGCTCGAGGGCGCGACCGTCGTCCTCTTCATGGGCAAGAATAACGAGGACGCCCAGCTCTACATCTCCTTCAGCGACGTCACCGTCACCCCGAAGCAGATGAACGAGTGGAACGCCAACCACCGCTTCGGGCGCGCCTACGCCGACGAGGACGGCAACCCGGTGCTCGAGAGCGACCTCGACTTTGCAGGTGGCGTGACCGACGGCACCCTCAAGGCGTGGGTGGACCTCTTCGGCGCGCAGATCAAGTCGTACATCAAGTACCTGTCAGATCTCTAGCCGAGAGCGGCCTCCCCAAGGCAAGGCGCCCCGTCCGGATGCTGCCGGACGGGGCGCCGTTGTATCCGGACAACAGGCGGGATCTACTGCCAGGACGCTCCGCCGTCGGGGCTCCGGAAGATCCAACCCTTCCCGCCGGCCACCACCGCCACCCGCCCACCGGGGAAGGCGATGGCGTTCATCGGTTCGTTGACCCCGCTCACCCGATTCTTCCAGGTGGTGCCGCCGTCCTCGGTGAGGAGGATGGCCCCGTGCGCCCCGACGGCGATCCCGCGCTGCTGGTCGAGGAACGCCACGCCGGTCAGGTCAACGTTGACGGGAATCGTGACCGGATCCCACGTCTCGCCGCCGTCGACGGTCTTGAGGATGAGCCCGCCGTCGCCCGCCGCATACCCCTTCCCGCCGTTCAGCATCGCGATGCCGCCCAGCGTCCGGCTGGTCTTCGACCGCATCTCGGCCCACGTCTGCCCCGCATCCACGGAGCGGAGGATGAACCCCTTCGTGCCGATGGCGAAGGCGGTGTCGGGGCCGGCGAAGGTGACGTTGAAGAAGTCGGCCTTGATGGCGTTCCGTACCTGGCGCCAGGTCTGTCCCGCGTCATTGGATACGAGGATCATGCCGCCGCCGCCGACCGCCACGACCCGCTGCCCCTGGAAGGCGATCCCGAAGATCACGCCGGCCGAGGAGCGCTCGACGAAGGTCCAGGAGGCGCCCCCGTCGGAGGTGCGGTACATCTTGCCGTTGTTCCCGGCCACCAGGGCGACCTGGGGCGACCCGAAGGCCGCGGCGAACATCCGCACCTTGGGCGACAAGTCGATCCCCGCGGGCTTCCAGGTGAGGCCGCCGTCGGTGGTGCGTACCACCTGCCCACCATTGCCGACCAGCACCCCCACGCGCGAGTTGCCGAACGCCGCCCCGAACCAGACCGTCGAGTCCACGCCGAGCTGGAGGCGGAGCGCCTTCCCTGCGGCCGGGGCGGGGGTGGGGGGCGGAGTCGTGGTTGCGGCAGTGGTCGGGGCCGGCTTGGGCGGTGCTGGTGCCGCGCCGGTGCCCGCGGCGGAGGGGCCGGAGGGCTTGGCCGTCCCGGTGGCCTGCTGGGCCGCGGGCGGCGTCTGGACCGGCGGCTTCGGCCTCGCCGTGTCCACCGCCGGAGCCGGCTTGGCGGTGTCGGCGGGGGGCTTCCGGGCCGTGTCGGCCGCCGGCTTGGTGGTGTCGGGGGCGCGCTGCGCCACCTGGGACACCGAGTCGGCCCCGGGCTTGGCCTGGGTGGTGGAGGGCGCCGCCGGAGCACGCGCCGGGAGGAAGTTGTAGGCGGTCACCCCGGCGGAGACCACCGCCAGGATCGCGAAGGCCTGGAACCACGGGTCGGAACGCAGCGGGCGCACGGCTACTCCGTCCGTGAAATGGAGAGGGAGCGGTCGGCCTCGACACCGAGCCAGACCTTGGTGGCGCCCTGGTCCTTGGCGCGGAGGATCGCGTCCCGCGTGACGGTCTGCAGGTAGGCGCCGAGCTGCCGGACGCCGTACTCCTTGAACGCCTCGTTCCCCTCGACCGCGCTCAGGATGACCTCCGGCGAGGTGTGGGCCACCTCCATGCCGTACTCCTTCCAGTGCGCCGACAGCTGGAGGCAGGCCACCTCGGCCACGTGCAGGGGCGTGAGCTCGTCCATCAGGTAGATCCCGTTCCAGCGGGCCAGGAACGCCTTGTCGAACCCGCCGGCGTCGGCGAGCGCGTCGCGGCTCTGGCCGAGCCAGGTGGCGGTGTCCCGCGTGTTCGCGCGGATCTGGCGCAGGGCAGGCACCGCGGCGTTGGACGTCGCGAAGAAGACGGTGCCGCTGAAGTCCACGAGCTTGCCGGAGCTCTTTTCCCGGCAATTGCCGGCGTCGAGCACGTCGTAGAGGCAGTGCTGCACGTCGCGGTGGCACTTCTCGATCTCGTCGAAGATCACCACGCGGTAGGGGTTCTCGAGCAGCGGCCGTGTGAGCGCGCCGCCGACCTCATACCCCGGCATGCCTGGCGGTGGGCCGAGCAGGGTGTAGACGTCGTCGGGATGCTTGTACTGGTTCATCCGGAGGATGACGGGCTTCGAGTCGGGAAAGAGCGCCTGCCCGATCAGCGTCGAGAGAAAGGTCTTGCCGGTGCCCGTCGGGCCCACCAGAAGGAAGGCGCCGATCGGCCGCCCCGGCTTGGCCAGCTTGAGCCCCCGCTCGAGCTCCGAGAAGATGACATCCACCACGGCATCCTGGCCGCGGACGTTGTCCTTGAGCCAGGGGAGGAAGCGGGTGATGGACATCTTGTTGAGCCGGGCGTGGTCCACCAGGTGCGCCTTGCCCGCCTCGCGCCGCGCCTCCATGCGCTGGCGGACGGCCAGGACGAGGATGCCGACCACGGAGAGGACGAGGATGACGGGCGCGATCAGGGGGCTGACCTTGTTGAGCCCCACCACCGCCCCGCCCAGGATCACCACCATCATGATCAGCTGGTAGGGCGAGCCCGCCTGTGCATCGGTTCGGGTCATTGGATCGTCACGCTCCAGTCGTCGCTCTGGCCCACCGCCAGCACGGTGCTGCGGAGTTCGCCCTGCGAGGTCACCACGCCGAAGGTCACGCCGCCGCCGCCGTCCTGCCGGGCCAGCGCGCGCACCTGGGCGTGCGTGCCGACCGGGAGGGGGATCAGGATGTCCTGCCCGGTGTTGGCGAGCGGCACCGTCCCGTAGGAGGCGCCGTTGACGAAGATCTCGACCACGTCGCCGTCCTCCACCACGTCGTCGAGCACGTGGAGGCTGTAGATGACGGTGGTCCCCCCGGCGATGCCGGCGCGCGTCTCCTCCGGCGCCTGCGCGAGGAGCTGCCGCACCGCCTGGTCGGTCTCCGCCTGCGGTGCGGGCACGGGAGCCGCCGGCTTGGGGGCGTTGGGGGCCGGCTTGGGGCGGTGCACCACCGGTGCGGGGGCAGGGGCCGCCGGCTGGGCTGGAGCGGGCGTCGCCGCGGGCTGCGCATCCGGTGTCGGGGTGGCCGGAGCGGGGGCGGCCACCTGCGGTGCCGGTGCGGCCACGGTGCCCGCCGCGCCGGGAGCCGCGTCGGCCCCGGCGGGTGGGGCGGGGGGGAGCTGGCCCGAGGCGATCAGCTGCTTCGCGAGGTCGGTGGCGGGCTGGTCCACATCCGCCGCGCCGAGGGAGAGGACCGCCACCGCGGCCGGGTCCACCTGCTCGATTGCCGCGGGCTGGGCCGGGCCGCCGATGACGCCGGTGGAATAGAGCCCGCCGCCGATGAGCACGGCCGCCAGGATGCCGGCGGTGGCCCACCGGCGCATCCCCGAGCCGGCCGGTCGCTGGGGACCGTCGCCGGGCGGGGGAGCGCTGTATGCGCCCCCGCGGCCCGACACCGGCTCCGTGTCGGGTCGGCGGGCGCTGGGTCCGGCGGTGCGGGGGCGCTCGGGGCCGCCCAGGCCGCTGCCATCAGGTCCGTGTGCCATGCAATCGCTCCGGTCCGGTGCGGTGGAGGGAGGAGGGTCAGCCCGCCGGGGTCACGCGGGGGGCGCCGTCGTCACCGACGTCGATGGTGACGGCCTTTGCGCCCTGTTCCTTGGCCTCGGTGAGTTGCGGGGCGAACATGTCGAAGATGACGCGGTCGAGCTCTCGCACGCCGAACCGGCTCACCTTCTGGCCCGCCACCAGCGCCTGCAGCAGCAGCTCCGGCGCCACGAACTGCACCTGGATCCCGTACTCCTTGCCCAGCTTGGCCAGCTTGAGCAGCGCGATCTCGGCGATGATCATCCCGCCGAGCGGCTGGAAGACGTACACGCGGTCGATGCGGCCCAGGATTTCGGGGCGGAAGACCTGGCTGTCGGCCAGGTAGCCCTTCACCGCGTTGACCATCTCGTGGTAGTCGGACACCTCCGCCTTGATCTTCCCAATCTGCTCGGCGTGGGCGTTGCTCGTCAGGATGATGATCGTCTGCGAAAAGTCCACCGTCTTCCCCGACCCCTGCTCCGTGAGGCGGGCCTCGCCCATCAGCTGGAGGAAGAGGTCGAAGACGTCCTTGTACGCCTTCTCGATTTCGTCGAAGAGGATCAGGCGGCGCGGGTTGGAGAGGACCGGACGCGTGAGCTGCCCGCCCATTTCGGAGGCGACGTACCCGGCCGGGGTGCCGATCAGGCGGGTCTTGGCCTCGGGCCCGGTGAATTCCGAGCAGTCGAAGCGGATCATCGCCTTCTCGTCCTGGTAGAGATATTCGGCGATCGCCTTGGCGAGCTCCGTCTTGCCGGTGCCGGTGGGCCCGAGGAAGAGGAGGTTGGCGATCGGGCGGTCGCTGGTCCGCTTGGCGGCCTGGAGGCGGAGGAGCTTGGCCACGTCCTCGATGATTGGGTCCTGCCCCTTGACCCGGGAGCGCATGTGCTCCTTGAGGGCCGTCTCGTCAATCTTGTTGGGGCCCGACTCGTTGGCCTTCTTGTCCAACATGGCCTTGAGCTGGTCCCAATCGGTCATCTTGTTGAGGTCGGCCATCTTACGTCCGTGGTAGGGCGTGGAACGCCACGTGCCGGGCCCCCCTCGTCGCGCTGACGGGGAGTCCGGGTCGGGTACGGCGCGGGGCTGTTGATTGAGGCGACATCGAAGGTGGCGAAATGTATCAGCCGGATTTCGGGCGGGGCAAGCGGGGGCCCGCCGGGGAGTCGATCCGGGGGTCGGGTTGGGGGTCCCGGGAGGGGGGTCGGGGCGGGCCCTGGGCGGGCCGGTTGACTATTGCTAAGTCCCCATCTATCATATGGGTCTGCCAATTTTGGCTTATGTGCTGACGTAGCTCAATTGGTAGAGCAGCGGTTTTGTAAACCGCCGGTTGGGGGTTCGAGTCCCTTCGTCAGCTCCAGCTGAAGGACAGGACATCTCCCGGGTTCCGAACCCCGCCCCGTCGTTGGCGGGGTTCTGTGTCGGGGGGTGGGCAGGCAGCGCGGTGGGGTGGCCGAGTGGCTAATGGCAGCAGACTGTAAATCTGCCGGGCTCCGCCCTACGTAGGTTCGAATCCTACCCCCACCATGCCTGGCGGGCGGTGCCGGCCAGGCGGACGGAAGTCGGCGGGTGTAGCTCAGTTGGTAGAGCGTCAGCCTTCCAAGCTGAGGGTCGCGGGTTCGAGTCCCGTCGCCCGCTCTCTGTCGAGGCGTCGCTCGCGTAGCTCAGTCGGTAGAGCGCATCCTTGGTAAGGATGAGGTCACCGGTTCAATCCCGGTCGCGAGCTCTGCAGGGCGTCGCTGGGCCGCAGGAACTTTCACCAGGAGGGCGGGTCGGGCAGGCACTGCCGGCCGGCCGTGGATCAATGCCGCGCGAAAAGATCATTCTCGAGTGCACCGACTGCAAGAACCGGAACTACTTCACCGACAAGAACCGCCGGAAGCACCCGGAGCGGGTCGAGTGGAAGAAGTACTGCCCGCGGTGTGACAAGCACCAGCTCCACAAGGAGTCGAAGTAGGCATGGGCACCTCGCAGGCGGTGGTGACGGGTGGCGGGCCGGGCGGCTGGTTCCGCCGGGCGGGCGCCTTCCTCGTGTCGGTGCGCGCCGAGCTGGGCAAGGTGTCCTGGCCGTCGCGGGAGGAGCTGACCAAGGCCACGCGCATGATCCTCATCATGTCGGTGGTCCTCGGGCTCCTGATCGGCTGGCTGGACCTGCTGCTGCAGCTCATCCTCGTGGACGGCGTCGCCCGGATCGCCCGGTGATCGCCATGGACTACCGCTGGTACGCCATCCAGACGACGGCGGGCCACGAGAACAAGGTGCGCGGCCTCCTCCAGCGCCGCATCGACGAGGACCCGCGCCCCGCCGACGAGCGGCTGGTGCGCCAGGCGCTCGTGCCGGTGCAGGAGGCGGTGGAGATCAAGAACGGCAAGAAGGTCACGGTGGAGCGGAAGCTCTATCCGGGCTACGTGCTGGTGGAGATGGGCCTGAGCCAGGAGGCGCTCCACCTCGTCAACAGCATCCAGGGCGTCATCAAGTTCGTCGGCACCGGCAAGCTCCCGCAGCCGCTGCGCCAGGAGGAGGTCAACCGCCTCCTCGGCGTGGCCGAGCCGCAGCAGGAGTCGGCGCCCAAGGAGGAGATCCCCTTCCTGCCCGGGCAGGTGGTGGAGATCACCGAGGGGCCCTTCTCCGACTTCAGCGGGACCGTCGAGGAAGTGCTGGCGGACAAGGGCAAGGTGAAGGTGTCGGTCAGCCTCTTCGGGCGGCCGACGACCGTGGAGCTGGACTACCTCCAGCTGCGCGGCCACTAGGGCGGCAGGACCGCCCTTGCGGCCCGGCGTGCCGGGCCTGCACCGCCACCGCGCGGGAATCGCGGGAGCCAGGGGCGGATACGCACCCCGGCGCATCACGAGGAGTCCGATGGCCAAGAAGATCCAGGCGCTCGTCAAGCTGCAGGTCCCGGCTGGCGCCGCGAACCCCGCGCCCCCCGTCGGGACGGCGCTGGGCCCGCACGGCGTCAACATCATGGAGTTCTGCAAGCAGTTCAACGCGCGTACCCAGAGCCAGGGCGGGATGGTGATCCCGGTCGTCGTGACGATCTACGCCGACCGGACGTTCACGTTCATCACCAAGACCCCGCCGGCGCCGAACCTCCTGCTCAAGGAGGCCGGGCTCGAGAAGGGCAGCGCGCAGCCCAACCGCACCAAGGTCGGGAAGGTCACCTCGGCGCAGGTCCGGAAGATCGCCGAGATCAAGATGGCCGACCTCAACGCCGCCAACCTGGACAGCGCCATGCGGATGATCGCGGGCACCGCCCGGTCCATGGGGCTGGAGGTCATCGACTGATGGCGGCCCACGGCAAGCGGTACACGACGGCGGCGGCCACGGTCGACCGCACCCGCACCTACGGCACGGCGGAGGCCTGCGCGCTGGTCAAGGCGGCGGCCAAGGCCAAGTTCAACGAGACGGTGGACGTGGCGGTGCGCCTCGGGGTGGACCCGCGGCACGCCGACCAGGTCGTCCGCGGCACGGTCGTCCTCCCGCACGGCACCGGCAAGTCGGTGCGCGTGCTGGTGGTCACCCAGGGCGACAAGGCCAAGGAGGCGGAGGCGGCGGGCGCCGACTTCGTCGGGATCGAGTACCTCCCGAAGCTCAAGGAGGGGTGGCTCGAGTGTGACGTCATCGTCGCCACGCCCGACGTGATGGGCCAGCTCGGCCAGCTCGGCCGGGTGCTGGGCCCGCGCGGCCTGATGCCGAACCCGAAGGCCGGCACCGTGACCCTCGACGTCGCCAAGGCGGTGCGCGAGATCAAGGCCGGCAAGATCGAGTTCCGGGTGGACAAGACGGGCAACGTCCACGCCCCGATCGGCAAGGCCTCCTTCTCCGAGGTCCAGCTGACGGAGAACCTCCAGGCGTTCATGGACACCATCGTGCGGGCCAAGCCGGCCGCGGCGAAGGGTGTGTACATCCGGTCGGCGACTGTGTCCAGCACGATGGGCCCGGGCGTGCGGCTCGAGACGGCGGGGTACCGATGAGCAAGACGGAACGGCAGACGGAGGTCGAGACGCTGACGGCCCAGCTGAAGGCGTCTCCCAACGTCTACATCACCGATTTCAGCGGGCTGAACGTGCTCCGGATGACGGAGTTCCGCCGGCGCCTCCGGGCGGCGGGCGCGAGCTACGTCGTCGTGAAGAACACGCTGGCGCAGCGCGCGCTGGCGGCCAACCGGATCGAGGGGCTCGACGGGCACTTCCACGGCCCCACCGGCCTCGTCCTCTCGGACGACGCCCTGGCGGCCGCCAAGGTCCTGACCGAGTTCGCCAAGGAGTTCGGCGACAAGCCCCAGGTCAAGGCGGGGCGGGTGGACGGCCAGACCGTCGGCCCGGCCCACGTCAAGCGGCTCGGCGAGATCCCGCCGCGCGAAGTCCTGCTGGCGCAGCTGGCCGGCGCAATGAACGGCGTCCTGTACACCATGGTCGGCGCACTCGAGGCTCTGCGCGAGCAGCGCAGCGCCGCGGCATCCTAACCTGACGGAGAGCACCCCGATGAGCACCACGATGAGCAACGAGCAGATCCTCGAGGCGATCGGCAACAAGACGGTCCTGGAGCTGGCGGACCTGATCGAGTCGTTCAAGAGCAAGTTCAACGTGTCGGTCGTGGCGGCCCCGGCGGCCGGCGCGGCGGGCGCGGGCGCGGCCCCGGCGGCCGAGGAGCAGGCGGAGTTCACCGTCGTGCTCAAGGACGGCGGCGCCAAGAAGATCCAGGTCATCAAGGCCGTGCGCGAGGTGACGAGCCTGGGCCTCAAGGAGGCCAAGGACCTCGTCGACGCCGGCGGCGTGATCAAGGAAGGCGTGGCCAAGGCCGAGGCCGAGGAACTGAAGAAGAAGCTCGAGGAGCAGGGCGCGACCGTCGAACTGAAGTAGGGGGAGCACGGCCCGGCCCATCCGGGCGGGCGCCGGCCACCACCCTGTTTCAGCGAGACGGCATGACGATCCTGCGCAGTCCTGAATTTCAGTGACGTCCGAGCCCCGCGGGGCCCCGCCTTCGGGCGGGCGCCCCGACTCCGGGGCCCTTTGTGTTGCGTGAGAGCGAGCCATGACTGATATCCGACCGGTGATCACGTTCGCGAAGCACGAGGGCGGCATGCCAATGCCGCACCTCCTCGACATCCAGACGCGCGCCTTCGAGTCGCTGCTCGTCCCGGACGACGTGGCGGGAGCCCGCCAGGACGTCTCGCTCGAGCGCGTCTTCCGCGACCTCTTCCCGATTTCCGACGTGAACGGGAAGTACACCCTCGACTTCGTGCGGTCCGCCCTGGGCGAGCCGAAGTACTCGGTCGAGGAGTGCATCGAGCGCGACATGACCTACGCCGCGCCCCTCAAGGCCACGCTCCAGCTGGTGGTCTTCGAGGAGGTCGAGGGCGAGAAGCGCCCGAAGAACATCATCGAGAAGGAGGTCTACCTCGGCGAGCTGCCGATCATGACCCCGCTCGGGACGTTCGTCATCAACGGGGCCGAGCGCGTGGTCGTGAGCCAGCTGCACCGGTCGCCCGGCGTGGTGTTCGAGGAGGACATCCACCCGAACGGCCAGCGGCTCTTCTCGGCGCGGATCATCCCCTTCCGGGGCTCGTGGGTCGAGTTCACCATCGACATCCACGACGTGATCTACGTCCACATCGACAAGAAGAAGAAGTTCCCGGCCACGGCGCTCCTGCGCGCCTTCGGGTACGGCAACAACGCCGACATCCTGCGGCTCTTCTTCGCCACCAAGGCGCTCTCGCTGACGGGCAAGATCGACACCCGCCAGGAGCGCCGCGAGGTGGTGGGCGCGGTCCTGGCCGCCGACGTGGCCAACCCCGAGGACCGGGGTGGCGACCCGCTGGGCGTGGTGGGCGACGAGCTCACCCCCGAGCGCCTCAACGTGCTCCGGCACGCCGGCGTCAAGCAGGTCGAGGTCTTTGCCGGCTACACCTCCCTCGACCTCCGCGAGGAGGAGCAGCCGACCACCACGCGCGACCGGGCCGATCATGTCCTGGCCTTCGACGTGGCCGACCCGGCCACGGGCGAGGTGGTGGCGGAGCGGGGCGACACGCTGACCGACACGCTGCGCCGGAAGCTCATCAAGGCCGAGGTGCGCCGGGTGGACGTGCTCCTCCCGTCGGGCCGCGGCGACAGCCCGCTCATCAAGAACACCCTGGCCAAGGACCCGACCCACTCGGAGGCCGAGGCGCTGGAGCAGATCTACTCGCTGCTGCGGCCCGGCGAGGCGCCGAACCTCGAGACCGCCCGCGAGGCGCTCAAGCGGCTCTTCTTCAACCCGAAGCGGTACGACCTCGGCCGCGTGGGCCGCTACAAGATCAACCAGCGGCTCAAGCTCAAGCAGGACCCGAACCACACGGTCCTGACCGAGGAGGATTTCGTCGCGATCATCCGCTACCTGATCGACCTCAACGACGGGCGCGGCTACACCGACGACATCGACCACCTCGGCAACCGCCGGATCCGCTCGGTCGGCGAGCTCATCGCCAACCAGTTCTCGGTGGGCCTCTCGCGCATGGCGCGGCTGGTCAAGGAGCGGATGAGCATCAACTCGGACCCCGAGAAGATCTCGCTCGACGACCTCGTCAACGCCCGCACCGTCTCGGCCGTCATCCAGGCCTTCTTCGGGTCGTCGCAGCTGTCGCAGTTCATGGACCAGACCAACCCGCTGGCCGAGCTGACGAACAAGCGGCGCCTCTCGGCGCTGGGCCCGGGCGGCCTCACGCGCGAGCGCGCCGGCTTCGAGGTGCGCGACGTCCACTACTCGCAGTACGGCCGGATGTGCCCGATCGAGACGCCGGAAGGCCCGAACATCGGCCTGATCACGTCGCTCTCGACCTACGCCCGGATCAACGACCTCGGCTTCATCGAGACGCCGTACCGGGTGGTCCGGCACGGCAAGGTGACCGACGAGATCCGCTGGCTCTCGGCCAGCGAGGAAGAGGACTACGCGGTGGCGCAGGCCAACGCGCCGCTCAAGGCCGACGGCGCCTTTGCCGAGCCGCTTGTGCTCACGCGCCGGGGCGACGACTACCCGCTCCTCAAGCCCGAGGACATCGAGCTGATGGACGTGGCGCCGGAGCAGCTGGTGTCCATCGCCGCCGCCCTCATCCCGTTCCTCGAGCACGACGACGCCAACCGCGCCCTCATGGGCTCGAACATGCAGCGGCAGTCGGTGCCGCTCCTCTTCCCCCAGGCGCCGCTGGTGGGCACCGGGCTCGAGCAGAAGGTGGCCGAGGACTCGGGCGCCGTGATCCTGGCCAGGCGCGGCGGCACCGTCACCCGCGTCACCGCCGACGAGATCATCGTGGACGCCGGCACCGCCGGCCTCCGGGCCGGGGCGGGCCCGCTCGCGCGGCTCTCGCAGCACGACCGCTACCGGGTCAAGAAGTTCTGGCGCACCAACCAGGACACCGCCATCAACCAGCGGCCGCTGGTGCAGCTGGGGCAGGCGGTGGACGCGGGGCAGGTCATCGCCGACGGCGCGGCCACCGAGGGCGGCGAGCTGGCGCTGGGCAGCAACGTGCTCGTGGCGTTCATGCCCTGGTACGGCCACAACTTCGAGGACGCGATCATCCTCTCCGAGCGCCTGGTCAAGGACGACGTCTACTCGTCGATCCACATCCAGGAGCTCGAACTCCACGTCCGCGACACCAAGCGCGGCCAGGAGGAGATCACCCGGGAAATCCCGAACGTCTCCGACGAGGCGCTGATCGACCTCGACGAGCGCGGGATCGTCCGGATCGGCGCCCACGTCAAGCCGGGCGACATCCTGGTGGGCAAGATCACCCCGAAGGGCGAGACCGAGCTCTCCCCCGAGGAGAAGCTCCTCACGGCCATCTTCGGCGAGAAGGCCAAGGACGTGAAGGACAGCTCGCTCAAGGTGAGCCCCGGCATGAAGGGCGTCGTCATCGACGTCAAGATCTTCAGCCGGATCGAGGACCTGGTCGTCGAGAAGGACCGCGGCGAGCGCATCGGCGAGGTCCGCCGGATCGAGGGCGATGAAAAGGCCCGCATCACCGCCGTGATGATGGAGGAGCTGCGCCAGCTGCTGAAGGGGCAGGAGGTGGCCCTGATGCTCAAGGCGGGGACGGTCGAGGAATTCGTGCCGCAGGGCACCCGGCTGTCCGCGCAGGTGCTCGAGGGGATGGACCTGGCCGACGCCGACCTCAAGACGCTCCGCGTGGCCGACAAGGCCGCCAACGAGCGCATCCGCGCCACGATCGACGCCGCCGCGCGCGAGCGCGCCCGGGTCGAGGAGCGGGCCGAGGACCAGATCGACAAGATCCTCCAGCCGGACGAGCTGCCCCCGGGCGTCATCCAGCTGGTCAAGGTGTACATCGCCGAGAAGCGGAAGATCAGCGTCGGCGACAAGATGGCCGGCCGCCACGGCAACAAGGGCATCGTGGCGCGGATCGTCCCCGAGGAGGACATGCCGTTCCTTCCCGACGGCACCCCGGTGGACATCGTGCTCAACCCGCTCGGCGTGCCGAGCCGCATGAACGTGGGCCAGATCCTCGAGACGCACCTGGGCTACGCGGCGAAGAAGCTCGGCGTGCGGGTCGTGACGCCCGTCTTCGACGGCGCGCGCGAGGACGACATCAACGCCCTGCTCGGCAAGGCGGGGATCTCGCTCGACGGCAAGAGCCGGCTCTACGACGGCCGCACGGGCGTCGCGTTCGAGCAGCCGGTCACCGTCGGCTACCTCTACATGCTCAAGCTCCACCACCTGGTCGACGAGAAGATCCACGCGCGTGCGACCGGGCCGTACAGCCTCATCACGCAGCAGCCGCTGGGTGGCAAGGCGCGCTTCGGCGGCCAGCGCTTCGGCGAGATGGAGGTCTGGGCGCTGGAGGCCTACGGGGCCGCGTCGGTGCTCCAGGAGCAGCTGACCGTCAAGTCCGACGACGTCGACGGCCGCATGAAGATCTACGAGGCGATGGTCAAGGGCGAGAACATCCTCGAGGCGGGAACGCCCGTGTCGTTCGACGTCCTGTGCAACGAAATCCGCGGGCTCGCCATCAACATGGAGCTCGAGAAGGCTCAGCTCTAGGCGCGCGCGCCAGGAGGAACATCATGATCGAATCCATGTTCAACCGGGTCAACGACTACACCGCCGTCAAGGCGTCGCTGTCCAGCCCCGAGACGATCCGCTCCTGGTCCTACGGCGAGGTCAAGAAGCCGGAGACCATCAACTACCGCACGTACCGCTCCGAGAAGGACGGTCTCTTCTGCGAGAAGATCTTCGGTCCCGAGCGGGACTGGGAGTGCTTCTGCGGCAAGTACAAGGGCATCAAGCACAAGGGCATCATCTGCGACCGCTGCGGCGTCAAGGTGACCCACAGCCGCGTGCGCCGCAAGCGCATGGGCCACATCA
>CAZNLY010000009.1:0-30648 GCA_964574295.1 uncultured Gemmatimonadaceae bacterium
CCGAGCGCGATCATGATCTTCCCCTCGGTGGGCAGCCGCCACCGCACCGTCTCCTTGCCCCACGAGGCGCTGCTGTCGGCCCGGATGATGACCTCCCGGGGCCCCGACTTGGTGACGGAGGCGGCGTCCACCCGCCAGGTGCCCTGCAGGGCGGTCCCGGTCGGCTTGGCGGCCGCGGTGCCGGAGGACTGGCCGCTGAGGGAGGCCGAGCAGACCAGCGCCAGGGCGGCGAGGGCCAGGGAAAACCGGATGCGCATGGGAGTAACCTAACGCCCCGGGGGGCAAAGCAAAGCGGGCGCGCCGGAGCGCGCCCGCCTTGGATTCGAGCCGGGTGGGCCTAGTACATCCCGCCCATGCCGCCGGCGGGAGCCGCCGGGGCCGGCTTCTCTTCCTTCTTCTCCACCACCACGCACTCGGTGGTGAGGAGCAGGGCCGCGATCGACGCCGCGTTCTGCAGCGCCGTGCGGGTGACCTTGGTCGGGTCGATGACGCCGGCCTTGACGAGGTCCTCGTACGTGTCGGTGGCGGCGTTGTAGCCGAAGTTCTTGTCCTTCGACTCCTTCACCTTGGCCAGCACGATCGAGCCCTCGACGCCCGCGTTGATCGAGATGGCCCGGATGGGCTCCTCGATGGCGCGGCGGACGATGTCGACGCCGATCTTCTCGTCCTCGGTCAGGCCCTTCGACTTCTCGAGCGCCGACTGCGCGCGGATGAGCGCGACGCCGCCGCCGGGCACGATGCCCTCCTCGACCGCGGCGCGGGTGGCGTGGAGCGCGTCCTCGACCCGGGCCTTCTTCTCCTTCATCTCGGTCTCGGTCGCGGCGCCCACGTTGATCACCGCCACGCCGCCCGCGAGCTTGGCCAGCCGCTCCTGCAGCTTCTCGCGGTCGTAGTCGCTGGTGCTCTTCTCGATGGCCGCGCGGATTTCCTTGATGCGGCCCTGGACGTCACCCTCCTTGCCCTTGCCGTCCACGATGGTCGTGTTGTCCTTGTCCACCGTGACCCGCTTGGCGGAGCCGAGGTCGGCCAGGACGGTGTTCTCCAGCTTGAAGCCCAGTTCCTCGGAGACGACCTTGCCGCCGGTGAGCTTGGCGATGTCGATGAGCATTTCCTTGCGGCGATCGCCGAAGCCGGGCGCCTTGACGGCCGCCACCTTGAGCGTGCCGCGGAGCTTGTTGACCACCAGCGTGGCCAGCGCCTCGCCCTCGATGTCCTCGGCGATGAGGAGGAGGGGCTTGCCCGCCTGCGCCACCTTCTCGAGCACGGGGAGCAGGTCCTTCATGGCCGAGATCTTCTTGTCGTGGATCAGGATGTAGGGGGCGTCGAGCACCGCCTCCATCTTCTCCGGGTCGGTCACGAAGTAGGGCGAGAGGTAGCCGCGGTCGAACTGCATGCCGTCCACGGTCTCAAGCGTGGTGTCGAGGCCCTTGGCCTCCTCGACGGTGATCACGCCGTCCTTGCCCACCTTCTCCATCGCCTCGGCGATCAGATCGCCGATTTCCTTGTCGTTGTTGGCGGAGATGGCGCCGACCTGGGCGATCTCCTTCTTGCCGGTCGTGGTGACCGACAGCCGCTTGAGCTCGTCCACGATCAGCTCGACGGCGCGGTCGATGCCCCGCTTGAGCTCCATCGGGTTGGCGCCCGCGGTGACGTTCTTGAGCCCCTCGCGGTAGATGGCCTGCGCCAGCACGGTGGCGGTGGTGGTGCCGTCGCCCGCCAGGTCGGAGGTCTTGGTGGCCACCTCCTTGACCATCTGGGCGCCCATGTTCTCGATCGGGTCGGCCAGCTCGATTTCCTTGGCCACGGTCACGCCGTCCTTCGTGATGGTCGGCGAACCGAACTTCTTGTCGATGACCACGTTCCGGCCCTTGGGGCCGAGGGTCACCTTGACCGCCTCCGCCAGCTGGTCCACGCCCTTCTTGAGCTTGGCGCGGGCGTCGACGCTGAACAGCAGTTCCTTCGATGCCATGGTGCGAATCTCCTCTAGGGGGTGCCGGACGCTCAGCCGATCTTGGCGAGGATGTCCGAGGCCTTGATGATGATGACTTCGTCGTCGCCCAGCTGGAACGGGGTGCCGCTGTACTTGCCGTAGATGACCTTGTCGCCGACCGAGAGCTCCATCGGGACGCGAGCGCCCTTCTCCATGCGTCCCGGGCCCACGGCGATGATCTCACCCTGGGTGGGCTTCTCCTTGGCGGTGTCGGGGATGTACAGCCCGCCGCGCATCGTCTCCGATTCCTCGGAGGGCATGATCACGACGCGGTCCTCCAGCGGCTTGATGCTGACCTTCGTCCGGCTCTTGGTTGCGGTAGCCATTGTCCTGCCTCCGACAACTGGGGGTGATGTGATAAGATATTGTGTGTCAACGTATTAGCACTCAATATATCGGAGTGCCAAGCCGCGTGGAAGCTAATGCGGCGCCCTCCCAAGTCAAGCGCTCCCCGGGGCTTGGCAATCACCGGGCCGGAGTGCCAAGCCATCATGGCAGCAATCCCGGCGGGCTCGTCCGGCGGATGTGCCAGCCCCGCCCCACCCCTGCCACGCCGACAGTTCCACTTCGTTTTTTCACGCCCTCCCGATCGCTACTTTTCCCGGTCAACCCCAACCGTACCGGAACCGGACCGATGATCGCCCCGCTCCTGGCCCTCGCGCTGGCCCTTCAGGCCCCCGCCGCCGATTCGACCCCGACGCTGCGCGTGACCGTGGACTCCGCGCGCAAGGAGGTCGTGGTGGTGGCGGGGCCGTTCACCATCCGGCACATGCCCAAGGGGATGGACCACGGGATGATGCACGAGATGGTTGGCACCACCACGCCCCTGCTCAAGTTTGAGTGGCCGATGGAGGCGTGGTACCGGGGCTTTGCCATCGAGTTGGCCGACGCCCAGGGCCGGGCCCTCGACGTCCACCTCGTGCACCACCTCAACGTGATGAACTTCGACCGGCGGCAGCTCCTCTACCCGGCCGTCGAGCGGATGGTGGCGGCCGGCTCCGAGACCGGCTCGGTCGAGGTGCCCAAGTCCATCGGCCTCCCGATGGAGGCCGGCTGGCGCCTCGCGATGTATGCCGCCTGGAACAACACCTCGGGTGCCGACATCGCCGGCGCCTGGCTCACCCTCCGCCTCAAGTGGAGCCCGAAGAACCTGGCGCCCCGCCCCCGCGACGTCCTTCCCCTCTACATGGACGTGAGCTACAGTCGCGAGACCGACTCCTACGACCTCCCCGCCGGCCGCTCCTCCAAGGCCTACGAATTCACGATGCCCCTCGGCGGGCGCCTGCTGGCCGTCGGCGGGCACCTGCACGACTACGCCGAGTTCGTGGCCTTGGAGGATGCGGAGACCGGGAAGACTCTGATCCGGCTGGAGGCGCGAAGCGACTCGGCGGGGATGCTGCTCGGGGTACCGCGGAAATACTACGGCGTGCGGGGCGACGGGCTCCGGCTCACGGCGGGCCGCCGCTACCGGATCCGCGCCGACTACGACAACCCCACCGGGGCCATGATCCCGAGCGGGGCGATGGGGCTGCTGGCCGGCGCCTTCGTCCCCGACGACTACGCCGCGTGGCCCCGGCTCGACCCCGACGACCCGGACATCCGGGCGGACATCGCCATGCTGGAGCGGATCGGCCAGCCCGCCCCGGCGGAGGGCGAGCACCACCACCACGAATAGGTCAGCCCGGGACGATCCGCCGCGCGCCGACCCAGCGGGCAAACCACCACTTGCCGTAGGGATCGTCGGCGCTGAGCCGGCTCTGCTGCACGCCGCCGGTGGCGCTGTGGATGAACTCCCCCCCACCCACGTACAGCCCCACGTGATTCACCTGGGTGCCTCCCGGTGACGCCGCGAAGGTGAGGATGTCGCCGGGCGCGAGCGCGCCGAGGTCGCGGTCCACGGCGGCGCCCGCCGTGGCCTGCTGGGCGCTGGTCCGCGGGAGCGGGACGCCGTGCTGTGCATAGGCGTACTGGATCAGTCCGGAGCAGTCGAAGCCGTCGGCGCTCGAGCCGCCCCAGGCATATGGGGTCCCCATCGCGCCGAGGGCGGTGGCCACCACCGCGGTGGCGGCGGCGGAAGGCGGCACCCCCGCCGGCGCGGGCGCCGTCCCGCTTGCGGGTGGGGTGGCGTTCGTCGGAGCCGGGGCGGGTGCCGAGCCGCCGCCCGACGAGCGTCGCATCCCTCCACCGATCCGCACCCCGACCTGGACGCCCTCGTCGCCATCCTGGGTGAGCCCGCGCCACCTGGCCTCTACGCCGAGCCCCACCGCCTTGAAGAGGCGGAAGTCGTACCCGAGGCCGGCGGAGTAGGAGCCCCAGAGCATCGTGGCGCCGTTGAACCCGAACCCGCCGGAGAGTCCCCCGACGACATACAGGCCGGGATTCCCGCCGCGCCAGAGGGAGAGGTCGCCCCCGATCCCGAGAAGGCTTCCGCCCGAGGTTTCGAGCGGCGTGTACCACGAGCCGGAAATGGTCAGGGAGAGGGTGGACGAGAGCCGCCGCGCTGACCCTGCCGAGATGACCAGGTACGACTGCGGTGTGGCGGAGTAGTACGCGGCATCGATGCCGAGGCCCTGCCCCGCGAGCGGCGATGCGGCGGCGAGGAGCGCCGCGGCAAGGATCAGGGGCCGGCCGGGCCGCGGCAGGGAGATCACCGGATTCGGGTGGGGTGGCCGGTGCGGAGGTTCACGTCGTAGGTGTTCCCCGGCCGGCAGTGGAGCCAGATCCGCGCGCGGATGGTGGTGTCGTTGACCAGCACCGGGATGGCCCCGGTCATGAGGAGCGGTACCAGGGTGCGGTTGCTGTCCCGCACCAGCACGAGCCCCCGCTCGACGCAGGTGGCGCCGCTGGAGTCGGTGCCGAGGCGGGCGCCGCTCAACCACACTTCGACGCCGCCCGGCGCGGTGAGGGCCAGCGAATCGGGAAGTGTCGGAAATGACGCGGTGGCCGAATCTGCGGCCGGCGGTGGTGGCGGCGCCGCCTCCCTGCCGCAGGCGGCAAGCGCGACGCAGATCGCCGCGGCGCCTGCGCGGCGCTTCAGGACGCCCCCGGGGAGCTCGGCGGGTCGGATTCCTCGGCCGCGGCCTCGGGGGTGCCGTCGGGGAGGACGTGCAGCGCATGCTGGAGATCGGGGGAGCGGCGGAGCGCACGCAGCCAGTAGTGCACCGAGAGGTAGCCGGCGAGGCCGCCGGTGAGGACCGTCAGCGCCACGCCGTGCATCGGATTGGGGAGGAGTGCGGCGAGCGCCGTCCCGACGGCGGCGCCCGCGAATCCGGCCGCCAGCGCCACGACAGGTGTCAGCAGCCAGCCGGTGGCACTGACGAGGAGGTGCCGGCCGGCCATCAGCTCAGCCGCGCTTGCCGCCGAGCGCCCCCACGATGGCCGCCAGGGTGACACCGGGCAGGTACGCCACCCCGAAGCTCCCGAGATTCCAGCCGGCGCCCGGGAAGTGCGCCAGCACCGCCACCACCCAGCACGCCACGGTGAGCGCCAGCGCGGTCGCGAACCCCCGGCCAATCGACTCGGCGCCCTTCCGCGCCTGGCTTGCCAGCACCTGGGCCCCCATCCACGGAAGGAAGGTGCCGACCATCCACCAGACCGGGTGATACCACCAGTTGGACCCGCCGCCGATGGCGAGCCACCGATTCGTGTAGATGCCGGTGGTCTGGAGGAGCGCCACGTCGATGGCCATGAACACGACGGTGGCCGTGAGCCCGATGCCCGCCGCGCCGGCGATCCCCTCGATGGTGCGGGGACGGGTCCAGTGTCCCGGAAGGAACGTGACCGCGGCGAGGCCGGCCAACAGGACGAGCGCGCCGAGCCCGAATTCCGCGCCGCCGGCCAGGAAGCGCGTGATGAAGGACATCAGCACCACGACGGCGGCGGTGATGGCCCCGAGGGTGACACCGTGACGGAGGACGTAGGGCAGGTCGGTGAGGTCAGTGCCCGGATTGGCGCGGACGGCGGAACTCATGCCGGCTCCCGATTGGAATGTGGGTGGGCGGAAGTATAGCGGCCCCGGCACCCGGGGGCCACGGTTTCAGGCCAGCGCAAAGCCGAGCGCCACCGCCAGGTCGGTCGCGGCCCACGCGCCCAGGGCGGCGTACATCCCGCGCTGGTGCTGCGCCGGGGTCATCCTCCGGTGGTGCACGAGCCAGGGCAGCAGCACGGCGAGCCAGGCCGCGAGCGCCACCCCCAGCCCGCCGTAGCGCCAGCTCCCAGCGGGCCATCCCTGCCGTGCGCCCGCCCAGGCAAAGCAGGCGAACGCCACCGCCGCCGCGCCGAGGGCCAGGAGGAGGCTGGCCCGCTCGCCCAGCATGAGGGCCAGCGTCCGGTCGCCGCGGCGGCGGTCCTCCTCGAACTGGTAGAGCTGGGTCAGCGGGTAGAGGGCGGCAAAGAGCGGCGCGAACCCCGCGAAAACGAGCCAGGCCCATGGCTCCATCGGGCGTCCGGTGGCCGCCCACGCGGCGTAGGGGGTGAGCGCGCCGAAGCCGATCATGTTGATGACCCAGTCGACGCCCGCCACCGCCTTGAAGCGGAAGGGCGGCACCGAGTAGAGCACCGACATCACGAAGCAGAGCCCGTAGGCGAGGGTGTACCCGCGCGGCAGCTGCAGCGAGAGCGCCCCGCCCAGGAGGAGCAGCGCCATGCCGAACTCGAAGAGGCGCGGCGGCACCGGCGGCGGGCGGCGGAGGTAGCCGATGTCGCCCTCGTCGCGGTCGAACGCCGAGTTGATCGCCAGGGTGCCGCCGTTGAGGCACACCACCCAGAGGACCAGGCCGAGGAGCGCCGGTGCGAGCGCGTCGCCGGCCGCGGCGCCCGCCAGCCCCGCCGAGAGGACGTAGCCGAGCGCCGTGTGGGCCGCCATGATCGGCCACTCGGCAGGACGGGTGTGGAGGAGGTAGTCGAAGCGCCGGCCGAAGAGTCGGTAGCCGGCGCGGCGAAAGGGGGAGGGATCGGTTGCCGTCACCAGGCGAGCCCGAGGTGCCGGGCCGCGATGCGGAGGCCGCGGAGCGTCAGGTCGGGCTCCACCTTGCGGATGAGCGTGGTGAACGGGGCGACGGTGGCGGCGAGCCCGCCGGTGGCCACGATGCCCGGCGGGGTCTTCGTCGGCCACTCGGCGGTGATCCGGCGGAGCATGCCATCGGCGGCATCGGCGGCCCCGAAGAGTACGCCGGCCTGGATGCACTCCTCGGTGCGTCGGCCGATGACCCGCGCCGGTGCCGCCAGTTCGGTGGCGGGGAGCTTGGCGGCCGCGCGCGTGAGCTGGTCCGCCGAGGTGCGGAGCCCGGGCATGATGGCGCCGCCGATGAACCGGCCGTCGGCGGTGACGCAGTCGAAGGTGGTCGCGGTGCCGAAGTCCACGACGACGGTGTCTGCCTTGTAGAGCTCCAGCGCGGCCAGCGCGTTCACGATCCGGTCGGCGCCGACGCTGAGCGGCTCGTCCACGTCGAGCCGGAGCGGGAGGGGGGACCGCGGGTCCACCGCGACGGCGGCGCACCCCGTGGCCCCCTCGATCCCGGCCATCACGCTCCGCGTGACGGCCGGCGCCACCGAGGCCAGGATGGCGGCGCGCACCTCGTTGGGGGAGTGGCCGGCGTGCAGCAGGAACCCGCCCAGCGCGGTGGCCCATTCGTCGGGCGTGCGGTCCGGATTGGTGGTGAGCCGCCAGTGGGAGACGACCGCGTCGCCCCGGAAGAGGCCGACGGTGATCTCCGAATTGCCGATGTCGAGGGCGAAGAGCATCGCGGGAATCTACGGCCGGGGAGGAAGGGCGGTAGGGCGGAGGCTCAGAGGGCGAGCGTCTCGCCCGCGGCCAGCCGGTGCACGGCGCCGGCGGCGTCGCGGATGCGGAGCCGGCCGTCGGGGTCGAGCCCGTCGCCGGTCCCCGGCACGGGGCCGCGGATGCCCCGCCCCGCCAGCCAGTCGCAGCCGCGGAACTCCCGCAGCTCCGCGGCCGAGAGCGTGGCCTCCACGAGCGAGAGGCCGGCGACGGCCTCCGCCACCGGAGCCGCGAGGGTGACCGGATCGGCGGCGGGACACCACTCGGCGAGTGCAGCCGCCTGCCCGCGGAGCGCCGCCGGTATCGAGTTGCGCACGTTGATGCCGATCCCGATGGCCACCCAGAGGAGCCGGGCGCCCTGCCAGCGCGCCTCCACGAGGATGCCGCCCACCTTGCGGTCGTCCACCAGGAGGTCGTTGGGCCACTTGAGCCGAATCGGCGGGAGGTCCGGCAGGAGGGCGGCAAGGGTGCGGCGCACCGACAGCCCGGTGCGGAGGCTGGCCAACTCCACTCCCTGCGCCCCGTCGGGGGGCCGGCGGAGGACGCTCAGCCAGAGCCCGCCGGCCGGCGAGTGCCAGGTGCGCCCGCGGGATCCGCGTCCGTCCGCCTGCTCCCTCGCGGCGATCCAGGCGCCGTCGGGCGCCCCGGCCGCCGCCTCGGCATGCGTCACGTCGAGGGTCGAATCGACCCGGTCGCGCCAAGGGCCGGCGGTCATCCGCCGCGGGTGGACCACCAGGCCAGGAGCGCGGTCCCCGCCGCGATCCGATACCAGGCGAAGACGGTGAAATCCCTGCGCGCCACGTACCCGAGGAACGCGCGGATGACGACCAACGCGCTCACGAACGCAACCCCGAATCCCACTGCGAAGACCGGGAGGTCGGACGCGGTGAGGGCGTCGCGGCTGCTCACGAGGTCGAGCAGCGTGGCGGCCACCATGACTGGCACCGCCAGGAAGAACGAGAACTCGGTGGCCGCCGTGCGCGAGAGCCCGAGCAGGTACCCGCCGAGGATGGTGGCGCCGGCCCGGGACACCCCCGGAAACAGGGAGAGCACCTGCGCGCAGCCCACCCCGAACGCCAGGCGCGGCGGGAGGTCGTCCACCGAGGCCACCTGCTGGGGGGGCTGGGTGCGTTCGATGGCCAGGATGGCGAGGCCGCCGAGGACCAGCGCCGCCGCCACGGTGGGCACCGTGAAGAGGTAGGCCTTGATCCAGTCGTGGGCGAGGAGGCCGATCACGGCGGCGGGGAGGAAGCCGAGCGCCAGATTGATGAGGAGCCGGCGGCTCCGTTCGTGGCGGCCCAGGTCGCGCGCGGCGTCGAGGAAGCGGGCGCGGTAGAGCCACACCACCGAGAGGATGGCCCCGAGCTGGATGAAGATCTCGAAGGTCTTGGCGCGCTCGCCGGTGAACCCGAGCAGGTCGCCTGCCACGATCAGGTGGCCGGTGGAGGAGACGGGGAGGAACTCGGTGATCCCCTCGACGAGCCCGAGGATCGCCGCCTGGACCAGCAGGACGAGGTCCACGCCTAGCCCACCGTCTCGCGATACAGCGCCTCGTACATCGGGACCACCCGGTCGGCGGAAAACTCCCCCGCCTTCCGGAGCGCGGCGTCGCGCATGGCGGCGTGGCGGTCGGCGTCGCGCAGGAGGTCCACCGCACGGCGGGCCATCGCCTCGACCGAGCCCACCGGCTCGAGGATGCCGTTCACGTCGTCCTCGATGATTTCCGGCAGCCCGCCGGCCCGGCTCGCCACCACCGGCGACCCGCAGGCCATCGCCTCCAGGGCCGCGAGGCCGAACGACTCCGACTGCGACGGCAGGAGGAAGAGGTCGGTGGCCTGCATCAGCTCCACCACACGGTCGAGCCGGCCGAGGAAGCGGACGTCGCCCCCCACCTGGAGCGCCTCCGCCTCGCGCTCGGCCTCGGCGCGCTCGGGGCCGTCGCCGATCATCAGGAGCGTGGCGGGCATGGCGCGACGGATCCGCGAGAAGATGCGCACCACGTCCTTGACCCGCTTCACCTCGCGGAAGTTCGAGGTGTGGCTGATCACCTTGTGGCCCGGCGGCGCCAGCCCCTCCCGGGCCGCCGGGGCGCCGGGATGGTACTCGCCGGTATTCACGAAGTTGGGGATGACGCGCAAGTTGGGGTGCACCGGCCCGAAGGCGCGGAGCGTCTCGCTCTTGAGGAACTGCGAGACCGCCGTCACCTCGTCGGAGCGCTCGATCGAGAAGCGGGTGATGTCGAAGAAGCTCGCCTCCTGGCCCACCAGCGTGATGTCGGTGCCGTGGAGCGTCGTGACCACCTTGATCGGGTGCTCCTGCTGGAGCATCTCCCGGGCGATCCAGGCCGCGGTGGCGTAGGGGATGGCGTAGTGCACGTGCAGGAGGTCGAGCTTCTCGCGCCGGCTCACCTGGTACTGGTGGGAGGCCAGCGCCAGCGTGAACGGGAAGTGCTCGAAGAGGGGGTAGTGGCCGTGGCGAGTCTCCACCTCGTGGTAGTACACCCGCTCGGCAAACCCGCCGCGCAGGCGGAAGGGCGAGGCGTAGGTGATGAAGTGGACCTCGTGGCCCCGGCGGGCCAGCTCGAGTCCCAGCTCGGTGGCCACGGCGCCGGAACCGCCGTAGGTCGGGTAGCAGGTGATGCCGATCTTCATGACGCGCTCCAGTGGCTCGCGATCTCCGCGGCAAGCTCCGCCGGGGGGCGGGTGGCGTCGAGGCGCAGCACGCTGCCCTCGAGCTGGTGCCGGAACCAGGTCTCCTGACGTTTGGCGTACTGCCGAGTGCTGACGGTGATGGCCCCGGCCACGCTGTCCCGCGCCCGGCGACCGTGCAGGTACTCGACCGCCTCCTTGATGCCGATCCCGTCGAGCCCCGGCGCGTGGGCGGCGTGTCCCTCCGCCAGCACCGCCGCCACCTCCTCGATCAGCCCCCGCTGCACCATCTCGGCGGCCCGCCGCTCGATCCGCTGGTGGAGCACCGGGCGCGGCACCGTCAGCACCACGTACCAGGGTTCGAACTGGCGGTGTTCCCGAGCGGCCTGCTGCCAATAGGTGAGCGGATGCCCGGTCAGCAGCGCGATCTCGATGGCCCGGAGCGCCCGCTGGCGGCCGCCTCCCGCAAAGCCGGGGTCGAGCCGACCCGCCCAGCGCACCAGCTCGCCCACCGGGAGCGCCTCGAGCGCCTCGCCCAGGTCGGCCCGGCGCCGGGCGTCGAGCGGCGGCTCGCGAAAGAGTCCATCCATCAACGCGCGGACGTAGAGCCCGGTTCCCCCGACCACCACCGGCAATCGGCCGCGGCTCCGCACCTCGGCGATCCACCCCGCAGCGGCCGCCGCGTAGCGGCCGGCGCTGTACCGGTGCCCCGGCTCGACGACATCCACCCCGTGGTGCCGGACCCGGGCGAGCTCGCGGCGGGTCGGCTTGGCGGTGCCGATATCGAGACGCCGGTACACCTGGCGCGAGTCGGCGGAGATGACCTCCACCGGCCATCGGTCTGCCAGCGCAAGCGCCACCGCCGTCTTGCCGACGGCGGTGGGCCCGACGAGCACCGGAACCCTACCGGCGCCCGAACCGACGCTCAAGTTCCTCCCGGGGAAGCTGGACGATCGTCGACCGGCCGTGCACGTCGTGCGGGGGCAGGTCGGTGGCGAAGAGCCGGAGCAGCAGCTCGCGCATCTCCGCTTGGCCCAGCCGCTGGCCCGCCTTGACGGCGGCGCGGCAGGCATAGGTGGCGGCAAAGCGCTCGAGCGGGTTGGCCCACCCACCGAAGCGCCCCCGCGCCAGGTCGGCGATCACCTCGCGGAAGCACGCCACGGCGTCGAATCGCGGGTGGGGGGCGGGCACCGCGTGGAGCGCCACCGTCCGCCCTCCGAACGCCTCCACCTCGAACCCGATGCGGGCGAGTTCCCCCCGATGGCGCTCCAGCGCGTCGGCTTCCTCGTCGGTCAGGTCGACCGTGGCCGGAAGCAGCAGCCGCTGGGATGGCGCCCCCGTTCCCGAGAGCGTCGCCATCACCGCCTCGTAGAGCACCCGCTCGTGCGCCGAGTGCTGGTCGACGAAGACGACCCCCTCGGCCGCTTGGTACACGATGTAGGTGTCGAACAACTGCGTGAGCGTGCCGTCGAACGGGTCGTGTGCCGGCTCCGCGGCGGGGGTAGCCTCATCGGCCGGGGCGTCGGGTGACGCGAACAATTCGCCCGGGATCGTCGCGGCGCCTGCCACCGCCGCCGCCGGGAGCGGGCGCCAGTCGCCGACGGGAGCGGCGGCCACCAGCGCGCCCAGCGCCTGCCGCACCGCGTCCTCCACCGTCCGCTCCAGGCCGATCCGGTCCCGGAAGCGCACCTCGAGCTTGGCGGGATGGACATTCACGTCCACCTCGTCCGGCGGCAGGTCCACGCGGAGGTACAGGGAGGGGCGGTCGCCGGGGTGGATCGCGGCGCGGTAGCCCGCCTCCGCCGCGCGCACCAGGAAGGGATCGCGGAAGGGACGACCATTCACGAAGAGCTGGGTGCGCCGCCCGCTGGGCGCCGCGTCGCCCGGCCGCTGGGCGAAGCCCGAGACCCGGAACGCACCCGCGGCGTGCCCGACGGGCACCAGCGTCCCGACGAGGTCGCGCCCCCACACCGCCTCGAGCCGCTGCACCTCGTCCTGCCCCGGCGGCACCGCCAGCCGGGGCTGGCCGTCCATCTCCAGCTCGAACCCGACGGCGGGGTGCGCCAGCGCCAGCGTGGCCACCGCCTCCGAGGCGGCGCGGGACTCGCTCGCCGCCGAACGAAGGAACTTCCGGCGCGCAGGCGTGTTGAAGAACAGGCCGCGCACCGTCACCGTCGTGCCCCGTTGCCGCGCGGCACTGCCAACATGCTCGAGCCGGCCGCCCACCACCTTGAGTTCCGTACCCTCGCCGTCCGTCTCGGCGGTGGTCATGGTGAGACGAGACACCGAGGCGATGGCCGGGAGCGCCTCGCCGCGGAAGCCGAAGGTGACCACCCCGGTGAGGTCGGCGGCGCTCCGGATCTTGCTCGTGGCGTGGCGGTCGAGCGAGAGGACCGCGTCCTCCCGCCCCATCCCCGACCCGTCGTCCGCCACCTCGATCAGCGACTTTCCTCCCTGCTCCACCGCAATCCGCACCCGCGTCGCACCGGCGTCGATGGCGTTCTCCACCAATTCCTTGAGGGCGGAGGCGGGGCGCTCGACCACCTCGCCGGCGGCGATCTGGTCGGCCACGGCGTCGGGGAGGATGGCGATCCGGCGGGGCATGGCGGGAATCTACTCCGGATTGACGGGCACGACGGCGGAGGCGGGCAGCCATCCGAGTCGGCCGGATGGGTCGCGCACCAGCCACCATTCGTGGCGGACGCCCTCGCGGAGCACCGCCTGCCCCTCGTCGAGGTTGGCGAGGGCCGAGCCCCGGCCGTGCGGGCTCACCCGAAGCGGCACGCTGCCGCGCACCACCGCCACAGGCCTGGCGTACCACGCCGCCAGCCCCCACCCCGAGGCGAGGAGGAGGAGCCCCGCCGCGCCGAGCCACGCCCAGCGCGCCCGCCGTGCCGGTCGAAGCAGGAATCCCGCCCATCCGAGGAGCCAGAGCAGTCCCCCGAGCGCCACGAGTTCCGAGGGGGCGACCGGCGCGGTCCAGAGCCGGCGTGCCGTGATCGGGTCGGTCGGCGGCGTGAGGTGCAGGGCCGTGCGGATGGTCGCCGACCGCGGCGCCAGGCGCAGGGCACGCGTCCACTCGGCGGTCGCCAGCGCCGGGTCGCCGAGCCGAAAGTCCGTGGCGCCGAGGTTGTACCAGTGGGCCGCGATGTCGGGCTGGGCCGCCGCCCGGGTGGCGAAGGCGGCGCGCGCGGCGTCGAGGGCCCCGGCCTCGTAGTCCGCTTCGGCCGACTGGGCGCGGAGGGCAGCTGGAAGGGTGACGACGGCCAGCAGCACCCCGGCGAGGAGCCCGTGCGGCACCCGGCGCCGGCGCCCCCCGCCGGCGAGCCCGGCGCGGAGCTGCTCCCAGCGCGCCACGATTGCCTCGTCCTCTCCCTCCTGCGAGGGCGCGTACCGCCGCTGGCGGAGCACTTCCCGCAAGGACAGGAGTTCAGTGACGGTGGCCGGTTCGAGCCCGGCGGCCCGCAGCGCCGCCGCAAGATCGGAGCGGTCGCCGCTGGCCACGACGGACGGCGCGAGGCCGGTCACCAGCCCGTCGAGCTCGATTTCCACATGCCGGATCGACCGCCGGCGGGCGGCGGGGACCGGCGCCCTCGAGGGGCGGGCGCGACGCGCCAGAATTGCCATTGCCCACAGGGCGGGAGGCGCGACGAGGAGGACGAGCCATCCGAGTGTCCCCGGCGACCGCGGCAAGTCGGGCGGAAGGAGCGGAGTGCGGGCGGTGAGGAGCCCGGGCGGGAGGGCCGCCTCCGCCGCCGCGGTGGGTGCCGCCACCGCGAGCGCGGTGGCGGGGAGCCGGGCCACGCGGAACGCCCGGACGCCGAGGTCATAGTACGGATACTCCACGGCGGGGAGCATCACGGTGCCCACGCTGTCGGCCACGAGGCTGAACCCGAAGCTCTTGCTTCCGACCACCGTGCCGTTCCGCGTCTCGGGCCGCTCCTCGACGACATCCGGATACGCCCGCACTCCCGCGGGCCAGGTCACCGCCGGCTCGGGCCAGAGCGTCACGTTCCCCGCCCCGCGCACCACGAGGGACACGTGCACCGGCTCTCGCGCCCGGGCGGTGGGCGGGTTCACGACCCGCTCCAGGACGAGGTCGGTGCCGACCGCGCCGGCGAAGCCCGGCGGCTGCCCCGCGGCGGGGATCGGCCGCACCAGCAGGCGGCCGCTGTCGCTCGTGACCGAGAAGCGCTCCTCCTGGCTGAAAAACTGGAGCGCGAGCGGCACCGAGTACTGCATCTGGGCGGGGGCGATGGCGAGTTCGCCGCTCCGCACCGGGAAGGCGATCTGGTGCGCCACGAAGAGGTCGTACCACTGGCCGCCCACCTTGCGGCTGGCCGCGATGCCCACGGGTGCCGGCTGCGGGTAGCTCCACATCCCCTCGACCGCGGGCGGCACCAGGGTCGGGGCGCGCCGAAGCTGAAGGCGGAGATCCCGTGGGAACCACGCCGCGGTGACGATGTCCACCTGCTCCCCGACGGTGGCCTCCGCCGAGGAGACGATCAGCGAGAGCCCCACCGCCCCCGGAGTGCTGGGGGGACGTGCGCGCTCCAGCAGCGCGCGGATGCGCGGGTTCACCTGGGCCGCCAGTGCGGCGCTGCCGGCGTCCGTCACCTTCACCGTCAGGACGGCGACCTCGGCGATCGCGTCGCCCTGACGGGCGCGGAACGGCCCGAGCCGCCAGTCGCCGGCGCGGATGGCGCGGAGGCGGAGCTCGATCGTCTTGGTGCGGGAGACGGTGGCGTCCGTGCTCACGCTGGTACCCTCGGTGCGCGACACCACGAGGAAGCCGTCGGTCGGCCCGATGCGCACGTCCATGGGCAGCGTCGAGTTGCTCCGCGCCCGGACCGTGAGGAGCAGCTCCTCGCCGACGGCGACCTGGTCGCGGTCGAGGGAGACGACCAGCTCCGGAGGCGCGGCCTGCTGGACCGCGAGCAGGAGGAGGGCGGCCGCTACCAATCCTTGGCCCCTCCCGTGCCGCCCGCCATCCGGTCGAGCTGGCGGCTCCGCGTGGCCCGCTCCTCCCGCTCGACGGAGTTGAGGATCTGTTCCGCCTGCTCCTGCGTCAGGCCGCGGCGCTGGTTCTGCGGCTGGTCGGGAGGCTTGGGCTGCTGGCCCCCCGAGGGAGGCGGGGGCTGTTGTCCCCCGCCCTGCGACGGCGGCGGCGGGGGCCGCATCCGCTCGGCGAGCTCCAGGTTCCACTTCGCGCGCGCGCTGCCCGGCTCGAGGAGCAGCGCTTCGCGAAGGAGCGACGCTGCCTCGCCCACCAGCGTGTCGCGGAGCGCGGAGTCGGCCTGCGCCGCGCGGAGGTTGGCCACCCCGAGGTTGTAGAGCGCGCGGTAGCGGAGGCCAGGGTCGGTGGTCCGCGCCGCCTCGAGGAGGGCTCGGCGCGCCACCTTGTAGTCGCCGGCACGAAGCGCGGCCGTGCCGGCGTTGAAGAAGGCAGTGTCGCGGCGGGCGCCGTCACGCGCCTCCTGCAGGAAGGCCCCCGCCGCGGCCGAGGGATTCCCCGACTCGAGGGCCCGCTCCCCCGCGGAGGGGCGCTGGGCGCGCGCCCCGGCGGGGATGCCGGCCACCAGGGCGAGCACCAGTAGCGCCGCGCCTCGGCGGACGAGCGTCACGCCCAGCAGGACCACCGCCGCGATGAGGAGCGGCAGCCACCCCATCGGCCGGAGGTCCGCGGCACGGGTCTGGAGCGACGGGCTCCGCTTGAACGCGGCCACGAGGTCGCGCACCGCGCCCGCCTGGTCCGTGAGCGAGGCGGGGACCACCGTCCCTCCCGCGGCGTCGGCGGCAGTCCGCAGCGTCTGCTCGACGAGGCTCGTCTCGACCACCTGGCCGTCCTCGTCGAGCTTGTACTCCACGATCCGGCCCGTCGCGTCGCGGATCGGGATGCGGGCCGGCGCCGGCGTCCCCTCGCCCACCAGGATCAGCCGGACTCCCGCCTTCCCGAGCGCCTTGGCCGCCGCCGCCACTTCCGAGAGGGAGTCGTGCGCCTCGCCGTCAGTGAAGACGACCAGCACCCGGTCGGACACCTCCGTCGACGCCTCCAGCAGTTCCCGCCCCTGGTTGAGCGCGGCGGAGAGGTCGGTGCCCCCTTCACTGGCCAGGTCGGGATCGAGGTTGTCGAGGTGGAGGGA
Organism: uncultured Gemmatimonadaceae bacterium; assembly: GCA_964574295.1. GTDB lineage: Bacteria > Gemmatimonadota > Gemmatimonadetes > Gemmatimonadales > GWC2-71-9 > SPDF01. Next base: position 16,561 of record CAZNLY010000009.1, read on the forward strand.
GACGGCACCGGCATCGACGGTGAGCGGCGTCAGGATGTAGCTCCGGCCGGCGAAGGCGATGAGCCCGAGGCGGTCGCCGCCCAGGTCCTGCACCAGCCGGCGCGCCTCGCGCTTCGCGCGCTCGAGCCGGCTCGGCGCCACGTCCTCCGCCAGCATCGAGCGGCTGATGTCCGCCGCGATGACCAGGCTGAGCGCCCGGGACTCCGTCTGCACCGAGGCGAGCCCGCCGCGGGGGCCCGCGACGGCCACCGCCGCGGCCAGCGCCGCCGTGCCCACCAGCCACGCCACCCCCCTGCCCCGACGGGCCGCCGCCGCCCCCAGCACCGGTGACCACGCGGCCGTGGCCGCCACCCGCCGAGCGCGCGCGCGCCAGGCGAGGAGCCACCACACCGCCGCGACCAGCGGCGCCAGCGCGAGGAGGAGGGTCGAGTCGACGATCATGGCACCCGCACCGCGACGGAGGCGCCGAGGAGCAGCTCCAGCCCGAGGAAGAGGAGGCCGGCCAGGGCCAGCGGGCGGGTGCGCTCCTCATAGTGGAGGTAGCGCGTCACCTGGACGGGGGTCTTCTCGAGGCCGTCGATCTGGCGGAAGATGCGCGCCAGCGCCTCGCTGTCGGTGGCGCGGAAGTAGCGCCCGCCTGTGGTCGCGGCGATCTCCTTGAGCAGCGGCTCGTCGATCCGGACCGGCAGCACCTCGTAGCGGAAGCCGGTCGCGCTCCGGCCGGTGGGGATCGGGGCCTCGCCGATGGTGCCGACGCCGATGGTGTAGACCCGGATCCCGAAGGAGGCCGCCGCCGCGGCCGCAGTGCGCGGGTCGATCAGGCCGCGGTTGTTCTCGCCGTCGGTCAGGAGCAGCACCACCTTGGACTTCTCGGGGGCCCGGCGCAGCCGGTTCACCGCCGTGGCGAGCCCGCTCCCGATGGCGGTCCCGTCCTCGAGGGAGCCGATCCGCAGGTCGGACACCGCCTGCTCCAGCACGGGATAGTCGAGGGTCACCGGCACCTGGGTGAGCGCCTCCGCCGCGAACGCTACCAGGCCGATCCGGTCGGCGCTCCGCCCCTTGATGAATCCAATGGCCTGCGCCTTGGCCACCTCGAGTCGGTTGGACGGCGCAAAGTCCTCCGCGTACATGCTGCTGGAGATGTCGATGGCGATCACGATGGCGATGCCGTCGCGCTTCATCTCGATCCGGCTCCCCCCCACCCGGGGGCCGGCGGCCCCGATGATGAAGCAGGCGAGCGCCGCCGTGCGCAGGAGCGGCGGCATCCGGAGCCACCACGGGGCGCCCCCCACCGCCGCCGGGAGTGCGACGTCACTGTAGAGGAGCCCCGGCGTCGGCCGGCGGCGGCGCCACCACCACCAGGCGAGCGGCACGAGCAGGAGCAGGAGCAGCGGTCGCGCGAAGGTCACGGCGTCTCCCGCCGCTCCAGCGAGGCCGCCAGGGCCAGGGCCGCCTCGGCCGAGGCCAGCGCCGGGCGGGCATCCCCCGGACCGTAGAGGGTCGTGTCGAGCACCTCGAGGAGCGCCGTGGCCTCGGGCGGGGGCGCGGCCCCGGCCGCCATGCGGAGGCGTGCGGCGGCGGCGGCGAGCACCGCACGCGGCTCTCCCGCCTCCGCCCATGCGTCCACGGGCGCCTCAGGGACTGGCGTGGGCGTGGTGGCGGCGGGTGCCGCCGCCGCGCCCCGGCGACGCCTTCGCCAATAGTGGAGCGGCGCCAGGAGCACGCCGGCGAGCAGCAGCCCCACCACCACCGGCCCCGGGTTGCGCTCGGGCAGGAGGATCGGGCCCGCCTCCGGCTGCGGCGGCGGGAGGGAGTCGCCGGGGAGCGGCGGGAGGACGCTCGCGATGGTGACGGTGTAGGTCTCGCCAGGGAGGGAGTCGGTGGCGCCGTCGGGCGCCACGAGCACCGGCCCCGGCACATCGACCCGATGCGAGCCGGGCAGCCAGCCGACTGCGGGATACCGGATGTCGAGGGAGTCGCCGCGGCGCACCACGACACCGGGGCCGAGTGCCTCGACCGCGCCCTCGGGGCTCCACGAGGCCACGCGCACCTCCCGCCCCGCCGGCACGGGGATGGTGCGGACAAGCCAGACGGTGTCGCCCACCTGTGGCAGGGTGGCCTGCGCCTGCAGGAGCAGGAGGAGCGGAAGCATCACCGCCGGATGCGCCGCGCGCGCAGGGCAAAGGCGCGCCGCAGAGGAAGGGCGTAGTCCTGGCCCGTCACGAGGGCCACGTGGTCCACTCCGGCGGTGGCCAGGCTGCGTCGCCGCTCCTCGACCCGCCGCTCGGCCAGGCTCGCATGCCGGCCCCTCACCTCGGCGCTGCCGGCGTTCACGACGACGCGCCGTCCGGTCTCCGCATCCTCGAGGTCGAGCCATCCCGATGGCGGCAGCGCCCGCTCGCGCGGGTCGTCCACCGTCACCGCCACCACCTCGTGGCGCGCCGCGAGCCGCTGCAGCGGCCGCTCCCACCCCGGGGCCAGGAAGTCGGAGAGCACCACGACGATGCTCCGGTGATGCAGCAGGCGCACCGCATACGTGAGGCTCGCGGCCAGGTCGGTGGCGCGACCCGCCGGCGCGAAGGCCACGAGGTCGCGGATGACGCGCAGCGCGTGGCGCCGGCCCTTCCGCGGCGGGATGACCTGTTCCACGCGATCGGAAAAGAGCACCGCGCCGACGCGGTCGCTCTGGCGCGCCGCCGCCAGCGCCAGCACCGCGGCCACCTCCGCCGCCAGGGCCGCCTTGGTCCGCGGCTCCCCAAATCGGGTCGAGCCGGAGTGGTCCACGAGGAGGAGCACGGTGAGTTCCCGCTCCTCGGTGAAGGTCTTGACGTAGGGGCTCGCCAGGCGGGCGGAGACGTTCCAGTCGATGGTGCGGTAGTCGTCGCCGACCTCATAGGCCCGCACCTCCGCGAATTCCATCCCCTGCCCGCGGAAGGTGGAGCGGTACTCGCCGGCAAAGAGCGACGCCACGAGCCCGCGGGTGCGGAGCTCGATCGTCTTGACCTGCTTCAGGACTTCCTGGGAAACGACGGCCATCGGGCGGGGCGCGACCGGGGGGTCAGGGCACGGGGACGGCGGCGAGCACCCGCTGGATCACGACATCGGCGTCGACGTCCTCGGCCTCCGCCTCGAAGGTGAGGACGATCCGGTGGCGGAGCACGTCGGGCGCCATGGCCCGCACGTCCTCGGGGACCACGTACCCGCGGCCACGGAGGAACGCGTGGGCGCGCGCCGCCTGGGCCAGCGCAATCGTGGCCCGGGGCGAGGCGCCGAAGGCGATCAGCGGCTTGAGGTCGGCCAGCCCGGCCGCGCCCGGCTCGCGCGTGGTCCGCACCACGTCGACCAGGTAGTCGAGCACCTTCTGGTCGGCGTAGAGCGCGGCGATCTCGGCCCGCGCGGCGAGGATCGTGGCGGGGTCGAGGAGCTTGCGCACCGGGATCGGCACCCCGCCCGCCATCCGCAGGAGGATTTCTCGCTCCTCGTCGCGGCTCGGGTAGCCCACCCGCACCTTGAGCATGAACCGGTCGAGCTGCGCCTCGGGGAGCGGGTAGGTTCCCTCGCTCTCGATCGGGTTCTGGGTGGCGAGGACGAGAAAGGGCTCGGTGAGGTGGAAGGTGGCGCCGCCGATGGTGACCTGCTTCTCCTGCATCGCCTCGAGCAGGGCCGACTGCACCTTGGCGGGGGCGCGGTTGATCTCGTCGGCCAGCACGATGTTGGCGAAGAGCGGCCCCTTCTTCACCCGGAACTCCTGGTTCTTCTGGTCGAAGACCATCGTGCCGATGACGTCGGCCGGGAGGAGGTCGGGGGTGAACTGGATCCGCGAGAAGGTGGCCGAGATGATCTCGGCCAGGGAGCGCACCGCGAGCGTCTTGGCCAGGCCGGGCACCCCTTCGAGCAGGACGTGACCGCCGGTCAGCAGCCCGATGAGCAGCCGCTCCACCATGAGGTCCTGGCCCACGATGCGCCGGGCCACTTCCTTGACGACGTGGGGGATGCGCTCGGTGGCCGCGCTGGGGGCGGGCGCCTTCGGAGCGGTCATGCAGTATCCTCCAGGGTGGGTCGGGCGCGGCCCCGCGCGGGGCTCAGGCGCCGGCGGGCTCGAGATCGATCAGGCGGTAGAGGGCAGATTCCTCACGCGGCGTGAGCGGGCGGGACTTCCCCGCCGGCAGCTCCCCGAGCCGCACGGGGCCGTACGAGAGCCGGGCCAGCCGGTCCACCTTGAGCCCCATCGCCTCGCACCAGCGGCGCACGACGCGGTTCCGGCCTTCCGCCAGGGTCACGTCAATGATCGAGCGGCCCTCCTTGCCGGGCCGCACCCGCACCTCCTGGGGCCGCACTGCGCGGCCGTCGAGGACCACCCGCTCGCGCACCAGGCGCCCGAGCTCTTCGGTGGAGCGGCCGTGGACCAGCGCGGTGTACCGCCGGGGGACCCGGTACTTCGGGTGCGTCAGGCGGTGCACCGCCTCGCCGTCGGTGGTGAGCAACAGGAGGCCGGTGGTCATCACGTCGAGCCGACCCACGTAGGTGAGCCCTGCGGCGTCCCGGATGAAGTCGAGGACGGTGCGGCGCCCCTGCTCGTCGCTGGCGGTCGTGACCACGCCGAGGGGCTTGTGGAAGGCCAGCCAGCGGCGGGATACCACCCGTACGGCCTTGCCGCCGATGGTGATTCGCTGGCGATCGGGATCGACCCTGCTGCCGAGTTCGGCCACCTGCCCGTCCACGCGAACGCGGCCCTCGCGAATGAGCTCCTCGGCGGCGCGGCGCGACGCGATGCCTGCGCGGGCCAGCGCCCGCTGGAGCCGCATCTCGCTCATGATTCGGCCGTGACGTACGCGGCGGCGTCCTCCGTCCCGTCGGTGAGCGGCCGCGGCGGCTGGAGGGCAATGCTCAGTTCCTCCGCCCGCGGGAGGTCGGTGAGGTCGCGGAGCCCGAGCAGTTCGAGGAACATCGGCGAGGTGCCGTAGAGGAGGGGCCGGCCCAGCGCCTCGCTGCGCCCCACCACCTCGATCAGCCCTCGCTCCTGCAGGGAGCGGAGGACGCCGCCCGCCGAGACGCCGCGGATCTCCTCGATCTCGCTGCGGCCCACGGGCTGCCGGTAGGCGATGATGGCCAGCGTCTCCAGCGCGGCGGGGGTGAGCCGCGGCGTGCGGGCGGCGAACTGGGCGCGCTCGAGCGCCTGGGCGAAGGCGGCGCGGGTGAGCACCTGGAAGCCGCCGGCCATCTCGACCACCTCGACGGCGTGCTGGCCGAAGTCGTACGCCTCCCGGAGCTGGTCGAGGGCGGTGCGCACGTCGGCGAGCGACGCGTCGGGGTCGAGCACGGCCAGCTCCTCCACCGTCAGCGGGCGGGCGGCGGCGAAGAGGGCGGCCTCAATCAGCTGGGCGAGGGGCGTCACGGCGGATCACCATCGGCGCGAACGGCGCGGCCTGGGCAAGGGAGAGGGAGCCCCGGCGCGCCAGTTCGAGCAGCGCCAGGAGCGTGGACAGCAGGTCGGTGATGGTGGGGTTCGGCCCGAGGGCCTCGCGCCAGCCGAATTCCTCGCGTTCCTCGAGGAGCGACACGAGTCGCCGGGTGGCCCCCTCGACGTCGAGCGGCCGGGGGACGACGCGGTGCAGCACCGGGGTCGGGATCGCCTCGATGACGCGCTGCGCCGCCTCGAGCATCTGCACCAGGTCCACCTGGAGCGGGGCCGGCGGCAGCTCGGGCGGCGCCGGGAGGAACCCCCGCGCGTACTGATCGGCCCGCCGCTCGGCGGCGCGGCCCAGCCAGAGCGCCACCTCGCGGATCTGCTGGTATTCCAGCAGCCGGCGCACCAGCTCGGCCCGGGGATCCTCCCACCCGTCCTCCTCCGTCCGCCGCGGGAGGAGCATCTGCGCCTTGAGGCGCAAGAGGCGGCCCGCCATCTCGAGGTAGTCCGCCGCCTGATTGAGCCCGAGTTCGTGGATGACCTGGAGGAACTGGTCGGCAATCCGCGCCACCGGGATCTCCGAGATCTCGAGTTCCTCCTCCCGCAGCAGGTGCAGGAGGAGGTCGAGCGGCCCGGAGAAGGCCTCGAGTTCCACGACGAACGCCGGCGTGGCGCCGAGCGCGACCGTCGGGGGTTCGGGCAGGGTGAGGGCGGAGGGTTGTTCCAACCGTCGTCCGGATTGAGGGTGGGGTGGACCGGGCGTGGCGCCGCACCAGGCGCGCGGAAGAATACCCACCGGCCCGAGGCAAGTCAAAGCACCGTGGCGCTTGACCTTGCGTGGGTCGGCCGCTACAATTCGCCCCGGTTCACGCCGGGGGGGATGGGCCCCCCCGCTGGCTTTTCATCGCGAGGTTTGCTGTGCCCCGTATCAAGTCCGCCAAGAAGCGCATGCGCCAGGCCAAGGCGCGCACCGCCCGCAACAAGACCCAGCGGAGCCAGTTGCGCACTGCCGTCAAGAAGGTCCGCACCGCCGCCACCAAGGCCGAGGCCCGTCAGGCCCTGGCCGAGGCGGGGCGCCTGCTCGACCGCGCCGGCCGCAAGAACCTGGTGCATCGCAAGAACGCCGCCCGGCAGAAGAGCCGGCTGGCCAAGGCGGTCGCGGCGCGCAGCTGACGCGCGGCGGTGCCGGTGGAATGATGCGGGGCCCGGCAGTCTTGCCGGGCCCCGCTTGTCTTTGCCCGCTCCGGCTAGAGCGCGGCCAATTCCGCCCCACACCGCTCGCAGTACCACTCGGTCGGCCGGTTGAGGGTCCCGCACTCGCCGCACTTGAGCGTCTTGGGCGCGGCGGCCTGGCTCGGGCGGTCGGCGCCCGGCCGGGCCGGCTCCTCCGCCGGCCGCGCACCGGCATCACTCGGCCGGGGGGCCGCGCCGCTCGTCCGCTTCGGCGGCGCCGGCTCGTCCGCCATCGACTTGAGGAAGGCCATGTCGTCGGCGGCCGGTTCCGCCTTTGGCGGGAACGAGATGGTGCGGGCGGGCGGCGGTTCCGGCGGCTTCCCACCGCGCGGCGTGAAGCGCGGCGCGCTGGGCATCACCGGGGCCTTGTCGGGCGCGCCCTCGGCCATCGGGATGATCGGCTCCCAGTCCTCCTCGGCAGCGGCAGGCGCCAGGGCCGAGCGTTCGGGGACGGGTGGCGGTGGCGGTGGGGGCGGCGGCGGAGGTGGCTCCGCGATGAGCGCCTGCACCTCGCCCAGGCGGGTGATCTCGTCGCTGACCCGCGCCAGCTCGTCGCGCACCTCGATCAGCTGCCGCTCGCTCGTCCCGCGGACGCGCTCCCACTCCGACTCCTCATACTCGCCGACGGCGTGCCGGAGCTCCGCCTCCGCAAGCGCCGCCTCGGCGAGTGCCTCCGACTCCGCCAGTTCCCCCTGGCGCACCCGCAGCGTGGCCAGCTGCTCGGCCACCGCCTCGCCGTGGCCCTTGAGCTGCTCGAGCACCTGGTCGAGCCGCTGCTGGTAGTCGCCGCGGATCTTGTCGCGCACGTTGGTGGGCGCGGTGGATCCGGCGGCATCGAGCCGCGTGAGCCAGGTCTGGTACCGGCTCCGCTCCTCGAGCAGCGCGTCGATCGGGTTGGACGGGGGCGGCGGGGGAGATTTCGCCATGATCGGACTTCCTCGCAGCGATGCGGGCGTCGGGATTGGCGTGCGGCGGGCACTTCGACCGCCGCCGGTCTCCGCGAAAGGTAATGAAACGCCCGACCGGAAGCACCCCGCCACGCGGGGCCGGCGTCAGGCGCCCGGCAGCTCGAAGGCGACCCGCCCCCGCACCACCGTCAGGTGGGCACGGCCGACCAGCTCCTCCCCGGCGTAGGGGGTGTTGCGGCTCTTCGAGTGGAAGCGGTCGGGGCGCACCTGCCACCGCTCGGCGGGGTCGAAGACCACCACGTCGGCCGGCGCCCCGACCGCCAGGGTGCCCCCGGGCAGGTTGAAGATCCGCGCCGCCCGGGTGCTCATCCGGTCCACCAGCTCGGGGAGCGTCAGCACTCCGGGCTCCACGAGGTGCCGGATCGCCACGCCGAGCGCCGTCTCCAGCCCGACGATCCCGTTGGGCGCCTGGTCGAACTCCCGCTCCTTGGCGTCATAGTGGTGCGGGGCGTGGTCGCTGGCGATCACGTCGATGGTGCCGTCGCGGAGGCCGGCGCGGATGGCCTCGACGTCCTCGGCCTCCCGCAGGGGCGGGTTCATCTTGGCGTTCGTGTCGTAGCCGCCGCAGCGCTCGTGCGTCAGCGAGAAGTGGTGCGGCGTGGCCTCGGCGGTCACGCGGATGCCCCGCTCCTTGCCGCGCCGGATCAGCTCGACGGAGCCCCGCGTGGACATGTGGCACAGGTGCACGTGCCCGCCGGTGAGCTCGGCGAGGATGATGTCCCGGGCCACCATGATCTCCTCGGCGGCCGCCGGGATCCCCTTGAGCCCGAGGCGGGTGCTCACGATGCCCTCGTGCATCGCCCCGCCGTGCGCCAGCGCCAGGTCCTCGCAGTGGTCCGCCACCGGGATCCCGAAGGTGCGGGCGTATTCCAGCGCGGTGCGCATCATATGGCTCGAGCCGACCGGCTTGCCGTCGTCGCTCACCGCCACCGCGCCCGCGCCCACCAGCTCCCCAAACTCGGCGAGCTGCTCCCCCTTCTGCCCGAGGGTGACGGCGCCGATCGGGTACACCCGCGCCTTGGCCGCCCGCTGCGCCTGGCTCACGATGAAGCCCACCGCCGCCTGGTTGTCGGTGACGGGATCGGTGTTGGGCATGGCGCAGACGGCCGTGAACCCGCCTGCGGCGGCGGCCATCGCCCCGGTGGCCACCGTCTCGAGGTCCTCCTGCCCCGGCTCGCGCAGGTGCACGTGGAGGTCGATGAACCCCGGCGCCACCACCCGGCCCCGGGCCTCGACGACCCGGGCGCCCTCGGGTGCGGGGATCCCGTGCCCCACGGCGGTGATCCGGCCCCCCTCGATCAGCAGGTCGGCCGTGCCGTCGGTGCCGCGGGACGGGTCGATGACGCGGCCGCCGCGGATCAGGATGGAGGTCACGCTGCCTCGCCTCGTGCCGCGGCGGCCGCGGCCCCGGTGCCGCCCGCCAGCAGGTAGAGCACTGCCATGCGCACCGCGACGCCGTTGGTGACCTGCGGCAGGATGACGCTGTGCTCGCCGTCGGCCACGTCCGAGTCGATCTCGACGCCGCGGTTCATGGGCCCGGGGTGCAGGATGACCAGGTCCTTCGGGGCGCGCGCCAGGCGGTCCCGGGTGACGCCGAAGACCCGGTTGTACTCGCGGAGCGAGGGGATGAACCCTGCCTGCATCCGCTCGAGCTGGAGCCGCAGCACGTTGAGCGCGTCGGCCCAGGCGATCGCGTCCTCGATGCGCGGCAGGACGGTCACGCCGAGGTCCTCGATGCCCCGCGGCAGGAGCGACGGCGGGCCGCAGACGCCCACCTCCGCCCCCAGCTTGGACAGCCCCCAGATGTTGCTGCGGGCCACCCGGCTGTGGAGGATGTCGCCGCAGATGGCCACCTTGAGCCCCTCGAGCCGGCCGAAGCGGTCGCGCAGCGTCAGGAGGTCGAGGAGCGCCTGGGTGGGGTGCTCGTGCTTGCCGTCGCCCGCGTTGATGACGTTGGACTGGATCCGGTCGCCGAGGAACCGCGCGGCGCCCGAGGCGCCGTGCCGGATGACGACCATGTCGATCCGCATCGCCTCGAGGTTGCGGGCGGTGTCGACGAGGGTCTCGCCCTTCGACACCGACGAGGCCTGCGTGGCCACGTTGACGGTGTCGGCGGAGAGGCGCTTCTCGGCGAACTCGAACGAGATGCGGGTGCGGGTCGAGGCTTCGAAGAAGAGGTTGACGATCGTCTTGCCGCGCAGCGCCGGCACCTTCTTGATGGCCCGCTCGCTGACTTCCTTGAACGGCTCGGCGGTGTCAAGGATGAAGCGGATCTGGCCGGCGGTGAGGGGCTCGAGGCCGACCAGGTCCTTGCCCAGCGCGGGCACCGGGGCCTCAGGCGACACTGGCCAACTCCACCGCATCGCGGCCGTCAAGCTCGGTCACGAAGACGTCCACCCGCTCGCCGGGGCCAACGCGCACCGTCTGGCCGGTGATGTCGGGCTGGATCGGGAGCTCGCGGCCTCCGCGGTCGATCAGGACGCAGAGAAGGATGCGGCGCGGGCGGCCGAAGTCGGCCAGCTCGTCGAGCGCCGCGCGGGCGGTCCGCCCGCTGTGGAGGACGTCGTCGACGATGATGACCGTCCGCCCATCGAGCGAGCCGGGCAGGCTTGTCTCGCCCACGACGGGACGCGGCCCCACCACCTGCAGGTCGTCGCGATAGAGGGTGATGTCCAGCTTGCCGAGGGTCACGGGCGTGCCCTCCGACGCCTCGATGAGGCGCCCGATCCGCTGCGCCAGCTCGACCCCGCGGCGCTGGATCCCCACCAGCAGGACGCCCTCCGTCCCCTGGCATCGCTCGACGATCTCGACGGCCATGCGCGCCAGCGTGCGCGCGATGGCCCGATCGTCAAGCAGCGGGGTCCGGGAGGGCATCGGGCGCGGAAGGTACTCAGGGGCCGCGGTCGAATCAAGCGCCCGGCGAGAGCTCCTCCCCGCCCTGCGGGCGCGCCGTCCTGACAGCACGGCCCCGCGCCCGATCCGGTAGCCGGGCGGCGAGCAGCGCCATCAGCACCAGGCCGAAGAGCACCGGGGTCGTGACGTCCTTCTTTACCAGCCAGAGGAAATGCAGGACGCCGCCCGCCGCCGCGACATACACCAGCTGGTGCAGCCGGCGCCACCGGGCCCCGCCCAGGCGGCGCACCATTCCCGACGTCGAGGTGGCCGCGAGGGGCACGAGGAGCAGCCAGGCGGCAAACCCGGCGGTGACCCACGGGTGCTCCAGCACGTCGTCCCGGATCTCGGCGAGCGAGAGCGACTGGTCGAAGACGACGTAGGACAGGAAGTGCAGCGTGACGAGGGCGAAGCTGAAGAGGCCGAGGAGGCGCCGCAGGCGGATCAACTCGTGCCATCCGGTGCGCCGGCGGAGCGGCGTGATGGCGAGCGTCAGGAGGAGGCCGACCAGGGCGCCACGACCGGTCCAGCGCTGGATGGTCTCCACCGGGTCGGTACCGAGGGCGTCGTGGAAGGCGCCCCAGGTGAGTCCGGCGGGAATGCCCAGTCCCACCGCCCAGATGAGCGGCTTGGCGAGGCGTCGGATGGCCTGGGCCCGGGTCACGGCAGGTCAGTAGTTGGCGCGGAGGTCCATGCCGGCGTAGAGCCGCGCCACCTGGTCGCCATAGCCGTTGAACATCAGCGTATCGCGGCGGAAGAACTCGCCGATCGGCCGCTCGCGGGCCTGGCTCCAGCGCGGGTGGTCCACCGTGGGGTTCACGTTGGCGTAGAAGCCGTACTCGTCCGGCACCGCCACGTTCCATGTGGTGGCCGGCCGGGTCTCGAGGAATCGGATCCTGACGATCGCCTTGCCTCCCTTGAAGCCGTACTTCCACGGCACCACCAGCCGCAGCGGCGCCCCGTTCTGGTTGGGCATCGGCTTGCCGTAGATGCCGGTGGCGAGCAGCGTGAGCGGGTGCATCGCCTCGTCGAGGCGGAGCCCTTCCACGTACGGCCAGGGGAGCATGTCCACCCGCTGCCCCGGCATCTGGCGCGGATCGTAGAGGGTCGTGAACTCGACGTACTTGGCGCGACTGGTCGGCTCCAGCCGCTTGATGAGGCCGCCCAGCGGAATGCCCAGCCACGGCACCACCATCGACCACCCCTCGACGCAGCGGTGCCGGTACACCCGCTCCTCGAAGGGGAACGGCTTGAGGAGGTCGTCGAGGGCGTAGCGCGCCGGGCGCTTCACCTCGCCCGCGATCTCGACGGTCCAGGGCGACGTGGTGAGGCCGCCCGCCAGCTTGGCCGGGGACGCCTTGTCGGTCCCGAACTCGTAGTAGTTGTTGTAGGTGGTGATCGCCTCGTAGGAGGTCGGCGTGAGGTCCGGCCCGCCGTCGGGCGGCCGCCACCCGGGAGGAAGCAGCGCCCCGAGCGCCACGCCCCCGGCCGCGGCGACGAACGCGCGGCGGGAGAGGTAGGCGGACTCGGGGGTGATGAGGCGGGCGGGGAGGTCCCTGCCCTGTCGGATGAGCACGGCCGCACTCCGGTGGGGGTCCCCTCCAATACGTCCGCCGCCGGGGAGGGGTTCCCGGGGTTGCGAACGGTGGCGTGCTTGGGGGGAGGACGGACGGGGAGGGATTCGAACCCTCGAAACGGTGTTGGCCGTTTACACGCTTTCCAGGCGTGCCTCTTCAACCGCTCGAGCACCCGTCCCGGGGCCGGTGTGAGCCGGCGCGCATAGTAGCGGCGGCGCCCGGGGAGGTCAACGGCCGGTGCCGCCCCCCGCGCCCGATTCCTTGAGGAAGCGGATCCATTCGCCGCGTTCCGATGCACGCGGATCCTCGACCTGCGGCGGCAGCGTCGAGGGAAGGTGGGTGTCCCACCACGCGCGGGCCCGTTCCTGGTTCCACGGTTCGCTGAAGACAATGGCATCCAGCATCGCCACCAGCGCCAGGGCGTCCTTGGGGCGGTCGTTGGGCGCCTTGGCCATGCAGGCCAGCACCATGTCATCCACCGCCGGCGGCACCGGGACGCGTCCCTTGGCCGAGGGCCGGGGCGGCGCCTCGTGAGCCTGCTTGAAGAGCATCTGTACGGTGTTGGTGGCGTAGAAGGGCAGTTCGCCGGTGAGGAGCCAGTACGCGACGCACCCCAGCGCGTAGATGTCCACCCGGTGGTCCACGTCGGGATCGCCCAGCGCCAGTTCGGGAGCCATGAAGGCGGGGGTGCCGGTGAGCGAATCGGCGGCCGTGAGCTTGAGGTCGGCCGGCGCGGCGGCGTCCCGTTCCTTCACCAGGCCGAAGTCGAGGACCTTCACGAAGTCCACCTCGAGCCCGAGCCGGCAGGCATACAGGTTCGACGGCTTGATGTCGCGGTGGATGAGGTTGCGCCGATGGGCCTCCGCGAGCGACAGGCAGGCCTGCCGCAGGAGGTACACCGCCCGCTCGGCCGGCAGCGGCCCGAACTTCTGGACCATCCCCTCCAGGCTCATCCCCTCCAGCAGCTCCATCGCGTAGAAGAAGCTGCCGTCGCCGGTCGGGCCGAAGTCGTAGAGGGCGATCGTGTGCGGCGAGCTCAGCGCCGCGGCCGCCGACGCCTCGCGGCGGAAGCGCTCCATCGCGACCCGGGCCGACTCGCTGCTGACCCCGCGGATGCTGTCGGGCTTGATCAGCTTGACCGCCGCGGGGCGCGCCAGCAGCTGGTGGGTCGCCTTGAACACCTGCCCCATCCCGCCCTCGCCCAGCAAGGCGCCGAGCCGGTAGGCACCGATTTCGCGGGCGCGCTTGAGGTCGCGCCCCAGGCGGCTGACGAGGTGGGCCGGAACGGTGGCGATCGCCGCGCAGAGGAAGGGCGGCAGCAGCACCACGGTCCACGCGAGGCCGTGCTCCGGCTCCTGGACGCCGCGCCGGAGGGCCACATACAGCGACAACGGCACGGTGGCAGCCGCGGCCAGCGAGACATACAGCGTGCGCCGGGGCGAGTCGGTGACGATGAGCGGATAGAGCAGGATGATGAGGCAGACCCACGAGAGCCGCCCCGGCTGGGTGATCGGTACCCAGGCCTCGAGCAGGGCCAGCATCAGGGCGGTGCCCACCACCAGGAGCGCCGCGAGGTCGCGAAGCCAGTGGGACTTGGGGCCCACGCGCCGGGCCACGATGGCAAGGGCGGTGGCGCTCACGATGCCCGCGAGCGTGAAGTGGCGCCCCGGCTCCGGCCAGATGGCCGCGATGTTCGGCAGGCTCGAGGCGTAGAAGCGCCCGGCCAGCTCGATCAGGACGAGGATGACGAGCCAGATGGCCGCGATGGCCGATGCGGCGATCCCGATCCGCTTGCGAGAGTCCTCCAGCAGGTCGCCGGGGAGGCTGGTGCCGGAGGCGAGGAAGCTCCGGGCATCGGTGAGCAGGCTCAGGGGATTCCTCCACGAAGTGGCCGCACCGTATCTTACACCCAGCCCCAACCTTCGGGAGTCCCCATGACGCGTCTGGTCTTCGGCTTCATCATCCTCGCCGGCGGGTTCCTCGTGCTCATCGGCGCCGCCGGGCTCCGGGC
>CAZNLY010000009.1:30748-78536 GCA_964574295.1 uncultured Gemmatimonadaceae bacterium
TCATCATCCTCGCCGGCGGGTTCCTCGTGCTCATCGGCGCCGCCGGGCTCCGGGCGCGCGGGCCGTCCGCGGGCGGCACCATCGGCCGCGCCCTCGGCCTCGGTCTCCTGGCCCTCGGCGCGTTCTTCCTCCTCACCTCGGCGGTCGTAGTCATCCAGCCCGGCCAGGTGGGCGTCCGCCACGCCTTTGGCACGGTGGACCCGGTGCCCCTCCTCCCCGGCATCCGCGTCGTGACGCCCTGGTCCGAGGTCGAGCGGTACTCCACCCGCGAGGAGCAGTACCCCCGCGTCGGCGACGAGGCGGAGAAGATGGACGCCCTCTCCAGCGAACAGATGGCGATGAAGGTGGATGCCGCGCTCCGCTACCAGATCGACCCGGCCATGGCGCCTCGGCTCTTCACCGAAATCGGGAGCCAGGAGCAGATCGACAACATCGTGCGGAACGCCCTCCGCAACGGCGTCCGCGACGGCATGGTGATGTTCTCGATCAACCAGATCTCGGAGCGGAACCGCATCGCGCAGGCCATGGAGTTTGAGGTGGACTCCGCGCTCCGCACCGTCCCCCGGGACGGCGGGCAGCCCTTCCAGATCGCCACCGTGACGGCGTTCTACCTGCGCAACCTCGAGCCGCCGCCGCAGGTGGTCCAGGCGATCAACAACAAGATCGCCCAGGAGCAGCAGATCGAGACGGAAAAGCACCGGGTGGAGGTGGCCCGGCTGCAGAGCGACCAGCAGCGGCTCCTCAACCTGACGCTCACGCCGGAGCAGCTCACGAAGCAGTACCTCGAGGTGCTCCACGACATGAAGTCGTCGAGCAACCTCGTCATCATGGTGCCGACGGAGGGCGGGATCCCGGTGCTGGACGTGGGGGCGCTGCGGAAGAACCTGCAGAATTAGGAGGCCGCAGGGCCACCCACGAGCTGGATCGTCGCCACCAACGGGATGAGGAAGGGGGATTCGACGGACAGGGTGGGATTCGGTCCGGAGCCCGCGCGAGCGGGCGAGGAGCCCGAGGCCGCGCAGCGGCCGCAGGGCCACCCACGAGCTGGATCGTCGCCACCAACGGGATGAGGAAGGGGGATTCGACGGACAGGGTGGGATTCGAACCCACGAGACCCTTGCGGGCCCACCGGTTTTCGAGACCGGCTCCTTCAGCCACTCGGACACCTGTCCAGGACGACGGGACGCCTCTCCCGCCGGCCGCAAAATAGCGGACGGGGTCGCCGCGGCCAAGCGGTTCCCCGCCCCGCCCCGCGGTTGCGGCCGCGCCGGGGAGGGCGGCATCTTGGGACATGCCGAGAGACTTGAGCTACATCCTCCTGCTGTTCGTGCTCTTCGTGGCGCCGCGGTACCTCCAGCGATATCGCCTTCCCTCGGCGATCACCAGCCTCCTCCTGGGCGCCGGCGCCACGGCACTGGGTTTGTTCGAGCACGACCCAACCATCGCCCTGCTCGCCACGTTCGGGATCGTGGCGCTCTTCCTCATGGCCGGCCTCGACGCCGACCTCGAGGAGCTTCGCCCTGATGTGCCGATCCTGCTGCAGCACCTGGGGGCGTGGAGTGTCGCCCTTCTCGCCGTGGCACTTGTCGCGTCCCGCCTGTTCGACCTGACGCCCCGCTCCGCCATCCTCGTGGCCCTCGCCATCCTCACGCCGTCGGCGGGCTTCATTCTCGACAGCCTCGGGTCCCTCGGGCTCACGCCGGCCGAGCAGCGGTGGACCCGGTCGACGGCGATCTCCGCGGAGTTCCTGTCGCTCGGCGTGATGTTCGTGGTGCTCCAGTCCACCTCGCTGCCGCACTTGGCGCTGAGCACGCTCGCGCTCGTCGCCCTGCTGGCGATCCTGCCGCCGCTCCTTCGCTGGTTCGCCGTGCGGGTCGCCCCCTACGCGCCCAAGTCCGAGTTCGCCTTCCTCCTGATGGTGGCCATGGTCTGTGCGTCGGCGACCCGGGCGCTGGGCGTGTACTACCTCGTGGGCGCCTTCCTGGCGGGCCTGGCGGCGCGTCAGTTCCGCACCCAGCTGCCGGCGGCCTCTTCGGAGCGCGTCCTGGCGGGGGTGGAGGCGTTCGCCGCGGTGTTCGTGCCCTTCTACTTCTTCAAGGCCGGGCAGGGCGTCCGCCCGGGGGAGCTGGGTGCCCCGGCGTTCCTGACCGGCGTGGGGCTCATCCTCGGCGGGGTGGCGCTGCGCCTGGCCAAGACAGCGCTCCATCGCCGGCTGGCGCTGGACGAGCCGCTCACAAAGAGCATGCGCATCGGCCTGGCGCTGTTGCCCACCCTCGTGTTCACCCTGGTGCTGGCCGACCTCCTGCGCGGGCGACCCGAGGTGCCATCCTCGCTGATCGGCGGCCTGGTCCTGTACACGGTCGTCGTCACCCTGCTGCCCGGGTTCTTCCTGCGCGCACCGCTCGCGGACTACCAGACCCCGAGGCTTGACCCGCCGCCGGCGGCCTAGGGCCCCTGGACGGCCAAGCGGAACGGGCCACCGGCTCTGCCGATGGCCCGTCGTGCCCGCATCATCCGGCGCCCACAACGACTAGGCCGTCTGGCGGTCAGTCCTGGTCCGGGTGGACACGGTGCCGAAGACGTAGTCCCAGAGGGGGGAGCTCACGCCGTAGCCGAGGTCGTCGTCCCGGAAGTGGTGGCGCAGGTGGTACTCCCGGAGGAAGCGGCCGAGCCCGCCCTGCATCTTCCAGTGGTGGGTCGCGTAGTGCGTGGTGTCGTAGATGACATATCCCACCAGGAAGCCGGCGAAGATCGCCTCCCAATGTTCCCCGAAGAGGAACGAGAACAGCAGCCCGAACGCCGCGGCCAGCGGGAGGCTCACGGGCGGGGGCATGACGAGGCGCGTATGGTCCTGCGGATAGTCGTGATGGATGCCGTGCATCAGGAAGTGGAGCTTCTTGCCCAGGTCGCTGCTCGGCTGGTAGTGGAAGACCCAGCGGTGCAGCGAATACTCGGTAAAGGTCCAAATGAAGAGCCCCGCCAGCAGCTGCCCCGCCACGGTCAGCCACGACGTCCCCTGCAACCCCTTCCAAAGGAACCATCCCGCGATCGGCAGGAACACGACGGCGGGCGTGGCCGGGTGGATATGGGACAACCGCTCCAGCCAGGGGTTGGTGAAGAGCGGAATCGTCTCGTCCTTGTTCGACACGTACTTCGCTGGCATTCGGCACCCTCCATGACCGCAAACGCCCGTCCGCGCCCTTGCATCCGCGGGGCGTAAGATAATCAAGGACACTGGGTTACGTCAACCCAATCCCTACATGTTTGGTGGGATTATCGGCGGGCCCGGAAGAACTGCTTGAGCACCTCCCCGCACTCCTCCTCCATGACGCCGGTGATCACCTCCGGCCGGTGGTTGAGGCGCGGGTGTCGCAGCAGGTCGTGAACGGAGCCCGCCATCCCGGCCCGGGGGTCCCACGCCCCGATGACCACCCTTCCCACCTTGCTCAGCACGATCGCCCCGGCACACTGGGCACAGGGCTCCAGCGTCACCACCAGCGTAGCGTCGATGAGCCGGTCCTCGCCCACGTGCTCGAGCGCCTGGCGGATGGCGAGAAGCTCGGCGTGGGCGGTCGGGTCCTTCCGCCGGGCCATTTCATTGTGGGCCTGGGCGATCACCTTGCCCTCGCGGACCACCACCGCGCCGACGGGGACCTCCTCGAGGACCGCGGCTGCGCGCGCCTGCCGGAGCGCGGCCTCCATCCAGAGGGCGTCCGCCGGGGTGGCGCCGCCCCTACGCACCGGCCGGCCCCGCGACGGCACCGGCCTCGAGCCGGAGCTCCTCTCCCGCTCGCACGACCCGAACCGTCGCGCCATCGGCAAATCGGCCTTCCAGCACCTCGAGGGCGATCGGGTTCTGTAGCCGCTGCTGGATGACCCGCTTGAGGGGACGGGCCCCGAAGACCGGGTCGTACCCCAGCTCGGCGAGCAGCCCCCGCGCGTCCTCCGTCACCTCGAGGCCCAGCCGGCGGTCGGCCAGGAGTCGCCGCAGCCGCTCGAGCTGCAGGTCGACGATCTGGCGGATGTCGCCCCGGCCGAGGGGGCGGAAGACGATGATGTCATCCACCCGGTTGAGGAACTCCGGGCGGAAGTGGTGCCGCAACTCGTTCCGCACCGCCTGCTCGACCACCGCCCACGCCTCCGAGTCCTCGCCGGCACCCGCCTCGACGATGTGGCCGCTACCGATGTTGCTCGTCATGATGATGACGGTGTTCCGGAAGTCCACCACGCGGCCCTGGCTGTCGGTGAGCCGGCCATCGTCGAGGATCTGGAGGAGGACGTTGAAGACATCGGCGTGCGCCTTCTCGATCTCGTCGAAGAGCACCACGCTGTAGGGGCGCCGGCGGACCGCCTCCGTGAGCTGGCCCCCCTCCTCGTACCCCACGTAGCCGGGCGGGGCGCCGATCATCCGCGCCACGGCATGCTTCTCCATGTATTCCGACATGTCCAGCCGCACGATGGCCCGCTCGTCGTCGAAGAGGAAGTCGGCCAGCGCGCGCGCCGTCTCCGTCTTGCCGACGCCGGTGGGCCCGAGGAAGATGAAGGAGCCGGTCGGGCGGTTCGGGTCCTGCAGCCCGGCCCGGCTGCGCCGGACGGCGTTGGCCACCGCCGCCACCGCAGCCGGCTGCCCGATGACCCGCCGGCCCAGCTCCTCCTCGAGCCGGGTGAGCCGCTCGCGTTCCGATTCCAGCATCCGGGACACGGGAATGCCCGTCCATTTCGCCACGATCTCGGCGATGTCGTCGGCGTCCACCTCCTCCTTGAGGTAGCGCGCGCTCCGCTGCACCTCCTGAAGCCGCCCCTCCAGCGCCGCCACCTGGGCCTCCAGCGCGGGGATCCGGCCATAGCGGAGCTCCGCGGCCTTCTGGAGGTCGCCGCTCCGCGTGGCCACGTCCACCTCGGTGCGCAGCGCCTCCACCTCGGCGCGCCTGGCCTGCAGCTCGGTGATGGCCGACTTTTCCGTCTGCCACTGCGCCTTCATGCCGGCGCTCTTCTCCTTGAGCGCCGCGATCTCCTGTTCGACCGCCTGCCGCCGTTCGCGCCCCGCCTTGTCCTTTTCCTTGAGCAACGCCTGGCGCTCGATCTCGAGCTGGACCAGCCGGCGTTCGACCTCGTCGATTTCCTGGGGCAGGCTGTCGATCTCGATCCGGAGGCGACTGGCCGCCTCGTCCACGAGGTCGATGGCCTTGTCGGGGAGGAAGCGGTCGCCGATGTAGCGGTCGGAGAGGGTGGCGGCCGACACGAGGGCATTGTCGGTGATCCGCACCCCGTGATGCACCTCGTAGCGCTCCTTGAGCCCCCGAAGGATGGCGATCGTGTCGGTCACCGATGGCTCGCCCACGAGCACCGGCTGGAAGCGCCGCTCCAGCGCCGCATCCTTCTCGACATGCTTCCGGTACTCATCGAGCGTGGTGGCGCCGACGACGTGCAGCTCGCCCCGGGCCAGCGCCGGCTTGAGCAGGTTGCTGGCATCCACCGCGCCCTCGGCCGCGCCGGCGCCGACCAGCGTGTGCATCTCGTCGATAAAGACGACGAACCGCCCCTCGGCCTCGGTCAGTTCCTTCACCACCGACTTGAGCCGCTCCTCGAACTCGCCCCGGTACTTGGCCCCCGCGAGCAGCAGGCCCACGTCGAGGGCCACGATGTCCTTGTTCCGGAGCGAGTCGGGCACGTCGCCGTGGACGATTCGCTGGGCCAGTCCCTCGACGATGGCCGTCTTGCCGACGCCCGGCTCGCCGATCAGCACGGGGTTGTTCTTGGTGCGGCGGGAGAGGACCTGCATCACCCGGCGGACCTCCTCGTCCCGTCCGATGACCGGGTCGAGCTTTCCCTGGCGCGCAGCGTCGGTGAGGTTGCGGGTGAAGCGCTGGAGCGCCTGGTACTGGTCCTCGGGCGACTGGTCGGTGACGCGGTGCCCCCCGCGCACCCCCTCGAGCGCCTCTCGCAGCACTTCCGCGGAGATGTCCGCGGCCGAGAGGAGGGTGCGCGCGGTGGTGCCCTTTTCCCCGGCGAGCGCGAGGAGCAGGTGCTCCGTCGAGACATAGGCGTCCTTGAGCGCCTTGGCCTCTTCCTCGGCGCGGTCGAAGACCTTGTGGAGCTCCCGGCTGAAACTCGGCTCCCCGGTGGCCCCCTCCTGGCGCGGCAGCCGCGCCAGCTCGCGCTCCACCTCGTCGCGGAGGGTGGTGACGTTGAGGCCGGCCTTCTGGAGGAGGGGCTGCACCACCCCCTCCTCCTGCGCCAGCAGCGCGGCGAAGAGGTGCGTGTCGTTGAAGACGGGATTGCCGCGGCGCCGGGCGTCATCGCCGGCGTCGCGGAAGGCCTCCTGGGCCTTGAGGGTCAGGCGTTCGGGTCTCAGCATGCAGCGGCCCGGGGGCAAGGGACATACCGGGATTCCCTGCCGATCTGACAGCGATCCCGGACGTAACCTTCACGAAAAACAGCGGGGGACAAGCTGTGCGCTGTCCCCCGCTGCGGCACCACCCTACGGTGTTGGGCTGCTTTCCTTGCGGACAATCATCTTCTTGACCTGACTCTGCCCATCCACGGTCAGCCGGTAGTAGTACACACCCGGGGTGACTTCCCGCTCGTCGTCAAGGTACCGGCCATTCCAGTACGCGACGTACGATCCGCACCGGAGGCGAAGGCCTCGCACCCGCTCGCGGCCTCCCGTCTGCAATTCGGGAATGGCCACCACCTGCACGAGCACGTTGTAGATCTCCACCGTCACCAACGGGACGTGCCCGTCGGTGCATGCCTCCTGGGTCAGGACGAACGGGATGGACGTGGCCGGGAAGAACGGGTTGGGGTAGTTGTCGCCGAGCTCGAAGACGGGGGGAGGTGAGCGGTCCTGTGCCCGGACCGGTGCCGCCACCCCGACCATCAGCCCGAGCAACAGCCCCGTCCAGGCACGGCCTGCCATACGGAACCTCGCTCGAACAAGGGTTGTGACGCTGGTGGAGGCACCTCCATTAAAGTGATTACATGTCAACATGTTACAGACGATCTGACTCTGGGGCGACGACCTCGAAGTGGCATCTCAAGTCAATCGGCGCACCTCGCCGACCCGCCGCGTCAGCCCACGGCGATCGGCCCACTCCAGCAGTGGAATCAGGTACTTGCGGGAGAGGCCCGTCCGCCCCTTGAGACCGGCGATGGTAATATCGCCACTTTGGCCTTCCGCGGCGAGATGGCGCCGGAAACCGGCCAGGGCGCCCGCCGCCAGGTACCAGTCTCCCCGCACCGGCTCCACCCTCCCCTGCTCCGCGGCCAGCCGGAGGGCGCCCCGGACATCCACCCCGGGGCTTCGGGCCTCGAGCGCCGCCAGACCGGGCGCCTCGGGACCGGCTGCCTCCAGTTCCGCCACGATGCGGTCGAGGACGGCGGCGCTCACCCCCGGCACCGGCGCGAACTCGGCCTTCCGGACGATGCCCGACTCCACCACGACCGTCGCGGAGGCGCGCAGCCGTTCCAGAGCGCACGCCACCACCTCCGGCGGCTGCCCCACCCCCCGGCGAAGCGCCTCGAGGCCCACTCCCGGTTCGGTCGGCCGCGCCCCGTGCGCCTCCTCGAGCCGGGCGACGAGCGCACGCTCGGCCTCCGCCACCGCCTGCGCGGCGAGCCACGCCCCTCCCGCCCTCAAGTACCGACCCGAGCCGCCAAGGAAATCGTCCACTTTCCTGACCGAGGCGCCAGCCCGAAGGGCGACCCTCCCTGCCCGGACCACGGATGGCTCCCGCCGCAGCAACGCCTCGACTCGCGCCCAGGCGTCGGCCGGGTCGGGTGGCGTCTGGCAAGGGAGGCGGGCGTCCGGCAGCGCGTCCACCACGATCCCGCCGCCGATCGTTGCCACCGGGCTCAGGCGCCGGAGGAGGAACCGGTCGCCGCCCCGCGCGGTGAGGGGACGCTCAAGCCGAAGCCGCACCGGGCCCCGTGCCCCGGGCGCAATCGGATCCGGTGCCCTCACCCGGGCAGCCACCGCCCCGGTGCCGAGGTGGAGGTGCACCCGGCTTCCGGAACGCAGCGGCTCAGCCGCCTCCTCCAGGAGGGTGATCTCGGCATCGAGTTCATCGATCGCCTGCCAGGGCAGCTGATCGTCGACCGCGGTCTCGCCGCGGGCAACATCCTCCCGGCCGATTCCGGCGAGGGCGAGCGCCGCCCTGGAACCGGCCGCCACCCGGATCACGGTCCCGCCATGCACCTCGATGCCCCGGATCCGCGCGCGCCGGCCGGAGGGAAGGAGGGTGAGGTGGTCGCCGACGGCGACCGCTCCGCTCCAGACGCTCCCCGTCACGACCGTGCCGGTACCCCGCACGGTGAACACCCGGTCGATCGGCATCCGGAACGCGTCGGCTTCGTCCCGGAGGGGCGCCCGAGTCACCTCGCGCTCGAGCACCTCCCGGAGGAGGTCGAGCCCCTCCCCCGTGCGGGCCGAAACCGCGATCGGCCCCTCGAAGGGGATCCGGGAGCGTCCAAGCCGTAGTGCGAGGCCCTGCGCGACCTCCGCCTGGCGTTCGGGGGCGCCGAGATCCGCCTTGGTCAGGACGAGGATGCCGCGGCCCACGCCGAGCATCTCGGCGACCGCCAGGTGCTCCCACGTCTGGGGCCTGGGCCCGTCGTCGGTGGCCACCACCAGGAGGACGAGATCCACACCGGCCGCCCCGGCGGCCATGGTGCGGAGAAAGTCCTCGTGACCAGGGACGTCGACCACCCCGACGAGGGCGCCCCCGATGGCGAGTGAGGCGAAATTCAGGTCGATGGTCATCCCGCGGGCGCGCTCCTCCGCCAGGCGATCCATCGAGTGCCCGGTCAGCGCCTCGACCAGGGCGGACTTCCCGTGGTCCACGTGCCCCGCCGTGGCAATGATCATGCGGCCACCCAGGGCCTGTCTTCCCAGAAGGTGACTGCCGGCAGGGCCCCGCCCTCCGCCAGGTGGTGGCGGAGGAAGCGCGCGAAGAGCCGCCGGTGCGCGGCGGCGTGCCGGTCGTCGAGGACGGGCAGATCGGCCTCCGGGCTCACCAGCGCCTCGAGGTCGGCCCGGTCCTCCGGCGGGAGCACCGCCACCCCCTCGCCGGCACCGCAGCGCGCGCAGAGGCCGCCGCCGTCGGCGGCGCTGAAGCGGAGCGGCTCCCCACGGGGCAGCGGTGTCCCGCAGCGAGCGCAGTGCGCGAGCGACGGCGCGAACCCCAGCACGCTCACCAGGCGCCAGAGCATCCGGAGCGCCAGCACCTCGACTGCCTCCGCGGGAGCCGTCTCGAGGACGCCCAGCCCTCCGCTCAGCAGGTCATACCCCGCCGGGTGGGGCTCCGCGGGGGAGCAGCGCCACGCCACCTCGCCGATGGCGGAGGCGGCGGCGAACCGGGGCACGTCCGCGGAGAGGCCGGCGCGCAGGTGCAGGAGGTCGAACGCGGAGAGGGTCTGGAGCTCGCGGGTGTCCTTGAGGTAGAGCTGCGCCACCCCTTCGCTCAGGAGCTGGAGGGAGGCGCCGAACCGGCTCCGGGGCCGGAGCGCCCCCTTGGCGATGGCGCTCCGGATGCCCAGCTCCCGCGTGGCCAGGCGGACGATCTTCGAGGAGTCCGAATACCGGAGCGCCCCGAGGATGATGGCCGGCGTGGAGACGGGGGGCATGCCCGAATCTACTCGGCCGGTATCCTCGTGACGGCGGTCCCGATCGCGCAGAGGCCGAGGCCCACGGTGGCACGCTCGGTCAGGTCGGGCCGGAGCACATGCGCGGTGCCGGAGCCGCCGCCGCCACACCCGGCGGTGATGGCGTAGATCCGCCCGTCGGTGTCCACCGCCACGCTGGAGTTGTCGGGAATCGGCACGCCGTCGCCGGCGCCCCGCACCACGGTGCGGGTGTCGATGTCGAACTCCATCAGCCCCTCGGAGAAGGAACTGATGAAGAGCCGGGGACCGGCGTCGGCCGCCATCTCGCCCGGCCCCGCCCCGAAGCCGCCGAAGTTGGCCAGTTCCACCCGGGCCACCGGATCGACGATCGAGAGCCGTCCCTCCGTGGCGTAATTGCCGGTGTTCATCACGTAGAGCCGGCCGTCGCTCGCCACCACGGCGAACTGCGGATTCCCGGGCGCCGGCAGCGGGATGGAGTCGATCCCGTCGGCGAGGGCGTTGGTCACGGGATCCACGACCGAAATCCAGCCCGGACCGGCCGGGGTGTACGCCACCAGGTTGCCGTTGAGCACGAAGAGCTTGCCGCGGGTGTAGACCACGGCCTGCGGGAAGACGCCGACGGCCACGCTGGCCGTGTCGCCGGTGAGATAGTTGATCCGGGTCACCGTGTTGAGCCCGGGATTGGCCACGTAGGCGATCGAATCATCGACGATGGCCGAACCGGTGGCCTGCGAGCCGGCCGCCAGCGGGATGACCCGCGAGACCGATCCGGCCTCAAGGTCCACCACCGTCACAGCATGGTCGAGGCCCATCGGGACGATGGCCCAGCGCCCGAGCGCCGAGACCCCCACCGGGGTCGGGGTCGTCCCGCCGAGGGCGATGGTGTAGGTGGAGCCCGTGGCGTTCACCGGCACGACACTCAGGGTGGACGCGATGGAGTTGACCACCAGCAGCACTTCCTGGGGCGACGGCGGGGGCGCCTGGGGATCGGCGCACCCCCCGGCCACGAGCAGGAGGACGGCAGCCGCGGAACGCCTGGTCAGTCGGATGCTCATTGCCACTCCACCTGGAGAGAAAGGACGAGGGTGCGTCCGGGCGTCGGATACCCGGCAATGTATTCGGCCCGCACGTCGAGTGCGTCCCGCAGGTCGGCGCGGAGCTGGGCCGAGCCCACGGAGCGCTCCACGCCGACGTCGAGGACGCCGTAGGCGGGGCGCGGGTTGGCGCCGCCCGCATTGGGAAAGCGCTCGCCGACCCAGCGCCAGCGGGCGCTCGCCCCCCAGCGGGCCTGGGCCCACGAGGCGGTGGCCCCCCACGCCCAGCGGGGGCGGTACATGACCTGTGCCCCGCCCGGGACATCGTAGGTCACCGGCGTCCAGGCGCCCTGCACTTCCAGCGAGCCCCCCCGCACCGGCTGCAGGCCGATCGAGGCGTCCAGTCCCCGGCGGAGCACGTCATAGTTGCGCGGGCTCCAGACGAACCCGATTCCCGGCGACCAGAGGATCATGTCCTCCACCCGTCCGAGGAAGGCGTGGGTCGAGGCCGTGGCCGGGCGCCCGAAGAGCGACCAGTCCTGCTGGAGCCCGAGCTCGAGCTCCCAGTCGACCCGCTCGGGTCGCAGGTCGGGGTTGATCGCGATGCCGACTCCATCCCGGAAGAAGAGGTCGGCGAGCGGCGGCGCGGTGACAGCGCTGCCGACCCCAGCCGAGACCCGGGTGGCGCCCTCCTGCCAGGCCACATCGAGCCGCCCGCTCGGCAGCGGCGCCTGCCCCGACCAGGCGTCGAGACGCACCGAGGGCGCCACACTCCACGGCCCTCCGCCGCCGGGACGGAGCTGGGCCTGGGCGCCCACGCCGGCGCGGGTGAACTGCGTCCCCGACCGTACCAGGGTACCGGTGTAGGCATCGTGCCGGCCGCCGGCGGTGAAGGTCGCCGGACCCTGCCATCCGACCACCGACAGCGACCGTCCGGCGCTCCACTCAACCGTTCCGCTCAGCCCCTCGGTGTTGGACGCATACGGCAGGCCCGAGGGGGGCGCGGAATCGCGCGCAGCGGTTCGGAGATACTGCGCCGACGCGCTGAGCGTCGTGCGCCCGGTGAGCGTGACCCCCACGAAGGCCACGCGATCCTCGGCCGAGGCGTTCGGGGTCTCGTTGCCGACGGGGCCCGGCAGGTCGCGCCGGGAGCCACTGGCCCGCAATTGCACGCTCACGCGCTCGCCCGTGGTCCGCACGCTGAGCTCGCCGATCGTGCCACCGGCGTTGAGGCGGACCCCCTCGCCGCCGCCACGATTGGGCGGCACCGTGTAGGGAAAGGCGTTGGGAAGCAACTCGGCCCGCAGGAAGATCCGCGCACCGGCCACCGCCCCCGATACCGTGCCGCCCCCGCTGCCGTGACTGCCCATCCACGCCGTCGCATCGGCGCCGGCCCCCGCCGGCCTGCTCTGGATGTCGATCACCCCGCCGATAGCCCCGGAGCCGGCCCCCGCCGATTGCGCGCCGGGGATGACGCGCACCGACGCGACATCCCGGGTCGAGAGCCGGCTCAGGTCGGCTCGCCCCGAGAGCGGATCGTTCACCACGAACCCATCCACCATCACCACCACCTCCTCCGGCGCACTCCCGCGGATCTGGGGGCTCGCCGGGCCGTTGCCGCCCGAGCGCCGCATCACCACCCCTTCCCACCCGTCCAGGGCGCTGGCGAGGTCGGTGCCGCGCAGGACGAGGTCGTCGTGCCCCAGGACTCGGCCCGGAGCGGCGTTCACGTCGATGTCGGGCAGCGTCACGCTCCTGCCCGTGAGGCGAAGCTCCTCCTCCCAGCGCTCGCCGGGTGCGAGGACGATTGGGTGCTCCGCGGGCCGATACCCGACCGCTGCCGCCGCGAGGGTCCACGCTCCCACCGGCGCGCTGCCCAGCCGGAAGCGCCCGTCCGCCCCGCTGGTGGCGATGAGCCCCCCGAGCTCGAGGCGAGCGCCGACGATGGGCGCGCCGGTGGCGGAGTCCACCACCCGACCCGCGACGGTGGCCGGCGCCTGCGCGACTCCCCGCGCGGGGACAAGGCCGCTCGTCACGACCGCCGCGACAACGAGCGCACCTGCCCGGCTCATGAGGGCCGCTCTCCCGGCCGGAGCGGAATGACCTGGGGTACCGTCCCCGCCCAGGGCCGGAGCGCCATCGGCCACTGGAACACCTCCGAGACGACGTCCTCGCGCAGCACCTCGGCCGGACGTCCCCGACGGACCTCCCGCCCCTGGTCCAGGAGCAGGAGTTCGTCAGCGTAACGGGCCGCGAGATTGAGGTGATGCGTGATCACGAGGGCGCCCAGCCCGCCATCCACCAGGGCGCGGACGAGCTCGAACACCTCCATCTCGTGGCGGACGTCGAGCGCGGTCGTCGGCTCGTCGAGGAGCAGGACGAGCGGGTCCTGCGCCAGGGCGCGGGCCACCCGCACCCGCTGCCACTCCCCGCCGGAGAGGGTGTCGGTCCGTCGCGCCCGGAGCGACCAGGCATCACAGCGTTCGAGTGCCGCGCGAACCGAGGCGCGATCCGCCTCCCGCGGCGCGGCGAGCGGTGCCAGCCGCGCGTACCGGGCCATCGTGACGGCCGCCTCCACCGACATCGGGTAGAGGATCTCCTCCCGCTGGGAGACGACCCCCACCATCGTCGCGATCTCCCGGCGGCTCCACGATTCGAGCGGCTGCCCGCGGAGCCGCACCCTGCCCGCCTCGCACGGGACGAGGCCCAGCAGGGCGCGCATCAGGGTGGACTTCCCGCTTCCGTTGGGCCCCACTACCGACAGCAGCCGCCCCGGCTGGAGCCCTGCCGACACCGCATCCACCGCCGGCCCGGGCGCGCCGGGATACCGCACGCGGAGCCCCTGGGCGTCGAGGATCACGGGAGCGAGCGCCGGAGGAGGAGGGCGAAGACCGGCACGCCGACCAGCGCCGTGACGACGCCGACGGGCAGCTCGACGGGGCGGAATGCGGTGCGAGCCAGCAGGTCGGCGCCCACCATGAAGGTGCCCCCGGCCAGGAACGCCGCGGGCAGCAGCGTGACGTGCAGGGCGGCGCCCCACCGCCTCACCGCATGCGGCACCACCAGGCCGACGAAACCAATGACGCCCGAGACCGCCACCGCCGCGCCGGTGAGGGCGGCGACGGAGAGATAGACCCGCCGCTTGACCGACTCCACGTCCGCCCCGAGGTGCTGGGCGTTCTCCTCGCCCAGGGCCAGGAGGTCGAGCCCGCGCGCGTTGACCGCGAGGATGCCCAGCGGCAGCACGGCGTAGGTGGCGAAGATGCCGAGCGCCGGCCAGGAGGCCATGCCGAACCCACCCAGGAGCCAGAGGGTGGCGCTGCGAAGGGCGGCCGCGCTGGCCAAGGTGATGACGGCGCTCATGAGCGCGCCGGCGAACGCCCCGATGACGACGCCGCCGAGCAGGAGGATGTGCGGATCGAGGCGCCGCCCGCCGACGACCCCGAGGCGGTAGACGATTGCCACGGCGCCGAGGGCGCCGGCAAAGGCGGAGAGCGGAACGGCCCACGGCCCGCCCAGGCGAAGCGCGATGGCGAGCACCGCGCCGAGGCCGGCGCCGCCGGAGAGGCCGACGAGGTAGGGATCGGCCAGCGGGTTGCGGACGAGGGCCTGCAGGCTCGCACCCGCCGTGGCGAGGGCACCGCCGACGAGGAACGCCAGGAGGACGCGCGGGAGTCGGAGGCTCCGGATGAGGGAGCCGTCACCCGAGATGGCCCCGCCCAGCGCTTCCGGAAGGGCGCGGAACGGAATGTCGACCGCGCCGAATCGGAGCCCCGCCACCAGCACAAGGATCGCCGCCACGCCGAGCGCACCCCAGCGGCGCGGAGTCACCGTGCCGCCGCCGAGTCGAGCGCGGCCTCGAGGGCACGGAGTGCGGCGGGACTGCGGGGACTCGGCCTCGAGAAGAGCGCCGACGGCACCCGGAGGAAGCGCCGTTCCGCGACGGCGGGCACCACCTGCCACTCGGCGCGCCGCGCGAAGGAGGGCGCGCTGTCGCCCAGGACGAGCACGAATCGGGGATTCCGGTGGACGACCGCCTCGAGGCTCACCGGCGCGGACGGGGCCTGCAGGTCACCAAAGAGGTTGGTGGAACCGGCGCGGGTGAGCAGTTCGCTGAGGAAGCTCCCCGCCCCGATGGCGATCGGCGGCTGGTCCCACGCCAGGAGCAGCACGGAGGGTGGATCGACTCCCACCGGCCGGGTGGCAGCGTCGAGTGCGGCCTCGAACGCCGTGGCCAGGCTGTCCCCCGACCCGGGCACCCCAGCGAGGATGGCGAGGAGCCGGGCGGTGCGGGGCACGTCCTCGAGCCGGTCCGTCGAGACGACCAGCGTCGCCACGCCCTGCGCGCGCAGCTGCGCGGCGGCCGCCTCGTTCTGGCTCGAGCGGTAGAGCACCACCAGGTCGGGCCGGACGGCAAGGATGGCCTCGAGGTTCGGCTGGAGCCCATCACCGAGGTTGGTGACCGACGCGGCCTCGGCCGGATAGTCACACCAGGTGGTGCGGCCCACCACCCGATTCCCGAGGCCGAGCGCGAAGAGGAGTTCCGTGGTGGCGGGAATGAGGGAGGCGATGCGCCGGGCGGGGGCCTCAAGACGGACGGTGTCGCCGGCATCATCGACGACGGCCAGCGCGGCGGGAGGCGCCACCGCCTCCCGGCCGCAGCCGGCCAGGAGGAGGGCGCCGAGGAGCATCGTGGAATTGCGCAGCGCACGGTGGCCCAAGACGAAACCGCCCATCTTCGATGTCGAGGACGGGCGGGACACGGCGGAAATGCCGGGGCACGCCACCCGTCCCTCCCCCGAGGGATTGTGTGGTGGCGCGAATCGAGAGGTCTCCTGGCTTCGGGCCTCCGCTCGCCTTCCCGGTTTCCCAGTGGCGAGTTGAGCGGAGTAAGGTGCCCGTTACAGTGGCGGGGCCGCGCCGGAGTCGCACCGGCTTCCGAAAATCTCGGTTCGCTGTCGAGCGATTGTGACTGGCCCGAACCTACCGACGGGGGGAACCGCCGGCAAGGGCGGCCTCGGCGGCGGCCTTGAACCGCGCGCGCTCCGCCTCGTAGGCCGTCCACTCCGCGTCCGGCACCTCGCCCCGGCGTCCCGCAAACTGCGCATCCAGCCGCGCCAGCGCCTCGATCGGATCGTCGGGACGGCGGGCCCCCTGCACCGGCGCCACCGCCTGACGCCGACGGAATGCCGCAACGCTCCCGACCACGACGCCGAGGCCGAGCAAGGTGACCAAGGCCAGGAGCGCCGCCTGCTGGGTGCCCGGGGAGGAGTTCGACCCGAACTGCACGGTACCCGTCCCGCTGTCGGGCGGAATGGCCGACCAGCGCTGGAGCGGGACGCCGAGGAGCTCGACCGCCGCCGTCGGTTTGAGACCGGCGCCGGACGCGGTGACGTCCCGGTCCTCCTCCGTCAGGATGTCGAAGGAGTCCGCCGGAGCCTGCCATGCGGTGGCGCGGGACCCCGGCGGGAGCCGGTAGGCGAGCATCACGTCCTTGGTTCCCGGCGGGAGCGGCGCGAAGACCAGCAGGGTGTCGCCCCGGAACTCCACCGCCGCCCCGCTCAAGTCCCCCTCCTCCACCCGGGCCTCCAGCACACCGGGCGGAATCAGGACGGTGGCCGTCGGCAGCGTGGTGTCGGGTGCCACCCGGGTAACCGTGCCGGCGTTTCGGATCGAGAAGACGTCGAGGACGGGCCGTGCGCCGGTGGAGTCGGGGCGCCGGATGATGACGTGGCGTGCGGCCACCGTCACCGGCGCGGTCGAGGAGGTGTCGGCAACGGCGAGGAGGACCGCTGCGGCCCCCGGCAGGCGCATCGGCTCGCCGAAGTACTCGATCCCGGCAAAGCGGGCGCTCAGGAGGTACACCACTGCGGTGTCTCCCGTCCGGCGAAACCGAAACCCGCCGCCCGGGCCGCTCGCCGCGGAATCGACGGCACCTTGGCTGGCGTTCCCGATGGCATGGAGCGTGACCCGCACGCCGGGGACGCCCACGGTGTCGGCGCCGCGGAACGCCACGACGCGGCCCGCCGCGGTCAGCATGCCCTGCCCCGCCAGCGGGGCCGCGACCAACACCGCCGCCGCGACGAGGGCGAGGCTACGGCGTGAAGCGGCCAAAGTCCTGGGGGTCGAGCTTCTCGAGGTACTGCTTGAGGGATTCCGGGTCGAGCCGGCGCTCGGGCGCGGGGCCGCCAGGGGTGGCGGTGTGGTCGAGGAGGTCGTCGGAGGTGAAGATGGGCGCCCGGAGCCGGAGCGCCAGCGCGATGCTGTCGGAGGGCCGGGCGTCCACCTGCACGAGCTGCTCGTCGCGCTGCAGGAGCAGCTCGGCGAAGTACGTATTGTCGCGCACGTTGGTGATGGTGACCCGACGGAGCTCGCCGCCCAGGCCGAGGATGACGTGGCGGAGGAGGTCGTGGGTCATCGGCCGCTGGGCCTTGACCCCCTGCATCTCCATGGCGATGGCGCTGGCCTCCGCCGGGCCGATCCAGATCGGGAGGACCCGCTCGCCGTCCTTTTCGCGCAGCAGCACCACCGGGCTGTTGGTCGCCTGGTCCACGCCGAGGTGCGCCACGCGAACCTCGATCATCCCCGCCTCACCGCGCCTCGGCCAGCAGCGCGCGCGCGCGTGTGGTGGCCTCCCAGGTGAAGAACTCCTGCGCCTTGCCGCCGACCTTGGCCTTGTAGGGGCGGCGGCCGAAGTGGCCGTACGCAGCGGTCGGGCTGTAGATCGGCCGCCGGAGCTTGAGCGCCGAGATGATGCCGGCGGGGGTGAGGTCGAAGACCCGCCCCACCAGCTGCTCGAGCCGCGCGTCGGGCATGACGCCGGTGCCGAAGGAGTCCACCATGACCGACACCGGCTCCGCCACGCCGATGGCGTAGGCCACCTGCACCTCGCAGCGCCGCGCCAGACCGGCCTCGACGATGTTCTTGGCCACCCACCGGGCGGCGTAGGCGGCGCTCCGGTCCACCTTGGAGGGGTCCTTGCCGCTGAAGGCGCCACCGCCGTGACGCGCCATGCCGCCGTAAGTGTCGACGATGATCTTGCGGCCGGTGAGCCCCGCGTCGCCGTGCGGGCCGCCAATCACGAAGCGCCCGGTCGGGTTGACGAGGAACCGGGTCCGCTGGTCGCCGAAGCCGTGGCGCTCGAGGACCGGCCGGATGACATGCTCGATCATGGCCTGCCGGATGGTGGACTGCGCGAGCACCCGCCCCGCGTGCCGCTCGGCGTGCTGCGTCGAGAGCACCACGGTCCGGACCGCGACGGGCCGGTCGCCCTCGTATTCCACCGACACCTGCGTCTTGCCGTCGGGCCGGAGCCAGTCGAGGCGGTCGAGGCCGTGGAGCCCCTTGCGGACCGCCGCCAACCGCTCCGCGATCCGGTGCGCCAGGACGATCGGGAGCGGCATCCGCTCCCGGGTCTCACGGGTGGCGTAACCGAACATCATTCCCTGGTCGCCGGCGCCCTGCGCCTTGCCGGTGCCCTCGTCGACGCCCATGGCGATGTCCGCGGACTGGCGGCCGATCGAGGAGAGCACGGCGCAGGTGCGGGCGTCGAAGCCGTAGGTGCCGTCCACGTACCCGATCCGCTCCACCGTCCTGCGGACGAGGTCGGGCACATCCACGTAGGTGGAGGTGGTGATTTCGCCGGACACCAGCACCATGCCCGTCGTCACCATCGTCTCGCACGCCACGCGCCCATGCGGGTCGCGGGCCAGGATCGCGTCGAGGACGGCGTCGGAGATCTGGTCGGCCACCTTGTCGGGGTGGCCCTCGGTGACCGATTCCGAGGTGAAGAGGTAGCGCTTGTGGTGCGGACGGCGGACGGGCATCGGGGATCCGGTGTGAGGGGCGTACGAGCGGCGAATCAAGGAAACCTAGCGGCCGGACTGGAGGCGGGCAACGCGCTGCCGGGGTCCAGGAGCGCGAGGTCGAGATACCCCTCCACCGCGCGGCGCAGGCCGGCGCGCACCTCGCCGGCGCTTGCGGCGGCGAGCGCTGTGCGGGCGGCCTCATCGGCCACCGCGGCGGGCACGCTGCGCACCACGAGCTTGAGGAGCGGCAGCGACGGCGGCGCCACGCTCAGCTCGACATACCCAAGCCCGATCAGGAGAACC
Source organism: uncultured Gemmatimonadaceae bacterium (assembly GCA_964574295.1). Classification (GTDB taxonomy): domain Bacteria; phylum Gemmatimonadota; class Gemmatimonadetes; order Gemmatimonadales; family GWC2-71-9; genus SPDF01. Next base: position 49,518 of record CAZNLY010000009.1, read on the forward strand.
GCGAGCAGCGGGTCGGAGGCCATCTCGCCGCAGATGCTCACGGGAATGCGCGCCGCCGCCGCGGCCTCCCGGACCATCCGGAGCTGGCGGAGCACCGCGGGATCCTCCGTCCGGAACCGCTCGGCCAGCCGTGCATTGCCCCGGTCCACGACCAGCGTGTACTGGGTCAGGTCGTTGGTGCCCACGCTGAAGAAATCGGACACCTCCGCCAGCCGGTCGGCCATGAGGACCGCGGCGGGGGTCTCGATCATCACCCCGACCGGGATCGTCTTCGCGGCCTCCTCGCCCTGCTCGACCAGCCGTCCCCGCTCCTCGCCGAGGAGATCCCGCACCCGCAGCACCTCGTCCACGCGCGTCACCAGGGGCAGCATGATGCGCAGGTCGCGCCCCACCGCCGCCCGCAGGATGGCGCGAAGCTGGGGACGGAAGATCTCGGGTTGATCGAGGCAGACACGGATCGAGCGCCACCCGAGGAAGGGGTTGGCTTCCATCGGGGCCTCGAAGGCGGCCGGGAACTTGTCGCCGCCCAGGTCGAAGGTGCGGATGACCACCGGCTGCCCCGGGAAGGCCTGCGCCACGCGGCGGAAGTACTCCAGCTGCTCCTGCTCGCTCGGCGCGACGGCGCGCCCGGTCATCAGGAACTCGGTGCGCAGGAGTCCGACGCCCTCGGCGCCGTGCCGGACCGCCGGCTCGAGTTCCTCGGGCAGGTCCACGTTCCCCCGGAGTGCCAGCGCCCGGCCGTCGGGGGTCACGGCCGGTTCCGCGATCCCGGCCTCGAGCCGGAGCTCGAGGCGCTGCCGGCGGTGGAGCCGGACCTTGGCCTCCTCGAGCTCGGCGCGCGTCGGGTCCAGCAGCACCGCGCCGCTCTGGCCGTCGAGCAGGATCATCTGCCCGTCGCGCACCCGCTGGAGCGCTCCCGCCACGCCCATCACCGCCGGAATGCCGAGCGAGTGCGCCAGGATGGCGGCGTGCGAGGTGCGGGTGCCCTCCTCGCTCACCAGCCCGACCACGTGATCGCGATCGAGCTGCACCGTCAGTCCCGGCGAGAGCTCGTGCGTCACCACGATGACCTGCTCCTCGAGCCCCCCGGTCCACGGCTCCCGCTCCGACTGGCCCATCAGCCGGAGGACCACGCGCCGCTGGACCGCCGTCAGGTCGGTCACCCGGTCCCGCAGCTGCGCGCTGCTGGCGCCGGCCCACAGGTTGCGCAGCTCGAGGGCCTTGAACTCGTAGGCCGTCTCGGCGCTGAGCAGGTTCTTCCGAATGAGCGCCTCGACCCCGGCCAGGAAGTCGGGGTCCTGCACCATGAGGATCTGCGCCTCGAAGATGCGGCTCTCCTCCACGCCCGCCCGCTGCAGCACCCGCTCGCGGAGCGACTCGAGCCCGCCCACCGCCTCCTGCACCGCCCCATGCAGGCGGTGGACTTCAGCGTCGACCTCCCCCTCGTCGACGGTGCGGTCGGGGACCTCCGGAAACCCCCACTGCACGACCATCGCCGGCGCAAAGCCGACGCCGGGCGAGACGCCGATGCCCTGGAGGCGGCGTGGGGCGGTCATGCCTCGCCGAACCCCGCCGCGACCAGGGCCGCGAGCGCGTCGAGGGCGGCCGTCTCATCGGGGCCATCCGCGCGAATGGTGAGCGAGCTGCCGCACTCGGCGGCCAGCATCATCACCCCCATGATGCTCTTGCCGTTGATGGCCACGCCGTCCTTGACGAGCTCGATGTGGGCCCGGTAGGCGGAGGCGGTCTTCACCACCTGCGCCGCCGGCCGGGCGTGCATGCCCAGTGAATTGACGATCGTCACCTGGCGCTCGGTCATGTGGTGGCCACTCCCCAGGCAAGGGCGGCGGCCGCCAGCAGCAGCGCCACGCGCGGGCCGCTCCAGAATCCGCCGAGGCGCGTCACGCCCAGCGCGAGCGCGCCGGCGAGCCCCGCCACCAGGGCGGGATGCCCCGGCCCTGCGGGCACGAGCCAGGCCGCAGCAAGCGGGAGCGCCAACCCCACGAGGAACCCCGCCGGCGATGCCAGGCGCGCCACGGCCCGGGGGAGCCACGAGGCGGAGATGGCGGTGCCGACCTGCATGCCGGTGCCGAGGCCGGTGGCCAGCGCCCAGTGGGCCACGAGCACCCGCGCCGCCACGTGCACGAGGATCACCGACGGGAGGACGACCCAGGCCGCGCCGAGCGCGAGCGCGGCCAGGGCCGCCCCCATGAGGATGGGAACCTCACCGGCCCAGAAGACCTGGTCGCCCAGCGCGCCGAGGGGACTGCAGAGGGCCGTCCGGAGGCGCTGAATCTGCGCCCCTGGCACGCCGTCGTGCTCCGCCCGTGCCGCCGCGCCGAGGGCCAACCCCGCCAGGTAGGGGTGGCTGTTGAAGTATTCGGCCGCGCGCGCTGTCGCCTCGCGGTGCCGCTCGGGCGCCCCGGTGGCCAGGTCCTCCAGCAGGGGCTCCGCCGCGTAGCCCATGCCGATGCCGGTCATTCGCTCATAGCTCCAGGCGCCCTGAACGACGAGGAGCCGCAGCAGCGCGCGCCCCCGCCCCCTCATGCGCCCCTCGCCAGCACGGTGACGATGCCCAGGCCGAGCCCCACCCCGAGCCAGGCCAGCCGTCGGCCGCGGCCCGCCATCCGCTGTGCGCCGGAGAGCGCCGAGGCGATGCCTGCGCCCACGAGGACCGGGGTGAGCAGGCGCAGTGCCGGGGCGACGGTGCTCTGCTGCAGTGTCGCCGCCGCGGCGCCCAGGCTCAGGCCGACGAGCGTCACGAGGGCCGCGCGCGCGGCGTCCCGCCCGATCCCGGCCCATTGCAGCCGGCGAATCGCCGCCGGGGACCCCGCGTCCACCTCGTGCGCGAGGCGATGGAGGTGTCGTGCGTTGGCGTGCCGGAGCCAGTCGAGCGACGCGCCCCCGAGAAGGGCGACCGCCAATCCGACGGCGACGCCGACGCCCGTCCCCTCCTGCCAGGGAACGCCGGACGCCGCTACCACGCCCCCGACCGTCGCCGGGCCGTACTCGGGATACCGACTGGCGCCAACGGGCAGGACGTCGAGCGCGAAGAGCTCGAGCACCGCGCCCACGCGGAGGCCGGCCTCGGCGTCGCCGAGGATCCACCCCGCCCCCGCCCCGGCCACGAGCGGGCGCGCCAGGAGCCCCTGCAGCACGCTCACCAGGTCGACGCCAACCACCACGCCCCAGGCGAGGAGGAGGACCAGCACCGCGGGGAGCGGGAGGTCGGTCACGCGAGGCTCCCAAGCGCGACCGGCCCGGCCCCGGGAACGTCCTGCGCCGTCACCTCGACCCCGGCGGCCGCGAGGGCGCGCAGCCCCTCCCATTCACGGTCCGAGAGAAAGACGTAGGGGAGGCGCTCGGTGCGGCCCGGCCGGTGGTGGACGCCGCCGACGTTGACCGGCGGCGGATCGGCCACCCCGGCCAGGAGGCGCGCCATCGAGTCCACGTCGCCGGTGAGGATCAGCACGGCGTCCGCACCGCGCTGCCACTCCGGAAGGAGGCCGCGCGCCTGAGCGACGTCGAGAAAGGAGAGCTGGAGTTCGGCGGGAACGCCCATCCGGTAGAGCTCCTGTTCCCAGGGGCTCGCCGCGACGGCGTCATCCGCGAGGACGATCCGGGTGATGCCGAGCGCCCGCGCCCAGCCGAGCACGACCTGGCCGTGAATGAGGCGATCGTCGATGCGGCAGAGGCGGATGGGCATCAGGGGGTCCGGATGGCGCGGCCTCCCGCCGCCACGGCCCGTTCCGCGGCATCGGCGGGGGATTCCTCGCCGTGAAAGACGAAGTCGATGAGCATGGCGAGGTTGACGCCCGTCACGACCCGGACGTGCGGCTCCTGCTGGAGCCGGTGCACCGCGGCGAAGAGGCAGGAGCCGCTGGGCATGTCGACGAAGACGAGCGCCGGCGCCCCGGCGATGGCCTTCGCGATCCGCTCCTCGAGGAGGCCGCGGTCGCAGTCGGTGTTGGACACCGCCACGAGGCGGCCGGTCCGTCCGGTGATCTGCCCCACCGCCTCCACCAGTGCCGCCGCCAGCCGCCCGTGGCAGACCACCACGCCGCGCAGCGGCTCACTCATAGTCTTCCTGGAGGTATTCCCGGATGCCCCGCTGTTCCTTCATCCGCCGGATCAGCCGCTCGTTGAACGCCGCGGCGACGTCCACGCCGGAGTACCGGAGCAGGTGCATCATCGCCACCACCTCGGAAATGACGGTAAGGTTCTTCCCGGGATTGAGGGGAACCGTGACCTTGGGCACCTTCACGTCGAGGATCTCGACTTCCTGCTGGGCCAGCCCGGTGCGGTCGGCGTCCTTCGCGTTGTCCCAGTCCTCGAGCTGGACCACCACCTCGATCCGCTTCTGCTGGCGGATGGCGCGGACCCCGAACAGCGCCGGGATGTCCACCAGCCCAACCCCCCGGATTTCCATGTGGTGCTGCGCCAGTTCGTGGCCCTTGCCGATGAGGACGCCGCTCCCCCGCCGCGATACCTGCACCACGTCGTCCGCCACCAGGCGGTGCCCCCGCTCCACCAGGTCGAGCACGCACTCGGACTTGCCGATCCCCGAGCGGCCGATGAACAGCAGCCCGACGCCGTAGATGTCGGCCAACGAGCCGTGGATCGTGGTCCGGGCGGCGAAGGCCTCCTCCAGCACCGGCTTGATCCGGCGGTAGAACTCGGCCGTCTTGAGCTGGGACCGCAGCACCGGCACCTGCTTCCGCTTGGCCAGCTCGAGGAGCTCCGCCGGCACCTGCAGCCCCTTCGTCACGAAGAGGACGGGCACATCGAAGGCGAAGAACCCCTCCAGGGCCGCCTTCCGGCGCTCGGCATCGAGCGAGGCCAGGTAGGTGATTTCCGTCTCGCCGAGCACGTGCACCCGGCTCGCGATGAACCGGGTCGTGAAGCCGGCGAGCGCGAGGCCCGGGCTCGCCACCTCGGCGTCGGGCAGGAACCGGTCGAGCCCGAGCGAGCCGGTGAGGCACTCGAGCTGGAGCGGATCGCCGCTCCCCTCCACCAGGTCGCGCAGGCGGAGCGTCACGCCCGGTCGAGCTCCCCGGACTTCCGGTTGCGGAGCCGCCGCGTGGTCGGCTTCTCCAGCTGCCGCCGCATCTTCTCCTCGGCCCGGTCGAGCGCCGAGCGGTGGTCGTCGCCGGTGCCGACGGCGTGGAGCGCATCGAGCCCCTTGGCGCGGAAGCGGATCTCGGCGGTGGGCGTGCCGGCCTCGAGGTCGAAGAGGATGGCCACCTCGGCCTCGCGGCCGGAGCGGACCTCGAGCCGCCCGGCCACCTCGGCGGCGCGTTCGCGCAGCGGGTCGGGCAGGTCGACATGGCGGGCGGTGATGGTCACGGGCATGGGCGTCCCCCGTTCAGGATGGTCAGTCAGCGGCCGGCAAGGTCGCGCAGGTGCGCCTCGGTCAGGTCTGCTGCGCGCTCCCACGTCAGCCCCTCGGCGAGGCGGCGGCCGGCGGCCCCGAGTCGCTGCACCAGCGCCGGGTCGCCGGCGAGTTCGAGCATGCGGGCAGCCAGGGCCTCGGCGTCGCCGTGCGGCACCAGGTACCCGGTCTCCCCAGTCCGACAGCTGTCCCGGAGCCCCGGGCTGTCGGACGCCAGCGACGGCGTGCCGCACGCCGCCGCCTCCACAACGGTAATACCCCACCCCTCCTTGGGCGAAGGGAAGAGGTTGGCCCAGGTCCGCCGGAGGAGGTCCACCTTCCGCTCCTCCGTCACGAACCCGTGGAAACGCACGGCGGCCCGCAGGCCGAGCTCGGCGGTCATCGCCTCCAGCCGGGCCCGATCGTCGCCCGTCCCGGCGATGTCAAGGGTCAACTCGGGGCGGCGCCGACGGGCCAGCGCCAGCGCCCGCACGGCGATCTCCACTCCCTTGTACCGCTTGAGGCGGCCCACATAGAGAAAGGAGGGAGGGTCGGTGCGCCCGACCGCGGGGTCAGGGCGATAGTGGCCGGCGTCCACGCCCGGATGAATGACCCGGATCCGCCCGGCGGGCACTCCACGCCCCACGAGATCGTCGCGGGTGCTCTCGCTGATGGCCTCGAAGTCGGCACGTCGGTAGGCCCACGGGATCGGGAGTTCGCCCAGCCAGACCGTGGCGGCCATCGGCCACGGCGCCTCCTGGAATGCCGTGGTACCGAAGAGATGCGGCACCAGCACGCAGACCGGCCGCCGCGTGACCCCGGCCAGGAACAGCGGCAGCTTGTTGATGTCCTCGACGAGGACATCGGGCTCCTCCGCCCGGCAGGCGGCGCGCACCGCGCCGCGCCCGAGGAGCGCGAAGGAATTGCGCCGGGCCACGCGGGTCACGGCAATCCCGTCCACGTGGTCGTGCGGCGGGGCGCCGGCCCACCCGGAGCAGACCAGCCGTACCCGGTGACCGCGGCCGGCGAGCCGGCCGAAGATCTCGTGGAGGTGGATCTCCGCTCCCCCGGCAAGCGGATTGAGTCGGTCGAGCCAGTTGACGACGAGCAGGTTCACAGGAGCCCGAGGGTGTGCGCCACGCGATCCAGCACGCCATTCACGAAAGCCGGGGCCTTGGGCCCGCCAAACCAGCGCCCGAGCCGGATGGCCTCGTCGATCACGACCTTCGGGGCCGCTGTCCCGCGCTGCATTTCGTGGATGCCGAGCCGGAGGATGTTCCGCTCAACCACGCCGATGCGCTCGAGCCGCCAGTTGTCGGCCGCATCGGCAATCAACCGGTCGAGCCGCGCCTGGTCGGCCCGGACGCCGCTGGCCAGCTGTTCGGCCTCGTCGAGCCCCTCGGCCGAGCGGGTGAGCCGGGAGAGCCCGCGCACCACGCCGTCCATCTCCTCGCCGGACACCTCCGCGGCGTACAGCAATTGCAGCGCTCGCGCCCGCGCCCGGGTCTCAGGACGGAGCATCGGTCCGCCGGAAGCGCGCCAGGGTGTCCGCGGCGAGGATCGCCGCCTCGGCCGCCTCGTACCCCTTGTTGCCGGCGTCGCCCCCCGCCCGGGCCAGCGCCTGTTCCATCGTGTCCACGGTGAGGAGCCCGAACCCGACGGGCAGCGCATGCTCCCGCGCCACGCGGCCGAGGCCGCGGGTGGCCTCGCCCGCCACGAAATCGAAGTGCGGCGTCTCGCCGCGGATCACGGCCCCCAGCGCCACGAGGCAGGCGTATCGACCGGAGCGGGCGGCCTCCTCTGCCAGCACCGGCAGCTCGAAGGCCCCCTCGGCCCAGAGGATGTCCACGTGCCGGTCGGCGATACGCGCGGCCTTGCAGCAGGCGCGGGCGCCCTCGAGCAGCTTGCCGGTGACGAGCTCGTTGTACCGGCTCACCAGGATGGCCACGCGGCCCACGGGGCCGAGGCGGCCGGAGAATTCGGGCATTGGTCAGTGCGCCAGGAGGTGGCCCAGCTTGTCGCGCTTGACCGCGAGGTAGCCGGAGTTCTCGCGATTCTGGTTGATGACGAGGGGCACCCGCTCGACGATGTCGAGTCCGTAGCCCTCGAGGCCGACGAGCTTGCGGGGGTTGTTGGTCATGATGCGGATGGTCGAGAGGCCGAGGTCGCGCAGGATTTGCGCGCCGATGCCGTAGTTGCGGAGGTCCGGCGCGAAGCCGAGCCGCTCGTTGGCCTCGACGGTGTCGTCGCCGCCGTCCTGGAGGGCATAGGCGCGGAGCTTGTTGAGGAGCCCGATGCCGCGCCCTTCCTGGTCGAGGTAGACGATCACCCCGCCGCCGGCCTCGACGATCTGCCGCATGGCGGCGTGGAGCTGCTCGCCGCAGTCGCACCGCATCGAGCCGAAGACGTCGCCGGTGAGGCACTTCGAGTGCATCCGGACGAGCACGCCCGGCTTGCCGTCCACCTCGCCGTGGACGAGGGCCACGTGCTCCGCGCGGTCCACGTCGTTCCGGTAGCCGATGACCCGGAATTCCCCGAAGTCGGTGGGCAGGCGGGCGGAGGCCACCCGGTGCACCAGCCGCTCCTTCTGGAGTCGGTAGGCCACGAGGTCGGCCACGGTGACGTAGGCGAGCCCGTGGGTGCGGGCCACCACCTCGAGCTCCGGCCGCCGCGCCATGGTGCCGTCCGGGTTGAGGATCTCGCAGATGACCCCCGCCGGGGCGAGCCCCGCCAGCCGGGCCAGGTCCACGCTCGCCTCGGTCTGCCCCACGCGCTGCAGCACCCCGCCGGGCCGCGCCCGCAGCGGGAAGATGTGCCCGGGGCGCCGCAGGTCGGCTGCCACGGTGGCGGGGTTGATGGCCACGTGGATGGTGGCGGCACGGTCGGCCGCGGAGATCCCGGTGGTGACGCCGAACCGCCGTTCGGCGTCGATGCTGACGGTGAAGGCCGTGCCCAGCGCCTCGGTGTTGTGCTCGGCCATCGGCGGGAGGCCGAGCTGGTCGCAGCGCTCGCCGGTGAGGGCCAGGCAGATGAGCCCGCGCCCGTGCAGCGTCATGAAATTGATCATCTCGGGCGTGACGAGTTCCGCCGCGCAGACGAGGTCGCCCTCGTTCTCGCGGTCCTCGTCGTCCGCCACGATGATGATCTTGCCGTTCCGCAGGTCCTCGATCGCCTGCTCGATGGTCGCGAAGGTCATGCCCCGTCTCCGCGGCGGTCCAGCCAGGCCGCGACGTGTTTGCCGATGGCGTCGCCCTCGAGGTGGACGCGGTCGCCGCGCCCGAGCCGCCCGAGGGTGGTGTGCTGTAAGGTATATGGGATGAGGGAGACCTGGACGGTGCGCGGGCCCGTCACGGCGTTCACCGTCAGGTTGACCCCGTCCACCGTGATCGCCCCGAGGGGCACCGATACCCGCGCCACCGCCGCCGGGACCCCGAGGTCCACCAGCACCGCGTCCGCCGCCCGCCGGATCCGGCGCACCGTGCCGACCCCATCCACATGGCCCTCGACGAGGTGGCCGCCGAGCCGGTCGCCGGCGCGGAGCGCGCGCTCCAGGTTCACCCGCCGGCCGCGGCGGTAGCCGCCGAACGCTGTGCGCTCGAGCGACGTGGTGACGACGTGGACGGTGAACTGGCCGCGACGGCGGTGGGTGACCGTCAGGCAGGCGCCGTCCACGGCGATGCTCTCCCCCAGGGCGAGGTCGTTCCACGGGGCGGCGATCTCCAGCGTGCGCCCCCCCTGCTCCGCTCGCGCCGAGCGGACCGTGCCGACGGCCGTGACGAGGCCAGTGAACATCAGCCGCGCTCCACCACGAGGAGGGTGTCCGCCCCGAGCGCCCGGCGCTCGACCACCCGCCAGCGGTCGGCCGACGCGAGGTCGGTTCCGGGGAGCCCGGCCACGGCGGGCACACTGCCCTCGCCGAGCCAGACGGGGCTCTGGATCCAGTAGAAGCGGTCCACCATCCCCTCCGCGAGCAGCGCGCCGGCCAATTGGCCGCCTCCCTCCACCACCATCGACCCGATGCCGAGGCGGCGCAGGTCCCCGAGTCCCTCGCGCAGCCCCGCAGCGCGCACCAGCCGCACGCCGGCCGCCTCCAGCTGCGTCGCCCGGTCGGTGGAGAGCAGCGGGCCCGCCACGACGACCGTGCCGAGCTCTCGAGCCGTCCGGACGACGTCGAGCGTCGTCGGGAGGTTCCCGGCCCGGTCGAACAGGACCCGCAGCGGGGCGGCCCGGGGCGTCACCGGCCCTCGCACCGTCAGCGACGGGTTGTCGGCACGGGCGGTCGCCCCGCCCACGCCGATGGCGTCCATCCCCGCCCGGAGCCAGTGCACGAAGTCGCGGGCGGCCTCGCCGGAGATCCAGCGCGACCGGCCAAACCGGTCGGCGATCCGTCCGTCGAGCGAGGTGGCGAGCTTGAGCGCGATCCAGGGGCGTTCCGGCTCCTGGAAGCGGTGCAGGAAGGCGACGTTCTGCGCCGACGCCTCCGCGGCGAGGCACCCCGCCTCGACCTGGACCCCGCCGGCCCGGAGCCGTTCGGCGCCGCCACCCGCCTCGGGGTTCGGGTCGGCCACCGCAAACGCCACGCGCGCCACTCCGGCGGCCAGGATCGCGTCGACGCACGGCGGCTGCTTGCCGTGGTGGGTGCAGGGCTCGAGCGTCACGACCAGCGCGCCGCCGCGCGCGGCCGCGCCCGCCGCGTCGAGGGCGGCGCGCTCGGCGTGGGGGCCGCCGTATTCGGCATGCCATCCCTCGCCCACCACCTGCCCGGCGGCGTCCAGCACCACGGCGCCGACCAGGGGGTTCGGATGGACCCGTCCCCAGCCGCGCCCCGCCAGCTCCAGCGCCCGCGCCATCGCCTGTTCGAGGGTCAACGTCGCCCCGTCAGTCCAGGAATCGGACGCCCCTGGGCCCGGGGCGAATGGTGCCGAGGATGGACGATTCAACGCCGGCGGCAGTGGCGGCGGCGCGGACCGCCTCCACCTGGGCCTCGGGCACCACGGCGATCATTCCGATGCCGAGGTTGAAGACGTCGCGCATCTCCTCGGTCGAGACCCGCCCGGCGGATTGCAGGAGCCGGAAGAGCGCCGGCCATTCCCACCCCGCGGGGTCGACCGCCGCCTCACAGCGCTCGGGCAGCACCCGCACCAGGTTGCCCGGGATGCCGCCACCGGTGATGTGCGCCAGGGCGTGCACCCGGCCCAGGACCGGCGTGACGGCCGGCGCATAGCTCCGGTGCACGGCGAGCAGCGCATCGGCCACCGTGGCGCCCACGCCGGGCAACGGGTCGTGCGCGCCCAGGCCGAGGTCGTCCTCGATGATGCGGCGGGCCAGGGTGTAGCCGTTGGTGTGGAGTCCGGTGGAGGCGTAGCCGAGGAGCACGTCGCCGGGCCGGACGGCGTCGCCGTGCAGCGCTTCGTCCTCCTCCACCACGCCGATGATGGTGCCCGCGAGGTCGAAATGACCCGGGGCGTAGAGCCCGGGCATCTGCGCCGTCTCCCCGCCGGCCAGGTCCATCGCGTGGGCCCGGCAGCCGCGTGCCACGCCCTCGACGATGTCGGCGAGCACCTCGATGCCAAGCCCCGCGCCGGCCACATAGTCCATGAAGGCGAGCGGCCGCGCCCCGTGCACCAGGATGTCGTTCACGCTGTGGTTGACCAGGCACTCGCCGACGGTGTCGTAGCGCCCCGCCTGCTGGGCCACGAGCACCTTGGTGCCGACGCCGTCGGTGCTCATCACGAGCGTCGGGCGCCGCATCCCCTCCGGCATCCGCACCATGCCGCCGAAGGCGCCGATCCGCCCGGCGGTGAGGGGGGTACGGGTGCTTGCCACGAGGCGGCCGATCCGCTCCTTGGCGGTCTCGGCGCCCGCCAGGTCCACGCCGGCGGCGGCGTATCGCCGAGGCGTGCCCGGCGCGCTCACGGCACCCGCTCCGCGAGGGTCACGTGCGTCAGGTCGTGGAAGGCGCGCACGCGCTGCTCCACGTCCACCGTCGTCACCCCGTCGAACCCCTTGATGCCGAACTGCGAGACGGCAAAGGACCCCATCGCTGCCCCGTACACCATGGCGCGGCGCAGGTGCTCGCTGTCGGTCAGGCCGGCGCGGGCCAGGTAGCCCATGAAGCCACCGGCAAAGGCGTCGCCGGCCCCGGTCGGGTCGAATACCTCCTCGAGCGGGTACGCCGGCACGTAGAAGGTGCGCCCCGGCTCCAGCAGAAGCGCGCCGAACTCGCCTTGCTTGATGACGACCCGCTTGGGCCCCCGGGCCAGGATCCAGCGGCCGGCCCGGTGGATGTTCCAGTCGCCGGAGAGCTCGCGCGCCTCGCCGTCGTTGACCATCAGGATGTCCACCCGCTCGAGCAGCTTGAGCAGCGCCGGCTTCTTGCTCTGGATCCAGTAGTTCATGGTGTCGCACACCACGAGTTCCGGGGCCCCGATCTGGTCGAGGACGTTGTGCTGGAGGTCGGGGTCGATGTTGCCGAGGAAGACGAACTTCGCGTGGTGCAGCGCCGCCGGGAGGCGGGGCTGGAACCGCGCGAAGACGCCGAGGCGCGTCTCCAGCGTCTCCCGGCTCTGCAGGTCGTAGGAATACTTCCCCTTCCAGCGGAAGCTCTCCCCCACCGCCCGCTCGAGGCCGCTCCAATCGATGCCCCGCGGCGCCAGGCGCTCCAGCTCCTGGACCGGGTAGTCGTCGCCGATGACGCCAACGACATGGACGCGGTGCAGGAGCGCCCCGGCGACGCTGAAGTACACCGCCGACCCGCCCAGGGCATCGGCGGTCTCGCCGAACGGAGTGTAGATCGAGTCGAGCGCCACGCTGCCGACGACGAGCAGGCTCATCGGGTCACATCCGGTCGGGGGCCGAGAGGCCGAGGAGGGTGAGGCCGTTGGCCAGGACGATGCGCGTCCCGCGCGCGAGCGCCAGGCGCGCACGCTCGACCTCGGGGGGTTCGCCGAGGACCCGGCACTTGTGGTACCAGCCGTGGGCCAGGCGCGCCAACTCCTCGAGGTACCCGGTGATCCGGTGCGGCTCCCGCTCGCGCGCGGCGCGGGCGGTGACCTCGGGAAAGGCGGTGAGCTTCTTGAGGAGGTCGCGGTCCTCCGGGGCGGGCAGCGCATCGAGGCGCACCGCCGCGTCCACCGCCTCCGGGGCCACCCCCGCCACCCGGAAGATCCCGCTCATCCGCGCGTGGGCCATCTGCACGTAGAAGACCGGGTTCTCGTCGGTCTGGCTGGTGGCCAGCTCGAGGTCGAAGTTGAGCGGCGTCTCGCCCCGGCGCATGAGGAAGAAGTAGCGGGCCGCGTCGGGGCCGACCTCGTCCACCAGGTCGCGCAGCGTCACAAACTCCCCGGACCGCTTCGACATCTTCACCTCGTCCGCGCCCCGCATGACCTTGACCAGCTGCACGATGGCCACGTCGAAGAAGGCGTCGGCGTAGCCCAGGGCGCGGAGGGCGGCGCGCACCCGGGGGACATACCCGTGGTGGTCGGCGCCCCAGATGTTGATCACCCGATCGAAGCCGCGATCGTGCTTGTCCACGTGATACGCGATGTCGGGCAGGAAGTAGGTGTAGCTCCCGTCCCGCTTGCGGAGGACGCGATCCTGGTCGTCGCCGAAGTCGGTGGTCCGGAGCCAGAGGGCGTCGTCGCGCTCGTAGGTCAGCCTGCGCGAGGCGAGGAGCGCCAGCGTGGCCGGGATGGCGCCGCGGTCGTAGAGCGCCTGTTCCGAGGTGTAGACGTCGAAGCGCACCCCGAAGGTGGCCAGGGTGTCGTCCTGCTCCACGCGCTGCATGGCGATCGCGAGCGCGCGGGCGCGCCGGGTGCCCTCCTCGGCCGGGAGGTCGGCAAAGCCGCGCCCCTCGCGCTCGAGAACCCGCGCGGCGTCCTCGCGGAGGTACTCGCCGTGGTAGCCGCCCTCGGGGATCTCGGCCGTCCGGCCGACGGCCTGCTGGATCCGCGCCCAAAGACTCTGGCCGACCCGGTCGATCTGGACCCCGGCGTCGTTGATGTAGAATTCCCGGGTCACGTCGTGGCCGGTCCACTGCAGCAGGGCAGCGATCGTGTCGCCCAGCGCCGCACCCCGGCCGTGGCCGACGTGCAAGGGCCCCGTCGGGTTCGCCGAGACGAACTCCACGTTGACCCGGACCCCGCGGCCGAAGTCGTGGGCGCCGTAGCGCGCACCCGCCTCGACGATCTCCCGGAGCGCCGCCGTCAGCTCGCCCGTGGCCAGCCAGAAATTGATGAACCCGGGGCCGGCGATCTCCGTCTTCTCGATGACGCCGGCCGGGAGGTCGAGCGCCGCCAGCACCCGACCCGCCACCTCGCGCGGCGGCGCCTTGAGGGTGCGCGCCAGCACCATCGCGAGATTCGTGGCGAGGTCGCCGTGGCCGGCGTCCTTGGGCCGCTCGAGGACGAATTCCGCCCCGTTCCCGCCCAGTGCCGCAGCGGCGCGTCCCAGGGCCGCGCGGAGGAGGTCGCTCACTCGGCCGCCTTCGACTTGGGCTTCGCCGCCGGCTTCTCGGCCTTGCCGCCGGCCGCCTTCGGCTCGGATGGCTTGACCGTGTCCGGCTTGGGCGCCTCGGCCTTGGCCGGTGTCGCCTCGGCCTCACCCTTCCGAGCCCCCTTGCCGTCCTTGCCGTAGTCGGTGATGTAGAACCCGCTCCCCTTGAACACGAGCCCGGCCCCGCCGGAGATCCGGCGCATGGCGACCTTGCCGCAGGTCGGACACTTGACCCGCGGCCGCTCATTCATCTTATGAAACCGCTCGAACTGGTGGCCTTCAGGGCACTGGTACTCGTACGTCGGCATGCCGCTCCATCCGGTCTAAGTAGCGCCAAACCCGAAACTTAGCCGCGCCCGGAACGGTGTTCAAGGAAGGTTACCTGCCCGGTCGGAACTCCCCCCAGGCCCGCCGCAGCGCGTCGCTGATTTCGCCGATCGTACCGCGCCGCCGGACCGCCTCCAGGATGGAGGGCATCACCGCTCCCTCCCCCCGCGCCGCCGCCTCCACGGAGGCGAGTGCCCTGGCCACGGCTCCCCCGTCGCGCGAGGCCTTCACGCCGGCGAGCCGCTCCCGCTGCCGCGCGGCCAGCCCGGCAAAATCCGGCGCCGGGATGACCGGCGGGGGGGCGCCGTCGGCGAAGCGATTCACGCCGACCACGACCTGGGCCCCGGATTCCTGGCGCTGTTGCAGCGCCCACGCGCTCCGGGCGATCGCCTCCTGGAAGTACCCGCGCCCTACCGCCTCCGCGGCCCCGCCGAGCGCGTCCACCTCCTCGATGAGCGCCCGCGCCTCCGCCTCGATCCGGTCGGTCAGCGCCTCGACGAAGTAGCTCCCACCCAGCGGGTCGACCACGCCGGCCACGCCGCTCTCGTACCCCAGGATCTGCTGGGTGCGGAGCGCCAGGGTGGCGGCATCGGCGGTGGGGAGCGCCAGCGCCTCGTCGTACCCGTTGGTGTGGAGCGACTGCGTGCCGCCGAGCACCGCGGCCAGCGCCTGCACCGTGACGCGGACGACGTTGTTGAGCGGCTGCTGCGCCTGCAGGGTGACGCCGCCCGTCTGGGTGTGGAAGCGGAGGCGGGCCGTGGCCTCGCCGGCGCCGAAGCGTTCCCGGACGAGGCGGGCCCAGAGCCGCCGCGCCGCCCGGAACTTGGCCGCCTCCTCGAAGAGGTCGTTGTGCGCGGCAAAGAAGAACGACAGGCGGGGGCCGAACGCGTCCACCGGGAGCCCCGCGGCCAGCCCGACCCGCACGTACTGGAGCGCGTTGGCCAGGGTGAACCCGACCTCCTGGGCCGCGGTGGCGCCCGCCTCGCGCATGTGGTAGCCGCTGATGGAAATGGGATTGAAGTTCATCCGCCGGTCGGCCACGAAGCGGAAGATGTCGCCGACGAGCCGGAGCGAGGGGGCCGGCGGGAAGATGTAGGTGCCCCGCGCGATGTACTCCTTGAGGATGTCGTTCTGGATCGTCCCCCCGAGCCGGTCCGCCGCCACGCCCTGCTCCTCGCCCACCACGACGTACATCGCCAGGAGGATGCCCGCCGTGGCGTTGATCGTCATCGACGTGGTGACCTGGTCGAGCGGGATGCCGCGGAACAGGATGGCCAGGTCGTCCACCGTGTCGATGGCCACCCCGACCCGGCCGACCTCGCCCTCCGCCAGCGCGTGGTCCGAGTCGAGCCCCATCTGGGTCGGCAGGTCGAAGGCGGTGGAGAGTCCCGATTGCCCCGCGGCCAGCAGGTGATGGAAGCGGGCGTTCGTCTCCTCGGCGGTGCCGAAGCCGGCGTACTGGCGCATCGTCCAGAGCCGCTCGGTGTACATGGTGGCGTACGGCCCGCGCGTGAACGGGAACCGGCCCGGCGCGCCGAGGTCGCGGCCCGGGTCGCCGGCCCAGTCGCCCGGACCGTACACCGCCCTGGGGGGGGTAGCGCTCATCCGGGCCGGCTCAGGACTCGAATTCGCGGATGGTCTGCGCCACGAACTCGACGTCCGCCTTGGACCCGATGACCAGCGGCACCCGCTGGTGCAGCGACTCCGGCTGGAGGTCGAGGATCCGGCGGCGGCCGTCGGTGGCGGCGCCTCCGGCCTGCTCGGCCAGGAAGCCGAGGGGACTGCACTCGTAGAGCAGGCGCAGCTTGCCGTTGGGGTTCTTGGCGTCGGCGGGATAGAGGAAGATGCCGCCGTTGATGAGGTTCCGGTGGAAGTCGGCCACGAAGGCGCCGATGTACCGGCTGTTCTTGCCCTTGATCCGCTCCGGCGTGTCGCCGTGGAACCCCCGGACCGCCATCTGCACGCCGCGGCTCCAGCGCGCGTAGTTCGATTCGTTGACCGAGTAGTACTTCCCGACCTCGGGCGTCCGGATCAGGGGATGCGAGAGCAGGAACTCCCCGATGGTCGGGTCCAGGGTGAAGCCGTGCACCCCCTGCCCCGTGCTGTACACCATCATCGTGCTCGAGCCGTAGAGGATGTACCCCGCCGCCACCTGGCGGTGGCCGGGCTGGAGGACGTCCTCGATCGTCCCGCGGCCTTCCATCGAGACCCGGCGGTAGATGCTGAAGATGGTGCCCACCGAGGCGTTCGAATCGATGTTCGAGGAGCCGTCGAGCGGGTCGAACATCACCACGTACTTGCCGGCGGGGTACTCGGGGGGGATTGGGATCGGCGCGTCGTCCTCCTCGGAGGCCATGACGCACACCCGGCCGGTGTGGTTGAGGGCGTTCTTGAGGATCTCGTTGGCAAAGACATCCAGCTTCTGCTGCTCCTCGCCCTGCACGTTCACGCTGCCCATCGTGCCGAGGACATTGACCAGTCCGGCGCGCCGGGTGGCGGCCGCGATCAGCTTGGCGCCGAGCGCGATGTCGTACAAGAGGTTCGAGAGCTCCCCGGTGGCCTCGGGGTACTTGTGCTCCTGGTCGATGATGAAGCGCTCGATGGTGGTGACGGCGGTGGTGCCGATCATGGGTCGCTCACGGTGTACGTGGCCGCTCCCCGCCGGGAGCGGATGGTCATGGTGGCGCCGTCGGTCCGGACCTCGATCGCGCCCTCGTGGTCGGTCCGGTGCACGTCCACGCCTGCGGCACGGAGCCGCCCCAGCGCCTCGGGGGACGGGTGCCCGTACCTGTTGCCCTGCCCGACGCTGATCACCGCCGCTCTGGGCCCGAGCTCCCGGAGCCACGCCGCGCCGGTGGCGCCCCGGCTGCCGTGGTGCCCGACCTTGAGCAGGTCCACCGCCCCGACCCGGCCCGCGAGGGCCGCCTCCGCGGGCAGGCCGGCATCGCCGGCCAGGAGCGCCGTGAACCGGCGGTAGGTGACCAGCACGACGAGGGAGTTCTCGTTGAGGTCGAGTCCCCACCCGCCCCAGGCGGTGTCGGGATGGAGCAGCTGGAACTCGACGCTGTCGACGACGAACCGGTCACCGCGCCGGCCGGCGATCCACGGCTCGCCGAGCTGATCGAGCTGGGCCAGGAACTCGCCGTAGCGGGCGTCCGCGGCCAGGACCCCCGGTTCCAGCACCTCGCCCGCCGGCAGTCGATCCAGCACCGACGGGACCCCGCCGAGGTGGTCGGCGTGGGCGTGCGAGACGAGGATGGCCTCGAGTCGCACCACGCCATGGCGGCGGAGAAACGGCACCACGACCGACCGGCCCGCATCGGAACCCGCCCCCGCCGGGCCCGCGTCCACGAGGACCCAGTGGCCGCCGGGGGTCCGGATGGCCAGCGCATCGCCCTGCCCGACGTCGAGAAAATGTAACGTCAGCCCGGACCCCTCGTCAGGCCGGAGGCGCCACGCCGGCGCCAGGCTCACGAGCAGCCAGAGCCAGAGCGCCGCCGTCCCGACCCAGAGCCCGCGCCGGAGCGCCTCCGCGCGGGTGGTGCCCCGAAGGCACCAGAGGGCCGCCACGAGGCAGCCGACCCAAGGGAGCGCGGCGGCAGGACCGGACGCCACGACCAGGTGCCCGAAGGGGACCGCCGCGCCGAGGTGGGCCAGCGCCGACAGGAGGCCGAGCCCCGCTCCCGCCCCGGCGGCGAGTGGAGCCGCCAGCGGTTCCGCCACCACTCCAAGGAGGAGGCTCACCGCGGTGGCGGGAACCACGAGGGCGGCCACCGGGATCGCCACGAAGTTGAGGAGGACGCCGATGAGCGCCACCGTGCCAAGGGCCAGCGCGGTGAGCGGCGCGGTGGCGAGGGTGGCGCCGATCGACCCGAAGAGGGTCTGCACCGCGGCGTGCCTGCCCAGTCGGCGGTCGCTCCACGCCGCAAACGTCCCCGCGCCCCAGAGGGCCGCCACGGAGAGCCACCCGCCGAGGTCGAGCACCGCCCACGGATCGAGGAGCACGACGGCCAGCGCGGTGGTCGCGAGCAGCGCCCCGGTGTCCGGATTGCGCTGCCGCGCCCGCTCGACCGCCACGACTCCCAGCAGGGCAGCGGCGCGCGCGGCCGGAGCCGGCCATCCGAGGAGCACGGCGTAGAGCACGCCAAACGCCGCCGATGCCAGCCCAGCCGCCTCACGCCGGACCGATGCCAGGCGCAGCAAGGCATAGACCCATCCCGCCAGCAGCCCCAGGTGAAATCCGCTGATCGAGAGGAGGTGCACCAGCCCCGATGCGGCAAACGCGTCCATCAGCGCCGGGTCGAGATCCCCTCGGCGGCCGATGATCAGCGCATCCACGACCGGCGCCCGACGCCCGAAGAGGCGGGCCGATTCCTGGTGCACCACGGTGCGAAGCCGCTCGGCCAGGCCCGGACGCACCCGCACCGCGCTCACCTCGGTCACGACGAGGATGCCCCCCGGCCGACCGAACCGTCCGGGCCGCGGGCGCCAGCGCGCCGTGACCTCCGCCTCGGCGCCAGCCGGTGCCGCGAACCGATTGGGCCAGCGAACCGCCACGGCCCCGTTGCACGAGAGGCGCGGGAGGGTGCCGTCGGTGCGGGAACCGCCGGAATCAACCGGCTCCGCGGCCCGGACGGTCAGAATGAGCGTCGTCGGCGAGAGGGTCGCGGCACAGCTGCGACCGTCGCGCGCCAGGGCCAGCGCCCCGCCAAGCAACCCGCCGATGTACGCCGCCGCGGCGAGCGCCGTGCGAGACGGCCAACCCGCGAGGAGGGCGCCAAGGACCAGCGCGGTGCACCCCAGGGCCGAAAAATGCGCGAGGCCGGTCGCGAGACCGGCCCCGTAGGCAACCGCTACCGTCGCCGCAAGCGGGGGCTTCACCGCCCCCCGGGGGTCAGGAAGCGGGCGCGGCCCGTCCGCACCGCGGTGACCGGGTGACCTTGCGGAACCCTTCCATGACGGTGATCTCGATCGTCACCCGCGTCTGGTCCTTGTCGAGGTTGAGCTCGGTAACGACCGTCCCCTCGATGCTCGCGACGTAGCGGGCCGGGAGCCGGTTGAGCGCGTACACCAGGACATCGCTGCGGCAGACCTCGCAGCCGCAGAAGTCGGGAAAGTGGCCGCGCAGCTGGTCATACGCCGAGACCACGTGCTCTTCGACGAGGTTGTGGATCATAGGACCGCCAGGCTGGGGGCGACGATGGCGCCCGTGAAGGTGGATCCCGTGGTACCGGTGAGCCGCACGGTCCGGTACTCGCCGACGACGTCGGGCGGGAGGTCGAGGACGACGAGGAGGTTGGTCCGCGTCCGCCCCAGCAACTGCCCGCCCCGCCGCGCCGGCCGCTCCACCAGGACCTCGTGCACCGAGCCGACGCGTGCGGCGTTCCGCCGGCGGGTCAGGTTTCGGACGTGCCGGATCAGGCGCTGCAGCCGCTCCGCGGCCTCCGCGTCCGGCACCGCTGCCGGGATCCGGGTGGCCGGCGTTCCTTCCCGCGCCGAATACTGGAAGGTGTAGGCGTCGTCGAAGCCGGCCTCGGTCACCAGCGAGAGGGTTTCGGCAAAGTCCGACTCGGTCTCGCCTGGGAACCCGACGATCAGGTCGGTGCTGAAGGTGATGCCGGGCACGGCCTCCCGCAGCGCCGCCACCACCTCGAGGAACCGCGCCCGGGTGTACCGGCGCAACATCCGCCGCAGCACGGCATCGGACCCGCTCTGCGCCGGCAGGTGGACGTGCTCGCAGACCGAGGGCGTCTCCGCCATGGCCCGGATGACCGCCGGGGTGAAGTCGGTCGGGTACGGGCTCGTGAAGCGCACGCGGCGGATGCCGTCGACGGCCCCGACCGCGCGGAGGAGGTCGCCGAAATCGTGGCGGCCGTCGTGGTAGCTGTTGACCGTCTGCCCGAGCAGGGTGACCTCGCTCGTGCCACTGGCGGCCAGCCCCTCGACCTCCCGGACCACGTCCCGCAAGCTACGGCTCCGCTCCGGACCGCGGGTGTACGGAACGATGCAGAAGGTGCACCGGTAATCGCAACCGCGCTGCACGGTGACGAAGGCGGTCGCGCCCGGCACCCGCTCCTGCGGCACGTCCTCGTAGTGCTCCCACGCGCGAAAGGCGGTGTCCCGGACGCGGTCGCCGGCCAGCGCCTGGCTGATCAGCCCGGGGAGGTCGCGGTAGGAATCGGGCCCCGCCACCAGGTCGACGCGGGGCACCCGGTCCAGCAGGTCGGCGCCGAGGCGCTGCGCCATGCAGCCCACCACGCCCAGGACCGTGCCCTCGCGCGT
This sequence comes from uncultured Gemmatimonadaceae bacterium, assembly GCA_964574295.1. Classification (GTDB taxonomy): domain Bacteria; phylum Gemmatimonadota; class Gemmatimonadetes; order Gemmatimonadales; family GWC2-71-9; genus SPDF01. The sequence continues at coordinate 69,991 of CAZNLY010000009.1, forward strand.
GTAGCGCTGCAGTTCACCCACGCGGCCATAGACCCGCTGCTCGGCGTTGTCCCGCACGGCGCAGGTGTTGACCAGCAGGACGTCGGCCTCCTCGGGGCGGTCGGTGGGCAGGTACCCTTCCCGCCCGAGCGCGCCGAGGATGAGCGAGGAGTCGGCCACGTTCATCTGGCAGCCGTACGTCTCGACGTAGACGCGTCGGGGCGCGTGGGCGGTGGTCACGGCTTGAGCACCATCCCGATCGACAGGATCCAGGCCGTCTCCGAGAATCCGCCGTTCGAATCCCGCCACACCCGCTGGAGCGCCACGTCCGCCGCCGCGCGGCCCTTGGCGAACCGGACCCCCGTCCCGGCGCTCACCGCCGATTCGGTCGGCTGCTCGCCGGGAACCAGCGGGAACGGCAGCTGCCCGGTGCGCACCCCGATGCGGATCGGCAGCTTGCCGGGAGAGGCCGGGTGGGTGACGAGCTCCGCCCCGACGGCGCCCTGCAGCGTGTTGAAGGCGCCCGTGCCCCCGAGGGCAAGGAGCCCGTCGTTGGCAACGCCCCACGTGGCGTACGAGACCGCGGCATCCACGATCCCCTTCCGCCCGAGCCGCACTTGCGCGGCCCCCGAGAAGGCCCACGGCATGGGAAGGTCCCAGGCCGGCATCGAGTCCCGATCCACGTTCACGTTGCCGTCGTGACTGACCGTGCCGGCCAGGAGGAACGACTCGCTCGGATGGTACACCGCCCCACCGCTCAGCCCGATGGCGTTGAACTGGAGCTCGGAGCGCTGGCGCACCTGCGCGAAGAGCGTATCCGAGAAGCTTCGGCGCAGCGTGAGGCGATTCGACCCGGTCAGGAACTGGAACGCCAGGCCGACGGAAAAGGTCCGGCCCGGCCGGTAGCCCACGCCGAGGCGGATGTTGGCGGTCCCGCCCGTGGACTTGAGGCTGTCGGTCACCTCCACCGGCACCCCGCCCACCGGCGTGGTGTCCTTCGTGACATACCCGAAGTCACGGTCGGTGAAGGTCCCGAAGCTGCCGGAGGCGTAGAACTTCGACTCCTTGATCCGGTTCACCACCGTCACGTAAGGCATCCCGGGGTCGGAGGCCGAGCCGGTGCCACCCGGCGTGGTGCTGCTCCGCCAGTTCTGGTAGAAGTTGATGCCGGCGGTGAGCCCCTGCACCGAGGTCAACGCCGCGGGATTGAGCCCGGAGAGGCCATCCAGGAGGCCAAAGCTTCCCCCCATGCCGGTGGCCCGCACCGAGAGCGGAAGTTGCGGAATCCCGAGCCCCCGCGTGCCGAACACCGACGACTGGGCCGCGGCCCCGGCGGGGCGCACCGCGGCGAGCAGGAGCACGAGGGTCAGTGCGCGCCGCACTCAGGGCTCCTCGAAGTCGAGGGTCGTGGCGTAGGTGATCCGGAGTCGTGCGCCGCCGCCAGCGCTCGCGGTAGAGAAGAAGATGGGCCGCGTAAAGGTTGACGCCTCCGGCTGGAGCGACAGGAAGAACGCCGTCTTGGGCGCGTTGGACGGCGCCTGCCAGAGCTTGACGAGGTTGAGCACCTCGATCGCGACGGTGTCGCTCGAGCCGGCCGTCACGTCGGAGGACGCCAGGATGGAGGGTACCAGCGGCGACTTGGCCCCCTGGTCGCTCAGCACCCCCCGCACCACGAGGTCGCCCGAGATGCCCGGCACCCCCTGGATGGGCTGCGACGGGACCAGGAGCAGCTCCGCCCGCAGGAGTTCCAGCCCGATGAGCGAACCCGAATCGACCGGAAACCGCAACAGGATGCGCGACGAGGGCGCCCCGCCGAGGATCAGCTCGTCCGGCCCCGCCACCGGCGGGTTCTGCTCGGCGAACAGGTCCTCGGTGGGAACGCGGATGATCGGGTTGGGCTGCTTGGTGGAGTCCACCCCGGCCACGGAGGGATAGGTGATGAACTGCGGGAGGTAGGTGGCCGCCGTGCCGCTGCCGAGCACCACGCCGGTCGGGCTGGCCGCGGTCATCCCGACTACGAGGGCGAGCACGCCGCTGTCTCCCGGCGGGATGGCCACCTTGGCCAGGTCGGCGCCCGCCAGCACCACCCGGACGTTGCCGGTCGTGAGCGTGTCGGGCACCACGATGCTGTCGATGAAGTTGGCCGGGACGGCGTAGCCCGCGAGATCCGCGAAGGTGGACGTGCTGTCGATGGTGACGGGAGCGCGATAGAGCTGCAGCACGACCCCGATGACCGTCGGATCCCGGCCGGTCACGCCGAGGGTCAACGCGACGGAGTCGATCGTATAGGGCTTGAGGGTGTCGTTGACGCGCACCGAGTCGGGCCGGCCGCCGAAGCGCATGGCGGCCAGGTACTGGTCGGTGGGCTCCGCGGTGGAGACGAGCAGGCCGCTGCCGTCGCCCGCCATGACGTACCCGGCGTAGGCACTGTCCCGGCCGACGGTGGCCTCGATGACGGTGTCCTTGATCTCGACGGCGCCGCCGGGACAGGTCCCCGGACAGGAGCCGGGGGTGGTCAACTCCTCCGTGCAGGCGGTGAGGCCCACGCCGGCGAGCAGCAGGAGGCCCAGCCAGGCCGGGCCCGACGCGCGGCGATGCACGCTCACGCGCCCCCCAGCCCGTGCGGCGTGAAGGCGTCGGGCAGGAGCTGACCCAGGGTCCACGACTGCTCTCGCGCGGGGCCGACGGCCCGGACCTCGAGCGCGAGCCCGAATTCGGCCAGCATCTGTCGGCAGGCGCCGCAGGGCGAGGCGGGCGGGTCGCTGTCGCTCGCCACCACGATCCGGCGGAAGCGGCGCGCGCCCGCGGTGACGGCGGCGGCCAGCGCCGACCGTTCCGCGCAGATGGTCAGGCCGTAGGAGGCGTTCTCCACGTTGCAGCCGCGGTAGATCGCGCCGTCCTCCGCCTCGAGCGCGGCCCCCACCCGGAAACGGGAGTAGGGCGCGTGCGCCGATCGCTGCGCGGCTCGCGCCGCCTCGAGGAGGAGATCAGCCATTCCACACCGCTCCGAGGAAGGACTCCCCCGACTCGAGGGGAGGGACGCCGAGAAATTCCGCCACCGTCTGCCCGACGTCGGCAAAGGTGGCGCGCTCCCCCAGCGGGCCCGGCCGCACGCGGGGCCCGTAGGCAAGGAGCGGCACCCGCTCCCGTGAATGGTCGGTGGAGGGAGTCGTCGGGTCGTTGCCGTGGTCGGCGGTAAAGATAACGAGGTCATCATCGCGCACCCGGGCAAGGAGCCCCGGCAGGGCGGCATCGAGCTCCGCCAGCCCGCGGGCAAACCCGGGGACGTCGTTCCGGTGGCCCCACGCCTGGTCGAATTCGATGAGATTCGCGAAGAGGAACCCACGCGGCATCGTGTCGAGCGCCGACCGGATGAGATGGAGCCCCTCGGCGTTGGTGGCGGCGTGGACGCTGGCGATGTTCCGGCCCGCGAACAGGTCGTCCACCTTGCCCACGCCGAGGCGGGGCACGTGAGCCCCGGCAAGCCGGTCGAGCAGCGTCGGGCCCGGCGGCGGGAGGCTGAAATCCTTGCGGTTGGCGGTGCGCTTCCAGGCGCCCGGGCTCCCGACGAACGGGCGGGCGATGACGCGCGACACCCCGTGCGGACCCTGCAGGATGTCGCGGGCGGCCTGGCACGCCCGGTAGAGCTCGGCCAGCGGCACGACCTCCTCATGGGCTGCCACCTGGAAGACGCTGTCGGCCGAGGTGTACACGATCCAGCGGCCGCTCTTCGTGTGGTCCTCACCCAGGTCGTCGAGGATCGCCGTGCCCGAGGCGGCCCGGTTGCCCAGCACACCCCGCCCGGTGCGGCGGGAGAATTCCGCGATCACGTCCGGTGGGAAGCCTGCCGGGTAGGTCGGGAGGGGCGCGCGGAGCGTGAGGCCACAGAGCTCCCAATGCCCGGTCGTCGAGTCCTTGCCCGCCCCGGCGGGCTGGCAGGTGCCCCAGGCGGCGGTGGGCGCGGCCACCGCCGCCACGCCCGCCAGCGGCGCGCAGCACCCGAGGCCAAGCGCCTCGAGCGACGGGAGCGAGAGCCCGCCCACGGCGCGGAGGGTGTTGCCGAGGGTGTCGCTGCCGGCGTCGCCGTAGGCCGCGGTATCGTGGGCCGGACCGATCCCGAGTCCGTCCAGCACGATCACGGCGGCGCGCCGCGTCACTTCGGGGCCCCCTGCACGAACCGGAAGCGAAGGGCCGTGACCACCTCGTCGAGCAGCTTCTGCTCCTCCGGCTCGAGGCGGCCTTCGGTCTTGGACTGCAGCATGCCGAGGGTGTCGATGAGTGTCTGCGCCACCTGGCGCGCGTCGGAGGCCTGGAGCCCCTCCGCGCCCGGCGGCAGCTTGCCGGCCAGCGCAGCCTCCGCCTGCTGGGCCAGCCCGAGGACGAGCGACGTGAAGTGCTGGTTCATCCCGCCTCCCCATAGCGCCGTTCCACCCGGGCGCCGATCGACGTCAGGAGTTCGTAGCTGATGGTGCCGGCCGCCGCGGCCTGGGCCTCGAGCGACACGCATCCGCCGAAGAGCGTCGCCACGTCCCCCATGGTCACCGCGGCGTCGCCCACGTCGGCCATCAGGAAGTCCATCGTGACCCGCCCGACGATCGGGTAGGCGACGCCCCCGATTTCCACCCTGCCGGCGCCGCCCAGGCGGCGGGGGACGCCGTCGGCGTAGCCAGCGGCCACCGTCGCGATCGTCGTGGCGCGAGGAGCGCGCCAGGTGGCGCCGTAGCTCACCGAATCGCCGGCGGCGAGGCGCCGGGTGGCGACGACGGGGGCGCGGAGCCGCACCACCGTGCGTGGCGCATGCGCGCTTCCGGCCGCGCCGCCGTAGAGAAAGATCCCGGGGCGCACCAGGTCGCCGCCGTACGTCGTCCCGAGCAGCGCGGCCGCGCTGTTGGCGGCGTGGACCATCGGGGGACGGCGCCCAAGGGCGGCCACCACACCGTGCAGCCGGTCCCACTGGACCGCGATCGACGCCGGGTCGCTGTCGGCGGAGTGGAAGTGGGTGAAGATCCCCTCCCAGCCCACGGCCTCCGCCAGGAGGGGCGCGAGTTCCTGGAGCGCGGACCCATCCGTCCAGCGGAACCCGAGCCGCGCCATTCCGGTGTCCACCTCGACATGGAACGGGTGCGCCCCGAGGCCCAGCCAGTGGCGCACGGCGCCGAGGTCGCCGAGCACCGGGCGGAGCCGGTCTCGGAGGCAGGCGGCCATCCCCTCGCCACTGACCGGCCCGAAGACGATCACCGGGCGCGTGATGCCCGCCTCGCGCAGCGCCCTCCCCTCCTCCACTGTCACCACGCCAAACCCCCACGGGTCCACGGCCTCGAGCGCGCGCGCGACCGCGACGGCGCCGGTGCCGTAGCCGTTGGCCTTCACCATCGGGAGGAGTCGGGAGCCGGAGACCGAGAGGACGGTCCGGGCGTTGGCGACGAGGGCCCCGAGGTCAATTTCGGCCCAGGGACGGGCCGCCGGGATCGGGTTTGACGCGCTCACGAGTCGGCGGGTATGATACCGGCCACGGAGGATAAATGCAAGAGAATTCAGCGCTTGGACGCGCCATGGCGATGGTTCGGGACCTCCGGCAGCGGTGCCCTTGGGACCGCGCCCAGACCCGGGAGACGCTTCGCCCATACCTGGTGGAGGAGGTCCTCGAGGTCGATCATGCCCTCGCGGAGGGCGACCCGCTCGCCCTGCGGGACGAGATGGGCGACTTCCTGCTGCACCTGGCCTGGCAACTGGTGCTCGCCGAGGAGCTGGGGGAGTTCACCGCCGACGAGGTGGCGGACGCCCTGGTCACGAAGATGCGCCGGCGCCATCCCCACCTCTTCGACCTGGGCCCTGCGGAGCCGTGGGAACACCTCAAGCGGCGCGAGCGGCGCCACGGAACGCTCGAGGGACTCCCGCCGACGCTTCCCGCCCTGCTCCGCGCCTTCCGGCTTCAGGAGCGCGCCGCCTCGGTCGGGTTCGACTGGGACGACGTCCACGGCCCGCTCGCGAAGGTACGCGAGGAACTGGGGGAGGTGACGGCCCACCTGCCCGGGCCCGCCCCCACGCCGACGACACCGGCCGACTATCGCGAGCACCGTCCGCCGACGGTGGCCCCCGAGGCGCTGGTGTCGGAGATCGGGGACCTGCTCTTTGCCGTGGTGAACCTGGCGCGGAAGGCGGGCGTGGCCCCGGACGTGGCGCTCGACCGGGCGAACCGGAAGTTCACCACGCGCTTCGGCGCCGTGGAGGAGCTGGCCGCCGCGCGAGGCATGGACCTCCACACGGCGGGACTGGCCCGGCTGGACGCCCTGTGGGACGAGGTGAAGGGCGCGGAACCCGGCCCCGCGTAGGGTTGCAATCCTAGGAGGGGCGCAAGGTCCCTGCGACCCTGCTACGGATAGAGCCGGTGGATCTGCCGCGGGAAGGCGATGGATTCCCGGATGTGGGGGTTGCCGCAGATCCAGGCCACGGTGCGCTCCAGGCCCAGCCCGAACCCGCTGTGCACGAACGTCCCGTACTTCCGCAGGTCGAGGTACCAGCGGTACGCCTCGGGGTCGAGGCCCTGCTCCCGGATCCGCGCCAGCAGCCGGTCGTGGTCGTCCTCGCGCTGGGATCCGCCGATGATCTCGCCGTAGCCCTCCGGCGCCAGGCAGTCGTTGTTGAGCACCGTCCGCGGGTCGTCCGGGTTCTCCTTCATGTAGAACGCCTTGACGCCCTTCGGGTAGTTGAAGACGAAGAGCGGCCGGTCGTACTGCTGGGCCAGCAGCGTCTCGTCGTCGCCGCCGAGGTCCCTTCCCCACTCGATATCCGAGCCGAGCTCCCGGAGCCGCGCCACGGCATCGGTGTAGCTGATCCGCGGGAAGGGTCCCGTCACCCGCGCCAGCGGGGCGGTGTCCCGCTCCAGCTCCTTGAGTTCTTCCTGCCGCCGGTCGAGCACCCGCGCCACGATGGCGCAGATGAACTCCTCCTGCAGCCGCATGTTGGCGTCGGAGTCGTTCCACGCCACCTCGGGCTCGACCATCCAGAACTCGGTCAGGTGGCGTCGGGTCTTCGACTTCTCGGCCCGGAAGGTGGGTCCGAAGCAATAGACCTTCCCCAGCGCCGCCGCGGCGGCCTCGACGTAGAGCTGGCCGGTCTGCGCCAGGTACGCCTTGCCCAGGTCGAAGTAGTCCGTGCTGAAGAGGTTGCCGGCCTCCTCGCCGATCGAGCCGGTGAGGATCGGCGTGTCCACCAGGATGAAATCGCGATCGTAGAAGAAATCCCGGATGGCCTGCTCCACCTCGTTCCGCACCCGGGCAATCGCCACCTGGCGGCGGCTGCGAAGCCAGAGGTGACGGTGTTCGAAGAGGAAGGTGCTCCCGTGCTCCTTGGGGGAGATCGGGAAGTCGGGGCTCGCACCGAGGAGGGTCAGGTCCGCGGCGGTGAGCTCGTGCCCGCCCGGCGCCCGGGCATCGGCCCGGACGACGCCGGTGACCGACACCGAGGCCTCCTGCGTCAGGGTCCCGAGGCACTCCCAGGCGGATTCCGGCACCTCCTTCTTCGAGAAGACGCACTGGAGGTAGCCGGTGCCGTCGCGCAGTACGACAAAGGCGATCTTGCCACTGGAGCGCGTGGTGGTGACCCACCCCCGCACGGTGACCGACTGGCCGACATGGCGGCCGAGCGCATTGATGGACACGAAGGGCATGGGACTCGACGTCGAATCGGGGAGACAGGGGATGCAGTCTAATCTCGCTACCCGACGCGGAACAACTCCGTCGCCCGGGGAAAGCGGGCCAGCGCCCGGGCGCGGATCGGCTGGTTCGCCGCCCGGGTGAGGGTCGGGTCGGCCGCCAGCAGCTGGGCCGCGGCCTCCCGTGCGCGTTCCAGCAGGTCGGTGTCCTCGGGGAGCCGCGCGTGCCGGACCTCGATCCCCCCCGATTGGCGGGCACCGATGAGGTCACCCATGCCACGCTCCTTGAGGTCGAGCTCCGCGATCGCAAAGCCGTCGTCGGTGGCGGCGAACGCCTTGAGCCGCTCCGCCGGCGGCCCGCCCGCCAGCAGGATGCAGTGGCTCTCGCCCGGCCCGCGCCCGATCCGGCCCCGGAGCTGGTGCAGCTGCGCCAGCCCGAACCGCTCCGGGTGCTCGATGACCATGACGGTGGCGTTCGCCACGTCGATTCCCACCTCGATGACCGTGGTGGCCACCAGCACCTGGACCTGCCCGTCGCGGAAGCGGCGCATCACGCGATCCCGCTCTTCCGGCTTGAGCCGTCCGTGCACCAATCCCACGCTCAGGTCCGGCCACCGCGCCGCCAGCGTCTCCGCCATCGTGGTTGCCGCCCGGAGGTCCGCCTTTTCCGATTCCTGGATGATCGGGAGCACCACGTACGCCTGACGCCCCGCCCGGCACTGGGCCGCGACGAAGTCCAGCACTCGCTCCCGCTGCGGCTCGCCCCGCACGGCAGTCCGCACCGCCCCCCTTCCCGGGGGCCGCTGGCGCAGGCGGGACACGTCGAGGTCGCCGTAGAGCGTGAGCGCCAGCGACCGGGGAATCGGGGTGGCCGAGAGGAGCAGCACGTCGGGCGCGGCGCCCTTCCCGATCA
>CAZNLY010000010.1:0-60297 GCA_964574295.1 uncultured Gemmatimonadaceae bacterium
CGACGAGCCGGATGCCCGCCATCTGCTCGGCGTAGGGCGACTGCTCACGGCTGGACCCCTTGCCGCGCCGCTTGCCGCTCACGGAGGCGACGAACCCGCCCTGCCGCACCGCCCCCCGGGTGATCGGGAACTCCTCGCCGCACTTGAGGCCCAGGTAGGGGAAATCGCCCAGCGTCTGGTCGTAGTAGTAGCAGATGTAGGCGGGGGTGATCTCATCGGTGGAGATGTCGTCGCGCAGCCGGATGGCCGGCGTCCAGGCCAGGTCTTCCCCGGCCAGCTGGCTCCGGACGAGGGCGGCGTCCGCGGTGAGGTAGAGGAACCGCCCCTCGAAGCGGATGGCGTCCGGCAGGGTGGCGATCGGTCGGGTCTTGAGCGATTCGAGCATGGCGTGCGCGTCTCCTGGATGCCGGAAAATGCCCGTGCGGAGGGACCGGAGCAAGGATTGTTGGCGGTGCGCCGGGGCCGGGCTACAATTCGCGCATGCGATTCCTCCCCCTGGCCCTGGCGGGCGCCGCGGCCGCCGCGCCGCTCGCCGCCCAGTCGCCGTGGCACTTCGAGCCGCCGGGCCGGGTCACGCCACTCGGGACCTTTGCCGACACCACCCTCTTCGAGGCGTCCGCGGCGGCCGCCAGCCGCCGGCAGCCGGGCGTCATCTGGACGCTCAATGACTCCGGCAACCCGCCGTGGGTGTACGCGGTGGATACCGCCGGACGGACGCTCGAGGTGTACGCCGTGCGCGGGGCGCAGAACTTCGACTGGGAATCGCTCACGATCGCCCCCTGCCCCGCCGGCAGCTGCCTCCTCGTCGGCGACACCGGCGACAACCCCGAGCGCCGGGCCAGCGTGACGCTCTACCGGATTCCCGAGCCGACGCTGCCCACGCCCCCCACCGGCACGATGACCCCGAGCGCCCCCGCCGAGTCGCTGGTGGTGCGCTACCCCGACGGCGCCCACGACAACGAGGCGATCTACGCCGACTCCCTCGGCACCGTCTACTTCGTGACCAAGGGCCGCTCGACCGGCATCCTGCTCTTCCGGGTGCCCGCCGCCGCCTGGGGCAGCACGGGGCCGGTCACCGCGGAGCTGGTGGACACCCTCCCGATCGTGCCGGACATGCACGCCGGCCGCTGGGTGACGGACGCCGCCATTTCACCCGACGGGCGGCGGGTGGCGGTCCGCACCTACGAGACGGTCTTTCTCTTCCGCGTCGGCGCGGACGGCCGGCTCACCCCCGACAACGGACTGGCCTGCACGTTCGGCTCGACCCTGGAGCCCCAGGGCGAGGGTGTGACCTGGCTCGACAACCGGCGTCTCCTCTTCACCAGCGAATCGTCGCCGAACGCGAGGGGGACGCTCTTCCTCGTGGAATGCGGCCAGCCCTGACCGGGCCCCTTCACCCTTCCGCTCCCCGACCCGCATGATCGCTCCCCTGCGCGCCGCCGTGCTCTTCGCCACCCTCGCCGCGGCTGCCTCGCCGCTGGCCTCCCAGACCGACGTGGACCGCGCCGCCCAGGCGGTGTCAACCGACGTCATCCGGGCCCACATCGAGTTCCTGGCCAGCGACGCCCTCGAGGGCCGCGGCAACGGCACGCGGGGCGGCGACCTCGCCGCGCGGTACATCGCCGCGCAGTTCGTGCGGCTCGGCCTCCAGCCCGCGGGCGACAGTGGCAGCTTCTTCTTCCGCGTCCCGCTCATCGGGTTCACCCCGTCGCCCACCCTGGCCATCGGGGGAAAGGCGCTGGCCTACCCCGGGGAGTTCGTCCTCAACCCGATGCGGTGGGACTCGCTGACGACCGTCGACGCGCCGCTGGTCTTTGCGGGGTACGGCATCGTGGCGCCGGAGTATCAGTGGAACGACTACGCCGGGCTCGACGTGAAGGGGAAGGTCGTGGCGGTGCTGGTGAACGACCCGGGGCTGCACGACCCGTCCATCTTCAAGGGCCGGATCCTGACCTACTACGCCCGGTGGACCTACAAGTACGAGGAGGCGGCCCGGCAGGGCGCTGCAGGCGTGCTCCTCATCCACACCGAGGAGAGCGCCACCTACCCGTGGGGGGTGGTCGAGGGGAGCCTCACCGGCCGGCAGGTGCGGCTCGAGACGGCGCCGACCTCGCTCCTGGCCGCGGGATGGATCCAGCACGACGCCATGGCCGGAGTGTTCCGCGCGGCGGGGAGGAACCTCGATTCGGCGATGGCCGCGGCGGGGAAGCCCGGGTTCCAGGGGTTCGAGCTGGGCACGCGGGTCGAGGCGCGGATCGCGGCCCCGATGGCGCGGACGGCCACGTGGAACGTCCTGGCGCGGCTCCCGGGCACGCCAGGCCCGCTGAGCAAGGAGGCCGTGGTCGTCGGCGCCCACTACGACCACCTCGGCATCGGCAAGCCGGTGGACGGCGACTCGATCTACAACGGCGCCCGAGACAACGCGGCGGGGGTCGGCGAGATGCTCGCGATCGCCGAGGCGATGAGCCGGACCGACCTCAAGGCCCGCCGCGCCATCATCTTCGCCGCCTTCGGCGGCGAGGAATCGGGGCTGCTCGGGTCGCAGGCGCTCGTGGACCGGCCGTTCATGCCCCTCAAGGACGTGGCGGCGATGATCAACTTCGACGGCGCCAACCTCTTCGGGCGCACGCGGGACGTCTCCGCGCAGGGCGCCAACCAGTCGTCCCTCCTCGGCGCCCTGCAGGCGGCGGCGCGCCTCGAGGGGATGCAGGTTACCGACGACTCCGCGGGGATGTACCGCGGGAGCTTCTTCCGGTCCGACAACTTCCCGTTCGCACGCGCCGGGATCCCGACCATCTCCTTCGAGCCGGGGAACCTCTACGTCGGCCGGCCCGCCGACTACGGCGACAAGGCGAAGGCCGACTACACCGCCAAGCGCTACCACCGGCCCCAGGATGAGTTCGGGAGCTGGTACAACCTGGATGGCGCCACGCAGGAGACGCGGGTGGGGCTGCGCACCGTGATTTACGCGGCGAGCGCCTCACTCCAGCCCACCTGGAATGTGGACTCGGAGTTCCGGACGGCCGGCGAGACCAGGCTCCAGACCGGAACCGGAAAACAGTAATACGCCATTTTCTCGACAGTATCGCACCAGTCACGCGCCGGTGACCTCGGGGGTCCACCGGCGCGTTGTTTGATGGATGCAGTCACAAGTCATTACTGCATAACACCATATGGCATTGATCCTGGGCTCCTCCCAAAATTCCGGCTCGCCCCGCCCCTAGACCCAAACGCCCCCCCGTTGTAGTTTCGCGCCTGCTTTCCCCCCGGGTTGTCCGCGACCAGGAGTGCATCTGGAACTCCCAAACCAGCACCGCGTCCCCCTTGGCTGGCTCCAGCGCCACGGCGGCGAGGTCATCCGGTACCGCACCCTTGCCGAAGTAGCGCCTGCCGGCACCGCGGAACCCGCCGCCCTCGAGGCGGCGCGGATGGCGGCGGTCGAGTCCAAGGTGGTCGCGGCCGTCACCAAGAAGCAGAAGGACACCGGCGTCTGGGCCGGCAACCTCCTCGGCCTGGCCGCCTCGGCGTCGCTCGGGATCAAGGACGTCGGCACCGTGCCCCAGTACCGGCGCCTCCTCCAGCTGGGCGTGCCGGTGGCGGGGCGGCCCTTCAAGCTGGCCGACCGGCTCCTCTTCCGGCTCCTCTCACGGGACGACGATCCCGAGCTCCTCTTCGAGTTCAAGAAGCTCGCGGCGGGGGACACGCACGCCGAGTCGTGGGCGCGCTGGGTGATTCGGGAGGCGTCCTGCGCCGCGCTGGCGGAAGCGGGGTATGTGGAGGACCCGCGGCTCCGCGGCTCCGCGCACAAGGTGGCGAGCGCCGTCTCGCAGTTCCTCCGCAGCCCGCTGGCCGAGAAGCCCTTCGTCAAGCTCGGCGGCCAGACGGTGCTCCACCCCGAGGCCTACCCGCCCAGCTGGTACTCGGTGGCCATGGTGGCGGCGATGCCGTCGCTGCAGCGAGAGCGCGCCGGGTTTACCGAGCGGCTTGGGCACTACCTGGCCCAGCCGGCGCCGAAGAAGGCGTATGTGCTGCATGTCGGGAAGAAGGTCGTGAAGCCCCAGCACCTCCTCCTCGGCGACCCGATCGAGGCGGATGCCAAGGGCGTCGCCAAGGACCTGCCGCTCGCGCTGCACTACATCGAGCTGCTGGCCCGCGTCGGAGCGCTCCACACCGCGCCGGTGGCCACGAAGGTCCTGGCGCACCTGATCAAGGAGTGCGACGACCAGGGGATCTGGCATCCGAAGAATCTCCGGGGCCTCCCGAAGGGCAGCAACAAGATTTCGTATCACGCCTTCCCGCTCGCCACCGAGACCAAGAGCGCGGAGTCGCGCCAGGTGGACGTGACCTTCCGCCTCGCGCTGATTGCCAAGCTCCTCGGCTGGAGCCTCGAGTTCATGCCCTGACCCGGTCTCGTGCGGTGTGAGGAACGGGCCCGGGAGACCGGGCCCGTTTGCTTTGGATATGCTGCATCCTGCCAAGCACTTGCGTCGTAGGTAGTCCTGTCCCATACTACGTCCATGAGGCCGCTCAACCTGATCCCGTTCGGATTCACGCCCACCGAGAGCCTGGTCTACCAGGTGCTGCTCACCACGGGGCCGGGAACGGGATACGCGATCGCGCGTGCTGCGGGGCTCGCAAGAGCCAACGCCTACAGCGCACTGGAGGGGCTGGTGGCCAAGGGCGCTGCGCGCGCGGAGGGGACGCGGCCCAAGCGCTACCGGCCCGAGTCGCCCACGGCGCTGGTGGCCCGCATCACGAGCCGCCATGGGCAGGCCCTCGACGAACTCCGTGACCACCTGGCCGAGATCTCGGTGCCGGCCTCGCCGACGGTCGTGGAGATCGAGTCGGCGCGCGGCTCGCTGCAGTTGATTGCCCATGACATCGGGCGCGCCACCACGTCGGTCCGCCTCCTGGCGCCGGCCGACGCCTGGCCGCTGCTGACCCCGGCGCTGCGGAAGGCGGCCGCGGCCGGCGTGGCGCTCGACCTCCGCTCGCTCGATCCGGTGGGTCTCCCCTTTGCCCCCGTGCACGGGGCGCATGGCGGACACGCGTGGCCGGGGCAACCGCTGGTGGCGGTGGTGGACGGCAAGAGCGCCGTGATGGCGGCGCGGGTCGGTGCCGAGGTGCATGGCCACTGGAGCACGGCACCGGCGTTCGTGGCCGCGGCGGGGCTGGCGTTTGAGCGATGGACCACGGAACCGTGAGTGACCCGGTGGCGGAGGCGCTCCGCGAGCTGCGGCGGGAATACCGCGCCGAGGCTCCGGCGCGGGTGGCAGAACTGGAGCAGGCGCTGGCGGCGCTGCGCGCCCGCGAGGACGGCGCGGAGGCGGCGCTCGGCGTGCTCTGCCATCGGCTGGCGGGGTCGGGCGGCGCCTATGGGTTTCCCGAGGTGAGCACCGTGGCGCGGGAGCTGGAGCGGCTGGTGCGGAGCGAGCCCGATTGGACGGATGCCCGCCTGGAGGAGCTCCAGGCGGGCATCCGGGACATCGCGGCGGCGTTCGCGCGGGGAGGGGCGGACTAGCCCCTAGTGGGCAAAGTGCTCCACGAGCGGCGCCACGTCCCGCGGGTTCTCGTCGCCAAAGAGGAGCCGCCCTTCCTTGAGCGAGGCCCCGCGCAGGGTAAGCGCCAGGACCTCTCCCAGGCTGTCCACGGGGAACACCTCGATCCGCCGCCGCACCTCCTCCGGCAGGTCCTCGAGGTCCGCCTCGTTCTTCCGCGGCAGCACGATCCGCGTGATTCCCGCCCGCACCGCCCCCAGCACCTTTTCCTTGACCCCGCCGATCGGCAGCACCTGCCCGCGGAGGGTGATTTCCCCCGTCATGGCGATGTCGTTGCGGACGGGGCGGCCCGAGAGCGCGGAGACCATGGCGGTGGCCATGGTGACGCCGGCGGAGGGGCCGTCCTTCGGGATGGCGCCGGCGGGCACGTGGATGTGCAGGTCGCGGTCGAACATCTCCTCCTTGATGTGCAGCCCCGCCGCGTGGGAGCGTGCGTAGGTCCAGGCGGCGCGCGCCGACTCCTTCATCACGTCGCCCAGCTGGCCGGTGAGGGTGAGTTCACCCTTGCCGCGCATGGTGGACGCCTCGACGAACATGATGTCGCCGCCGGTCGGGGAGTAGTACATGCCGGTGGCCACGCCCACCTGGTCCTCGCGCGCCGCCCGCTCGGGGAACACCCGCGGCCGGCCGAGGAGGTCGTCCACCAGCGAGGGATCGACGGTGACCTGCTCCACCTCCTGCGCGGCGACCCGGCGCGCCACCTTGCGCGCCAGCTTGCCGAGCTCCCGCTCCAGCTGCCGGACGCCGGCCTCGCGGGTGTAGCTGGTGATGACCTCCTGCACCGCCGGGTCGGGAATGGTGATCTGGCCGGGGGTGAGGCCGTTTTCCTCGAGCTGGCGGGGAATCAGGAACTTCCGCGCGATGACGAGCTTCTCGCCCTCGGTGTAGCCGCTGAACTCCACCGTCTCCATCCGGTCGAGGAGCGGCGCCGGGATGTTCTGCGGGAAGTTGGCCGTGGCAATGAAGAGCACCTCGCTCAGGTCGAACGGCACGCCGAGGTAGTGGTCCACGAAGGTGTCGTTCTGGGCCGGATCGAGCACCTCGAGGAGCGCGGCGGCGGGGTCGCCCTGGAAGGAGACGCCCAGCTTGTCCACCTCGTCGAGCAGGAAGACGGGGTTCCGGGTGCCGGCCTGCCGCATTCCGGCCAGGATCCGGCCGGGCATGGCCCCGACGTAGGTGCGCCGGTGGCCGCGGATGTCGGCCTCGTCCCGGGCGCCACCGAGGGAAATGCGCACGTACTTCCGGCCCATCGCGCGGGCGATCGACTTGGCCACAGACGTCTTGCCGACGCCGGGCGGCCCGACGAAGAGGAGGATCGGGCCCTTGGCGCCCGCCTCGCGGGCGTCGACGGGGGCCGAGGCCGGCTCGGTCGGGGCCGCCTCGGGCGCCGGCGCCTGCGCGGCGCGCAGCTGCCGCACCGCCAGGAACTCCAGCACCCGGTCCTTCACGTCGCCCAGGGCGTAGTGGTCCTCGTCGAGGACGCGCTGCGCCTCGGCGAGGTCGAGGTGCTCCTCGCTCCGCGCGTTCCACGGCAGCTCGAGCACCGTCTCGAGGTACGTGCGGATGACCTGCGCCTCCATCGACTCCCGCGCGATCCGCCCCAGGCGGCCAAGCTCGCGGTCCACCTCGCGCCGGGCGTCGGCGGGGAGGTCGAGCGCCGCGAACTTGGCGCGCAGGTCCTCGAGGTCGTCGCCGTCCTCGTCCTCGCCCAGCTCGCGGCGGATGGTCTTGAGCTGCTCGCGGAGGAACATCTCGCGCTGCCGCTCGCCCAGCTCCTCCTGCACCTGCGACTTGATGTCCTCCTGCGCGTCCACCAGGCCGATCTGGCGCTGCACGTGCACCAGCACGCGTCGCAGGCGGTCCTCCACCGACAGCGTTTCGAGGAGGGTCTGCCGCTGGACCGGGGTGATGTCGATGTAGCCGGCGACGAGGTCGGCGAAGCGCCCCGGCTCGTGGACCCCGGCCAGCACCTGCTGGATGACCTCTTCCGGCAGCCCCGACTTCTGGCCCAGCTCCGCGGCGCGGGTGCGCGCCTCGCGGTAGAGGGCCTGGAAGACCGGGTCATCCGGGGTAGCCGGCGGAAGCTCCTCGGCATCGCGCACCACCGCCTGGAGGTAGCCGTCCTTCTCCACCACGTGCATCCCGATGCCGCGCCGCTCACCGTGCAGCAGGAGCTGCATGCCGGCCAGCCCCCGCTGGAGCTGGCCGATGCGGGCGATCGTCCCGATGGTGTAGAGGTTGTCGGCGGTCACCTGCTCGATGTTCTGCCGCTGCGAGAGCGCGAAGACGAGCTTGTCGGGGGTGGCGAGCGCCGCCTCGATGGCGCGCAGGGTGCCGGGGCGGCCGGCGCCGATCGGCGCGGTGACCCCGGGGAAGAGCACGACATCCCGGAGCGGAAGGACCGGGATGGTCAGGCGTTCAGTCATGTCGGGTATCCTCTCAGCCCCACCGGGGCGATTCTGGCAGGTGGTTCACGACGAGGGGAGTGGAAGTGCACCCGCCGTGCCAGCCGCGGGAACCCGGAATCTCCCGGGCGACCGCCTCCGTAAGGTGCCGCCGGGTGCATTTCGGAACAAGCGCCGGGGTCGCCGCCTGTCCCCCTGCCAATCCGACAGGGGCACCGGGGGGATCACCCGCGGGACGCCGATGTCGCGGCGCGTGTTGCCCTCTTGGAACAAGGAAGGCAAATTGTCCTGTTCCCGCGGGATGGCCGCGTCCGCCGAAGGAATCGACCGACGATGACCGCACCTCAAGAAGCCTCCCTCGTCTCCCGCCTCGGCAAGGCGCTTGGCGACGCCTACACGATCGAGGGCGAGATCGGCCGCGGCGGGATGGGCGTGGTTTACCGCGCCCGCGACGAGCGGCTGCAGCGGCGCGTGGCGATCAAGGTGCTTCCCCCCGAACTGGCCTTCCAGGACGAGATCCGCCAGCGCTTCATGCGCGAGGCGCAGACGGCGGCGCGGCTGTCCCATCCGCACATTGTGCCGATCCACGGCGTCGACGAGGCCGACGGCCTGGTCTATTTCGTGATGGGGCTCGTGGACGGCGAGTCGCTGGGCGCGCGGATCAAGCGGCGGGGCAACCTCCCCTCCGAAGAGGTGCGGCGGGTCATGAAGGAGACCGCCGACGCGCTGAGCGCCGCCCACGCGCTCTCGGTGGTGCACCGCGACATCAAGCCCGACAACATCCTCCTCGAGGGCACCCGCGGCCGGGTGATGGTGACCGACTTCGGGATCGCGAAGGCGCTCTCAACGGCCACCGGCTCGGGGGCCACGCTCACCGGTGCCGGCGTGGCCATCGGCACCCCGGCCTACATGAGCCCGGAGCAGGCGGCGGGGGAGCGGGAAATCGACGGGCGCTCGGACGTCTACAGCCTGGGCATCGTCGCCTACCAGATGGTGACCGGCGAGTTGCCGTTCCAGGCCCCGACGGTAGCCGGCATCCTTATGAAGCAGATCACCGAGCCGGCGCCGCTGGTGTCGCTCAAGCGCCCCGAGGTGCCAGAGGACCTGGCACTCGCCATCAGCCGCTGCCTCGAGAAGGACCCGGAGAACCGCTGGCCCACCGCCGACTCCCTCCGCCGCGCCCTCGAGACCCGGACCGTCTCCGGCTACCGGCCGACGGGCATCGCCTGGCGCGCGGCGCGCAGCACCGGCACCTCGGCCCGGTCCGGCACCTCGGAGCGCCCCCTCCGCCCGCTGGCGGGGACGCTGCCGCCCCGGCCTGCGGAACCGCGCGCGGTGGCCCGCGCGGGCGCGCGGCCATTGCGCCCCGCGCGCGGAGCGGCGTGGGAGTCCCCGGAGCAGAAGGAAAAGGACCGCCCGCCGGTGGACACCGGCGAGCCCGAAATTGTGCAGAAGACCCGGGCCATCTTTGCCCGGACGATGGCCATCTCGGGCGGCTGCTTCCTCATCAACGTGGCCACGGGGCTCGATTCGCCCTGGTTCCTCTTCGTGCTGGGCGGCATGAGCATCCCGCTCCTCAAGAGCTACAGCGTGCTCTGGCAGTCGGGGTACAGCTGGCGGGACGTGCTGAGCCGGCCGGCCGCCCATGACTCGGCCGAGACCCGGCTGACCACGAGCGGCGGGAAGCTGCCGCGGCTTCTGCCGGCGCCGACGCAGGCCGACTTCGGGCCGGCGCTGCCGCAGATCCAGCAGCTCTACCGCGACCGGGCCGCCATCCTCGGCCTGATGGAGCGATTGCCTGCCTCCGAGAAGAAGCTCCTGCCCGAGGTCATCCAGACGGCCGACGCGCTCTTTTCGCGGGCCACCGACCTGGGCCGGACGCTCGCGGCGATGGACACCAACCTCGAGACGGGCGGGTTCAGCCGGATCGAGGAGCGGATCGCGGCCATCATGCGGGAACCGGACGACGAGGAGCGCGCCCGGCGGATCGGGCTGCTCGAGCGGCAGAAGAACCAGATGGCGGAGCTGCGCAACCGGCGGGACCAGGTGTCGGCCAACCTCGAGTCCTGCATCCTGGCCATGCAGAACGTGCGGTTCGACCTGCTGCGGCTCAAGTCGGCGGGGGTGGGGGCCGTGCTGGGCGACCTGACGAACGCCACCCAGCAGGCCCGGGCGCTCAGCCGCGACGTGGACGGCGCCATCGCCGCGGCGAGCGAGATCAAGCAGGCGATGGAGCCCTGACGACCGGCTAGAACGCCCCGATCACCCCGAGGCGCAGGCTGGTGTACGCATGCTTCACGGAGCCGAACAGGTCTGACGCGTCGCCGCTCCGTGTCTCCGGAGGCATCACCTCGATCGTCGCGTCGGTGTAATAGAGGCTCGTTGCCACCCCCCAGTGGTCCGACAGATAGTACCTCGCCAGCAGGTTGCCCTCCGCCACGGTTGCGCTGTACCGATCGAACTGGACCGCGAACGCCCGCACATCCGCCCCCACATACCACCGCGGGCCGAGCCGCACGTTGCCGAAGGCGCCGATCGACGCGGTTGGCCCCGTGAAGCGCTTGTCGATCCGGACCGTGTCGACGACGGACCCGCCGCCGCCGGAGGCGTCGCCCTCGGCATCCACTTGGAGGCGAAAGAAGATGGCGCCAACGCCGAGCGCCAGGCCCACCGTGTGCGCGTCCCCCGCCCACAGCGCGTACTTGAGCTGGAGCGTGGCGTCGTCGGAGCCGAGGTCGCTCGTGCTGCGGAGCCCGGCGTAGACGGAGTCGCCCCCGATCTCGAGGTTCTGGGTGATGGTCCGCTGGCCGCTCTGGTTGAGGAACTGGTAGCTCAGTTCGAGTTCGGCCCGCCGGGTGGGCTTCCAGCGTAGCCCGACGACTGGCTGGACCGTGGCGCTCGGCATGCCGAGGGCGCTGGTGAGGGAAAAGGTGGTGCCGACCTCGCCCTCCGGCGAATCCACCCTGGCCTCGGAGCGGTCGAGGACGAAGCTCGCGGCCACGCCGAGTTCGAGCCTGTCATACAGGTGGTTGCGCGGCGGGACGGAGACCTGCGCGCCCAGGGGGAACGCCGTGGCGAGGAAGACGAAGCCGGCCGCGCAGGCGCGGCCGGCTGTCGTGCTCGGGCGGAAAATCAGGTGACCGCTCAATGGACTAGAAGGCGGCGATGACCCCCAGCCGGAGGCTGGTGTAGTTGAACGACACCTTCCCGCCGAGGTCCAGGTCGTTGTCTGAGGAGGAGCCCGACTTGGCCGCGATGTCCACCGTCACGTCGTTGTAGTACCAGCCCAGCGCCGCCCCCCACCGATCCGAGAAGTAGTACCGGGCGTAGGCGTCACCCTGGAAGATCGAGACGTTGTACCGGTCCACGTCGCCCCAGAGCCCCCGGGCATCCGCCCCGACATACCAGTGATTGCTCACCCGGAACTGCCCGAAGGCCCCGAGCGCGCCGGTCGGAATGGTGATCTGCCTGTCGATGCTGACCGATCCGCTGGCGCAGTCCGGCCCTGCGCAGCCCGAGGCGGTCGCGTCGATCTGGAAATCGAAGAAGATCGCCCCCAATCCGAGTTCGACCCCGACGTTGTGCTTCTCGGCGGCCAGGATCGAATACTTGAACGCCAGATTCGCGTTGTCCGAACCCACCTTCGAATCGGCGTCGATGTCCCCGAACACCGTGTTGTCCCCGATGACCAGGGAGTCATTGAAGCTGCGCGTCCCGGTCTGGTTGATGAACTGGTAGCCGAGGTCCAGTTCCGTGCGACGGCCCGGCTTCCACCGCAGTCCGAGCGCCGGCTGCGCGGAACTGCCCGAGATGCCGAGGATGTCCTTGAAGTTGAGGTTGGTGCCGACTCCCCCGCTTCCGTCCACCCGCGCCTCGGAGTTGTTCAGGACGGTCGTGAAGTCGAGGGCGAACTGGAACTTGTCATACAGGTGGTCCTGGAGCGCATACCCCCCGCCCTGCGCCGCCACCGGCACCGCGTGCGCCAGGAGCCCAAGGCACACCACCGCCGCGCGACCAATCCTACCCATGTTGCCCTGCATGTTGCCTCCGGGGATCAGTAGGCGGCGATCGAGGCGATCGCCGCGCGAAGGGATTCGACTTGCGGGAGGATCACGTCCTCCAGTTCGGGAGCATACGCCACAAAGGTGTCGGTCGAAGCCACCCGGCGCACGGGGGCGTCGAGCCACTCGAACGCCTCGCCGGCGATCCGCGCCGCGATTTCCGACCCGTACCCCCACGAGAGCGAGTCCTCGTAGGCCACGACGACCCGGTTGGTCTTCCGGACCGAGGCGTAGATCGTTTCCCAGTCCACCGGATTCAGGCTCCGGAGGTCGATGACCTCCGCGCTCACGCCGGTGGCCTCCTCCAGCTCCTTGGCGGCCACCAGCGCACGCTGCACCACGGCGCCGTACGTCACCACCGTCACGTCCCGGCCCTCGCGCACCACCTTGGCCTTGCCGAGGGGGATCATGAAGTTGGGGCCGGGGTTGGGGGCCTTGTTGTAGGTCTGGCGGTAGAGGTGCTTGTGCTCGAGGAAGATGACCGGATCCTCCGACCGGATGGCGGTCCGGAGGAGGCCGTTCGCGTCGAGCGCCGTGGACGGGCACACCACCCGGAGCCCGGGGACCCCGGTGAAGATGGCCGCGCCGGTCTGCGAATGGTACACCGCGCCGCCCTTGAGGTAGCCGCCGTAGGTGACCCGGACGACGACGGGGGCGGCGAAGGTGTTGTTCGACCGCCAGCGCATCAGGGCCAGCTCGTCGCGCAGCTGCATGTACGCGGTCCAGATGTAGTCGAAGAACTGGATCTCGACCACCGGCTTCATGCCGCGGGTGGCGAGCCCGATGGCCCGCCCGACGATGTTGGCCTCGGCCAGCGGCGAGTTGTACACCCGGTTGCCGCCGAACAGCTTCTGCAGGCCCCAGGTCACCTTGAACACGCCGCCCTTGCCCTTCACCTCGCCGAGGTGCTGCTCCTTGCTCACGTCGGCCACGTCCTGCCCGAAGACGAGGATGCGCGGATCCCGCGCCATCTCGTCCTTGAGGCAGGCGTTGAGGAGGTCCACCATCGTCGTCGGGTCGCCGGTGAACTGGGGATCGTCCTCGGTGTCGAAGTGCTCCGAGGTCGGGTCCACGTCGGGGCTGTAGACGTACTGGTAGATGGTGTCGAGCGCCGGCTGCGGCGCGGCCAGGGCGGTGTCGGTGGCCACGTCCACCTCCTCCACCACCTGCTGGCGGAGACGCTCGATCTCGGCCTCGGTGGCGACGCCCTGCTCCACCAGCCACCGGGGGAAGCAGGTGGCCGGGTCGCGCGCCGCCTCGGCCTCGCGCTCCGCGGGGGTCTTGTAGTTGACCTCGTCGTCCGACAGCGAATGGCTGTAGGGCCGGATGACCTTGGCGTGCACCAGCGCCGGGCCCTTGCGCTGGCGGCAATACTCGACGGCGCGGCTCAGCGTGTCGTAGGACGCGAGCACGTCGCAGCCGTCCACCTCCTGGATGTACAGGCCGGGGAACCCCGCCACCAGCTTGGAAATCGAGCCGCCGGCGGTGTTGACCTCCACCGGCACCGAGATGGCGTAGCCGTTGTCCTCGACGAGGTACACGACCGGGAGCTTGAGGTTGCAGGCGGTGTTGAGCGACTCCCAGAACTCGCCCTCGCTGGTGGTGCCGTCGCCGGTGGAGCAGAAGACCACCTCGTCGCCCCGGATCATCGTGTCGCGGCCCGGGATTCCCTCGATCCGGCTGGCGCGGAGCCACGCCTCGGCGCAGCCGACCGCCTGGAGGAACTGAGTGCCGGTCGGGCTCGACGCGGAGACGATGTTGAGGTCCTTGTGCCCCCAGTGGGAGGGCATCTGCCGGCCGCCCGAGTTCGGATCATCGGCGGCGGCGACGGCGGAGAGCAGCTGCTCGGCGGCGGTCATCCCGAGGCCCAGGCAGAGGGCCCGGTCGCGGTAGTAGGTGTAGAACCAGTCGTAGGCGGGGCGGAAGACCTTGGCGGCCGCCACCAGCACCGCCTCGTGCCCGGCGCCCGAAATCTGGAAGAAGATCTTGTTCTGGCGCTTGAGCTGGATCTCGCGGTCGTCGAGGCGCCGCGAGAGGAGGATCAGCCGGCACATGTCCAGCAGCTCGGCCTTGTCCAGCCGGGCGGAGGGGGCGTTCCTGGCGGCGGCGGTGCGAGTGGCCATCGGGGTGTCACCCTCGGGGTGGTCGGGAGCGGCCGGCGGGGCCGCCCCCAAAGGTATCCCGGCGCCGTCACCGGAGAAAGGAACGCGGTCAGCCGTCCCAGGCCATGCCCTTGACCTCGGCCAACACCCCGTCGAGGTCGTTGAACTTGACGGACTTGGGCTTGGCAGGCAGGGGACCGATCTCGAATTCCGTGAGCGGACCGGTCACCTGCTTCCGGACCCGCACCCACTGGTCCTTGCCCATCTCGAACCCGATCGGCACGTACGCCCGGAAGCTCTCCGGAACCCCCTGCTGGCGCACCCGGAACCGTACGAAGTACTTGCCATCGGGGGCGTCGGCCACCTGCCACGCCACTCGATAGCTCGGGAGGGCCGTGCCGTCCACCCACTGGCTGAAGAACCACCCCATGTCCTGTCCGGTGTGCCGTTCCACCGTACGCCGGAAGTCGGCGGTGGAGGCCTGCTTGCCCCGATAGGTCTTGTAGAAGTCCCGCATCATCCCCGTGAAGCGGTCCTCGTTCATCGACTTGAGGTCGATCATGAGCGCCCGGAGCATGTGCAGCACCCAGGCGCCCTTTTCATACACGACGGTGTTGTAGTCGGACGGAAACTCGAGGTCGGCGATCCGGTACCCTTGGGAGATCGGGGCGGCGTCGGCGGCGCGGGTGACAATGTCGCCCTTCCACTCGTCGAGGATCTGGAAGTACTGCTTGGTGTCCCCGCGGACCGTCTGGAGGTACCACAGGGCGGCAAAGCTGGCGAAGCCCTCGCTGAGCCACTGGTCGCGATACGACGCGAAATCCACGCCGATTCCCCACCACTGGTGGGCCACCTCGTGCGCGCGAAACACCTCCTCATGCCCGCGGGTGGTCGACATGTCGAAGGTGGACGCCGACAGGTGGATGAGGCCCGGGAAGGCCTCGCCATGCAGCGCGGGGATCTCGGTCGCATAGAAGTGGTCGGCGGGCGGGGGACCGAACAGCGTGGTGAAGAGCTTCATGCTGCGCGCGATGTCCGCGGCCACCTCGTCGGCTGAGTAGGCCTTGGACCCGACCGAGCGGTGGCCGCTCTCGGACACGAGGACGGTCACCGGGGGCGCGCCGGGCTCCACCGGCACGGCAGGCTTGAAGAAGCCGATGTTGAACGAGGCGTTCCGGATCGGGCGGGCCGTGACCCACCGACTGGTCGTGACCTGGCCCACCGTGCTCGAGTCCATCAGCTCGCCGACGCTCGCGAAGACGTAATTCGAAGGCGTGTGGTAGATGAGCTCGAAGGTGGCGTAGCTCCGGCCGTCGAGGGGCCGGGGATACCAGGCGGTGGCACTCTCGATGAAGAAGAAGTCGCCGTAGCGGTCGATGAGGTCGCCGTGGTAGTCCACGGTCAATTCCACGACCTCGCCCGCCGGGAGCGGCGCCGGCAGGCGCACCCAGAGGTAGGGGCTGTCCTTCCGCTTCTCGACCGCCGCGGGGCGACCGTTGCCCCACTGGGCGGAGTCCACCTCGAACTTGTCGAGCAGCTGGAAGGCGATCCACGGACCGAGCGCCGCCTCGCCGTAGATGAACAGGCGCGCGCGGGCCTGGAAGCCGATGTCCCCGCCTCCCGTGCTGGGCAGCGACACGTCGAGGGCGTAGTGCCGCACCAGCGCGTCGCCCTGGCGGTCGCCGGACGCGCGCCCCGCCCCCGGGGCGGCGGGCGCCTCCTGCGCAGCGATGTACGCCGCTCCCTTGCTGAGCCCCACCCGGTTCTGCTCCCGCAGCTGGACGCCCTCGCGAGATCGCGGCGCCACCAGGAACATCACGGGCGTGTCGCCACCCCGATTCAGGTGGGCGTAGAACATCCCGCCCTGGGCGGCGTTGAAGAGGTCGAGCAGCACGTCCGGATCGAGGTCCTGCTCGTCGGGATCGCCGAGGAGGCCGAGGGCGTCGCCGACCAGGCCGGCGCCGTTGTCGGGCGGCGCGCCCGGTGTGAACATCAGGCGGTGGCTGAGTTCCAGGGCGGTGGTGTCGGAAAAGAAGAGGACGGCCTCCGAGAACCCGACCGTGTAGGTCGAGTCCCCGTGCCGCCGGGCCACCGCGGCCCGTTCGGCCTGGGTGCGGGGGGCAAAGGTGAAGCTGCCCTTCCCCTTGAAGGCCGCGCCCATCGTCCGGCCCTCGATCGGCCGGAGGAGGACGATGGTGCCCGAGGCAAATGTGAGCCGGCCGGCCTCGCGCTGCAGCACCAAATCGGCCACGGGAGCGCTGCTGACGGGGTCCCGACCCATCGCCCTGACTGATCGCAGCCCGTCGTCCCAGGTGGCAGCGCCGACCGGCTTCCCCTGGGCTGCCGCCGGCGCCAACATGGCAGATCCGACGGCAAGGCCGGTCGTGAGTGCCAGCACCGCCCATCCCTGCTTCATGGCGTGCCCCGATACACCACCCGCCCGCCGGCCACCGTGGCCAGGATGCGGGTGCCCGCGATGTCCACCGGCGAGATGGTCGTGAGGTCGCGGTCGAGGATCACCAGGTCGCCGACCGCCCCGGGCCGGAGCACCCCGCGCCGCCCCTCCTCGAAGACGCCGTAGGCATTCTCGGTGGTGTAGGCCCGGAGCGCCTCCTCCACGGTGACCTTCTGCGCCGGGAACCAGCCGCCGGGGTTGAGATCGTCGAGCGTGCGCCGGGTGACCGCGGCGTAGATGCCGAGGAGCGGGTCAAGCGGGGCCACGGTCCAGTCGGAGCCGAAGTCAAGGTGCGCCCCCTGGTCGATGAGGTCGCGGAAGGCGTAGGTGGTGGCCAGGCGGGTGGAGTCGATCCGCTTGGCGGCCCAGCGGCCGTCGTCGATGACGTGATAGGGCTGCATCGAGGGGATCACGTTCATCCGGGCGATGCGCGTGATGTCCACCGGCCGGAGGTGCTGGGCGTGCTCGATCCGGAAGCGGCGGTCGCGGGCGCCGTTGGCCACCGACACTGAGTCGTAGATGTCGAGGAGGAGGGCGTTGGCCTGGTCGCCGATGGCGTGGACGGCCACCTGGAGCCCGGCCGAGTCGGCCGCCTGCACCCAGCGGCGCATCGAGTCCACCGGTGTGGTGAGGAGGCCGCTGGTGGTGGGCGCGTCGAGGTAGGGGGCAAAGAAGAGCGCGGTGGTGGAGCCGAGCGAGCCGTCCATGTACCCCTTCACGCCGTCGATCCGGAGCCAGGCATCGCCGGCGCCGAGCGCCGCCACGGTGTCGGCCACCCAGCGCCAGCGCTCGATCGGGAAGAACATCTTGGTGCGGACGGTCAGGGTGCCCGCCTCCCGGGCGCGGCGGAAGGCGCCGAGGGCGGTGGTCCAGGCGCTCATGTAATTCACCGCCGTCACGCCCTTGGTGCCCGCGAAGGCCACGGCCCGCGCCAGCGCGGCGTCCATCTGCTCCTCGGTGGGCGCCGGCATGGCGGCGTAGACGAGCGCCTGCGCGTTGTCCTTGAGCACGCCGGTCGGTGCCCCGGTACGGGGATCGCGGACGATCTCGCCGCCCGGCACGTCCTTGGTGGCGCGGGTGACCCCCGCCGCGCGAAGGGCGGCGCTGTTGGCCACGGCCATGTGGCCGTCGAGCCGGTTGACGAAGACGGGGTTGTTTGGGGTGACGGAATCGATCCAGCCCCTGGTCGGCAGGGGCGCCCCGGGCCAGCGCTCGTGGTCCCAGTCGCCCCCGATGATCCATTCCCCCGGCTTCCGCTCGGCCGCGAACGCCTTGATGCGCGCGGTGAACTCCTCGGGCGAATCGGCGGTGCGCAGGTCCACGCTCGCCAGCTGGAAGCCGCCATCGAGGAAGTGGGTGTGGTTGTCCATGAACCCCGGCACCACCATCGCCCCGGTGAGCACCTGGGTGCCCTCGCCCACGAAGCGGGCCACGGCGCCGCTGTCGCCCACCGCCACCACGCTGTCGCCCCGGAGGGCCACGCCGCCGGCCCAGGGCTGGTCGGGATTGCCGGTCCAGACGCGCCCGAACGCCACGAGGGTCGCGGCGGGAGGGCGCGTGCAACCGGGCAGGGCGGCCGCGAGGGCCAGGAGGGCGGCGAGCGGCAGGTGCCGCAGGCGACGAGTCGGCATGAAGGCGGTCCTAGCGGAGCTTGGTGAGCCGGCGCAACGCCTCGAGCTTCTCGAGGGCACTCGCGCCCTGGGCCGGGGCGGCGGGCGTCACGGCAAAGAGGTCGCGGATGTCGAGGAGGATCTCCAGCATGAGCTGGTCGCGGACGAAGGCGGCGTCGAGCTCGTCCACCCGGCGCTGGTCGCCCGAGGCGCGCGCGCGCTCGTACGTCTCCCGGTAGAGCTCTTCGAGATTGGCGAGGATGCGGTCGCGTGGGCGCATGGAAGTCCGGTGGGCGGCGGGGGATGGCCGCCCGGAGAAAATGCTATGTTCCGGAGCGATTGGCGAGGGTCTCCACTTCCCCTTCCCCCAACCCGGTGCCGCCCATGTCGCTCTCCGACGCCCAGCGCCGTGTAGATGCCTGGATCCGCCAGTTCGAGGAGGGGTACTTCCACCCGCTCACCAACATGGCGCGGCTGGCGGAAGAGGTCGGTGAGCTGGCGCGCGAGGTCAACCACCGCTTCGGGCAGAAGACCAAGAAGCCGGGCGAGGCCGAGGCCGACCTGGGGATGGAGATGGCCGACATCATCTTCGTGCTGGTCTGCATGGCCAACCGCGAGGGGATCGACCTCGACGAGGCGTTCGACCGGATGATGACCAAGGTGGAGCGCCGCGACGCCGACCGCTGGACCCGGAAACGGGGATAGGAGCAGGGGCCCACCGCGGTGCGCCCCTACTCCCACTCCTCCGGCTCCGACTCGGTCTCCCCCAGGAGCATCCGGTAGCTCTCCAGCCGGTCGGCGGCGATTTCCCCGGCCGCCACCGCCGCCTGGACGCGGCACCCCGGCTCACCCATGTGCCGGCAGTCCTGGAAGCGGCACTCGCCGAGGTGCGGGCGGAACTCCGGGAAGCAGCTCGCCAGCTCCCTCGGCTCGACCCCCCACAGCCCCACCTCGTTGAACCCCGGCGTGTCCACGATGTAGCCCCCGTCGAACGGCAGCATCCGCGCGGAGACGGTCGTGTTCCGCCCGCGCCGCACGCGCGCGCTCACCGCGCCGGTCCGCAGCTCGAGCCCGGGCTGGAGCGCGTTGAGGAGGCTCGACTTTCCGACCCCCGATGGCCCCGTGATGACCGACTCGCGGCCCGCCATCGCCGCGCGCAGCGCCTCGAGCCCCGCGCCCGTCCGGGCGCTCGTCTCGAAGACGCGGTAGCCGGCCCGGCGGCACCGCTCGACCAGGGCAGGCGCAGGGTCGAGATCCATCTTGTTCACGACCACCGCCGTGGGGAGCTCATTCACCTCCGCCACCACCAGCAGCCGGTCGATCAGCTGCGGCACCGGCGACGGGTCCCGTCCCGACGTCACCACGAAGACCGTGTCGATGTTGGCCACGATGGGGCGCGTCCCGCGACCCAGCGGCACGCGCCGCTCGAGGAGGCTGGTGCGGGGGGCGACGCCGACGATGGCGTAGAGCCCGTGGGCGGCGTCGGGCAGGAGTTCCACCCGGTCGCCGGCCACGACCTGGGGGGCGTCGCGCCGGGTGCGGCCGCTCACCACCGCTCGCGCCTCGCCGGCGGAGGTGGCCACACGGTAGGCGGCGCCATCCCGCTCCAGCACCGTGCCCGCCAGGGGGGCCGTCACCACGCCCCCGGCGAGCGGGCGATGGCCTCGTCGAGCGCCGCCTTCACGTCGAAGAGGGAGAGCGCCCGGAGGCGCTCCTCCGCCTCCGCCGGTGTCCGCCCCCAGGCGAGGTAGTCGGTCTCGACGTGGCCGGCGGGGGCGGCGCCCGACTCGTCCCAGCGCACGAAGAGGAGTGCCGCCCCATAGCGCCCGCGGGCATCGGGGTCGTCGTCCACGTAGAGGCCCACCGAGTAGGCGTGCCCGTCGTTGCCCCCGAAGGCGGCTGCCCGGCCGTGCCGGGCCATGTACCCCCCGAGGGTGACCTCCATCAGGCCTTCAGGGCGAGCGTCTCGCGCACGACATTGCCGAGGATGAAGACGATGTTGGCGGGCCGCTCGGCGAGGCGGCGCATGAGGTAGGGATACCACTGGGTGCCGAAGGGGATGTAGACCCGCATGTTGAAGCCGTCCTTCCGGAGCCGCTCCTGCAGGTCGCGCCGCACCCCGTAGAGCATCTGGAACTCGAAGCGCGCGGCCGGGATGCCCTCGCGGGTCACGAACGCCTTGGCCTGCTCCAGGATCCTGCCGTCGTGCGTGGCGAGCGCGGGATAATTCCCGTGCCGGAGCAGCTGCTCCATGAGGGTCACGTACTGGCGGTCCACGTCCGCCTTGTCGGGAAAGGCCACCTCGGGGGACTCGAGGTACGCGCCCTTGCATAGCCGGACCCGGACGCCCAGCGCGATGAGCCGCGCGATGTCGGCCGCGGAGCGCCGGAGGCACGACTGGATGACGACGCCGGCGTTCGCCTTGAAGTCGGCCAGGAGATGGCGCTCGAAGAAGTCGAGCGTGCGCTGGGTGTAGGCGGACCCCTCCATGTCGAGCCGCACGAACCCGCCGAGCTCGCGCGCCCGCGTGAGGATGCGGCGCATGTTGTCCACGCAGAGCGCCTCGTCGATGTCGAGTCCCATCTGGGTCAGCTTGACCGAGACGTTGATCTCGGCCCCGCGCTCGGCGAGGGCGTCGAGCATCCGGAGGTACTCGTCGCGCGCGGCCACGGCGTCGGCCTGCTGCGTGACGCTCTCGCCGAGGAGGTCGAGGGAGGTGGCGATGCCGTGCGCCTTGAGCTCGAGCGCGGCGGCGGTGGCACTGTCGATCGTCTCCCCGGCCACGAAGCGGCTGGCGAACCGGCGGGCCAAGCCGTTCCGGCGCAGGAAGTTGAACACACCCTGTTGCTCCGACAGCCACAGTAGGAAGGTGCGCATCATCAGCGGGTGCCCGGGGTTGAGGTGCCGCAAGGGGTTGCAGGGTCGCTCCGGCCGGCGCCACGAAGGTAGCTAACCTCCGTCAGGACAACAAGTTCCAGAACGGCTCGTCCGGCTAAGCGCGGCCCCGACCGGCACTTACGCCGCCGCTGGCACGCCCTGGCCCGGTCGGCCCCGTCCTTGCGTTCCTCCCCCCCGCAGCTCACACCAACGACCCGCCCGATAAGAGCACACCCGGAGCGATCCGGGGCCGCAAAACTTGAGGTCTCTGGCGGTTGCAGGCCGGAGATAGCTCGGTGCCGAAGGCAGGAATGACGAGCGGAGCAGCGGGATCCCCCGGATCCCCTCGCTTTGAGCTTATCGGGCGTTGTGGAGCGATCATGCGCCCAGCGTCCGTGTCCCGCCGTCTCGTCCCCGCCCTGGCCCTCTGGGTGGGTGCGGCCTCGTGCGCCGGCCTCGAGCCGAGCGCACCGCCCGACGGCGCCGTCCCGATGACCGCCCCCGCCCAATACGCCGAGTGGTATGCCCGCACCGAGGCCTGCTCCGAGCTCGTCGGCGCGATCGGCCACATCGAGTGGTACGTCGTGCCGGGGGTGAGTAGCTTCCAGACGGACATCGGCGAGAAGGTCGGCCTCTGGGAGCAGGTGGGGGGCCAGTCCCGCATCACCATCGCCGGCAACTACGTCGGCGACGAAATGGTGGTCCGCCACGAGATGCTCCACGACCTCCTGGAGCGCGCCGGCCATCCGCAGGAGTACTTCGTGACCCGCTGCCACCTCACGTGGGACTCCTGGAACGCCGCGGAGCAGTGAGCGACACCCCACTCGGCGTCCTCGAACTCACCGACCGCGGGACCGCCTTCCTCCGGCGGCGTGAATCCGCCTACGCACCGGCCGACGGCGATCTCTTCGTCCCTCCCCACCTCGTCAAGCAGTTCGGCCTCCGCACCGGCGACCTGATCACGGGCGAGGGCGGACGCGGCGGCAAGGGCCGCGGCCCCAGCCTGCAGCGCGTCAGCGAGGTCAACGGCCTCTCCCCGGAGCAGCTGCTCCGGCGGCCGGAATTCTCCAAGCTCCCCGCCATCCATCCCCGCGAGCGACTGACCCTCGAGGTCCCGGCCGGCCCGCGCCGCACGGCGCACGAGATCACCCGGCTCATCGACCTCCTCTGCCCCTTCGGCAAGGGCCAGCGCGCGCTGATCGTCGCGCCGGCCAAGGCCGGCAAGACCACGGTGCTCCAGTCGGTGGCGGAGGGGGTGGCGCGCAACCACCCCGGCGCGACGCTCTTCATCCTGCTGGTGGACGAGCGCCCCGAGGAAGTGACGGAAATGGAGATGGCGGGGTCGGGCGAGGTGGTGGCGTCGAGCTTCGACCAGCCGGCGGAGCGCCACGCGGAGGTGGCGGAGCTGACGCTCGAGCGGGCGCGGCGCCAGGTGGAGCTGGGGCGGGACGCGGTGATCATCCTCGACTCGATCACGCGGCTGGCGCGGGCCTACAACACGCTGGAGCGGGGGACAGGGCGCACGCTGTCGGGCGGCCTCGATGCCAGCGCGATGGAGACCCCGAAGAAGTTCCTGGGGAGCGCCCGTGCCGTGGACCCGAACCGGGGAGGCGGCTCGCTGACGATCATTGCCACCGCGCTCGTGGACACCGGCTCCAAGATGGACCAGGTCATCTTCGAGGAGTTCAAGGGCACCGGCAACAGCGAGCTGGTGCTGAGCCGCGAGCTGGCGGAGCGGCGGATCTACCCCGCCATCGACATCCCCGCGAGCTCGACCCGCCGCGAGGAGCTGCTCTTCACCCCGGAGGAGCTGGCGGCCTCCCACGCCCTCCGGCAGCGGGTGGCGGGGATGCCGGCGATCAACGCGATGCAGGAAGTGCTCTCGCTCTTCCGCGGCGCCAAGACCAACGCCGAGCTGCTCCCCGCCCTCACCCGCTAGCCAGGGCGTCCCCTAGTCCACGAAGAGCCCGCCCGCCTTCTTCCGGACGTCGTCGGAGGGCGCCAGCGTCTCGGTGCCCCGCCGGGTGTCGCCCTGCGCGGCCCAGGTGCCCACCAGCCCCTCGGCGCTGAACCGGAATACGGCAATCCCCGCCTGGCGATCGCCACCCACCGCCGCCACGTACATCCCCCCCTTGGCCGGCATCGCCACGCCGCTGTAGCTGTAATCCTCGCTCTCGCGGAAGCGCACCACGAAGTTCTTCCCGGTTTCCTCGACGGTCAGCGTGCCGGATTCCCACCACTCACTCTTCTGCCCCTCCTTTTCCCACTGGAACTTGTCGTTCACCTCGTGCAGCCGATACCGGTGCTGCCCCACCCAGGCGCGCCGCGTGAACCCGCCCACGCCGAACGACTCGTCGTAGTGGAACCAGAGCGCGGCCCAGGCCGACTGCGGATCGAGGTCGGAGTACCAGGGACGGTTCTTGACGTAGGTGTCGTAGCTCTTGGCCTCCATGGACTGGATGCGCGCCTCGGCCGCCTGCTGCTCCTCGCTCATGGTCCAGGGCCAGAGGAACTCGAGGAAGAACTTCTTGTCGTCGGCGTAGGCCAGGTAGAAGATGTTCCCGATGAGCGCCCCGACGCCGTTGAGATCGGCCCCGCCGTTCGGGAACTTGTACTTCACGTGGTAGATCTCCACCTCCCAGGCCGGATCGAAGATCGGCACCGTCACATGGTCGTTCCGCTTCATCTCGAGCCGGGCCTCATAGGGCGTGGAGGCCGAGTCGGACCCGGTGCCCCGGACGACGTAGGTGCCGGACAGATCGGGGGGGCGCTGGGCGCCCTGGGCCAGGGCGCCGCCGGGAGGCGTGGCAACGGCGAGGGTGAGGAGCAGGGCGGGCAGGGCGGGCCGGGCGCGGACCATGGCACCTCCAGGGGCGGGCTCGCAGGAGCGCCCGGCGGGGATGCCCCCGCCGGACGCCGTCGCGCGGGAACTACCTGGTGTACTCGGCGAACGACCGCGCCGCCGGCTGGCACTCGGGCCAGGTCTGCTGCTGGCCGGTGCGCGGGTTGACCGGCATCACGCGGCGCGCACGCGGCACCTGGTTCGGGTCCTGCGCCGCCTGGTAGGCGAGCATCGCCGTGAGCGTGGCGTTCATCCGCACCTCGCTCAGCACCAGCTTGTCGTAGGTGTCGCGGTTGGTGTGCCAGGTGTAGCTGAAGTATTCCCACGGGAGCGAGCCGAGGCCGAAGCCGGGCGCGCCGTAGCAGGCCACCGAGGCGTTGTCGGAGCCGCCGCCGGCCGGGGAGCCCGGCAGCCCGAAGCTCTTGAAGTTGCCGGTGATGTCCGACGGTACCCGCGAGAGCCAGTCCGCCATGAACCCGCCGCCGTCGAGGAGGCCGGCGCCGCTCACGTTGACGACGCGGCCGGTGCCGTTGTCCTGGTTGAAGAGCGCCTGCAGCCCCGCGACCACCTTGGGGTGATCGGCGAAGTAGGCGCGCGACCCGTTGAGCCCCTGTTCCTCGCCGCTCCAGTGGCCGACCAGGATCGTCCGGCTCGGGGTCGGGAGCACCGCCTTCAGGATGCGCATCGCCTCCATCATCGTGACGGTGCCGGTGCCGTTGTCGGTGGAACCGGAAGAGCCGTCCCAGCTGTCGAAGTGCGCGGAGAGCACCACGTACTCATCGGCGCGGTCGCTGCCGGGGATCGTCGCGATGGTGTTGAACACCGGGACCTCGCCCAGGTCCTCCGCCTCGGCGGTGACCCGCAGGACCGGCCCCTGGTTGCGCTCGGCCAGGCGGAACACCAACCCGTAGTCCTCGCAGCTCAGGACGGCGGCGGGGACGGTGGTGGTCTTCCCGTCGAAGACGCGGAACACCCCCCACCCCGACGACCAGTTGCTCGTCAGGACGCCGCGGGCGCCTGCGCCCTGCAGCGCCAGCTGGAGGGCCTTGTTGTTGAGGCCGGTGCGCTTGACGCGCGCCGCCCAGGCGGCGCGGTAGTCGGTGCGCTCCTTGACCATGCGGTCGAACTCCTCGGGGAGCGCCGATTCCTTGTAGCTGGAGTCGGGGCGGCAGGTCAGCTCCGGCGCGCTGATGAGGACGTACTTGCCCTTCACGGACGCGACGGCCGACGCGAAGGCGGTGGAGTCGGCGGCGTCGGGAAGGATCACGACCGGCGCCTCGACCGGCTTGCCCTTGGTGCCAGGGCTCCAGGCGAGGATCATCCCCTCGAGGGAGCGGACCCGGGGCGACACGAGGTCGAAGTGGCTCACGCCGCGGCGCCACCCCTTCCACGTCCCGTACTGCACGTTTTCGGCGCTGATGCCCCACTTGGCATACGTGGCCACCAGCCAGTCGTTCCCCTTCTTGATGCCGGGCGAGCCGGTGAGCCGCGGGCCGATCGAGTCGCCGAGGACCTGGGCCAGCCCGCCGACCTGCGAGCTGTCCATGCCCAGGCTCCAGATGCGCTTGATGACCGGGTCGTCGGACGGGAAGGATTGGGCGTGGGCGGCCCCGAGGGGCCAGAGGACGAGGGCGAGGGCAAGCCCCACGGACAGGCGAACGGATCGCATCGGAACACCCCAGGGTAGAGGAATCGCGTGCATCACGGGGCGCGCGGCCCCGGCGGGAACCGTCCCGGCCTACGCGGCCCGGGGACCCGCGGTTTCGTAGTACCGCCCCCCCGAGGAGGCGAGGGCCACGAGCGCCGGCGCCGGCGCGAAGCGGGGCCCGAACTCGGCCTCGAGCGCGCGGAGGGTGGACACCACCTGCGCCGCGCCGAGGTCGTCGAGCAGCCGGAGCGGGCCGCCGCGGAAGGGCGGGAACCCGATGCCGAAGATGGCGCCGATGTCGCCGTCCCGCGGCGAGCGGACCACGCCCTCGCTCGCCGCCATGGCGGCCTCGTTCAGCATGGCATATACGAGGCGCTGCTCGATGGTCTGCGGGCTGATGCGCTCCGAGGGGCTCACGCCGAGCAGCCGGTACACGTCGCCGTCCACGCCGGCCTTCTTCCCGCCCTCGTAGCGATAGAACCCCTTCCCGCTCTTCCGGCCGAGGCGCTGGTCGGCCAGCATCCGCGCGATGGCGTCGGCGGGCGCGAGGCGCTCGCCGAAGGCGCGGTGCATCACGCCGCTCCCCTTGCCGGCCACATCGAGGCCTACCTCGTCGAGCAGGGCAATCGGCCCCACCGGGAACCCGAAGCGGGTCATCGTGCGGTCGATGGCCTCGATGGGCGTGCCTTCCATCAGCAGGTGGCCGGCCTCGTTGAGGTACGGCGCCAGGATGCGGTTGACCCAGAATCCGGGCCGGTCGGCCACCACGATGACCGTCTTGCCCATCCGCCGGCCGAACTGCACCGCGGTGGCGATCGTGCCCGGCGCGGTGGCGGCGCCCGGGATGACCTCGAGCAGCGGCATCCGGTCCACCGGGCTGAAGAAATGCATCCCGAGGATTCGCCCGGGGTGCCGGGCGCCGGCCGCGATGTCGGTGATGGGGATCGTCGAGGTGTTGGTGGCGATGATCGCCCGCTCGCCGAGCACCGCCTCGAGCTCGGCCACCACGGTGCGCTTGACGCCGAGCTCCTCGAAGACGGCCTCAATGACGAGGTCGGCGCGCGGGAAGCCGGCAAAGTCGCCGGCGCCGGAGAGGAGCGCCGAGAGGCGCTGGTACTCCTGCGGGGTGATGCGCCGCCGGGTGAGGCGGCCGTCGAGGATGCCGAGCGCCGCCTTGAGGCCGCGGCCCACGCGGACGAGCTCGGCATCCTTGAGCCGGACCTCGACGCCCGCCTGCGCCACCGCCGTCCCCGCGATACCCGCGCCCATGAACCCCGACCCCACCACGCCGAGCCGGCGGACCGGCCGCGGCGTGGCGGTGCCCGCCGGGACTCCGTCGTCCTTCTTGAGCGCCGTGGTCGCGAAGAAGATCTGCACCAGCTTGCGGGAGACGGGGCTCACGGCGAGCTCGCCGAAGCGGCGGTGCTCGTCCACCAGCCCGGCGCGCATCCCGTGAGCCATCCCGGTGCGGACCGCCTCGAGGGCGGAGAGCGGCGCGGGGTAGTGCCCGCCGGTCTTGGCCATGACCGACTTGCGCGCCATCCGGTAGACCAGGGCGCGGCCCACGGGGTTGCGGTCGAGGAGGAGCCCCGCGAGGCCGGCCCCCCGGGGGGCGCGGCGGGGCAGCCCCGCGTCGAGGAGCCGGAGCGCGGCCCCCACCGCCACGCTCCGGAGGAGCGCCGGGGGCACCAGCTCGTCCACCAGTCCCAGCTTGAACGCCTTGCTCGCGCGCTCCGACTTGCCGGCGAGGATGATGTCGAGCGCGGCCCGCACGCCGATGGCCCGCGGGAGCCGCTGGCAGCCGCCGGCGCCGGGCAGGATGCCGAGCTGCACCTCGGGGAGGCCGAGCTGGGTCTTCGGATGGTTGGTGGCAATCCGGTAGTGGCAGGCCAACGCCAGCTCGAGCCCGCCGCCGAGGCAGCTGCCGTGGATGGCCGCCACGATCGGCTTGGAGAACGCCGCCACCCGGTCGAGCATCGCCTGCCCGTCGCGGGAGAGCGCTTCCGCGGCCGCCTGGTCCGGCAGCGCGACGAACTCCTCGATGTCGGCGCCCGCGATGAAGTTTTCCGCCTTGCCGGAAAGGAGCACGACGGCGCGGACGCCGCGGTCCCCGCCAAGCCGCTCCAGCAGCGCCTCGAACTCCCGCTTGGCGGCGGCGTTGAGGATGTTGACCGGCGAGCCGGGCAGGTCGATCGTGACGACCGCCACGCCCTGCTCCACGACGACGGTGAAGATGCTCATGCGCGCTCCAGCACCATGGCGAAGCCCATCCCGCCCTGGGCACAGATCGAGATCAGTCCGAATTGCACGTCCCGCCGCTGCATTTCGTTGGCGAGGGTGGTGACGAGCCGCGCGCCGGTGGCGCCGAACGGGTGCCCGATGGCGATCGACCCACCCAGCACGTTGGTGATGTCCCAGTCCACCTCGCCGACAGGACCCGGGAGCCCGAGCCGGTCGGCCCAGGCCTTCGAGCCCCACGCCTGGACATTGGAGAGGACCTGCGAGGCGAACGCCTCGTGGATCTCGACCAGGCCCAAGTCGGACCAGGCGAGGCCGGCGCGCTCCAGTGCCCGGGGCACGGCGATGGCCGGCCCCATCAGGAGCTGCCAGCCGGGATCGACCGCCGCCACGGCGTAGCTCCGCACCGTGGCGAGCGACCGGTAGCCGAGGGCGCGGGCCTTCTCCTCCGCCATCAGGAGGACGGCGGCGCCGCCGTCGGTGAGCGGCGAGGCGTTGCCGGCGGTGACCGACCCGTAGCGGCGGTCGAAGACCGGCTTGAGCTTGGCAAGCGCCTCGAGGGAGGCGTCGGTGCGGATGCCGTTGTCGGACGCGAGCACCTCGTCCATCCCGCGGCCCCCGAACCAGGGCGCGATCTCGGCGGGGAGGCGGCCGTCGGCGGTGGCGGCGGCGGCGCGCTGGTGGCTGCGGAGCGCCACCTGGTCCTGGTCCTCGCGCCGGATGCCGTTCTCCTGCGCCATCTTCTCCGCCGACTGGCCCATGGACTCACCCGTGGAGGGCTCGGCGATGGCCGGGGTGACGGGGACGAGGTCGCGGAGCCGCGTGCGCGCCAGGATCCCGAGCCGCTGGCCGAGGCTCCGCGCCTTGCTGGCCTCGACGAGGAGCTGGCTGAAGCGCCGGGAGTGGAGAATGGGAATGTCCGAGAGGGACTCGGCGCCGCCCGCCAGCACCACGTCGGCCCGCCCCAGCATGATCTGGTCGGCGGCGTTGACGATGGCCTGCGCGCCGGAGGCGCAGGCGCGGTTCAGCGTATAGGCGGGGATGGTGCGGGGAAACTGCGGGAGGAGGCTCACCTCGCGGGCGAGGTTGGGCGCGAGCACCGACGGGATGACCTGCCCGAAGATGACCTCGTCCACCTCGGATCCGGCCAGGTCGGCCCGGTAGAGCAGCTCCCGCGCGGCGTGCCGCGCGAGGGTGACGGCGGTGGCGTCGTTGAGCGCCGTGCCGCTCTTCGCGAAGGGCGTCCGCACGCCGGCGACGACGGAGGCCCGTCGCCCGGCAGGGATGGTCAGCATGTTATCGTTCGTGCGTCAGGGTCAGGCGGGGCGCCGGCGAGCCACGACGCTCGCCACGGCGCGCCACCGCTCTACATCCACCGGTTCCAGCACCTCGCGGCCGTGGAGCACCTCCAGCGGGGCCACCAACCGGGCCAGCTCCCCGCGCTCGAGGAGGTGTTCCGGCCGGCTCGGCCCCCAGCCTAGTTCGCGCTGGGACGTCAGGAAGGTCTCCATGACCAGGAGGCCGCCGGGCGCGACTGCCCCAAGCACCTGCGGCATCCGCGCACGGTCAAGATAGTTGAACAGGAGCACCGCATCAAAAGGCGGCTCGGCGGGCCAGTCGCCCTCGAGGTCCACCTCCCGCCACTCGACGCCAAGGCCGCGCGATTCGGCAAGCGCGCGGCCGGCCTCGAGCCGGGTCCGGTCGCGGTCCCACGCGACCACCGACGCGCCCCGCGCCGCGGCCGCCAGGCTGTGGCGGCCGTCGCCGCACGCAAGGTCGAGCACGCGCAGGCCGGGCCGGAACCACCGGTCGTGCCACGTGAACCAGGTACTGGGCAGGGGCAGCCGCCCCTCGGACACCATGGACACTCGAAACGTTTCCTTCCGTCGGGCCACGTTGGACACGCTGGCCGCCAGGCCCTACGACCTGCTGGTCGTGGGCGGCGGGATCACCGGCGCCGGCATCGCGCGGGACGCCGCGATGCGCGGACTCCGGACCGCGCTGGTGGAGGCGCGCGACCTCGGCTGGGGGACCAGCTCGCGGTCGAGCCGCCTCATCCACGGCGGGCTCCGCTACCTCGAGCAGGGGCATCTCGCACTGGTGCGCGAGGCCAGCCGCGAACGCCAGGTCCTGCTGCGCATCGCGCCGCACCTGGTGCGGCCGCTGGCGTTCGTCTTTCCGGTGCACCGGGGTGACCGCGTGCCGCTCTGGAAGCTGGCGGCCGGCCTCCTCGTGTACGACCTCCTCGCGCCGCTCCGGAATGTGCGGCGGCACCGCATCCTCGGCAAGCGCGCCCTGCTGGCGGAGGAGCCGATGCTCCGGGAGCGCGGCCTCGTCGGCGGCGCCCGCTACTGGGACGCGCAGTGCGACGATGCCCGGCTGGTGGTGGCCACGGCGCGCTCGGCGGCGCTGCACGGCGCCGACGTGGCCACCTACACCAGCGTGATCGGCCTCGAGCGCGGCGGCGGACAGGTGCGCGGCGCCGTGGTGGAGGACGAGGACGGCGTGCATGGGCTGGTGCGCGCCGCCGTGGTGGTCAACGCCACCGGCCCCTGGGCCGACGAACTGCGGCGGCTCGAGGATTCCGGTGCCGCGCCGCTCCTGCGGCGGACCCGCGGCGCCCACGTCGTGGTGCGGCGCGCGCGGCTGGGCCACACCTCCGCCATCACCCTCACCAGCCCGATCGACGGCCGGCTGATGTTCGTCCTCCCCTGGGGCGAGTTCTCCTACATCGGCACGACCGACACCGACGAGCCCGGCCCCCCCGGCGACACCGTCGCCGCCGTGAGCGACATCCACTACCTCCTCCGCTCCGCCAACGCCGCCTTCCCGCAGGCCCACCTGACCGAGGAGGACGTGCTGGCCGCCTGGGCGGGGCTCCGCGCGCTCCTCGACTCCGGGCAGGCGCTGGCGCCCTCGGCGGTGAGCCGCGAACACGTCATCCGGCGCGGCCCGGGCGGGATGCTCACGATCGCCGGCGGGAAGCTGACCACCTACCGCGCGATGGCAGCCGAACTGGTGGACGAGGTCGGTGCCGAGCTGACGCGGCGGGAAGGCCGACCTCGCCTGCCGCACGCCCCGACCGACCAGGAGGCGCTCCCGGGGGGCGAGGCCGCCGACCTGGGCCCGATGCGGCAGACGGTGCTCGACCTCGGCCTCGCCGCCGACACCGCCGATCACCTGCTCCGGCACTACGGCACCGAGGCGGCGGCCATCTGCAACCTCGGGCGCCACGAGCCGGGGCTCCTGGCGCGGCTCCACCCCGAACACCCCGCCATCGAGGCCGAGGTCATCCACCACGCCCGGCGCGAACTCGTCGCCACGGTGGACGACGTCCTGACCCGGCGGATCCACCTCCGCTACGAGACACCAGATGGTGGGGCGGCCGCCGCCGCGCGGGTGGCGGCACTCCTCGGCCGGGAATTCGGGTGGGACGCGGGACGCGTGGCGCGGGAGGCGGACGCGGGGAGCCGGGTCAGTCCGGGAAGGAGGTCTGCACCACCTGGAGCAGGCGCGCCTCCACCTCCTCCAGCGCCACCGGCTTGAGGAGCACCCGCTCCGGCGGAATGGTGGGATCGCCCCCGGGGGCCAGGTGGGTCAGGTCGCCCGAGAGGAACACGACCCGGTCAGCCAGCGCCGGATAGGCCTTCCGCAACTCGGCGTGGAGCCCGACGCCATCGAGGCGCGGCATCCGCAGGTCCGCCAGCAGCACATCCACCTGGCCTTCGAGCGCCTTGAGC
The DNA here is from genome assembly GCA_964574295.1 of uncultured Gemmatimonadaceae bacterium. GTDB lineage: Bacteria > Gemmatimonadota > Gemmatimonadetes > Gemmatimonadales > GWC2-71-9 > SPDF01. Next base: position 31,537 of record CAZNLY010000010.1, read on the forward strand.
CGCTCGAGCGCCTCGATCCCGTCTCCCGCCTCGCTGACCTCCGCCCCGCGCCGCGACAGGAACCGGGCGATCGGCCGCCGCAGCGCCGCCTCGTCGTCCACCAGGAGCACGCGCACCCCCGACAGCGTGGTCGGCTCCGCGGGGCGCTGCTGGTCCTTCGGCGTGATGAGCCATTCGCCCTCGTCCGCGGCCCGGAGCCGGATCCGGAACTGCGCCCCGCCCTCGGGAGACGCCTCGGCCTCGATGTCGCCGCCGGCGTCGCGCACGATCTGGCGCGAGATGTACAGCCCGAGGCCCGTCCCCTGGCGGCCCTTCGTGGTCACGAACGGCCGGAAGAGCCGGCGGCGCAGCGGCGCCGGGATCCCCGGGCCGTTGTCGGTGAGGGTCAGCCAGACGTTGTGCTCGTCGCGCCCGGTGCGGATGGTGATGAGGCGCGGCGGCTTGACCTGGCGCACGGCGTGAATGGCGTTGCTGAGGAGGTTGACGAACACCTGCTCGAGGCGCGCCGGATCACCGAGGACGCGCGGGAGGTCGGGCGCGATCGCGGCGTCGAGGGTGATTTCCGCCACCCCGAACTGGTACGACACGAGGTCGATTGCCTCGCTCAGCACCCGGGTCACGTTGGCGGTCTCGGCCCGGGGCTCGCCGCCGCTCCGGGCAAAGCGGAGCAGGCCCGAGAGCAGCTTGCCGGCCCGGCGCGACTGGCGGAGGATCTGGGTGAGGTCCTGCCGGTCGTCGGCGCGGAGGTCCTCGTCCTCGAGCCGCTGCTGGGCGATGGCCGAGATGGCCATCAGCGGGTTGTTGACCTCATGCGCCACGCCGGCGATCAGCTCCCCCGCCGCCGCAAAGCGGCCCTGTTCCTCCGCCCGTTCGCGAAGCACGCTCGTCATCTGGTTGAAGTGCTCGGCGAGCCGGCCGATCTCGTCGTGGTACCGCACCGGCACCTGGGTGTGGAGGTTGCCTTCGGCCACCTGCGTCAGCCCGGCCTCGAGGTCGCGAAGCGGGGCGCCGAGACGGCGGTAGGCCAGCAGGAGCACGGTCGGAAGGAAGAACAGGCCGATGGCCAGCCAGACGATGACCGCCCGGAGCGCCTGGCCGGTGGCGTGGGAGAGCTCATCCTCCCGGCGCACCAGGTCGGCCAGCCCACGGCGTTCCGCTTCCGCCAGGTGGCGGTTCATCTCGCCCACCAGCGCGTTGACCGACATCATCCGCGCCTGCGCCGCCTCGTAGCGCCCCAGCTCCAGCAGGTTCACCACCTCCAGGGCGGCGGTCTCGAGGCGCAGGATCGCCTCGTCGGCGGTGGCCATGGCCGCGCGCATCGCCTCCGGCACCTCGCTGAACGCCTTGGCGCTCCGGACGTCGGGCGCCTCCGACAGCTGTTCCCGCAGGCGGGAGAGCGCGGCCGGGTACCCCGGCGGCCCGAGTGCCACGAGCCCCTGGAGGTCGCGCACCTGCGCCTCGATGCGCTGCGAGCGCTCGTTGAGGACCCCGAAGAGCTCCACGACCGGCTCGGTGTCCTGCCGCAGGAGCACGGCACCGGGGTGCATCCGGGCGGCCAGGAAGGTGGAGACGCCGAGGACGTAGAGCCCCACCATGGCCACGAGAAGCAGGAAGAGGGTGCGGATGCTGAGCTCGGGCCGGCGGCGGCGCGCGGCGGCGTGGGGGCCGGTCATGGCGCGGCTCCGGCCCCGGGCACCGGGACGGGCCGGCCGTCCCGCAGGCGCACCAGGTAGAGGTTGTGCCGGGCCCCGCGCGCGAAGACGATGTCCCCGGTCACGCCGGCGTAGGCGGGACGGCCGTGCCCGAGCGACGCGAGCCACGCACGGACGCGCTCGCGGTCGGGGCCGGATTCGCGGATGGCCTGGGCGAGCACCATCACCGCGTCGAAGCGCATCGCCTCGAACGGCGTCGGGTCGCGCCCCGACTCCAGGCGGTAGCGGCGGATGAAGTCCTCCTGCACAGGATCCGTGGTGTCGGCCACCCAGAAGGTCACGAAATAGAGCGAGTCCGCGGCCGGGCCGGCGGCCTCCACCAGTTCGGCGGGCTGGTCGAGCGCACCGTCGGCGGCGAGGAGCACGATGGACGGGTCCCGCTCGTAGACCAGCGACGCCAGCCGGGCGACATCGACCTGCCGGCCCACGAAGAGCACGAGATCGGGCCGGCCCCGCGAGAGCGACGCCTCGACGAGGGTCTCGAAATCGGCCCCCGGCACGTAGGGGACCTCGTCGATGGGCGTGATCCCGCGCGCCGCGAGCCAGTCGTTGAGCTCCGACCGGATGCCGGTGCCGTACGCGGTATTGATGAAGAACACGGTGATCCGCCGCGCCCCGAGCCGCTCCACCGCCATCCGGCCGAGGAATCCCGCCTCCATCGAGTCGGTCGGCGCCAGCGGGAACACCCAGGGCCCGACCTCCCAGAGCGCGCTGGCCGTCGCGGTCGGCACCACGAGCGGGATCCCCGCCTCCTCGTAGATCGGCGCGGTGACCAGGGTGCCGCGGCTGGACGCGTGCCCCACGACCCCCATCATCCCGGGCAGCGCCACGAGGCGGTGGGCGCGCGCGATCTCCACGGCGGATTCGGTGCCGCCGGAGTCCCAGTCGCCCACGATCCGGATGGCCCCGACGCCGGAATCGGCGGGGAGGGTGGCGGAGGCCACGAGGGCGGCCCGCTGCGCCGTGCGGGGAAAGGCGTACCCGATCACCGCCGCTCCGGTCGGCTGCTCGCAGCCCGCCAAGGCGGCCGCGAGGAGGGGCACTACCGGCACGACGGGGAGTCGCATGGGCACGGGAGGTCGGGGACGGGCTGCACCGAGGGGGCTGGCGGAGGTTACCGAGGGCTCCCGGGAGAGGCAAGAGGCCTGCGCCGAGCCGCGTGCCGCCCTGCGGGAACGGGTTATCTTTCCTCCCCTTGCCGGAGGGGGCGAGCGCCCCCGACCCGCCTTCTGTGGAGCCGGTCGTGGACCTGAACGTGTTCGAAACCGCCAACGCCGGCTTTGCCCAGGCGATCTACGAGGAGTACCTGCGGAACCCCTCCGCAGTATCCGAGGAGTGGCGCCGCCTCTTCGAGAGCGGTGTCGTGGGTGAGGTACCCGCCCCGGGCCAGCCCTCCGGCAACGGCGCCTCCGCACCCGCCGTGGAGGCCGCCGCCGCCGGCGCTGCCCCCGCGGCGGCGCCGCCCGGCGCGACGCCGCTCAAGGGCCCCGCCGCGCGGCTCGTGGCCAACATGACCGAGAGCCTCCGGGTCCCCACCGCCACCACCTTTCGTGAAGTCTCGGTGGCGGCGCTCGAGCGCCACCGCGCCGCCCTCAACGCCGCGCTCAAGGCGGCGGGACGGGCCGAGAAGATCTCGTTCACCCACCTCATCGGCTACGCCATCGTGCAGGCGGTCAAGGCCCACCCGATGATGGTGGACACCCTCGCGGAGATCGAGGGGACGCCGCACCGCGTGCATCCCGAGTCCGTCGGGCTCGGCATCGCGGTGGACATGGAGCGGAAGGACGGTTCTCGCGGGCTGGTGGTGCCGGTCATCAAGGGCGCGGACGGGATGGACTTTGCCGCGTTCCACGCCACGTACGAATCGCTCATCGAGAAAGCCCGCACCAACAAGCTCATGCCGGACGACTTCGCCGGCGGCACGATTCAGCTCACCAACCCCGGCGGACTTGGCACCGTGGCCTCGGTGCCGCGCCTCATGGCCAACCAGGGGACGATCGTCGCGGTCGGCGCCATCGGGTATCCGCCGGAGTTCGCCACGGTGAGCGCCGAGCGCATCCGCGAGCTCGGCATCAGCAAGGTGATGACCGTCACCAGCACCTACGACCACCGGATCATCCAGGGCGCCGAGTCGGGGAGCTTCCTCCGCACGATCGAGGCGCTGCTCTCCGGAGCGGAGCCGTTCTACGAGGCGGTGGCGCAGAGCCTCGGCCTCCCGGCCGCGCCCGCAGGGGGCACGGCCCCGGCGGCCGCCGCAGGCTCCGGCCGCGCGGCGACGCTGTCGCCCGCGTCCCCGGAGGATCTGCGGCACGTGGCCGCGGCGATGGGGCTGGTCAAGGCGTTCCGGACGCACGGGCACCTCGCGGCCCGGCTCGATCCCCTCGGAAGCGAGCCGATCGGCGACCCGGCCCTCGACCCCGCCGGCCTCGGGCTCACGCCCGAGGTGATGGCGCGGATCCCGGCGCCGGTGCTCCGCGTTGGCGTGCCGGGAGAGTCGCTCGCCGACGCGCTGCCCCACCTGCGCGAGACGTACTGCGGGACGATCGCCTACGAGGTCGAGCACATCTCTGATCACGCCGAGCGGGTCTGGCTCCGGAACGCGATCGAGTCGGGCGCGTACCGCGCGCCGCTCGCGCCGGAGGCGCGGCTCGCCCTGCTGGGCCGGCTCACGGCCGTGGAGACGTTCGAGCGGTTCCTGCACAAGGCCTACCTCGGCCAGAAGCGCTTCTCGATCGAGGGGGTGGACGCACTGGTGCCGATGCTCGACCTCGCCGCCGACCTCGCGGCCGGGCAGGGCGCGCGCGACGTCACCATCGGCATGGCGCACCGGGGCCGGCTCAACGTGCTGGTCCACACCGTGGGGCGCGCCTACGAGTCCATCCTGGCCGAGTTCGAGGGGCACCAGGCGCACCCCGACGAGCCCGACGCCGGTACCGGCGACGTGAAGTACCATCTGGGCGCCGAGGGGACGCTGCGGAGCTCGAGTGGGGCCACGCTCACGGTGAGCGTGCTTCCCAATCCGAGCCACCTCGAGTTCATCGCCCCGGTGGTGAACGGGCGGACCCGGGCGCGCCAGACCTCGCGCAAGGGGCGCGCGGCGGAACACGACCCGACGGCCGCCGTGTCGGTGGTCATCCACGGCGACGCCGCCTTCGCGGGCCAGGGCGTGGTGGCGGAGACGCTCAACCTGGCCAACCTGGCCGGGTACGGCGCGGGCGGGACGCTGCACATCATCACCAACAACCAGGTCGGCTTCACCACCGACATGGGCGACTCGCGCTCCACCCGCTACGCCTCCGACCTCGCCAAGGGATTCGACGTGGCCATCATCCACGTCAACGCGGACGACCCGGAGGCCTGCCTCAGCGCGGTGCGGCTGGCGATGGCCTACCGCGCCCGGTTCCGGAGCGACGTGCTGATCGACCTGGTCGGGTACCGGCGGTGGGGGCACAACGAGGCGGACGAGCCCGCGTACACCCAGCCGGTGATGTACGCCCGCATCAAGGAGCTGCCCACGGTGCGCGCGCAGTACGCCGAGCGGCTGGTGCGCGAGAGGCTGTTGAGCGTCGAGGAGGCGGAGCGCGGGGCGGCGCAGGCCTACCAGCACCTGGTGGAGGTGCAGCAGGCGCTCAAGGCGGCGGCCGCCGCGCCGAGGCCGGAGAATCCGCCGCCCGCCCCGCCGGAGACGACCGGCAGCGAGACCGCGCTCCCGGCCGAGTTCCTGGCGGCGCTCAACGAGCAGCTGCTCGTGCGGCCCGAGGGGTTCACCGTCCACCCCAAGCTCGCGCGCCAGCTCGACAAGCGGCGGCAGGACCTGACGGTGCCCGGCGGCATCGACTGGGGCCACGCCGAGGCGCTGGCATTCGGGTCGCTCCTCCTCGAGGGGGTGCCGGTGCGCCTCACCGGGCAGGACAGCGAGCGCGGCACCTTCAGCCACCGCCACGCCGTGCTGCACGACGTCGTGACCGGCACTACCTGGGCGCCGCTCCAGCACCTGGTCGGGGCGCAGGCGCCGCTCGAGGTGCACAACAGCCCGCTCTCGGAGCTGGCAACGATGGGGTTCGAGTACGGGTACAGCGTGGCGGCGCCGGAGGCGCTGGTGCTGTGGGAGGGCCAGTTCGGCGACTTCGTGAACGGCGCCCAGGTGTTCCTCGACCAGTTCGTGGCGGCGGGCCAGTCGAAGTGGGGGCTGCGCACCAGGCTGACGCTCCTCCTCCCGCACGGGTACGAGGGGCAGGGGCCGGAGCACTCGAGCGCGCGGCTGGAGCGGTTCCTCCAGCTCTGTGCGGAGCGGAACATGCGCGTGGTCAACTGCACCACCCCGGCGCAGTACTTCCACCTGGTGCGGCGCCAGGCGCGCCACGCGCGGATCCGCCCGCTGGTCGTGATGTCGCCCAAGAGCCTGCTGCGGCTCCCCGCCGCGGGGAGTTCACTGGCGGACCTGACGTCCGGGGCGTTCGCGCCGGTGCTCGATGACCCGACCAAGCCGGCGGGCGCCACGCACGCGGTGCTCACCTCTGGCAAGCTCTACTACGAGCTTGCCGCGGCGGCGCGCGGCGCGGCCAACCCGCCGGCGCTCCTGCGCCAGGAGCTGCTCTACCCCTTCCCCGCCGACGAGCTGCGGGAGGCGCTGGCGCGGTATCCGAAACTCAAGGAAGTCACCTGGGCGCAGGAGGAGCCGCGCAACATGGGGGCGTGGACCTTCATGAGTGAGCGGCTCCGCTCCATCCTCCCCGCCGGGGTGTCGCTCCGGTACGCCGGCCGGCCCGAGCGGGCGAGCCCCGCCGAGGGATACCCGGCGGCGCACGCGGCGGCGCAGGCGCGGCTGGTGGAGGAGGCGCTCCGCACCGGCTGAACCGGGGACCGATCAGGGGGAAAAACAGCGAGGGCTCCCGATTGGGAGCCCTCGTTCTTCAGGAAGTCCCTCGCCGGCTCAGGCCGGGAGGATCGGCCGCTCGGAGGCCTTCCGCGCCAGGTCCTTGAGCGGCTCGGAGAGGTGGTCGCCGTAGTGCAGCAGGAAGACGCCCCGGGAGCGCTTCTGCATCAGGAAGGCGACGAGCGGCGTGTCGGCCTTGGCGGCATTGCAGTCGCGGCAGGCCAGCACGAGGTTGTCGGGCCGATCGTAGGCGTCCTGGCCGCGGCGCGGACGGACGTGATCGAGGGTGATGGCTTCCGGCGGCGTCTCGATCCCGCAATAGGCGCACACGGAACCGTGCTCCGCGAGGAGCCATTCACGGTGCCCTGCATAGGATCGACCGGGGGAGCGGCGGAAGGAGGGAGCCGCCATGGCGGCGGCGGTGGCACTGCTGTTCCTGCGTCGTCTGGATGTTCGTCCCACAAGACCTGCCTTGAGTGTTCGGCGGCGGCCCGGACCATCCGGCCCGCCTAATGCCTTGGTACAACAACGCTTAATGATACCACCGAGGGGCGGAGCACGGCACCCCCCACCCCGTGCCCACCTGCGGCGCTACTCATCAAAATCAATCAAATCAATGGGTTACGTCACTGACCGTCCACCGAGCCGGTCGGCCCTCCGTCGATTCCCGGATTGACGGTTCGGCTTTCCGCCCCGATGTTGGCCGGTGCGGGACCCCCTCCTTGGGCCCTGCGCGACGCGACACCGTGCGGACGCACGGCCTGCCCAACGTTGCTCCTTCGCGCGGGAGACCGGCAATGCCTCGAGTCCACCCCCTCTTCCCCCTCACCCTGACCCTGCTCGCCTCCGCCGCCACGGCGCTTCCGGCCCAGATGGCGAACCAGGACGCCCTGATCAAGAGCGCCCTGGCGGCCGCGCCGGCCGATATCGCCAAGGGAGCCGCGGTCGTCGCCCCCGGGCCGGACGGCAAGATGGTGACCCTCAAGGCGGGCACCAACGGCTTCACCTGCCTGCCCGACCAGCCGGAGACGCCGGGCAAGGACGCGATGTGCCTCGATCCGCAGGCGTTGGTGTGGGCCCAGTCGTGGATGAGCCACGACCCGAAGCCCAAGAACACCGAGCCGGGCGTGGCCTACATGCTGACCGGCGGGAGCGACGTCAGCGCCACCGACCCGTGGGCCAAGCCGGGGCCGAACCACAAGTTCGTCAATTCGCCGCCCCACTGGATGATTCTCTGGCCGTTCGACGCGAAGGCGTCGGGACTCAGCACCACGCCGCAGGAGCACGGCACCTGGATCATGTTCGCGGGGACTCCCTACGCGCACCTGATGATCAACCAGACGCCGTAGCGCGGCTGACGGCGGCCGCGGCGGGGTGTTAACTTTCCGGCGTTCCCACACCCCGCACCGGCCGCACCGTTCACCAGACCCAGGAGTCGGGCCCTGACGCTCCACGCCGCCGCGCCCCGCGCCTCCGCCCCGACCGTCTCGCCTGTCCAGCCGGACACCGCCTGGACCAGCATCAACACCCTCCGCGTCCTCGCCATGGACGCCGTCGAGCGCGCCAACTCGGGCCACCCTGGCACCCCGATGGCCCTGGCGCCGGTGGCGTACCTCCTCTGGACGCGGCACCTGAAGCACAGTCCCCGGCATCCCGATTGGCCCGACCGCGACCGGTTCGTGCTCTCCTGCGGGCACGCCTCGATGCTGCTCTACGGACTGCTGCACCTCACGGGCTACGACCTCTCGCTCGAGGACATCCGCAGCTTCCGCCAGTGGGGCTCGCGCACGCCGGGCCACCCGGAGCGCGGCCACACGCCCGGCGTGGAGACCACCACCGGCCCCCTCGGCCAGGGGATCGCGAATGCGGTCGGCATGGCGATGGCCGAGCGGTTCCTCGCCGCGACCTTCAACCGGCCGGGTCAGGCGCTGGTGGACCACCGCACCTGGGTGCTGGCCAGCGACGGGGACCTGATGGAAGGGGTGGCGTCGGAGGCGGCGTCGCTCGCGGGGCACCTGCGGCTGGGCAAGCTCACCGTCATCTACGACGACAACCACATCACCATCGACGGCCGCACCGACCTCGCCTTCAGCGAGGACGCGGGACGCCGGTTCGAGGCGTACGGGTGGCGGGTGCTCCACGTGGGCAACGGCAACGACCTGGCCGCCATCGACGCCGCACTGGCCGAGGCGGGCCGCCAATCGGACCGCCCGACGCTGATCGTCCTCCGCACGGTCATCGCCGACCCGGCGCCGACCAAGCGCGACACCGCGGGGGCCCACGGCGCGCCCCTGGGCGCCGAGGAGATCCGGAAGACCAAGGCGATCCTCGGCTGGCCCGACGAACCCTTCTTCGTGCCCGACGCGGCGCGCGCCGACATGGGGCGCGCCGCCGAGACGGGCGCCGCCGCCGAGGCCGCGTGGCGGTCGCGGCGGGACGCCTACGGCCGGGCGCACCCCGAGGAGGCGGAGCGCTTCCGGCAGTGGCTGGCCGGCGAGCTTCCGGCAGGCTGGGACGCCGCGCTTCCCTCCTATGGCGTCGACGCCAAGGCGGTGGAGACCCGCAAGGCGTCGGCGGCGGCGCTCAAGGCCCTGGCGGCCGCGCTGCCCAACCTCGTCGGCGGTTCGGCGGACCTGGCGGGGAGCACCGGCACCGCGCACGGGCTGGGCGGGGAGTTCGGCCCCGACAGCACCGGACAGACGGTGCACTGGGGCATCCGCGAGCACGCGATGACGGCCTGCCTGAACGGCCTGGCGGCGCACGGCGGGATCCGGCCCTTCGGCAGCACCTTTCTGGTCTTCAGCGACTACATGAAGCCGGCCATCCGGCTGGCGGCGCTGATGGGGCTGCCGGTGGTGTACCTCGGCACCCACGACTCCATCGGCGTGGGCGAGGACGGCCCCACGCACCAGCCGATCGAGCACCTGGCCATGCTCCGCGCGATCCCCAACCTGGTGGTCCTGCGCCCGGGCGACGCAAACGAGACCGTCGAGGCGTGGAAGGCGGCGCTGCGCCGCCGCGAAGGGCCGACGCTCCTCGCGCTCACCCGCCAGAAGCTGCCGGTCCTCGACCGGGCGGGGCTGGGCGCGGCCGACGGCGTGGCGCGGGGCGGCTATGTACTCTACGAGCCGGCCGGGGGCGCCGAGGCGATCGTCCTCGCCACCGGCTCCGAACTCTCGGTGGCGCTGGAGGCGGCGCGCGGCCTCGGCGCCGACGGGGTGCGGGTGCGGGTGGTGAGCCTGCCGTCGTGGGAGCTGTTCGCGGCGCAGCCGGCGGACTACCGTGAGGCGGTGCTCCCCGCGCGGATCCGGGCCCGGGTGAGCGTGGAGGCGGCCACCGCCTTCGGGTGGCAGCGCTGGCTGGGCGACGGCGGGGTGGCGGTGTCGCTCGATCACTTCGGCGCGTCGGCGCCGGGTGAGCGGCTCTTCGAGGAGTTCGGCTTCACGGCGGCGCGGGTGGCGGCTGCGGTCCGCCAGGCCCTCGGCCGCCCCGCGTGAGCGACCCCATGGCTCCCGACAACCCCCTCGTCCGCCTCGGCGCCCTCGGCCAGAGCCCCTGGTACGACTTCATCACGCGCGACCTCATCGCCACCGGCGAACTGCGCGCGCTGATCTCGCAGGACGGGCTCCTCGGCATGACCTCCAACCCCACGATCTTCGAGAAGGCGATCGCGGGGAGCGAGGACTACGACGACGACATCCGCCGCCTCGCGGCCGAGGGGTACGCCGCCGAGGCGATCTTCGAGGCGCTCGCGATCGCAGACGTGCGCGCGGCGTGCGACGCCTTCCAGGGGGTGTACGCCGCAACCGACGGGGCCGACGGCCTCGTCTCGCTCGAGGTGTCGCCGACCCTGGCCCGCGACGCCGCGGCCACCGAGGCCGCCGCGCGGCGGCTCTGGGCGGCGGTGGCCCGGCCCAACCTGATGATCAAGATCCCCGGCACAGTGGAGGGGCTCGCCGCCATCGAGCGCTGCATCGCCGATGGGATCAACGTCAACGTGACGCTCCTCTTCTCGGTGGCGCGGCACGAGGCGGTGATGGAGGCGTACCTGGCGGGACTCGAGCGGCGGGTGCAGGCGGGGCAGCGCCTCGACCGGGTGGCCTCGGTGGCCAGCTTCTTCGTGAGCCGGGTGGACACCAAGGTGGATCCCGCCCTCGACGCGGCCGGCCGCCCCGAGCTGCGGGGCACGGTGGCCATCGCCAACGCGGGGCTGGCGTATGCGGCGTTCGAGCGCACCTTTGCCGGGGCGCGCTGGGAGGCGCTTGCCGCGCGGGGGGCGCGGGTCCAGCGGCCGCTCTGGGCCTCGACCAGCACCAAGGACCCCCGCCTGCCGGACGTGCACTACGTCGAGGCGCTGGTGGCCCCGCGCACCGTCAACACCCTGCCGCCCGAGACCTTCGCCGCGTACCGCGACCACGGCAACCCCGCCGTGCGCATCGCCGAGGCGGTCGCGACCGCGCCCGCGCGCCTGGCCGCGCTCGCCGCGGCCGGCATCGACCTCGATGTGGTCACCCGCGAGCTCGAGGCGGAGGGCGTCGAGAAGTTCGCCGCGTCGTTCCGGTCCCTCCTCGCCGGGATCGACGCCAAGGCCGGCGCGCTGGCCGGCTGATCCCCTCCCCAACGGAGCGCCATCCGATGTGGGCCTTCCTCCGCCGGACGACCCTGTCCCAGTGGATCATCGTCGCCACGCTGCTCGGCATCCTCGTGGGCTACCTCGACCATGCCGTCTGGACCTCGGTGGATGTCGGCGCGGCGCTCAAGCCGCTCTCCACGATCTTCATCCGGATGATCAAGTCGATCGTGGTGCCGCTCATCCTGGCCTGCCTGGTGGTGGGCATCGCGGGCCACGGCGACGACCTCAAGCGGATCGGCCGGCTGGCGCTCAAGTCGTTCATCTACTTCGAGGTGGTGACGACGGTGGCGCTGCTGGTGGGGCTCGCGGCCGCGAACCTCACGCGGCCCGGAGACGGGGTGGCCCTCTCGGCGAGCGCCGAGGCGGGCCAGCAGCTGGCCAGCACTCCCACCACGTTCGCCGGCGTCCTGGAGCACACCGTGCCCGCCAGCTTCTTCGACGCGGCCGCGAAGAACGAGGTGCTGCAGGTGGTGTTCTTCGCGGTGCTGTTCGGGATCGCGCTGGCGCGGGTGCCGTCGGGGCGGCGGGAGCCGATGCTGCGGTTCTTCGAATCGCTCAACGACGTGATGTTCAAGTTCACCGATATCGTGATGCGCTACGCCCCGGTCGGGATCTTCGCGGCGATGGCGGCCACCATCGGCGCGAGCGGCATCGACGTGCTCTGGAACCTCGGCAAGCTGGTCCTGACCCTCTACGGGGCGCTGATCGTCTTCGTGCTCATCGCCCTCCTGCCGGTGGCCCTCCTCTTCCGCGTGCCGATCAAGGCCTTCTGGCAGGCGGTGCGCGAGCCGTGGCTCATCGCCTTCACCACGGCCTCGTCGGAGGCGGCCCTGCCGCAGGCGATGGAGAACATGGAACGCTTCGGCGTGCCGCGCCGGATCGTGGCCTTCGTGCTCCCCACCGGCTACTCGTTCAATCTCGACGGCTCGACGCTCTACCTGTCGGTGGCCGCGCTCTTCGTGGCCCAGGCGGCGGGCGTGGACCTCTCTCTCGGCCAGCAGCTCCTCATCGTCCTGACCCTGATGCTGACCAGCAAGGGCGTGGCGGCGGTGCCCCGGGCGTCGCTCGTCATCCTCTCGGGCACGCTCGCCACCTTCGGCCTCCCGCTCGAGGGCGTCGCGGTGATCCTCGGCGTGGACGCCTTTATGGACATGGCCCGCACCTCGGTCAACCTCCTCGGCAACTGCCTGGCCTCCGCCGCGATGGCGCGGTGGGAGGGCGAGGCGCAGTGGAAGGCGTAGCGCTCAGCGCCGGCGGCCACCGCCGCCGGCGCGTCCCCCACCCCCTCCATAGCTCCGACCCCCGCCGCCGCTCATCTGGGCCCCGCGGGAACGCGCCGCCGCGTCGCGATTGAGCTGCTGCGTGCTCGGCGCCGCCGTCGGCGTCCGCGCCGGCTGCTGGCTCGGCCGCGCGCCGGCCGACGGCACCGAGGGTGTGGACGGCCGCGCCCCCGTCGACGGGCTCGGCGACCAGTTGTTCCCCTGCCGCTGGTCCCACGACCCGTTGGTGTTCTGCCGGTACACGTTGCCCTGGCGGTCCGAATAGACGTTGTTGGGCCGCGTGCTCGGCGTGGCCGGTGCGGTGGCGGGGCGGGTCGACGGCCGGTTGCCGCTGCCGGGCGCCACGCGACCGCTGTTGGCGCGGTCGGCGTACATGTTGGCGGGCCGCTGGGACGGGTAGGGCGTCGGGCGCGCGCCCCCGCCGGCTCCCGGCCGATTGCCCCCCGCCGGCGGGCGATACCCGCCGGGCGGCGGCCGATACCCCGGCGGCGGCGGGCGGTACCCGCCGTAGCCGTACCACCCCCCGCCGTGGTAGCAGCAGGGTCCGCGATAGTACGACCCGCCGAAGTGAATGCCCACCGACATGAACCCGTTGCTCGCCGTGATGCCGAAGCCCCAGCCGGTGTAGGGGTTGTAGGAGACGTGGAACCCGTACGTCACGGGGCGCGGATAGTAGTAGTACGGGCTCACGTACGGCCGGTAATACCACCCGGTGCCGTAGATGACGGTGCCGTAGTAGGGATAGAAGCCCATGTACCCCGGGGTGTACCCGACGTACACCACCTGCGGCGTCGCCTGGTAGACCTGCACATACTGGACGTTGTACACGGGGCTGCTCGGCGGGATCGTCTTGACCGCCGCCGGCACCGAGTCCGACACCACCCAGGGCCCCTTGGCGCTCGCCGAGGTGAACCAGACGGCGTTGTCCACCGCGTAGTAGCGCTTGTCGATCAGCAGGACCTGGGTCGAGGTGTTCTCGGCGTACTTGACCGTGGTGCCGGGGATGTCCACGAACTTGGGCTCGCCGTCGTACTGCACCGTGAGCTTGGCCTCGCTCCGGACGATGGCCGCCGTCTGCGGCATCTGCGCGTCGCGGACGGCGTCCTCCGCCTGCGGCGTGCCCGGCACGCTCGAGAGGACGTCGCCCATGTCGGAGTTCGGGGGGATCTTGGCGAACTCCGGCGGGAGCTTGGCGGGTTCGACGAAGGTCCACGGCCCCTTGAGGTCCCGGGTGCGGAACCAGCGGCCGGAGAGCAGCACATAGATGTCCTGCGAGCTCACCATCCGCAGCACCGCCGACTCCGTGTTCTTCGCGTAGAGGAAGTCGGTGCCCGCCAGCGGCGTCCAGGCCGGCGTCCCCTCGAACGAAACGAGCTCCGTCGGCTTGGTCGCGACGAGGATCTTGAGCTGGCCGGGCTTCTCGGGCTGCGGCGTCGTGGAGTCTGGCGGGACCAGCTTCTTGAGATCGGCCGGCACCTTGGTCGTGTAGGTCCAGGGGCCCTTCACCACCGCGGGGGCGGCGTACCAGTCCCACCCGTTCGAGAGGTAGTAGGTCTTGCTGCCGGGGTCGTAGAGGATGGCGAAGGGCGTGTTCACCACCCGCTCGTAGTCGGTCTTCTCGATCTTCCGCTGGATCGGCTCGCCGTCGAGCACCACGAGCACCGCCGGCACGTCCGAGACGACGATCTCGGGCGCCGGGGAGCGGAGGTCGCCGGCGCGGCGGGCGGCCTCCTCGGAGGCGGCGAGCGAGGCGGTGAGCTGTTCCATCGAGAGGGGGAGGTCCCACTTCGGGACCTCCTTCTCGACCAGGTCGCTGAAGCGCTTCTGCTGGTCGGGCTTGGCGTCGGGCCAGCGGACGTCGGTCACGTCCACCCCGGTGACGCGCGCCTCGCGGGTGTCGCGGTCGGTCTGGATCTGGGCGGTCATCCAGAAGACCCCGAAGATCGGCTCCTGCCCCTTCCGCTCGAGTGACATCGCGGCCCGGCCGTAGAGCTTGTTGCCCACCAGGCTGTCGGGCTGCGGCTGGTAGATCACGACGGTCACCGGGTCGCCCGGAATCTCCCGGGGCCAGCGCTGGGCCTGCGCCCGGGCGCCCGTCGCCGCCGTGGCAACAAGGAGCGCGGTGAGCCCGCCGCAGCGCAGCGCCATCGCGGTGTCGATCCGTGTCATTGTCGTCTCCTCAGGCAGCGGTCGCGGCGGGTCTGGTCCGGCGGCCGGTAGGGGCCAGGCTGGGTGCGGGCCGGGAGCGGCCGCAGGTCAATCATAACCCGGACGAATCGGCGGCCGAAAAGAGTCCGGCGAGGTCCCGGGCGGCGAGGGAGGCCGGCCGGGGCAGGAGCCCGGTGGCGTGGGCCGCCGCGCCGAGGACCGCCTCGGGAGCCCAGCCGGCGTTGCGGAGGTCCCGGAGGCCCGTGTCCCGGTTGGCCTTGCTGAGCTTGGCGCCGGCGTTCCCGAGGATGAGCGGATGGTGGAGGAAGCGCGGCGGCGCCTCTCGGCCCAGGAGCCGGGCCAGCCGCAGCTGGCGGCCGGTGGACTGGAGCAGGTCTTCGCCCCGGACCACCAGCGTCACCTCCTGGAGCCAGTCGTCCACCGTCACGGCAAACTGGTAGGTCCAGTTGCCCTGCCGGTCCCGCGCGAGGAGGTCGCCGCACTGCGTGGCGGGGTCCTGCAATTGTGGGCCGAGCCGCAGGTCGGCAAACAGCTCGGCACCCGCGTCCATCCGCACGCGCGCGCCGAGGCCGGGACCGGGGGCGAGTCCGCGGGCGCGACAACGACCGTCGTAGGGCGTCTCCACGTTTGGCACGTCGCCGCCGGTCGTCTCGAGGCGGCGCCGGCTGCAATCGCACCCGAAGACGAGGCCGGCGGCGGCGAGGCGGTCCAGCGCTGCCTGGTAGTGGTGCTGCCGCTCGCTCTGGCGGAGGGCGCCGGGAGCGGCGCGGTAGGCCGCCGGCGTCCCGAGGTCGGGCTCGAGGCCGAGCCATTCGAGGTCGTCGAGGAGAGCGCGCTCGTATTCGGGCCGGGAGCGACCGCGGTCGTGGTCCTCGATCCGGAGCAGGACGCGCCCGCCGAGGGCGCGCGCCACTCCCCAGACCCAGGCTGCGCTCGCGGCGTGGCCGAGGTGCAGGTACCCGGTAGGCGCGGGGGCAAAGCGGGTGAGCGGTGCGCGGGGGGCGTCGGAGGGCAGGCGGAATGGCACGGGAGAGGCGCCGGTGAGAATCGAACTCACGCATAGAGGTTTTGCAGACCTCTGCCTTACCACTTGGCTACGGCGCCGGGAGGGTTAACATCGCTGGGCGCCCCGCATTTCTCAAGGTGACGCCGCGGTGGCCGAAACCGCCACCATGCCTCGCCGTACGGCCCTTCACCCCCTCTCGCGAGCCCGCATGTACCGCACTGCCGCAGTGGCCGCCACCCTCGTGGCCTGGGCCTCCCCCCTCCTTGCCGCCCAGCAGGCCCCGCTGGCCATGCAAACGGAATCACTCGGCCCCGGCCTCACGGTCATCTCGGGGTACACCAACGGCAACATCCTCGTCCTCCGGGGCGCCGACGGTACGCTGCTGGTGGACGCGCAGAGCGCGCGGCGGGTGGCCCAGGCCGACTCGGTGCTTGCGGCGCTCGGCGCCCCACCGGTGCGCTGGGTCCTCAATACCCACTACCACGGCGACCATACCGAGGGGAATGCGTATTTCCGCGCGCGCGGCGCCGAGGTCATCGGCCAGGCCAACCTCCCGGACCAGATGCGGAAGGACACCGTCATTGCCGCCTGGCGCGACTGGCACCGCACGCCGGCCGATCCCGGCGCGATCCCGACCGAGACCTTCGAGACCGAGCTCACGCTGCGCGCCAACGGGCAGCGCGTCGTGGCGGTGCACGTCCCGTCGGCCCACACCGACGGCGACGCCATCGTCTGGCTGCCCGACGCCAACGTGATCCACACCGGCGACCTCTTCGAGCATGGGGCGCCCCCCTTCATCGACTGGTGGGCCGGTGGCACGATCGGCGGTATGCTGGCCGGGGTGGACTGGATCCTTGCGCACAGCGACAGCGCCACGCGCCTGGTGCCGGGCCACGGCCCGGTCGGGACGCGCGACCAACTCCTTGCCTACCGCAGCATGCTCCTCGGCGTGGCCTCGGGCGTCTGGACGCTCCAGTCCGCCGGCGCCTCGGTGGCGGCGGTGCAGGCGGCGAACCCGGCGGCGCCCTGGCTCGACCAGCTGGGCACCCCGCGCCGCGCCGACGACTACGTGGCGCTTCTCTACACCGGGTTCGCGGCGTATCCGCCCGGGACCGGCGCCGAGCGGCTTCGCGCCGGCACCGCGGAGGCCCGGGTGCCCTGGCTGCTGGGATGCTGGCGGGGCGGCACCGGAAGCCGGGTCATCACGGAACAGTGGAGCGTGCGACCCGACGGCGCGCTCGCGGGCATCGGCCGCATCGTGCGGGACGGCGTGCTCGTCAACGAGGAACAGGTGACCCTCGCGGCCGAAGGCGACCGCCTCACCTACACCGTCCGGGCCGACGGCGCACCGCCCGTGACCTTCACCTCCACCGGGCTCACCGACTCCAGCGTCACCTTTGCCAACCCCGCGCACGACTTCCCGACCCGCGTGGCGTACCGCCGCGGCGCACCCTCCCGGCTCCTGGCCGAGATTGCCGGGCCAGGGGACAACGGCGAGGTGGTCATCCCGTTCCGCTACGCTGCCGTTTCGTGCGAGGCCCGTTAGCATTCGGCATGCCGCTGCCGAGCGCAACGCGCGGGCTCCCGGTGGCGGGGCCCGCCCACCCCCCGCCCTTCCGGCTCACCGCGACCCACTTCTTCACGGCGCTCACCTGGCTTGTGGCGGGCGGCGCCGGGCTCCTCGCCGTCGCGCCCGACCTCGCGGCGGGAAACTTCCTGGCCCCGCGCGTGCTCGCCGTGACCCACGCCTTCACCCTCGGCGTGTTGACCACCACCATCTATGGCGCGCTCAACCAGTTCTTCCCTGGCGCCCTCGGCATCGAGATCCGCAGCGTCCGCGTGGCGTGGTGGACCTGGCGGCTCCACACCGCCGGGACGCTGTCGTTGACGGTGGGGTTCTGGTTCTGGCGGCCGGGCCTCCTGGCCACGGGGTGGGTGCTGCTATTTGGCGGCGTGTACGGCGCCAGCTGGAACCTCCTCCCCCAACGCCGGCGCGCGCCCCACGGCTTGCTGGTCGGCCGCTACGTTGCGGCGGCGCACGTGGCGCTCGGCACCGCGATGCTCATCGCCGGTGTGCGCATCGGCAATGCCCTCGGCTGGTGGCAGGCCGACCGGCTCGCCGTGCTGGCCGCCCATTTCCACCTGGCGGTGTTCGGATTCGTGGTGTTCACGGCGGTGGGTGTCGGAAGCTGGATGCTGCCGATGTTCCTGCTCGCGGCGCGGGCACCGACCTGGCCGCTCCGGTGGATCGGCCCGGTGGGGATGGCTGGCCTCGCGATCCTCACGGTCGGCGCGCTGGGGGGCTGGCCGGTCGTTGCGCGCGGCGGCGGGGCCCTCGTGCTGGTGAGCGCGCTCCTCTACCTGCTGCAGCTCACGTTCTACTTCCGGCACCGGGAACGCCGGGTCGTCGATCCCGCCATGGCGCACGTGGCGGTCGGGGTGCTGCACCTCGCCGCCGCGATCGTGCTGGGCACGCTGATGCTGGCCGGCGCGGGCGCGCCCCGCCTCTGGACCGCCTACGGCCTCCTGGCGGTGGTCGGGTGGCTGGTGCTCCTGGTGGTCGGGGTGATGTACAAGATCTTCCCCTTCCTGCTCTGGATGAACCTCTTCGGGCCGCGCGTGGCGCAGGCGGGAGGGCCCACCCAGGGGGACCTGACCTCGGTGCCGATGGTCCGTTTGTCGATCGGGTTGCTGGCGCCCGGCGTCTGGGCGTTGGTGGGCGGGGCCCTGGCGGGCCTGCCGGCGGTGGCCACCACGGGTGCAGCGTGCTTCCTGGCGGGAGTGCTGGTGGTGGCGGGCCAGTACGCGCGGATCCTGCGCCTGGCCCGCCCCGGCGCGGTCAGCGCACCGTGATGCTGTCCACGAAGTAGTTCGTCTCGCCGAAGCAGTCGGTCGGGATGCCGCGGTGTTCGGTGTAGTGGAGCGCCACGTGCATCCCGATGGCGTCCCGGAGCTGCTGGGCCACCACGTCGTCGCGCACGCTGAAGTTCCAGAGTTCCGGCATCACGCCTGGCGCCGAGGTCATTGCCAGGGTGCCCTCGTAGGTCTTGCAGAGCCAGCCCTTCTCGGAAAACTTCTGCAGGATGCCCGCCCGCTCGCCGTCGGAATAATTCCAGGTCAGCGACGTCCAGGTGTAGAGCGTGAAGAGGGCCACCGGCGCCAGCACGATGGCGAGGAGGATGAGCTTGGTCTTCCGGCGGAGGCCGCGTCGGGGCGCCTCGGGGGTCGGTTCGGTCACGGGAACTCCCGCGAAGTGAGGGTCGGGGAAAGCTACGCGCCGCCCGGGCGGCGCGACAGCGTCACCGGTTGGGGCGGATCGGCACCAGGCTGAAGACGAACCCCCGCCCGATCGAGACGATCCACTCCGAGGGCGCCGCCGCATTGCCGAAGCGCCAGGCGAGGTCCACCCGCGTGATCAACTGCTGGTTCGAGCGCAGGTGCCCGATCCGCAGGCCGAGGCCGGCATCGGCGCCGGTCCGGGTGGGGCTCCCACTCCACCAGGCGCCCCCGTGGTCGGCAAAGGCCGCCAGGCCCACCGCCACCACCTTGAGCACGCTTGGGAAGAGGAGACGCCGGACCTCGACCGTCGTGAAGAAGGCGCGGTTGCCGGTGAAGCTGTGCACCCCGTAGGCGCGGGGCCCCGCGAGCAGGCCCAGGTCGAACTCGTAGCCGGGTGCCGGGTTTTCCAGCCACCCCACCGAACCGTGCCACACGGCGAGCGAGCCGGGATTGGGGTTCCACGCCACCGTCGTGCTGAGCATGGTGCCGCCCGAATCCACCCCCTGGGCGGTGATGAGCCCGTCCGAGATGCCGTTGATCAGCATGAATCCGTTGGCAAACGAGAGTCCGGTGCGGAAGGTCAGGAACGGCCCGACGCCCGCGGTGTCGTACCCGAGGAAGCCGGGCGCCGCGTACAGCCCGGCGCTCACGGTGGTGCTCAGGTCCACGTCCTCGGTCCGCGAGAAGGTCTGGAACCCGGTGCGCGTGATGAACCGCGAGCGCGACCATTCGACGTACCCGCCGACGGCGCCGGTCACGGTGTAGGGCATCGCCAGGCTGTCGCCGAAGGGGAGGTAGTCGTTGCGGACCGCCTGGGCCAGGACCCCCGCCCGCACATAGCCCTTGCCGGTGCGGCGGACGGCCCACGCGGCGGAGCCGCGGACGGCGCCCATCCGGTGCAGGAGGGTGTCCACCGGCACGTCGATGCCGTCGAGGTACTGGTACACCGTCTCGTCGCGGTACGACCCGGTCAGCAGGAACCCCGACCGGTCGTTGATCGAGTTGAAGGGCTTGTCGAGGCCGGCGAAGATCACGGTGCCGTCGGAGCGGTCCTGGTACTGGGCGCCGAGGCCGACCTTCCGTCCGATGAGCCGGGGCTGGCGAAAAATGAGCGACCAGGTGGTGCGCACCGGGTCGGTCGAGAAGGTGACCCCGACCCGGGTGGCGGAGCCGAGGAAGTTGTCCTCGATGAACGAGGCGCCGAAGGCCACCTGGTCGCCGGAGGTGCCGAAGCGGATGCCGGCCTTCGTGCTCCAGCCGTCGCGGGTGGTCACGCGCATCAGGACGCCGCTGTCCGCGGTCACCGAATCGATCCGGACGTCGCGGAAGATGCCGAGGCTCCGGAGGTTCCGTGCCGACTCGACCACCTTGATCGAGTCGTACGGCTCCCCGACCCGGAAGAGCAGCTCGCGGGTGATGACGTCGGGCTGGGTGCGCACGTGGAGGGAGTTGGCCGAGCGGGTCACCCAGTGTGTGGCCTCGGAGGAGTCGAAGATCTCCTGACGGTCGAGCTCGATGCCGACGATGACCCGCGCGCGGGCGGAGTCCCCCGGCGCCTGGGCGGCGGTGGACGCAGGAAGCAGCAACGGCGCGAGGAGCAGGGTGAGGCGGCGGGCCAGGGACGGCTCCGGGGATGCGGCCGGAGCGCACGAGGCGCCGCCGGCAGGGGGAGGCAGGCCGGCTAGCTGAGGCTCTCCAGGAGTCGCCAGAGCTCGACGGCACTGAATTCGTTGAAGCGGGCGAGGAGCTCCGGCTCGCTCCACTCGAGGAGGATCCAGGCGGTGCTCCGCGTGGCGCCCTCCCGGGAGAAGTGCACGCGCCCCGCCACCGACTGGCCCTGCGGCCGCGTCTCGAGGTACACCTGCCAGCGCTCGTCCGCGCGGCCGAGGTCGCCGAGATGACGGGCCGCCGGCGCCTCGGGGAGCGCGGCCGGCAACGGGTGCTGCGGCTGTCCCATGGTTCCTCCCGGATGCAACACGCTAACGGATTTCCCCACGCGGCGCCAGCGCCGCGCGGTTAGATTCTGCCCGCGCCCGACGGCCCCGCGGCCAGGAGACCCCGTGCCCCGCACCATTCACGTCGCCCACAGCCCCGATTCCGACGACGCCTTCATGTTCTACGCCCTGGCCGCCGGCAAGCTCGACACCGGCGACCTGCGCTACGAGCACGAGCTGTCCGACATCGAGTCGCTCAACCGGCGCGCCCTGCGGGGCGAGCTCGAGGTGTCGGCGGTGTCGATCCACGCCTACGCCCACCTGCACCGGACCTACGCCCTCCTCGCCAGCGGCTCCTCGATGGGCGACGGCTACGGGCCGCGGCTCGTGAGTCGCCAGCCGGCGCCGGCGGATCCCCGCTCGGCGCTGCGAGGCCTCCGGGTGGCCATCCCGGGCACACTCACCACCGCCGCGCTCGCGCTCCGGCTCTACCAGCGGGACATCACCGAGGTCGTGGTGCCGTTCGACCAGATCGAGGCGGCGGTGCAGGCGGGCACGGTGGACGTCGGGCTCCTCATCCACGAGGGGCAGCTCACCTACGCCGACGACGGACTCCAGCTCTGGGAGGATCTCGGGGCCTGGTGGGGTCGCGAGACCGGCCTCCCCCTCCCCCTCGGCGGAAACGTCGTCCGCCGCGACCTGGGCCCCACGATCACGGCCCAGGTGGCCCGCGACCTCCGCGCCAGCATCGAGTACGGCCTGGCGCACCGGGCGCCCGCGCTGGAGCACGCCAAGCAGTTCAACCGCGGCATCGGCGATGCGCGCACCGACACCTTCGTCGGGATGTACGTGAACGCGTGGACGGTGGACTACGGGCCCCGCGGCCGCCTGGCGGTGCAGACCCTCCTCGACCGGGCGCACGCCGCGGGGCTCCTGCCGGAGCGCGTGGTGGCGGAGTTCGTCGGGTAAGCGCTAGCTTTCACCTGCTCCCCCCCGCGGAGGCCGCCCGTGTCGGTGCCCGAGAGCCCGGCGACGCTGCTGGTCGTTGATGACGAAGAGCCCATCCGCACCGCGCTGGCCCGGTACCTGACTCAGCAGGGCTACGCGGTCGGCACCGCCTCCTCCGGCGAGGAGGCGCTGGAGGCCCTGGCCCGGCACAAGGTGGCCGCGATGGTGCTCGACGTCCGGATGCCCGGGCTGAGCGGCATCGACCTGGTCCCCAAGGCGCTCGAGGCGGAGCCCCACCTCGCCATTCTCATGCTCACCGCGGTCACCGACGCCACGACGGCCGCCCTCTGCATGCAGCGGGGGGCGTTCGAGTACCTCATCAAGCCAATCGAGCTCACCGACCTGGGACGCGCCATCGAGCGCGCGCTCCGGCGCCGCGCCACCGCCATGGAATCGGCGCAGGTCAACCAGTGGCTCAAGGAGGAGGTGGCGGTCCGGGCGGCCGAGGTCCGGCGCGAGCGCGCCACCCTCGAGCGGGTGACGATCGCCACCCTCGAGGTGCTGGTCAACGCCCTCGAGGCCAAGGACCCCTTCAGCCGGGGGCACTCGGCGCGCGTGGCGGACTTGAGCGCGATGATCGCCGCCGAGCTCGAGCTGTCCGACGAGGAAATCGAGGTGATCCGGACCGCGGGGCGACTGCACGACATCGGCAAGATCGGCATCCGGGAGGAGGTCCTGGGCAAGCAGGGCCCCCTGACGCCGGCCGAGTACGAGCACGTCAAGGACCATGTGCTCATCGGCACCCAGATCCTGGCACCGCTCGGGCACCTGCAGGCCGCCATCGCCTGCATCCGCAGCCATCATGAGCGCTGGGACGGACAGGGGTACCCGGACGCCCTGAGCGGCGAGGACATCCCCCTCGGCGGGCGGATCATCGGCATCGCCGAGATCTTCGACGCGCTCACCACGAGCCGGCCCTACCAGGAAAAGATGCCGCCGGGCTTCGCGGTGGACCGCCTGCGCGACCTGGCCGGCACCGTCGTGGACCCGTCGGTCTTTGCCGGGCTCGAGGCGGTCATCGGCCGCCGCCAGACCCTCGTGTTCCTCGAGGACACCGACCCCGCCTGACCCCGCCCACCGCGTCGCGACTGGCGCGATTCGTGCCGGTTTGCGGCCGGTTTCCAGCCCCGGGCGGCCGCGCCGTTCCCGGGGCACCAAATTGCCCATAACGCATTGATTCTCAAGGATTTGGAGCGGACGGTCGCCCCATGGCCAAGCTTGTGCTTGTCATCGACGACACGCCGGACCAGCGGCGGTTCCTGGAGCGCGTTCTCAGCGCCGCCGGCTACCGGGTCGTGACCGCCCCCGATGGCGAGGCCGGCACCGCCGCGGCGCACTCCCTCCTGCCCGACCTGATCGTGCTCGACGTGATGATGCCGGGGATGAACGGCTACCAGGTGTGCCGTGCCCTCAAGGCCGACCCCGCCACCGCCGACCGCCCGATCCTGATGCTCACCGCCAAGGACCAGCCGACCGACCAGTTCTGGGCGCGCGAGGTGGGCGCCGCCGATTACCTCACCAAGCCGGTGGACCTTCCGGAGCTGCTGGACCGCGTCCGCGACCTGACCGACCGCCGATGACCGAACTCCAGATCATCCTCTGGGTGGCGGGGATCATGGCGGGGATCGGCCTCGTGTCGGTCCTCGCCTGGCTCCTCTACACCACCCACCTCAACCGCGTCGAGCGCCGCCTGGCCCACCGGAAGGGGCTCTATCGCGACCTCGTGACGGGGCTCGCGGCGCGCGACCGCGCCCTCCTCGAGCCGGCGCTGCGTGAACTCACCACGCTGCGCGACTTCGAGGCGCTGGAGGCGGTGCTCGAGGAACAGGCGCGCGGGGCCACCGAGCGGCCCGGCTGGCTGCTCGATGCCTACGATCGCCTCGGCCTGGTGGACAAGTACGTGACGCGGCTTCGCACCGCCACGAAGTGGCGGGAGCGGGCGTTCGCGGCGGAGTTGCTCGGGCGGGTCGGCAACGCCAAGGCCGTGCCCACCCTCCTCGACACCGTGGCGGCCACGCGGACCGAGGACGCCGACGTGCGGGAGATCGCGCTCCGGGCGCTGGCGCGCATTGCCGACCCGCGCGCGGTGGGCCCGCTGGTGCAGGCGCTCCAGCAGGCCGAGGTGTGGCTCGTGCCCCGCCTTGCGGACATCCTGACCCGCCACGGCGCCCTGGCCGTCGATCCGATGATCGCCTTCCTCGAGGAGCCGGGCCGCCATCCCGCGCGCGCCTGGGCGGCGAGCATTCTGGGCGAGGTGCGCGCCAGCCGCGCCTTCCCGGCGCTCGTGCGGGGGCTCAACGACCTCGACGACGAGGTGCGCGCCAAGTGCGCCACCGCCCTCGGCCGCCTCGGCGACCGGCGCGCGGTGGGCTACCTGCTCGAACACCTCCTGAGCGACCCGGCGCCGTTCGTGCGCGCGCGGATCGCGCAGTCGCTCGGCCAGTTCGACGACCCCGAGGTGGTCGAGCGCCTGGTCCGCGCGCTGGGCGACCCGGCGTGGTGGGTGCGGATGCGGAGCGTCGAGGCGCTGGAGCAGGTTGGGGCGCAGGCGGAGGGGCCGCTCCTCCTGGCGCTCGACGACACCGACCCCGAGATCCGGATCCGGGCCGCCGCCGCCCTCGAGCGGCTCGGCGTGCCGGCGCGGCTCCTCGCCGCGATCGACCGGGGTGAGCTCGCCGCCGAGGCCACCGACACCCTGGCCCGCTTCGGCACCGCCGGTGCCCGCGAGCTGTTGGCGGAGGCGCTGGCCCACCCGTCGGCACGGGTGCGGGGCGCGGTGCTCGAGGCCATCGGCCGCGCGGGGCGGCGCGACCTCGGCCCCGAGCTGGTCCACGTGGCGCGGAGCGACGGCGATGCCGCGCTGCGGGCCGAGGCCTACGACGTCCTCCGCGCCCTCGGGCTTCCCGAGGGGGTCGGCGCGGCGCTCGAGCACCTCAACGATCCCGACCAGCGGGTGCGCGCCGCCGCGATGCTCCTGGTCGGGCAGCTCGGCGGCCCCGACCTGGGCGAGCGGATCCGTCCCCGGGTGGCCGACGCCGACCCGGCGGTGCGCGCGGCGACGGCCACCGCGCTCGGCCTCACCCAGGCGCGGGGTGCCGGCGCCGACTTCATTCGCCTCCTGGCCGATCCCGACGCCGGCGTGCGCGCCACGGCGGCGCGCGGTGCCGCCGACGCCAACGCGCGCGAGGCGGCGGAGCCGCTTGCCGCGCTCCTCACCGACACCGACCCCACCGTGCAGCGCGAGGCCGTCCTGGCGCTCGGCCGGCTGGGAGCGCCTGCCATCGCGCCGCGGCTCCTGACCCGCCTCGCCACCGCCGAGCCGGCGGTCCGCGGGGCGATCGCCACCGCGGTGACGCACCTCGACCCGGCCCGGGTGCCGGCCCTCCTGGATCAACTGGTGGCGGCGGGGGACCGCGAGAGCCGGCTCGCCGTGGTGCGCACGATCGCCCACCTCCGCCTGGCGCGGGGTCCGGCGCTCCTCGAATCGCTCTGGCGCGACCCCGACGTCGAGGTGCGCACCGCCACCGCCGACGCACTCGGCCGGCTCGGCGGCGCCGACGCGATCCGACTCCTCGCCGCGGGACTCGCCGACCCGGCGGAACCGGTGCGCGCCCACGCGGTGGACGCGCTGGCACGCCAGGGCGCGGGTGACGCCGCCCCCGCCATCCTCGCCCTCCTCAAGAACGACCCCTCTCCCGAGGTTCGGGAGCGCGCGGCGCTGGCCACCGGCCTCCTCCGCCCCGCCGGCGGCGAGGCGGCGCTGCTCGCCGCCACCGCCCAGGCGGGGGCCCCGCTCGGCGTCCGCGCCGCGGCGCTCCTGGCCCTCGGCGCCTATGAGCAGGAGAGCCTGGTGGGGCGCCTGGTGGAGATGGCGGATGACCGCGCGCTGCGCGACGCGCTGGCGGCGCGGATCAGGGGCGACGCCGAGTACCGGCTGCTCGCCCAGCGGATCGGCGGGTCGCGCCACGTCGAGCTGCAGGCGCTCGCCGCCACCACGCGCGAGGCGATGGAGCTCACCCTGACCGAGGGCATCCGCGGCGCGCTCGACCCGACCGAACGGCTCCGGCTGGTCGGCGGCCTCCGCGCCTTCCAGGGCGACCGCAGCCGCAACGCCCTTCTGCAGGTGCTCCGGAGCGATCCGGCGCCGACGGTGCGGGCCGCCGCCCTCACGGCGGTGGCGGGGATGCTCGACGCGCCCGAGCTCGAGCGCGCGGCGGTCCGCGCCCTCTCGGACCCCGACCGGCAGGTCCGCCGCACGGCGGTGGGCCTCTTCGACCGGGTCGCACCCGACCGGGCCCTGCCCCACCTCGTCCGGATGCTCCGCCCGGACGACGACGACACCGTGCTTGTGGCGGCGGTGGCGCGCCAGGCGGAGGCGGCCTTCGACGCCTTCGTGGACCTGACGCTCGGCCTCGGGAGTGGCGGCGCGGAATTGGTGACGGTCTGCCGGGTGGCGCGGGAAATCCACCACGCGCGGCTGCCGGAGGTGCTGGCCCCGATGGCCACGAGCCGGGCCCCGGAGGTTCGCGAGGCGCTGGCACGCCTCTGGGCCCTGCGGCCCGACCTGGCCGACGCGACCCGCCTGGCCGCCCTGACCGACGACCCCGCGGTGCCGGTCCGCGTCGCGGTGGCCGCCGCGGCGGGAGCGCTCAAGCGGGCGGACCTCCTGGCCCGGCTCGACGCCGACGTGGCCGCCGAGGTGCGCGAGGCGGCCCGCGCCGCCCGGGGACACGGCTGATGCCCGCCACGTTGCTCGCCACGCTGACGGTGATCGCGATCGCGGTCCAGCCGCTCTTCCTGGCGTATTTCCTCCTGTACAACAGCTACACCCTCCTCCTCGTGGGGCTCTCGGCGCGCCAGGTGCGGCGGCGGGTGGCGGGACACTTCGTGGAGGACCTCGACCTCATCGACGAGAGCGACTCCACCAAGCCGCTCACGATGATCGTGCCGGCCTTCAACGAGGAAGTGACGATCGTCGACTCGGTCACCAACCTCATCCACTGCGACTACCCCCGCTTCGAGGTGGTCGTGGTGAACGACGGCTCGACCGACCGCACCCTCGAGCGGCTCAAGCAGGCCTTCCGCCTCCGCCGCACCGACCTCCCGTACCGGGAGGCGATCGGCACGGCGCGGGTCCGGGCGCTGTACGAGGCGCCGGGACCGCTGCCGCGCGGGGTGCTCCGCCTGGTGGTGATCGACAAGGAGGGCGCGGGCAAGGCGGACGCCCTCAACGTCGGGGTGAACGCCTCGACGGCGCCCTACTTCGTCTGCCTCGACGCCGACTCGATCCTGGACCAGCGGGCGCTCAAGGAGATGATGCGGGTCATCCAGGAGGACCCGCGGGTGGTGGCGGTGGGGGGCCAGGTGGCGATCGCCAACGGCTGCACCGTGCGGCAGGGCCGGGTGGTCAGCGTGGGCCTGCCGCGCCATCCGCTCGCGCGGTTCCAGATGGTCGAGTACCTCCGCTCCTTCACGACCGGGCGCACGGGGCTCGACCGCCTCGACGCGATCCTGATCCTCTCGGGAGTGTTCGCCGTCTTCGAGAAGGAGACGGTCATCCGCGCCGGCGGGTACCTGACCCCGTTCGTGCGGCACCGGCTGGTGCGGGAATACGTGGCGGAGTCGGCGGGGACGGTGTGCGAGGACATGGAGATCATCGTCCGGCTCCACCGCTTCATTCGCGACAAGGGGCTGCCGCGGAGGATCGCCTTCCTGCCGCACCCCGTGGCGTGGACCGAGGTGCCGGAGTCGTTCGACTCGCTCCGCAAGCAGCGGGGGCGGTGGTACCGCGGCCTGCGCGAGTCGCTGTTCTACCACCGCGCGATGCTCTTCCGCCGGCGCTTCGGGCGGATCGGCACCTTCGCCCTGCCCGCGTTCTGGCTGTTCGAGTACTATGGGCCGATGATCGAGATGGCGGGGTACTTCTTCGTGGCGTTCCTCGTCCTGCTCCAGTGGGCCTTCGACATCCACCTGGTCAACTGGCCCTATGCGGTGGCCTTCTTCCTGGCCAGCTTCGGGTACGGGATGCTGGTGAACCTCTTTGCCGTGCTGGTGGGGGCGTGGCGGTTCCGGTTCGGCCTGGCGGACCGCCTGCAGCGCGGGCTCCTCCCCTTCGGCCGGCGGCGGGACGTGCTGGTCCTCCTGGGGTACGCGGTGCTCGAGAACGTGCCCTTCAGCTTCCGGCACATTACACTCTACTGGCGCCTGCGCGGGCTGTTTGACGCCTGGCGGGGCAAGACGACCTGGGAAAAGTTCGCGCGGGTGGGATTCCGCACCGAGACGGAGGGGGCCCGTGGCTGAACGGAGCGCGCTGCGCATCCTGGTGGTGGACGACGACCCGGCGATGGTGCGGCTGGCGGCGGCGGCCCTGACGGCGCACGGCTTCACCGACCTCGAGCACGTGGCCACGGGACGCGACGCGCTGATCGCCGCCGCCCGGGCCGACGTGCTCCTGCTCGACCAGAACCTCCCCGACCTCTCCGGCCGCGAGGTGCTCCTGGCGCTCCGCGCCTGGCCCGACGCCCCGAGCGTGGTGATGGTCACCGGCCACGGCAGCGAGCGCTTTGCGGCGGAAGCGCTGCGCGCCGGGGCGGAGGACTACCTGGTCAAGGACGGGTCGCTCGCGGCGATGCTCCCCGAGGTGGTGGAGCGAGTGCGGCGGCTCCGCTCGCTGCGGGAAGCGCTCGCCACGGCGGAGCGGGAGCTGCTGCACGTCGAGCGCCGGGCCGCCGTGGGCGAGATGACCGTCACCCTTCACCACGAGCTCAACAATCCGCTGATGGCGGCCACGGCAGAGCTGGAACTGGTGATGGGAAGCGGCGAGCCGCTCGCCGAGGGCCAGCGCCGCTCGCTGGAGACGGTGCG
>CAZNLY010000010.1:60397-73409 GCA_964574295.1 uncultured Gemmatimonadaceae bacterium
TGGGAAGCGGCGAGCCGCTCGCCGAGGGCCAGCGCCGCTCGCTGGAGACGGTGCGCGGCATGCTGGAGCGGATCCGGGAGATCCTCAAGCGCGCCGGCGAGCTGCGGCGCGCGGCGACGGCCGAGTACGCCCACGGGCTCCAGATGATCGACCTCGAGGAAGGCGCCCCGCCCGCGGGGCTCGCCCGGGGCCGCGCCCTGGTGCTGGTGCCGGAGGAGCCGACGGCGCGCGTGGCCGAGTCGCTCCTGCGCCGCGCCGGCTTCTCGGTGCAGCGGGTGCCGGCGCCGGCCGCGCTCGTGCCCGCCTCGCACGGCTTCGACGTGACGCTGGTGCTCGCCGCCGAGCGCTCGCTCCCGGCGGACCTCCCGGGGCCCTCGGCGCGCGGCTACCGGCTGTTCGTGCTGCAGGACGGCGACGGCGCCGCCGCCCGCGCGGCCGCCCCGACCGAAGTGTTTGGCCTCCCCCTCGACCCCGAGGGGCTCGTCCGCGCGCTCGGCCGGGCCGTCGTACAGCCCTAGGCCGCCGGGGGTTCCAGCCCGCCGACGGCGCGCTTTTCCTGCTGGAAGGCCATCCCCTTGAGCCGCGCCACCCGCAGCCGGATCGGCGGGTGCGAGGCGAAGACGTCGCCCAGGAATCCCTCCCGATCACTGATCCGCCGCTCCGCCGGGTCCACGATGCACAGGTGCGCGGCGCCCTGCGTGATACTCCGCGTGGCGCCGGAGGCGGCGTCCAGCTTTTCCAGCGCCCGCGCCAGCGCGGCGGGATTGCGCGTGAGCTGGGCGCCGGTGGCGTCGGCCAGGTACTCGCGCTTCCGGCTCACCGCCATGGCCAGGAGCCGCGACACCGCCGGCGCGATGAGCAGCGTGAACACCCACAGCACGAGCAGCACCAGGCCGAGCGGGTTGCCCCCCTTCCCGCCCCGGCGCCCCCCGCTCCCGCCGACCCGCCCCCCGAAGCGCAGGTAGCGGCCCATCGCGTCGGAGAGGAGCGCGATGGCGCCGAGCATCCCCGCGAGCAGCGTCATCAGCTTCACGTCGTCGTTCTGGATGTGCGCCATCTCGTGGGCCACGACGCCCTGGAGCTCGTCGCGGTCGAGCGCGGCGAGGAGTCCGTCGGTCACGGCGATGCTGGCGTGGCGGCGGTCGTGCCCGGTGGCGAAGGCATTGAGGTCGGGATCGGGCACGACGTGGACGGCGGGCTTGGGGAGCCCCGCCGCGATGGCCATCTCCTCGACCACGTTGGCCAGCTGGAGCTGCTGCGGTGTGGCCGGGGTCACGACCTCCCACGCGCCGGCGGCGAGCAGCACGCGGCGGGGCCCGGTCTTCCAGCCGACGTAGCAGAGGAGGGCCGCGGCCGCGGTGGCGAGGACGCCAATGAACGGGATGGTGTGCCGGTACTCGCCGGCGCGCGCGCCGGCGGTGAGGAGGTAGAAGGCGTAGTCGCCGCCGAAGCCGACCCACGCGAAGAACAAAATGAACCCCGTCACCAGCCAGACCGACCGCCGGCGGTTGGCGGCCTGCTGCGCGAAGAGGTTCGCGTCGCTCACGCGCCCGGGGCGCGCGTCCCGAGGTCCACCTGCGGCACGGCGCGCTCGCCGGCGTCCGCGATGACCCAGAGCTCGGCCGGGGTGGCCCGCGCGAGCCCCGCCACCAGGCTGGTGGGGAACTGCTGCTGCCGCGTGTTGTACTCGGTGGCCACGTCGTTGTAATGCTGCCGGCTGAAGCCGATGCGGTTCTCGGTGCTCGTCAACTCCTCCTGCAGCTGGAGGACGTTGGCCGTGGCCTTGAGCTGCGGGTAGTTCTCCATCAGGGCAAAGAGCTTCCCGAGTGCCTGCGTCAGCTCGCCCTCCGCCTGGGCCGTCGCCTTCACGCCCTGCGCGCCCACCGCCCTGGCGCGGGCGGCGATCACCGCCTCCATCGTGCCGCGCTCGTACTCCATGGCGCCCTTGACCGTGTTGACCAGGTTGGGGATGAGGTCGTGGCGCCGCTTGAGCTGGACGTCAATCTGGGTCCAGCCGTTCTGCACCTGGTTCTTGAGGCTGATGAGACCGTTGTAGGCCGCGACGCCCCACAGCACGATCACGACCAGGACGAATAGCAGAACGTACGACATGCAGCACTCCGGGTCGGGGGAGGGTCAGGATGCCGCGGGCGGCGCGCCCGCCTGCGAGAGGAGCTGCGCCACGTCGCGCGCGAGGGCGGTCTCGGCGCCCGGCCCCTGCAGGGCGGGGTGCCGCTCGTCGAGCAGGAGCTCGGCACCGGCGCCGCAGGGAATGCGCCGGCAGGTGCTGGGCCGGGGCGGCTGGCCCGGCACGGGGAGCGCCGACTGGATGGCGCGCGCCACCCGCCCGCGAGGGGTGTGCGTGGCCGGCCCGGCCAGCGCCCGCTCGGGCAGCGGCACCGCAGGGCCGAGCGCGCTCGCCACCCGGCGCTCCAGCATGTCGCCGGCGAGCTCGGCCAGCTCCTTCGTGAGGGCCTCGAGGGTGGCGCCCTCCATCTGGCGGAGCTTGATGGCCAGCACCTGCAGCAGGTGGCGGTACCCGTAGGTGGCCGCGGTGCCGCGGCCCTCGGGCGGGCTCACCAGCCCGCGGGCCACGTAGAAGCGGATGGTGCGCTCGCCGGGATGCGCCCGCGCGGCGGCGTTGACGGGCACGATGCTCGACGCCTCGAGCAGCGCGCCGGCGAGCGCCGCGAGGTCGCGCAGGCTCCATGGCGCCAGCGCGCGGTATTCGCGCAGCGCGGCAAGGGGATCGGGGCCGGCGAGCGGGGCGATCCCCGCGGGAAGGGTCATGGCGGAGTTTCCGTGGAGGCGGCGCCGGCGGCCGGGGCGTCGAGCAGGGCGCGGACCGCGGCGGTCAGGTCGAGCAGGTCGAAGGGCTTGGGCACCAGGGCTGCGCCGCGGCAGGCGGCGGGGAGCGCCTCCGCGGTGAGCGCCGGGTCGCCGCTCACGAAGAGCAGCCGTTGGCGGAGCGCCGGCCACCGCCGCACGATTTCCACACCGAGATCGGCCCCCGACATCCCCGGCAGGTGATAGTCCAGGACCACCGCACCGGCGGGGTCGCCCTCCAGCGCGGCGAGGGCCTCGCCCCCGGTCGCCGCGGTGACCACGATCCATCCCTCGCGGCGGAGGGCGCGCCCGACGGCGTGGCGAATTGCCGGCTCGTCGTCCACCACGAGCACGCGCCTGGACATGCGGAGCCGGCCCCCGTGGAGTGAAGAACGACCCGCAAGTTGTCGCCAGATCGGGGCCGGAGCAAGGCCCGCGGAACGCCGCGCCGCCCCGCGCCGGAACGATGACGGCGCGGCGACCGGCGGCCCTATCGTGGGCCCATGCCGCGCGGCGTCACCCTCCCCGAACTCGTCATCACCGTCGCCCTCGCGTCGCTCATGCTGGGCATCGCGGCGCCGCGGCTCGCCGAGCCGCTCGACACCCTGTCGGTCGAGCACGCGGCCGCGGAGCTCGCCGGCGCCCACGCGCGCGCCCGTGTCATGGCCGTAGTGGAGTCCCGCCTGACGCGGCTCACGGTGCGCGCCGACTCGCTGCTGCTCGAGGTCCGCGTGGAGGACGCGTGGGAACCCCGCTGGGCCACGGCCGGCCCTGCGCGGTTCGACGTGGCGCTCGCCGGCGGCGCGCGCACCATCACCTTTTCGCCGGTCGGCTGGTCGATGGGGTTCTCCAACGCCACGTGGACGCTCACAAAGGGCGGGGCCCAGCGGCGCGTGGTCGTGTCACGGTTGGGCCGGCTGCGCATCGAGCGGTAAGCGAAGCGGCACGCAGCGCGGGGGGCCGCGGCCGGATGACGGCACCGGCACCGGCCCGGTCCGGGGGTCTCCACGACCCCGGGCCGCCCCGCCCCCTACCGCGCGGCCGTGCCCCGCCGGGCCACCGCCTCGAGTCCATAGCGGCGGATCTTGTGCAGGAGGGTCGAGCGGGAAATGCCGAGGAGGAGCGCCGCCTGGCGCTTGTTGCCGCGGGTGTGCGCCAGCGTCACCGCGATATGCCGCCGCTCGGCGTCCTCGAGGGAGCCGGGCGGGGGGTCCGCCGCCGGGGTGAGCGCGCGGCCAAGGGCGGCGGCGTCGAGGCCGGGCAGTGACAGGTCCACCACCACTCCGTCGAGCCCCGGCACGCCGAGCGCGGCGGCCGCCTCGGTGGCCCCCGGTGCCGTCACCACATGATGTCCCTGCGCCGAGAGCGCCGAGGTCAGTCGCTCCCGGCGTTCGGGGTCCAGCGTCACCACGAGGAGGGCCAAGCCGTGCATGCCCGGACAAGCTACCCGTCCCACCCCCCGGAGCAAGCGGGTTACCTTTGCGTCGATGACCCGATCGTCCTGCCGACCCCGTCGCGCCGCATGACCGACCTCCTCGACCTCCCCACGCTGGGCCCGGGACACCGCATCCAGGATCCGCTCCTCGTCGTGGAGGTGGAGCGGAAGGGCGGCGACACCCCGCACACCGTGCTCACGTTTGCCAACGCGAGCGGCCGCCTGGCCAGCGCCCCGTTCTGGCAGGAGGACCAACCGCGGATCGCCGGGATCGCGCCGGGAGACGTGGCGCAGGTCATCGGCGAGGTCGGGCTCTACCGCGGACAGCGGCAGATCAAGGTGAGTTCGATCCGCCCGCTGCCCAAGGGGAGCGTGGACCTGCGGAGGCTGGTGCCCTCCATCGGCGACACCGGCCCCTACTGGAGGACGCTCGACGGCTGGCGGGCCGAGATCGCCCGGCCTCGCCTGGCGGCCACGCTGGCCCTCTTCTACGATGACGACGCGTTCCGGGTGGCGTACGAGGCATGCCCCGCCAGCCTGCAGGGACATCACGCCCGGCTGGGCGGGCTGCTCCAGCACACGGTGGAGGTGGCGAGCATCGCGCGCACGATCGCGCGGGCGTGCCGCGCCGAGGCCGACCTCGTCCTGGCGGGCGTCCTCCTGCACGACATCGGCAAGCTCGACGCCTACCGGTGGGAGGGCGGGCTCTTCGAGTCCACCGAGGCGGGCACCCTGCATGGGCACGTGGTGCTGGGGGCGCTCCGCCTCGACCGCGCGGTGCGCGCCGCGGTCCCGCCGCCCTGCACGGAGCAGGAGCTCGCCCTCCTCCAGCACCTCGTCCTCTCGCACCACGGCAAGCTCGAGTTCGGGGCCGCGGTGTCGCCGATGACGCTCGAGGCGGAGGTCCTGCACTACGCCGACAACGCGAGCGCCAAGACCGCGAGCATGGCCGACGCGCTGGCCGATCCCTCCCACTTCGAGGGGGACGAGCTCGTGAGCGCCCGCCCCCTCTGGCAGCTCGATCGCCGCCGCGCCTACCGCGGCCGGAGCGACTGGGGCGCCTGACCGCGTCTCGAGTGGCGCACACGCAGAAACGGCCGCCCGGTTCTTCGCCGGGCGGCCGTTTCCCGCAATGCCCCGCGGGGACTGGCCCCGTGAGGTCCGACCGGCCGGGAGCGCACTCCCTGCCCAGTCGTCGTTGCGAGCGCTGCGAGTCGGGTCGGGTCGCGGACCGTCCCTTCGCAGAGCACCCCGAGGCGCCAGATCGGGGTGGGCGGAGCGCGCGACTGGCTCCACCCGTCCGGCCGGCCTTGGTCCAGGCTCGTCGGGGCACGGGCCAGTCAAGGCACCGCGTCCCTCCCCTGCTCCTCCGGTCCGAACGCACCCGCCCGACACCGTTGCCGACGCGAGGCCGGCACCCGTCCCGCGCGGATGTGCCCCCAAGTTACGCCTCGGTGGAAGTGGCGCAAGTGCCTGTCTTTATTCGGGTTACATGATTTTCAGTGTGCGCAGAATGTGGAGCGGTAAGCCATGGTGGAACCAGCCGCTAGGCGCGTTGTCCACCCGGTGTGGAAATGTGAATCCACACCGACCACATCGGTGTCGAGAGCTCGAGGTCAGGTGCCCGGCGGCTTGAGCGTGATGCTGATGTACTGGAGGTATTTCTGGGCGGTGCGGTTGAAGGCGGCCACCTGGTCGTTGAGCCGCTTGATCTGGTACGGGGCGTTGTCGCGGAAGTGTTGCTGGCTGGTGTCGGCGGCGAGGCCCTTCCATAGCCCCTCGCAGGCGCGAAGCTGCCCCGAGAAGGTGGTCATGGCCTTGAGGAGGTCCGACTGCGCCTCCTTCTGCTTGTCGAGCGGCCAGTTCCCGCCGGCGGTGACGGTCCGGGCATTCTCGAGCGGGCCGGCGGTGCGGGCGCAGGCGTTGGCCACCGCGGTCGCCCGGCCGCTCGACCAGGCCAGCGAGCTCGAGGGCGTGAGCCCCGCCATCAGGCGGCTGGTGGCGGCGGTGATGGCCGAGGTGGAGTCCCGCAGGACGAGGAAGGCGTCACGCTGGACGGCATGGACGGCATCGTAGGCGGTGTCGGGCTGGACGAAGTGCTCGCGCCCGTTCTGGGCCGCGAGGGGCGCCGTCACCCCGAGGGCCAGGAGGGCCATCAGATGGGTGCGCGTCATGGCTCGAGGCCGACCTCGATGTACCGGGCCATGCCCTCGCGCTCCGGCCCCACAAAGAGGCAGCCGGCCGACGAGGCGGCAAACCACCCCGCCATGAGGGGGCGGGGCGACTCGAGCTCCTGCAGGATGGGACCGAGCCAGCGGCGGATGTGGCGCACCTCCGGGGCACGGCGGCTCAGGAGGGCCATCACGGCGCCGGCGCCGGAGGTGGCGCGGAGGAAGTGCGCCAGCGCGTGGGCCCGCTGGGTGAACTCGACCGCCTTGACCCCGGGCTCGTCGTAGAGGACGGACCCTTCGAAGAGGTCCATCGGCGGGGCGTCGAGGCGGGGCCCGAGGTACACGAACTGCCGCCCCTTGTCGGTCTTCCGCTCGACGACCGCCGCGGCGGTCTCGGCGGTGAGTCGGCCGGCGTGGAGGAGGTCGTCCTCGCGGAGAATGCCAACGCCGAGGGTCCACTCCAGCGCCGCCAGCGCCACGTCCATCGGGCAGCCGGTGGCGTCATCGTAGGCCAGGAACCGGGGCGCTTCGCCCGCCCGCAACATGAAGTGGGCGAGTCCCTCGGCCCGGTCGTGGAAGGTCCGGACGATCAGGTTCTGCGTGGTGGTCATAGGGGACCAAATCTATCGGGCTGTCCCCTCCGGGGCCACCCGGCCCGCCCCCAGGGCGGTCAGGGCGTCAACGCGTTCTTCGGCTCGACCTTGACCACCCAGAGCCCCGAGAAGACGTCCGGGACGTAGATGTTTCCGTCGCGGTAGATGGCGCCCCAGGCCATGGCGGCGTTGGGGAAGTTCCCCTTGCCGTCGCCGGTGACCACGTGGGCGATCTCCCGGTCCTGCGCCAGGAGGTCGCCGCGAAGCTCGCCGCTGACATCGAGGACCCGGAGCCCTCCCTGGTAGTCCCCGAGATACAGCGTGTCGCCCGCCACCCAGACGTTGTGGGTCCCCCCGTCCTTCGGCTCGTACCAGGCCACGCCCCGGGGCCGTGAAATGTCGGAGACGTCCACCACGTGGAGCCGGCCGTAGGCGCGGCCGAGGCCCAGGAGGCTGGGACCGGCGGTGGCCTGCGGCTGGGCGGCAAAGACCTCGTCGCCCACGAACACATACCTGCCGCTCCGCCAGGCGGTGTGGGTGCCGCGGATGAAGCCGGGCCCGCCCACCGCGGCCACGTCACGGTAGAGCCCCTCGAGGTCGTACTTGTACTGGGACACCAGCTGCGGGTTCTCGGGGCTGCCGCCGCGCATGCCGTTGCCGACGTCCAGGATGACGAGGCCGTCGTTCCAGTAGCTCAGGTAGGCCAGCCCGTCCTGCACGTCGATGTCATGCAGCATCCGCCCGGCGCCGCTGCCCGGCGTTTCCCACCGGGCCACCTGCCTGGGCGTCAGCGGGTCGCGGATGTCGATGACCCGCATCGACCCGGTGGCGTCGTCGGTCAGGTACACGTAGCCGCGGTAGATGAACGTGCTGTGGACGCCACCCGAGACCGTCTCGGTGAACTCCGAGATGACCTTCGGATGGGCCGGGTCCTCGAACGACAGGATCACGATGCCGTTCTTGCGGCTGGAGGCGCCCTCGCGCGTCATGACGCCGTACCGGCCATCCTCGGTGCTCATGACGTCGTTGATGGCCCGCGCGTCCACCATGACCGAGTCGGTCACCGTCGGCGCGGCGGGGTTCGAGAGGTCGAGGGCGTAGAGCCGGTCGCCGAGGGTGGAGAGGTAGCCGTGCTTCCCGTCGGGATGCAGCCAGAACTCCATCGTCGCGAAGCCCTTCACCGGGTAGCGGCCCACGAGCGTGGTGGGGCGCACCACGTCGCGCGGGGTCACCGTCAGGGTGGCCACCGCGGAGCGCCCCGCAAAGCTCCCGACGACGCGATAGGTGCCGGGCTCGCTCGCCACGAAGGCGCCGTCGCCCTCCACCTGGGCGGCGCCGGGGCCGACGAACCAATCCGGCAGGACGCCGGACACCCGCGCCCCCGCCCGGTCGCGGGCGTCGAGGGTCAGGCGCACCACGTCGCCGGTGCGGACGGTGGCGGTGGCGGGCTGGATCGCCACGGTGGCCACCGGGTTGGCCGCCACGGCAATCCGGAGGGTGGCGGTCGCGCTGCCGGCCCGCGCCGTCACGATGGCGCGGCCGGGCCGCACCGCGCCGAGGAGGCCGGTCGAGGAGACGCGCACGATGCCGGGCTGGTCGGAACTCCACGCGACCGGGTCGTGGCGAAGGTTCCCCTCGGCGTCGGCCACGCGGGCGGTGACGGCGAGCTCCTGCCCGACGTACATCCGGTCGGGGCCGGGGTCGAGCGCCACCGTGGCGGCGGGACCCGGGACGATCGTGATCACCGCGAAGGCGGTCTTGGGCCGCCCGCCCCCCTTGGGCGACGCGAGCACGGTGACCCGGAGGGCCCCCACCGCGCCGGCGGTGGCAAGGCCGGTGGAGTCCACCGTGCCCTCGAACTGGCCGCCCGCCTGGAACCAGCGGATGCGGACGTCGTCGAGGGGGCGGCCCGCCGAGTCGAAGGCCTGCGCGCTGAGCCGGAGGGTGTCGCCCACGGCGATCGCCGCCGCGGCGGGGCGGATGGTGACCGAGGCCACCGGCGTCGGCTGGGGAACCTGCTGGAGGACGAGGGCCAGGGCGAGCAGCATCGGATGGCTCCGCTGGAGGGGTCGCTCAAGATACACGGCGGGGAGGGCGCGTCCACCGGGGCGCGTGGCCCCGGCGGAGCCCTGCGGATAGATTGCCCGCGGGAGTCACCCCATGCGAATCGAGTGGACGTCGTACCAGTCCCCAGTCGGCGTGCTCACGATCCTCGAGGCACGCGAGGGGCCGTTGATCGTGGAGTTTGCCGAGCGGACCGGGCGCCTGCGCCTGGCCGAGCGGCTGCGCGCCCGCGCGCCCGGGGCGGTGATCGACGCGGGCCCCTGCCGCCACGCCACGGCGTGGCTCACGGCGTACTTCTCCGGGAAGCCCCGCCCGTTTGCCTACCCCGAGCATCTCGGCAGTTATCTCGAGGTGAGCGAGCCGCAGGAGGCGGTCTGGCGGGCGCTCTGCAACATTCCGTTCGGCGAGACCCGCTCCTACGAGGACATTGCGGTGGCCACCGGGCTCCACCCGCGGGCGGTGGGCCAGCTCAACGGCTCGAACCACCTGGCGATCCTCATTCCGTGCCACCGGGTGGTGGGCAAGGACGGGGGGCTGGTGGGCTATGGCGGCGGGCTGGAAACCAAGCGCTGGCTGCTCGACCACGAGCTCCGGACGGTGGGACTCACCCTGTCGGCCCCGGCCCCATATTGACAGCCGGGGCCCGGGTTCGCAGTTTGGAGCCATGGTTGGCAGTGGCAAGCCGGAGTCGCCTCACCCACGCCGCTCGGATGCGCCAGCTCCGAACGGCCATTTTTTTCCCGCTGACTAGAGGTTAGGGCAATGGCGAAGGGCACCGTGAAGTGGTTCAACGACGCGAAGGGGTTTGGGTTCATCGCGCAGGAGGGCGGCAAGGACGTCTTCGTGCACCACACCGCAATCGCAATGGAGGGGTTCCGCTCGCTCGCCGAGGGCGACGCCGTCGAGTTCGACATCGTCGAGGGCCCGAAGGGCCTGCAGGCGGCCAACGTCCGGAAGGCCTGATTCGCCTCTGGGTCGGGGCGGGGGCCCTGCTCGGCGTGCTCGGCGTGGTGCCGGCCGCGCCGGCGCAGCGGCCCCCGCTGGCGTTCTACGGATTCCGTGCGGGCGTCCCGCTCGCCACCGCCGACGCCCAGGTGCGGCTCCTCCTCGGGCCGGGGCTCACCTGCCAGCGGAGCGCCGCCGATCCCCGGCTGCAGGACTGCCGCGCCACCATGACGGAGCCGGGAAGCAACGCCCCGCTCGCGGTGTGGCTGGCGGCGATCGACAGCGTGACCGCCATCGTCACGGTGAGCACCACCCTCCCGATGGCCCAGTTCGACCGGTGGCGCGACGAGCTCGAGTGGGCCTACGGCCCCCGCCCCGCCACCCTGCAGGGCGGGCAGGGGATGGTGCAGTGGATCCAGGCCACCCAGATGCTCCGCCTCACCTGGCGCCGCGCCGCCGGACGGGTCGAGGCGTCGGTGAGCCTGGTGGACGGCCCCACCTTCGACGGCTGGACCTTCTCGGGGCGGCCGCCGCACGTTGCCAACCCCCGCGCGCCCGACTAACCTACGGCGTCTCCCCTGAGCACAACTCCGCCGACGCGGTTTCCCATGGCGTCACGCCTGGAGTACGACGTGGTCCTGCCTTTCTCCCGGCCCCGCCGGGCGCGCCTCGGCGCCGCCCTGCTCGGGCTCCTTGCGCTCTCCGCCTGCAGCGGAGGCGGCCGGCCGATCCAGATCGGCGTCGCCGCCAACTTCACCGACCCGCTGAGCCTGCCGATCCGCTACGGCGCCCAGCTGGCGGCGGAGGAGATCAACGCGGCGGGCGGCATCAACGGCCGGCCCATCGAATTGATCGAACGCGAGGACTACGCCGATGCCGACTCGGCCGTCGTCGTGGCCACCGACTTCTACAACTCCGACGTGATCGCGGTCATCGGGCACGGCTTCTCGGGGCCCACGCTGGCGGCGGCGCCGGTGTACAACGGCGGCAGCGACCCGCTCCTCGAGATCGCCCCCGCCTCCTCCGCTCCTGCCGTCACCGACGCCGGCCCGTACACCTTCCGCGTCTGCCCGAGCGACCTGGCCCACGGCGCCGCGCTCGCGCGCTGGGCCCAGGGGCGGCTCGGGCTGTCCCGCGGGGCTGTGCTCTACCTCAACAGCGACTACGGCCGCGGGGTCCGCAACGCCTTCGAGGCGGAGTTCGGCACCCTCATGGGCACCGTCACCGGGGTCTATCCGTACCTGGGCGACGCGCCTGACGTCAGTGCGTACGTGGACCTCCTCTCCCGTGACAAGCGGGCGCAGTTCCTGGTCATCGCGGGCTACGACCCCGACGCGCGCACCATCCTCGGCGAGATGCGGCGCAAGAAGCTCGACATCCCGGTGATGGGGGGCGACGGCCTCGAGCAGATCGCGCTGGCGGGGCCGGTGGCCAACGGCGTGTACGTGACGGCGTCCTACGCGCCGTCCACCGACACGCCGGCCAACCGCCGGTTCATCGAGGCGTACCGCAAGCGCTTCCCCGACGCGGGCGACCCGAACGGCAGCGGCGCCGGCGCGTACGACGCGGTGTACATGCTGCGCGACGCCGTCCTCCGCGCCGGCACCGACCGCCAGAAGGTGCGGGACGCCTTCGCCGGGATCGGGACCGCCACGCCGGCGTACGAGGGGGCGATGGGCACCATCGCCTTCGACGAGAACGGCGACGTGCCGAGCCTCCGGATCTACGTCGGGCAGGTGCAGGACGGCCGCATGCAGATGCTGGAGGCCCAATGAACCCGCTCAAGAGCCTCCGGAGCCGGGTGAGCCTGGGGATGGTGGTGCTCATCACCCTCGTGCTGCTGCTGGCGCTCAGCGCCACGCGGGCCGTGCGCTCGATCAGCCGGTCGGTGGAGGTGGAGACGGGTGCGCTGCTGGCCGGGACGGAGGCCGGGAGCGGGCTGGTGGGCGCGGTGCTCAACGAGATCCGGAGCGCCGAGCAGTACCTGCTGGAACCCTCGCCGGAGCTGCAGCGCACCTTCGTGGCCAGCGGCGACACCGCGTATGGCTACCAGCGGTCCTTCCGCCAGCTTGCGGGGCTCTCCACGCAGGACCGCTACATCATCAACAAGATCGCCGACGAGCAGGCGGTCATCGAAGTGTCGTACGCGCTGGCGCACGCGCTGGCCGACCTGGGCCGTGACGCGGAGGCCCGGCGCTACGCCAACCTGGCGCGGTCGCCGGCCGACACGCTGGTGGCCGACGTGCGCGCGCTGTCGCGCTCGCAGAGCTCCCGCGCCATGATCCGGATCCAGGCGCTGCAGGCGGAGGCGGGGCGGCGGGAGCGAAACGTCTGGGCGCTCTTCGGCCTGGCCCTCATCCTCGGCGTGGCCACGACCATCTACACCGTCCGCTCGGTGGACGCGCCGCTCCGCCGGCTGGTGGGCGCCGCGGAGCGCTTCGGCGTCGGCGACCTGCGGCCGGTGACGCTCGGCGACATGCCCACCGAGCTGGGCCACCTGGCGGGCGCCATGGACGGGATGGCGGCGCGGCTCCGGGAACTGGTGGCCATCGTGGTCAAGGAATCGAACCAGATCAGCGCAAGCGCCAGCGACTTCTCGGCGATGAGCGAGGAGCTGGCGGCGAGCAGCGGCGAGATCTCCACCGCGATGGTGAAGATGTCGCACAGCGCGGAGTCCCAGGTGCACGGGATGCGCGCCGCCGACGAGCTCCTCAACCGGCTGCGGGCCACCGCCGCGGAGGCCGACGAGGCCTCGACCCGGGTGGTGGGGCTGGGCGACACGATCCGCGACCTGGCGGCGCGGCACCGCACCGACGTGGCCGCGGCGGGGCAGACGCTGCTCGACGTCCGCGAGGTGGTGCAGACCTCCGCCCAGCAGGTGCAGGAGCTGGCCCGGAAGTCGGAGTCGATCACCGAATTCATCGACCTGATCAAGCAGATCTCCTCGCAGACCAACCTGCTGGCGCTCAACGCCGCCA
>CAZNLY010000011.1:0-72571 GCA_964574295.1 uncultured Gemmatimonadaceae bacterium
TTCTCCACCGCCAGCAGCATCGCGAAGAGCGCGACCACCGTCTTGCCGGTGCCCACGTCGCCCATCAGGAGGCGATGCATCCGCTCGGGGGCCGTCATGTCGGCGGTGATCTCCCGGAGCGATTGCTTCTGGTCGTCGGTGAGGGCGTAGGGCAGCGCCGCCTTGAGCCGCGAGGTGAGCTCGCGGCGGATCTCGAAGGCGATCCCGCTCCGCTGGCGCTTGGCCAGCACCCGGGCCCGGACCAGCATCAGCTGGAGGTCGAAGAGTTCGTCGAACGCCAGGCGCCGCCGCCCCCGGTCCGCGGCGACCACCGACTCGGGTCGGTGCACCGCCCGGAGCGCCTCGTGCACGCCGGGAAGGCCAAGCTCCTCCCGCAGCGCGGGAGGCAGGTCGTCCCGCACCACCGCGAGGAGGGAGTCCAGGTGCCGGTCGATGAGCCCCCGGAGCGCGCGGTGGCTCATCCCCTCGGTGGCGGGATAGATCGGGAGGACCCGCCCCGCCTCGGGGCCGGCCTCCTCTCCTTCCTCCCCGAGAATGAGGAACTCCCTCGGCGCCAGCTGGCGGCCGTGGTAGAACCGGACGGTGCCTGCCACGAGCAGCGTCTGTCCGATCTCGATCGTCCGGTCGAGGAACGCCTGCCCGGGCCAGGCGCACTCGAGCGCGCCGCTGGCGTCGCGCAGGACCGCGCGAAAGATGCGGAGCCCCCGGCGCGTGGGGACCACCGCCTTGTCCACCACCCGGCCGATGCAGGCCACGTCGTCGCCGACGCGGGCGCGCGCCAGCGGCACGACGGTGGAGGCATCGAGGTAGCGGTGCGGGAGGTGCCAGAGGAGGTCCTGCGCGGTGGCGATGCCGAGGCGGGCCAGCAGTTCGGCGCGTCGTTCGCCGACCCCCTTCAGGAACTGGACGGGGGCGTCGAGGCGGGGGCCGGTCCCGCGCTCACCCTTCGTCGGCAAGGAGGTGCCTGGCAAAGTCCCGCGAGTCGAACGGCACGAGATCCTCGAGCCGCTCCCCGCGGCCGAGGAAGCGGATCGGGACGCCGAGTTCCCGGCGGAGCGCCACCACCGCGCCGCCCCTGGCCGTGCCGTCGAGCTTCGTCACGATCAGGCCGGTCGGGGGGACGGCGGCGGAGAAGAGGCGCCCCTGTTGCACGGCATTCTGGCCCACCGTGCCATCGAGCACGAGCAGCACCTCGTGCGGGGCCCCCGGCACCCGGCGGCCGACCACCCGGGCCACCTTCCGCAGCTCATCCATCAGCCCTTCCTGCGTGTGCAGCCGCCCGGCGGTGTCCACCAGCACGATGTCGGCTCCGCGCGCCGAGGCCGCGGCCACCGCGTCGAAGGCCACGGCGGCGGGATCGCCGCCCGGCGCGCCGGCCACGCACGGGAGATCGAGCCGGGACGCCCACACCTCGAGCTGGGTCACGGCGCCGGCCCGCCAGGTGTCGGCGGCGGCGAGGAGCGGCCGGCGGCCCTGTGCCTTGAGCCGGTGCGCGAGCTTGGCCACGGTGGTGGTCTTGCCGGTTCCATTTACCCCCATGACCAGCACCACGGTCGGGCCGGGCTCGGCGCACGCGAGCTCGACGCCGCCCGGGTCCCCCTGCAGCAGTTCCGCGATCTTCCCGGCGAGCGCCGAGCGGAGGTCGGCCTCCGACTTCCACCTTCCGCGGCGCACGCCGTCCTCGAGCGCAGCCACCAGGTCCATCGTGGCGGGGACGCCGAAATCGGCCTCGAGGAGGAGCCGTTCCATCGCCTCGATGTCGCCGGCGTTCAGCCCGCGCACCAGGGCGCCGACATCGGTGGTGGCCAGCCGCTTGAGGCGGGCCCACAGCCCGCCCTTCGGTGGCGCAGTGACGCGATCGGGCTTCATGCGGGAAATCTAAGGGGAGGTCAGCGGAGGCCGAGCCGGCGGCGCGCCAGCCACTCGCCGGCGAGGGCCGCCAGCGCGAGGACATAGAGCCACGGCACGTCGCGCGCGGTGTGCCGAGTCCCGGTGGCCGCCGCGGCACCGGCGCGCGACGCGACCACCGGCGGACGCACCGCCCACTCCCGGGACCAGCCGTCCACCGCCACGACTCCGGCACCGGCCCGACCCGCCGCGAGCCGGTAGTGATAGGTCCCCGGCGGCAGGTAGAGGCCGGCAGTGCCGTCACCGCCGAACCGCAGGGTGTCGGTGCGGTCGCCCGCCGCGCCCGTCAGGGTGATGGGCAGCAGGGCCAGCGAATCGGCCGTCCGGGCAAAGACGAGCGGCATTCCGTGCTCCACCACGGTGCGGAGCGGCCGAGCCAGCGCCGCACTCCCCTCCGGCGTGGCCAGCAGCCAGGCGACGCTCGACGCGACGAGGACGCGATAGGCGTCGCCGCTCAACCCGCCGCGGAACCCCCAGCGCCAGAATCCGTCCGCACCCACCACCACCTCCCGCCGGGCGCCCGCCTGGCGCCCGATCCACACCGGCCTTGGCGCGCCGCGCCGGCCGACCTGCGCACTCGCCCCCACCCAGTCATCGGGCCCCACCTCGAGTCCGCTCGCGCCGGTCACGGGCGGGAGCGACTCCGCCGGAATGCCGGCAAACGCCATCCCGACGGGGGATCCCGGTGCGGCGGTCACATACCACTCGCCCGCCCCGCCGGAGGCGTCGGGCCAGCGCCAGGTGCTGGCCTCCC
This sequence comes from uncultured Gemmatimonadaceae bacterium, assembly GCA_964574295.1. Taxonomy (GTDB): domain Bacteria; phylum Gemmatimonadota; class Gemmatimonadetes; order Gemmatimonadales; family GWC2-71-9; genus SPDF01. Next base: position 2,663 of record CAZNLY010000011.1, read on the forward strand.
GCCGTGCCTCTATCCCCACACCCGCCTCACCCCGGATGACCAGGAGGTCCGCCCCGTGCGCCGCGGCCTGCACCACCGGGCCGGGCACCGGCTCGAGTCGCTCCATGTCGCGCCAGCTCCCCGGCACGACGGACACGTAGCCCTTGACCGGCAGTTCGGCCACCTCGCGCAGCGTGCGGTAGAGGAACCGGGCATCCCAGTCGCCGGGGCGCGCGAGCAGCACGATGCCGGGGGTCGGTGACATCGTCACGGCGACCAGTCGCGCGTCGTCGCGCGGCTCCTCGTCACCGGGGCCGGCGACTCGCGCCGCGAAGAACGCCGTGCCGGCTGGCAGGCCGCGGGTGGACGCCGCGAGCTCCACCACGACGGCCGCCCCCGGGGCCAGGACCACCCGTGTCCTGGCGAGGACCCTCGAGCCGAGTTCGAGGGTGACCACTGCCGTGTCGGGCGCCTGGCTGCCGAGGAGGCGGACGATCGCCGACAGCCGCAACGAGTCCCCGACCGTGACCCGCGCCGGCCCCGAGACCTCGTCCACGAGGAAATCCCTGCGGGTCGGCCGGGGCAGGACCAGGAAACCCGCCCCGGCGCGCAAGTCGGGCGCCGACCCCTCGAAGTCGTCCAGCTCGCCGTCGGTCACCACCACGACCCGCCGTCCCACCGCCGCGGCCGCCTCGAGCGCCGAGGCCGGGTCGCTCCGTCCGCGGGCGTCCACCGAGTCGGTCCACGGCCGGGCGTCGCCGAACCAGCGGACCCGCCCGAGTGCCCTCGCGGTGTCAGTGGCGCGGCGCCAGGCGCCGGAGTCGGCGCGGAGGCTCAGGGAGGCGTCGAGGAGGACGAGGGGGCGGCCACCGGGGGCGCGGGAAGTGAACCCGGGGTCCGCGAGCAGCAGGCCGACGGCGCCCCAGGCCACCGCGCGGCAGGCGAGCGGCACCCACGCGCCGGGGGCCTTCGGTTCGAGGTGGCGGTACGTGAACCACGCCCCGGCCAGGGCCGCAAGAAGGATCAGGGCGATCAGCATCGGGACCTCGGCCGGCGGCTGCCGGCCGCGGGGTCAGGGCGTGGCGGGCGCGAGGGAGAGGGCCGGCACCGGATACAGCTGCGCGGCGAGGCGGAAGCGCTCGGCGTCGAAGGCGGGGCGTTCGGCGGCGGGCACCGGTTCCCCGTTCCCCAGGTCCATCCGCCGGGAATCGCGCGCCACGCCGTTGACGCGGAACTCGTAGTGCAGGTGCGCACCGGTGGCGAGGCCGGACGAACCGACCCGGCCGATGACCTGGCCCTGCGACACGCGCGCGCCGCGGCGCACGGCGATGCTGCTCAGGTGGCCGTAGCGCGTGGTGATCCCGTTGGCGTGGCGCACCTCGATGAGGTTGCCGTAGCCCCCCGACCACCCCGCCTGGAGGACGGTCCCGTCGCCGGCGGCCAGCACCGGAGTGCCGTAGTCGGCGGCGTAGTCGGTGCCCTCGTGCCGGCGGGCAAAGCCCAGGATCGGGTGCCGGCGCGATCGGTTGAAGCTCGAGCTGATGCGCCGGAACTGGAGGGGCGCGCGGAGGAACGCCCGGCGGAGCGACTCGCCATCGGCATCGTAGAACGACGACTGCCCGTCCGGCGTGTCGAACCGGAAGGCCGTCAGCGCCTGCCCGTTGATGGTCAGCTCGCTCGCCAGGATCCGGCCGAATCGCACCTCGCCCTCGTCCGACACCATCCGTTCGAGCAGCACCTGGAAGCGATCGCCGGGCCGGATGTCGCGGGTGAAGTCCACCGACCAGGCAAAGACGTCGGCCAGGTCCCACGCGAGGCGCTGCCGTTCGCCCGGGCCCAGGAGGCCGGCGTCCACGGTCTCGTCAAGCGCGACATACAGCGAGTTGTCGATCGGCCCCTCGATCCGGACCACCTCCGGATGCCAGGCGATCGGCTGCACGACCGTGGTCCACCCGCCCTCGGCGCGCAGGAACTGGAGGCGCTCTTCGGCGCCGGTCCGGACCGTGAACGCGGAGGGGAGGGAGTCCTGGCGGGGGCGGCGGAAGTTGAACACCATCCCGGTCCGCGCGCGGCGAGGGTCGAAGCGGGAGCGCTGCGCGATCTGCTGCAGGTCGATGCCGAAGATGCCCTGCCGGGCCAGGAGGTCGGAGACGGTTTCCCCCCGCCGCAGCGTGTCGGCCGACTCGAGCCAGGCCTCGCTGACCACGATCGGCGGCGCCACCAGCACACGGCGCCAGGGCCAGGCGTCGGCCAGGCTAGCCCACGCCCCGGCCAGCACGATGCCCAGCGCCAGGGGAAACTTGAGGTGCCGCATCAGTCCATCTGCCGCCGGATGAAGGTCGGGATTTCCATGTCCGGCACCTCGGAGGGCGCCGCGGGGCGCCGGGGTTCCGGGCGCGCGGCCGGCGCCGGGGCGGACACCGGCGGCGGGGTCACCGCCCGGCGCGGCACCGGGAAGGGGAGGATGCCGGATCCCTGGCGCCCTGCCCCGTCCTGGGCGCCTGCCCGGTCGAACCCCGTCGCGATGACGGTGACCCGGACCTCGCCCTGCATGGCGGGGTCGTTGGTGGCGCCGAAGATGATCTCGGCGTCGTCCCCGGCGGCGTCGTGGATGATCTGGTTGATCGTGCTGGCCTCGCCCAGGGTGAGGTCATTGCCGCCGGTGATGTTGATCAGGACGCCGGTGGCGCCGGCGATCGAGACGTTGTCGAGCAGCGGGCTGGAGATGGCCTGCTGCGCCGCCTCCATCGAGCGGTTGTCGCCGCGGCCGATGCCGGTCCCCATGAGGGCGGCGCCGCCGTTCTGCATGATGGTGCGCACGTCGGCAAAGTCCACGTTGATGATGCCGGTGGAGGTGATGAGCCCGGCGATGCCCTGCGTGGCGTGCAGCAGCACCTCGTCGGCCTTCTTGAGCGCGTCCTGGAACGGGATGCCCTTGCCGACCACCGCCAGCAGCCGCTCATTCGGCACGACGATCATCGTGTCCACATTGTTGCGCAGCTCGGCGATGCCCATCTCGGCCTGCCGCATCCGCCGCCGGCCCTCGAAGAGGAAGGGCTTGGTGACGATGCCGACGGTGAGGGCGCCGATGTCCCGGGCCACCTGGGCCACGATCGGCGCCGCGCCGGTGCCGGTGCCGCCCCCCATGCCGCAGGTCACGAACACCATGTCCGCACCCTGGACGGCGGCGATGATCTCGTCGCGGTTCTCCTCCACCGCCTGGCGGCCGATCTCCGGCCGGGCGCCGGCGCCGAGGCCGCGCGTGAGCCGCTTGCCGATCTGGACCTTGAGGTCCGACCGCGAGGCGGCCAGCGCCTGGGCGTCGGTGTTGACCGAGATGAACTCCACGCCCTGGAGGCGCTCCTCGATCATCCGGTTCACGGCGTTGCCGCCGCCCCCGCCGACGCCGATCACCTTCATCCTGGCGCTCTGCGTCGCCGACTCCTCGAGCTCGAAGATCATGGTCGTGTCCTCTCAGGCCCGGATCAGAAGAAGTCCTGGAACCACCGAATGACGGGAGCGAGCACCTTCTCGACCTGCGCGCCGCGGCGGGTGCCGCTGCCGAATCCGCTTCCCAGCGCCAGCTGCCGGGCGCCGTAGAGCGCGAGGCCCGCCGGCACCGCCAGGCGGGGCGTGGCAACGCTGTCGGCGAGGCCGGTGAGCCCCTGCCCCGGCGTGCCCACGCGCACCGGCATGGCGAACACCTCGCGGCCCAGCTCGATGATCCCCGCCGCCTGGGCGCCGCCGCCGGTGAGGATGACGCCGGCCGGCAGCCGCTGGTGATAGCCGGCCCGGGTGATCTCGTCGAGCGCGTACTCCAGGACCTCCTGGAGCCGCATGTGCATTATATGCGCGACGACCCGCCGGTGCGCGCTCCGCGGTCCCTGGCCCGGGGTGCTGGGCAGCTGGACCACGTCGTCCTCGGGCACCAGCGGCTCGTACGCCGCGCCGAACCGCTCCTTGATGCGCTCGGCGTCCTGCTGCGTGACCTGGAGGCCGTGCACGAGGTCGGCCGTGACGTGGCCGCCGGCGCAGAGCAGCGAGGCGGTGTGCCGGATCTTGCCGCCCTGGAAGATGGAGACGTTGGTCGACCCGCCCCCCAGCTCGACGATGGCGCAGCCGAGCTCCCGTTCGTCGGGGGTCAGCACCGCGAGGGAGGCGGCTAGCGGCTCCAGCACGAAATCGCCCACGCTGAACCCCGCCCGCTCCACGGCGCGCCGCAGGTTCTGCAGGACGCTGGAGAGGACGGTCACCAGGTACACCTCGGCCTCGAGCCGGGACCCCGTCATCCCGATCGGCTCGTTGATGCCGGGCTGCTGGTCGATGATGTAGTCCTGCGGGATGGCGTGCAGCAGCTCGTGGTCACGACCGAACGAGATGTTGCTCGCCATGTCGTTGACGCGCGCCACGTCGCCGGTCCGGATCTCGTCGCCCGTCACCGACACCATCCCGTGGGAACTCCGCCCCGCCACGTGCTCGCCGGCGATGCCGCAGTAGACGGAGCCAACCTCCACCCCCGCCATGCGCTGCGCGTCGGCCATCGCCTTCCCGATGGCGCGGGTCGTCTCCTCGAGGTCCCGGACCACCCCGCGCCGCATCCCCCCCGAGCGCTCCACCCCGACGCCGAGGATTCGCGCCAGCGGCTCCCGCGCATCGCCGGTGGCCTCGGCCACCACCGCCACGGCGCGGGTGGTGCCCAGGTCGAGCGCCGCCACGAGGCGCTGCGGCGCGGCGCTCACCCGGCCCGCCACCGGACCACCACCTGGCCGTCGAAGCGGCCATCGAGTTCCGCCCAGGCGCGGCCCTGCCGCGCGAGTACCGCTTCCGCTGCCGTCACCGCCCGAATCACCTCCGCTGACACGTCCGGCCGGACCCAGAGTCGCTTGCCCCCGAGCTCCAGCATTACATCGCCACGCACCGACGAGGCCGCCGTGATCCTCGCGAACAACTCCGGATCGAGGTCCCGGAGGCGGGAGAGCGCCCCCGCCACCGCGGCGTCGGGGTTGAGGACCACCGGGAGGTCCGGCGCCGAGACCGCGGGATCGAATGGCAGGTACTTGCCCGTCCGCCCCACCATGGCCAGCCGGCCGTTCCGCGGCGACAGCGCCACCGCCCGCACCTCGGTGACCTCCAGCACCACCGTCCCCGGCAGCCGACGGTGAATCTCGGCGGTCCGGATCCCGGGGAGCGCCTGAACCCGCGCCCCGGCGGGATCGAGGTCGTCGAAGAGGTTCGCGCCAGCCGGCAGGGCCAGCGCGCGCACCAATGTCTCCGGACGGGAGGCGGCGGCCCCGACCACCTCCACCCTGCGCACCCGGAAGAACGCCAGGTGCCGCAGCACGCGCGGCGTCCCGTACCACACGAGGGCGAGCGCCGCTGCGACGCCGAGCCCCAGGAACAGCCGCCGTCGCGTTGCCGTCACGCCGCCCGCAGCCACTCGACGAGTTCCGGGCCGAGCCGGGTGATGTCGCCGGCGCCGAGGGTCAGCACCACGTCGCCCGGGCGGAGCAGACCGCGCACCACGGCGCCGACCTTGGCCCGGTCGGACACAAAGTGGGCGTCCGTGCCCCGCGTGCGGGCCGCATCGGCCACCGCCCGGCCGCTGACCCCGGCCACCGGCTGCTCGCGCGCGGCGTAGATCTCGGTGACGACGGCCAGATCCGCCTCCGCCAGCGCCTCACCCATCGCCTCCCCGTGCGCCATGGTCCGGCTGTACAGGTGCGGCTGGAAGACCGCCACGATCCGGCGCCCCGGAAAGGCCTGCCGCGCCGCCTGCAGCGTGGCGGCCAGTTCCGTCGGATGGTGTGCATAGTCGTCGACCAGCATCACCCCCCCGAATTCGCCGAGCCGCTCGAACCTCCGCCCCACCCCGGTGAATTCGCCGAGCGCCTCGGCGGCGCGCTCGACATCTCCCCCCAGCACGTGCACCACGCCGAGGGCACCCGCGGCGTTCCGGAGGTTGTGGAGCCCGGGAACCTGGAGCCGGATCGCGAGGCTCCGTCCCCCAGGCAGGCGCAACTCGGCGGCAGTGTACCCCGCCTCCTGGCGGACGGCGACCACCCGCAGGTCGGCCCCTTCGCTCAACCCGAACCGCAGCGTACCGCTGCCGAGCCGGGTGGCCAGCCGCCCGGCGCCTGGGTCATCCACGCCGATCAGCCGGTGCCGCGCCCGGCCGGCGAACTCCGCGAAGGCCTCCTCGAGCGCCTCAAACGATCCGTAGCACTCCAGGTGATCGGCCTCGACGTTGTTGACCACCGCCACGGTCGGCGTCAGGGCCAGGAAGGCCTGGTCGTACTCGTCGGCCTCGACCACGAAGAGCGCGTCGCCGTCGAGCCGGGCGTTGCCGCCCCACTGCCCCACCCGGCCACCCGCGAGCCCCGTGGGCGCCATCCCTGCCGCCGCCAGCGCCGTCGTCGTCATGACCGTCGTGGTGGTCTTCCCGTGCGTCCCGGCAATGCCGACCACCATGCCGCCGCTGATCAGCCGGGCGAGCGCCTCCTTGCGGGGCACCACCGGCACCCCCAGCGCGCGCGCCCGGGCCAGCTCCGGATGATCGGCCGGGACCGCAGCGGTGTGGACCACCGCGCGCACGCCGTCGACGTGCGACGGATCGTGGCGGTCGGCCACCTGGGCCCCCAGCGCGGCCACATCGGCGGCCCCGCCCGGCTCCGGATCGCACCCGCTCACCGGCACCCCTCGGCGCCGCGCGATCAGCGCCAGGGCACTCATCCCAGCCCCGCCGATGCCGACAAAGTGCACGGGCCGGGGGTCGGTCGGGTCGAATAATTCCATGGAATTGAGCTAATGTAAAATCGTGCTGAGAGTTGCGAAAGAGCGCGATCAGCCCAGAAGCGTCAAAAGATGCGACACAATGTCGTGCGATGCGCGCGGCCGCCCGCGGGAGGCCGCGGCGGATGCCATGGCTCGGAGTCCGGGGCGGTCGTCGAGGAGCGAGTGGAGTTCCCGGGCAAGGGTGGCGGGGGTGAGGTCGCGCTGGAGGAGCACCCGCGCGGCTCCCGCCGCCTCGAGCGCCCTCGCGTTGGCGGTCTGGTGGTCGGCTGCCGCCGTGGGAAGCGGCACCAGGAGGCTCGGCAGGCCCCAGGCCAGGATTTCGGCGCAGGTCATCATCCCTGAGCGCCCGACGACGAGGTCGGCCACCGCAAAGGCATCCGCGATCGGGTCGAGGAAGTCGAAGACCTGCACCTCCGGGGCGTGGTGCAGCGGCTGGAACCGGGCATGACTGCCGGCCCCCGTGCCCCAGATGACCTGCAGCCCCGCGCCGCCGCCCTGGGCAAGCCAGCCCGCCACCGCCTCGTTGAGCGCCACCGCCCCCTGGCTCCCTCCCGTGACGAGCACCACCGGCCGGTCATCCCGCAGCCCGAAGTGCCGGCGAGCCGCGGCGGCGCGCGCGGGATCGGGCGGCGGGATCGGGTTCCCGGTGTCGAACACCTCCGTGTGCCGGCCAAACCGGAGGCGCGAGCGCGCCTCGGGGACTCCGAGGTAGACGTGGCGAACCCGGGGGCTCAGCAGCCGGGTGGCGAGCCCCGGCAGGGCGTTCTGCTCCTGGATGGCGGTCGCGATGCCGCGGCGCGCCGCGAGGTACACCACGGGGGCCGAGGCGTATCCGCCGGTGCCGAGGACGGCGGCCGGCGCCTCGCGGTCGAGCAGCTGGCCGACGGAGCGTGCCAGCCGGGCGGCCACCACCGGCCAGCGCCAGTTCCGCCACCATTGCCGTCGGTAGAGGGGCTCCGCGGGCAGGAGGACGTAGCGGAAGTCGCGCGAGGGAAGCAGGGTGCGCTCGATGCCGCGCACCGCCCCGACGAGCACCGGCTCCACCTCCGGCCGTTGCCGCCGCAATTCGGTGGCGATGGCCAGCGCCGGCATCAGGTGTCCCCCGGTGCCGCCGCCGGCGATGAGGACGCGGGTCATTCGGAGGGGCGCTCCCGCACCGGCTTGCCGCGCATGCGCCCGATGTTGATCAGGATGCCGGTGGCGACGAGGGAGATGACCAGGCTCGATCGCCCGTAGGACATGAACGGGAGGGTGAGGCCGGTGGTCGGCATCAGCGCCAGGGAGACGGCCATATGCATGACCGCCGTGATGCCCACCGCGGCGGTGATTCCCACCGCCAGGAACTGCCCGAAGGGATCCGGCGCGCTCCGCGCGATCCGGAAGCCCAGCCAGAGGAAGAGCCCGAAGAGCGCCACCACGAGGACGACGCCCAGGAACCCCCACTCCTCGCCGATGGTGCTGAAGAGGAAGTCGGAGTAGGCGTACGGGAGGAAGAGCTTCTGCTGGCCCTCGCCGAACCCGACGCCGACCAGTCGCCCCGAGCCGATGCCGACGAGCGACTGATGGATCTGCATGCCGGCGGCGTCGCTCGCGTCGCCCGGATTGAGGAAGGTGGCGAGGCGGGCGGCGCGGTATTGGGCCGCCTGGATCTTTTCGTACACCAGGAAGAGCGCGCCGAAGGCGAGCACCATGAAGTGTCCGATCTTGGCGCCGGCCGAGAAGAGCACGGTCATCCCGATGAGGGCCACCAGCGTCGCCATCGAGAGGTTGGGCTGGAGGAAGATCAGCACCGACACCGTCCCGATGCCCACGAGAAACGGGAGGACCCCTTTCTTGAACTCGCGCACCTGCGGGCCCTTCTTGGCGGCGAGCATTGCGCACCAGACGACCACGGTGAGCCGGGCGAGTTCCGACGGCTGGAATCGCACCGCGCCCAGGTCCACCCACCGTCGTGCCCCGTTGATCGATGGGGCATACCGGGCGAGTCCCGGCAGGACGGGGACCAGCAGCGCGGCGATCGTGAGGATCAGGAGGGGCCAGGCCAGCCGTCGCCAGAGGTGATAGTCGAGGCGGGAGACCGCGCTCATCGCGAGGAGCCCGAAGAGCGCGCCGATCAGCTGGCGGAGCGCGAACCCGGTCCCGCCGCCGCCGGGGGTCTGGAGGCTCAGGGCGCCGTAGGCGTTGGCGATGCCGAAGACCACGAGCGTGGCGGTAACCACCGCGAGCAGGCGGGTTTCCCAGCGCAGCTCGCCGGGATGCCGGGCGGTCGGGGCGGTCAGAACGCCTCCACCGCCGCGCGGAACTGGCCTCCGCGGTCCTCGTAATTGCGGAACATGTCATAGCTCGAGCAGGCCGGCGAGAGCAGGACGGCGTCTCCCGGCACGGTGAGCGCGCGCGCGCGGGCCAGCACGTCCGGAAAGCTGCCGCCCCGTTCGATCCGCACCGCCCCAGCCAGGTCCGCCGCCACCTGCGGTCCCGCCTCGCCGTAGGCCACGACCGCCTTGCAACCCCGCGCCAGCCGCGGGGCGAGCCTGGTGTAGGGCTCTCCCTTGTGCCGGCCGCCGAGGAGGAGGACATACGGCCGGTCGAGCGCGTCGAGCGCCACCTCGGTCGAGGCGATGTTCGTGGCCTTGCTGTCGTTGATCCAGAGCACCCCGCCCACTTCACGGACCGGCTCGAGCCGGTGTGCCAGCGCGCGGAAGGAGCGGAGCCCTTTGGCCAGCGCCTCGACACGCACTCCGGCCACCTCCGCGGCGAGGGCGGCCGCCAGCGCGTTCGCGACGTTGTGGTCGCCGAGGAGGAGGAGGTCCCGGCGCGGAAGGAGCTGCGCCGTCCCGAGGCGGAGCACGCCGGCATCCCGGTCGTACCATCCGTCCGCGGGGGCCGAGGTCGAGAATTGCCGGTGCGTCCCGGATGCCCCCGCCGCCATCCGCTGCACCTCCGCATCGTCGGCGTTCGTGATCCACACCGAGTCGGGCGCGGCGTTGCGGAACAGCCGCGCCTTGTCGGCGTAGTAGTCCGCCAGGGTCGGGTAGCGGTCGAGGTGGTCGGGCGAGAGGTTGGTGAGGACGCCCGCGGCCGGCGCCAGCGTCGGCATGTCGTGCAGCTGGAAGGAGGAGAGCTCCGCGGCGATCCACTCCGGGGGCTCCGCCTCCAGGGCCACCTCCGTGAGCGGCTTGCCGATGTTGCCCGCCGCGACCGCCCGGCGGCCGCCGGCCAGCAGCAGGTGGGCGGTGAGCGCCGTGGTGGTGGTCTTTCCGTTGGTTCCGGTGATGGCCAGGACACGCGACCGCGGCAGGCAGCGGAGCCCGAGTTCCGCCTCGGCGAGCACCTCGCCCCCACCCTCCCGGGCCGCGGCCAGCGGCGGCGCCCCGGGCGGAATGCCCGGCGAGACGATCGTGGCAACCGCGGCGCGGATGCGGGCCAGGTCGTGGCGACCGACGTCGACCGCGGCGCCGTCGGTCAGGAGCGCCGCCCCCTCGGCCTCGAGCGTGGCGCCCTTCCCCGCGTCCGAGGCGTACACCGCAATCCCCTGCCCTCGAAGGAGGCGGGTGGCTGCCACGCCGCTCCGGCCGAGGCCGACCACCGCCACCTCGCGGCCGGCGCCGCGCCAGGCGTCGAGCATCAGCGCACCTTGAGCGTCGTGAGGGCCACCAGCGCGCAGAGGATGCCGAGGATCCAGAACCTCGTGACCACCGTTGTCTCCGCCCACCCCAGCTTCTCGAAGTGATGATGGAGCGGCGCCATGCGGAACACCTTGTGGGCGTCGGCGAACTCGCGGCCCCGCGTCCGGCGGTGCCAGCGGTACACCGAGGTCTGCAGGAGGACCGACACCGCCTCGGCCACGAACACGCCGCCGATGAGCACCAGCAGGAACTCCGCCTTGAGCAGGATGGCCACGGTGCCGAAGGCGCCGCCGATGGCCAGGCTCCCGGTGTCGCCCATGAACACCTCGGCGGGGTGCGCGTTGAACCAGAGGAAGCCCAGCGCCGCTCCCATCAACGCCGCGCAGAACACCGCCAGCTCCCCCGCCCCGGGGAGGTAGATGAGGTTCAGGTAGGAGGTGAAGTCCACCCGGCCGAAGAGGTAGGCAAAGGCGGCGAAGGCCGCCGCCGCGATGGCGGTGAGCCCCGTCGCCAAGCCGTCGAGCCCGTCGGTCAGGTTCACGGCGTTGCTCCACGCCGTGATGACGAACACCACGAAGGCCACGAAGAGCAGCGGCGCGAAGTTGACCACGAGGTACTTGAAGAACGGCACGGTGGTGGCCGTGGCGGGAATGACGGACGGCGGCACCACGGGGAAGAAGAGCAGGTAGAGCCCCAGCGCCAGGCCGAAGCTGCACTGCCCCGCCAGCTTCCACTTGGCCACCAGTCCGCGGGACTTGCCCTGCACGATCTTGAGGTAGTCGTCGAGGAACCCGATCGAGCCCATCCAGATGGTGGCGATCGAGGCGACGATCACCATCCGGTTGTCGATCCGGGCCCAGAGGAGCGTCGGGATGATCGTGGCGAGGAGGATCACGAGCCCGCCCATCGTGGGCGTGCCACGCTTTCCCTGGTGGCTGGCCGGCCCCTCCGCGCGGATGACCTGGCCGATCTTCCTGGCGCGGAGCCGCCGGATGACGGCCGGCCCGACCAGGAACGACAGGATGAGTGCCGTCACGCCGGCGCCCGCCGCCCGGAACGCGATGTAGTTGAACAGGTTGAAGAGGATGAACTGCTTGCCGAGGGGAGCGAGCCAGAAGTAGAACATCGGGCCTCAGGATCCGTGGGCGGCGCGGGGGGTCAACGCCGGAATAATACGTTCGAGCGCCACGCCGCGGGACGCCTTGAGCACCACGAGCTCCCCGCCCAGCAGCCGCTCGGCCAGGCCCGCGCCCAGGGCGGGCACATCGGGCGCGGTGAGGAGTCGCTTGCCCAGCGCCGCCGCGAAGGGCTCCAGCGCCGGGACGAACTCCCCGACCGCCGCCAGCAGGTCCGGCCTGAGCGCCACGAGGTCACGGGCCACCGCGGCGTGCAGCGCCGCCGATTCGGGGCCCAGCTCGCGCATCGTTCCCGCCACGAAGACCAGCCGCCGGGCGCCCCGCATTGCCTGGGCGGTGGCGATGACCGCGCGGAACGAGCCCGGGTTGGCGTTGTAGCAGTCGTTGAGGATGGTGAGCCCGCCCGCCTCGATCACCTGCCCCCGTCCCCCCGGCACCTCGAGCAGTTCGAGCGCCCGTGCCACAGCCCGCGGATCCAACCCGAGATGCACGGCCACGCCCCAGGTCAGCATCGCGTTGGTGGCCAGGTGCCGCCCCGGAAGCGGCAGGGTGAACCGCGCGGTGCCGACATCAACCGTGGCCCGGCCCGCCGCGTCGAGGGTGACGGACTCGGGTCGGAGCTCGACGTTCTCGAGGCCGGCCGTCACCACCCGGCGCGCCCGCTTGCGCGCTCCCGCCGCGAGCGCCGGCGGGTCACCACCCACCACCGCCAGTCCCACGCCATCGACGAGCGAGAGCTTCTCCTCCAGCACCCCCTCCAGTGAGCCGAACCCCTCGAGGTGCCCGTGCGACACGTTGGTGACCACGGCCACCGTCGGTTCGATGATGCGGCGGTAGCGCCCGATTTCGCCCGGCACGCTCGCGCCGGCCTCGATGACCAGCGCCTCGGTGTCGGCCGGGGCCTCGAGGATGGTGAGCGGCACCCCGATGAGGTTGTTCAGGTTGGCCCGCGTCGCGTGGACCCGGTACCGCGTCCGGAGCGCCGCGGCGAGCATCTCCTTGGTGCTCGTCTTCCCGTTGGTGCCGGTCACCGCGATCACCGGCCCCGTGATCTCGCGCCGCCGCGCCCGGGCCAGCCAGCCCAGCGCCTCCACGGTGTCGCCCACCGGAAAGAGCTCGAGCCCGGCTACCGGCGGTGTCCCTTCACGCACCACCGCGCCCGTCGCCCCCCGCGCCGCGGCCTCGCCCAGGTGGGCGTGCCCGTCGAACCGCTCGCCCGCGATCGCCACGAAGAGCGCGCCGGGCACGAGCGTCCGGGTGTCGGTGGAGACCTCCGTGAACTCCCGGCCCGGCGCTCCGACCGCCGGCAGGCCGAGGGCATCCCGGACGCTGGCGCTCGTCCACTTCACGCGCGCCCCCCGAGTACCTGCTGCACGATGGCCCGCTCATCGAAGGGATGCTTGGTGGTCCCCACGATCTGGTAGGTCTCGTGCCCCTTGCCGGCGAGGAGGAGGGTGTCCCCCGGACCCGCGATCTCGAGGGCGCGGTGGATTGCCTCCTCCCGGTCGGCAATCCGCAGGTGGTGCGCACCGCCCATCCCCGACTCCATGTCGTCCATGATCCGTTCCGGGTCCTCGGTGCGGGGATTGTCCGAGGTGATGACGACCAGGTCGGCGTTCTCCACCGCGATCCGCGCCATCTCCGGCCGCTTGGTGCGGTCGCGGTCGCCGCCGCACCCGAAGAGGAGGATGAGACGGCCCGGCGTCAGGGGGCGCAGGGTGGCCAGGACGCGAATGAACGCGTCGGGGGTGTGGGCATAGTCGCGAAGCACCACCATCGGGCGATCGGCAAGCCGCTCCATCCGCCCTGGCACCTGGGGTGACTCGGCCAGCCGCGCCACGACCTCCTCCCGGGACAGGCCGAGGACCAGCCCGCACGCCGCCGCCGCGAGGGCGTTGGACACATTGAAGCTGCCCATCAGCGGAATGCGCACCTCCGCGGTGCCGAACCGTCCGGCCAGGCGGAAGCCGCTGCCGCCCGCCTCGAGCGTCACGTCCTCCGCGCGCACATCGGCGTCGGGGGATTCGCCGAAGGTGACGCGCCGCGGGAAGGGGGGCATCGCCCCCCAGGCCGGGTCGTCCGCATTCACGACCTCCCACCCCTCCGGCCCCAGCAGCCCGCTCAGCTTCAGCTTCGCGGCGAGGTAGTGCTCCATCGTGCGGTGGTAGTCGAGATGCTCGTGCGTCAAGTTGGTATAGATGCCCGCGGCAAACCCCAGCCCGTCCAGGCGGCCCTGATCGAGGCTGTGGGAGGACGTCTCCATCGCCACGTGGGTGACCCCGCGGTCGCGAAGGGCGGCGAACGTCGCGTGCAGGTCTACCGGCCCCGGCGTGGTCAGGCTCCCGGCGGTGGAGGGGACGCGCTCCCCTGCGCCGTCGAAGGCGCCAAGGGTGCCGATGCTCCCCGCCGTGCCGCGCGCATTGAAGAGGTGGCGGACGAGGCCGGTGGTGGTTGTCTTCCCGTTGGTGCCCGTGATGCCGATGAGCGTGAGGGCCGCGGCCGGGTCGCCGTACCAGCGGCGGGCGGCCACGATGGCGCCCCGCCGGCCGTCGCGCACCACGATCTCGGGCACCCCCGCCGCCATCGGCTCCTCGACCATCACCGCCGCGGCCCCGAGCCGCACCGCATCCGCAACGAACGTGTGCCCGTCCACCGTGGTTCCGCGTACGGCGCAGAACAGGGCGCCCCGGCTCAGCGAGCGGGTGTCGAGGCCAACGCCCGTCAGGTCCACCGCGCCATCGGGCGCGCGGACCAGGAGGCCTTCGCGGCGAAGGCCCTGGATCAGGTCATTCCATTCCACGCATTCACTCCACGATCAGTTGCACGACGGCCCCGGGCGCCACGCTGGCGCCGGCGGCCGGGATGGACTGTGCCACGATGCCCGTGCCACGGACATTCACCTCGAGCCCCTTCCGATGCAGCGCGAGGGCCGCCGCGCGAACCGGGAGCCCGGCCACCCCCGGGACGGTCACCGAATCGGGGGCCGGGCGCGTGGATGGCAGCGGCCACGGGAGGGCGGCCCGGGGAGTCGCTTCGGCCTGGGTGGGGCCGGCGCGCCGGGCGGTGCCACCGCCCTCGGGAGCGCCGGGCCCGACCATGCGGGCCCTGTCGATGGCCACCTTCCGCGCGGCGAGCGCCTGCTCGAGCATCGTCCGCACGACGGGGGCGGCCACGTCCCCACCGTAGATGCCCCCCTCCGTCGGCGAGTCGATCTTGACCACGACCACCAGCTGCGGATCGTCAGCCGGAAAGAACGCGGCGAAGGAGGCGACGTACTCGTCGACGTACCGGCCGTTCCTCACCTTGCGGGCGGTGCCGGTCTTGCCGGCCACGCCATACGTCCCCACCTGGGCGCGCGCACCGGTCCCGCCGCGCCCGCTGGCGCCGCGCAGGTAGTCGCGGAGCGTGGCCGCCACAGCCGGCGAGACCGCCCGGCGCACCGGCTCCGGCTGGTGCCGGTAGAGCACCGTTCCGTCGGGGGCGCGCACCTCGCGGACCAGCGTCGGCATGAGGAGGACGCCGTCGTTCGCAATCGCCCCGTAGGCGCTCGCCAGCTGCAGCGCCGTCACCTCGAAGTAATAGCCCATGGCCACGCTCACCCGGCTCAGCTCGGGCTGCCATGCCTCGGGGCGATGGACGACCCCCCGGCTCTCCGACGGCAGCTCCACGCCGGTCGGCGCGCCGAAGCCGAAGTCG
Source organism: uncultured Gemmatimonadaceae bacterium (assembly GCA_964574295.1). Taxonomy (GTDB): domain Bacteria; phylum Gemmatimonadota; class Gemmatimonadetes; order Gemmatimonadales; family GWC2-71-9; genus SPDF01. Next base: position 17,892 of record CAZNLY010000011.1, read on the forward strand.
CGCAGCTGCTGGTACTGCTCCTCCGGCGACAGCCGGTCGGAAAACTTCGCCATCGCGATGTTGCTCGAGACCTCGATGGCCTGCGCGAGCGTCAGCATCCCGTCGGTCGCGTGGACGTCCGGGATGACTCGCGTGCGCCCGTTCGGGAGCGGCATTTCCCACGTGCCGCCCTCGCCGCTCACGGCGTCGGTCGGGTCGACCCGCTCCAGCATGAGGAGCGCCGCCGCCGTGAAGAGCTTGGCGGTGGATCCCGGCTCGAACGGCTCGGTGAAGGCCATCAGGTCGGGCTGGCCGTCCTTCTGCGACGCGACCGCGAGAAGCTCGCCGGTGCGGGGATCGAGGATGACGATGTCGCCGCCGCTCGCGCCGAACTCCTCGACCGTCTCCGCCAGGCTCTCCTCCGCGATGTCCTGCAGGTCCGCATCGATGGTCAGCACCACGTCGTACCCCGCCACCGGCTCCCGCCGGAGCCGGCCCGGCGACTCATACCGGCGCCCGCGGCGGTCCTTGAGGACCACCTCTTCGCCCGGCGCGCCGGTGACCAGCGAATCCAGCGCGCGCTCGAGCCCGGACGCGGCCGCTCCATCGGGGCCGACCCGGCCGACCACCCGCCCCGCCAGTCGCTGCGAGGGGTAGGTCCGCAGGTACACCGCCTCGAGGTGCACCCCCTTGAACCGCCGCAGCGGCTCGACGTCCGTGGCGGTGTAGGGCCCATAGAAGTAGAGGTACGACTTGCCGGCGGCGAAGCGCCGCTTGAGCTCGGCCGCGGAGACCTCGAGCTGGGCCGCCGCGGTGCGGATGAGCGCCGCCCGCTCGGTTACCTCGTTCGGGGCGATCCCCACGCGATAGGATTCCTGCGTGACCGCCAGCGTCAGGCCGTTCCGGTCGTAGAGGGTGCCGCGCCGGGCCGGAAGGCTCCGAACCTCGGTCCGGCTCCGCGAGGCCTCCGCGGCGTACTCGCCGCCGTCCAGCAGCTGCACCTGCGCGGCACGCACGACCACCGCGAGGAGGCCCACCCCGAGCAGCACCTCCAGCAGGCCGATCCGCGCCTGGAAGCGGGCCATCAGCGCCCCGCCGGCGCCAGCGGCAATGGCGCCTGCTCGGAGTCGCGGGGGAAGTGCAACCCGAGGCGATCCTGCGCGATGCGCCCAAGGACCGGCCGGCTCGAGGCCTCACGAATCCGCCGCTCCAGGTCGGCCTGCCGCGCCTCGAGAGTGGCCCGCTCCTGCCGGAGTGCCGCCACCCGCCGGGCCATGCGGTAGGCCGCCGTCTGCCGCACCTGCACCACGGTGGCCACCCCGAGGAAGAGCGCCAGCCAGAGCATGACCCAATGCCGGCCCTTAAGCGTCATCGGCAACCTGGAAGGCACGGAGGCGGGCGCTCCGCGCGCGGGGATTGGAGGCGATTTCGTCCGGTGATGGTACGGCGGCCTTGCGGGTCAGCAGGCGGCCCAACGGGCGCCCGCGGCAGGTGCACACCGGCTGCGCCGGAGGACAGATGCACGAGGCCGCCCACTCGCGAAAGGCACGCTTCACGACCCGGTCTTCGCCCGAATGATAACTGATCACCGCCAGCGTTCCCCCCGGGGTGAGGGCATCCCGGAGCGCCGGCAGCGCGGTCCCGAGCCCCTCCAGCTCATCGTTGACCGCGATCCGGAGCGCCTGGAAGAGGCGGGCAAAGTCGCCCGGCCCCGAGCGCGGCCCGAGGACCTGGCGGATGGCGTTGACGAAGTCGTCGCTCGTGGCAAACGGAACCCGCGCACGGCGCCGCTCCACCTCGGCGGCGAGCCGACGCGCCCGCGGCTCGTCGGCGTAGTCGGCGAACCATCGGGCCAGCTCGGTGGCGGGCGCGGTGTTGAGCAGGTCGGCGGCCGTGGCCCCCTCCCGCCCCATCCGCATGTCGAGGGGTGCGCCCCGCCGGAAGGTGAAGCCGAGCTGCTCGTCGTCCAGCTGCCGGGAGGAGACACCGAGGTCGAGCAGGATGCAGTCGGGCCTGAAGGCGACGACGGCGGCGAGCGCCTCGGGCGAGGCGAAGGGCGCGTGCACCGTGCGGAGGCGCCGGCCCTCGAGCCGCTCCGCCGCGCGTTGGATCGCGGCCGGGTCCCGATCGATGCCGAGCACCTCCGCGCCGGCGGCAAGGAACGCCTCGGCGTGGCCGCCGTCGCCCAGTGTGCAGTCCGCCACGCGCCGCGCCGCGCCGGCGAGGGCTCGGACGGCATCGAGCAGCACGGGCGCGTGGCGGTCGGTCACGATCCTTCCGGGGTGAAAGCGAACACCCCGTCCGCTGGCGCGAACGGGGTGCCGGATGATCCGGGAGCGGGGCTGACGGGGCTCGAACCCGCGACCTCCGCAGTGACAGTGCGGCACTCTAACCAAGCTGAGCTACAGCCCCCGGTGCAGCGCACCATTATAAACGGGGGCTGTCCTTCATGGTAGCCCTACTGGCAGTAGGCCTTGATCATCGAGGCCACTCGCGGCTGGAACTGGTTGATGAAATCCAGGTTCTTGGCCGCGTCGGCGGGCCGCGTGGCCTGCCCGAGGGTAAAGCCCGACTTGGCCTCCGCGAGCAGCGCCTCTTCCTTCCGGGCCAATTCGCAGGAGCGGGTGGCTTCCGCCTGCTTGTCGATGGCCGGCACCTGATAGAAGGTGGCGAGCCCGAAGAGGTAGTTCGCGCTCGGCGCCACCCGCCCGTCCGGCGCGGCCGCGGCCACCGCCTTGCGGAGCACATCGGCCGCCAGGGGGAGGTTCTGCTCCGCCGGCTGCAGCAACGGCAGCGCACCGTTGGTCAGGATCGCGGCGGCGCTCTCCTTCTGCCCGGCGTCGCCGTGCGCAATGGCGAAGTCGGTGAAGAGCATCGCCTCGGCGATCCGCTTCTGGTCGGCCAGCGACTTGGCCGCCGTGAGCGCCGGGACCACGGCCGCGGTGTCGATGGCGATCAGGCGGCTCGTGACGGCCACGAGGCTGTCCACCGGCCCGGTCATGCCGTAGGCGGTGACCAGCTGGCCCATCAGCGTCGGGTTGTCCGGGAACTTGTCGACCCCGAGGCGCGCCCACTTGAGCAGCGCCGCGGTATCGGGCTGCGCGGCAGCGAAGACGGTGATCTTGAGGAAGTAGGTGGAGTCAGCCCGCTCCGGCGCCTCGGTGTACACGTGCTCGAGCGACTGGATGGCCTTGGGGTAGTCGCCGAGGGTGGCGTACGCGTTGCCGAGGAGGTCCCAGAGGTCGGCGTTGGACGGATCCAGCCGGAGCCCTTCCTGCGCGGCCTGCACCGCCGCGTCGGGCCGTCCGTAGCGGATGAAGATCTTGAACGCCTCCTCGCGCAGGGGCTGGTTGGTCGGCGCGGCCAGCAGCATCTGCTGGTAGGCGTCGACCACCTTTGCCGAGTCGCCCTGGGCATCATACTGCTTGGCGAGTTCGGTCCAGGCGCGGAGGCTCTGCGGATCGCCGGTCACGGCGGCCTGCAGGTCGGCGATCACCTCCGAGCTCGGCGCCTTCCGGGCCATGGCCAGTTGCGCGAGGCAGTATTGCGCCAGGCCGTTGTTCGGGAGGATGGCGGTTGCCTTCTTCGCCGCCGCGGAGGCGGCGTCCGGCTTGCTCGCGCTCAGGTCCACGCACTGCTTGGCCTCGTCGGCCGACTTGACGGCGGGCGTGAGCTGGTCGGCGACCGCCTCGCCGAGCTGCTTGAGGGACTGCCCCGGCGCCTGCTTCACCACGACGACATTGCCCGCGTCGTCGTTGAGGCCCGCCAGCCGGGCGGTGACGGCGTAGCCGGTGCCGCCCTCCACCTTGGTCATCGTCGAGGCGAGGAGGACGCGCGCCTGGAGTTCCTGCGCCAGGCGACGGGCCACGATGGGGCTCAGGATGGCGTCGAGGGGGTAGCCGTACTGCTCGAGCGCCGCCTGCATCTGCTTGACCGGGATGACCCGGTACGTGGTTCCCGCCACGCGCTCCATCCGCAGGCGCATCGCGGTGCCGATTTCCACCGCGGCGACCGAATCGCCCTCGAGGAAGGAGTAGGGGTTGGCCACCATGAGCTTCGGCGCGGCGACGTTGCCCGTGCCGAGGCGCCGGGCGCCGGAGGGGATCTGGGCGGAGGCCTGGGTGGCCAGGATCGAGCCGAGCGCGGCGACGAGGGCAAGTCTCAGGCGCATTCCTGCGATCTCCGACGGGCGATGGAACGACGGGTGGACGGGATGCCAACCGGGCCGCGGCACCTCCGCGGCATCATGGGCGAAGAGGGACTCGAACCCCCGACATCCTGCGTGTAAGGCAGGCGCTCTGACCAGCTGAGCTATTCGCCCCGGCGCCCGGCCAATACTAGAGCGCGATCCCCAATGGCAGGAAGACGCAATACCCCAGCACCAGCAACACGGCGGCCAGGCTCGTGCTGCCGGAGGCCAGAAGCAAATAGCCCGCCGCCAGCGAGACCAGGCCACACGCCAGCAGGGCCAAGTTGCGGGGCGCCAGCGGGATAGGACGTCCGGAGGTCGCCTTGGAGGATTCGGGCATAGTCGGGAAGGCTAGCGGGAAGAAGGTTGGTGGTCAAGCACGTTTTCGTCCCCTTCCTCCGGTGCAATGTCCCATCCCTCGTCGAGCGCCGCCCGGCGGGGGCGGTCCCGGCGGCGGCGGGCCACATACGCGAGCGCCACCGCCGCCGCGATCACCAGCCAGATTCCGGTTCCGACCGTCCAGGTGGCCAGGCCAAACCGGAGCCGGACCGACCGGCGCCACGACTCGTCGAACCGGTCCACGGAGAGTCCCGTGGTGGCGAGCACGGCGGCATCGAACGGGACGCCGGCCGCGAGCTGGCCCAGGAGCGGATCGAGCGTGCCTGTGGGGTTCCGTCTCCCGAGCTCGAGCACGGCCGTGGCGGCCAGCGCGTATCCGGCGTCGGCGGAGAGGCCGCTGCCGCGCAGGTGGGCATCGAGCTCCCCGAGCCCCGGCGTCTCCCCGCGGGCCACCGCCAGGTTGACCGCCAGCCGGTCGAAGACGTCCCACTGCCCGCTCGCCACCGTGGCGTACCCCTCGTCGAACCAGAGCGGCACCCGCTGCCGGACCGCGTCGTGCAGCGCCAGGTGGGCGAGCTCGTGGCGGAGGGTCCCGAGGACGTCACCGCCGTCCGCCCGGAGCACGATGGTGCGCCCCCCGGGGAACGCGGCCCCGGCACTCCATCCCGGCAGGCGGCCCCGGGTGAACTCCCGGAACTGGGCCGAATCGGCGGCCACGAACAGCCGGAGGGAACCGAGGTCGCGGCGCCCGATGCCAAGCCAGGTGGCGGGCTGGTCGGCGGCGTCCGCCAGCGCCGTGGCCAGGGCCTCCTGGTCGGGCCACGCCACCACCGTCACCCGCCCGACCGTGGTGACGCTGGGCTGCCCCTGCACGAGGAGGACGGCGAGGATCAGGCCGGCGAGTGTCGCGGGATCTCGCCCCCCGCCGCCGCGAGGTCCAGCAGCTCGCGGCAGCGCTTGCCCCAGGGATTGAACTTGTTGGCCTTGTGGCCGTCGGTCCACGCCTGGCGGGCCTCCTCGGGCCGTCCGGCAAACCAGAGGGCCCGGCCCAGCTCGTAGTACGCCTCGATCAGGTTCGGGCCAAGGGCCAGCGCCTTGCGGAAGAAGGTCTCCGCGTCCTCGTACATCTCGCGCTCCTGGTAGACCAGCCCGAGGTAGTAGTGGGCATACAGGGTGGCCTTGCGGTCGTTGTCGAGCCGGATGGCGCGCGAGAGATGCTCGATCGCCTCGCCGAAGATCCGCTTCTTGAGGCAGATGTACCCGACATTGATCCGCGCCAGGGCGTTGGCCGGCTCCTTCATGAGGACGCGGGAGAAGGTGCCGAGCGCCTCATCGTACTGCTCCGCCAGCATCTGGGCCCACCCGAGCAGGGAGAGCGCCTGCGGGTCGTCCGGCGCGAGGGCCAGCGCCTTGCCGAGGGCCTGGATGGCCCCGGGAAAGTCGCCGAGCGAGATGAGGCTCCACCCCTTCTCGATGAAGGTGGAGGCGCCGAGGTGGTCGGCCTGGAGCACGGGGCGGGCGCCGGTGAACTGGGGGGCGCCCCCGCTCTCGACTTCCGCGGCGAGCTGCTTGTACTGCTCGACCAGGGTGCGGACCTGCTCCTTGAGGGCGGCGAGCTCGCCCAGCAGGCCGTCCACCCTCTTGAAGTAGCCGATGATGTCGCGCTTGAGGGCCAGGCGGTCGGGGCCGGACGGCGCGGCGGCCAGCCGCCCGGCGAGGGTGGCGTACTCGTCCCGCAGGGAGCGAAGCGGATCGGCGGTCACGCGCCGGCGGCCGTGAGTTGCAGGCGCTCCTCGCTGCTGAAGAGCCGCCCCGCCTGGAGCAGGATGACCGTGCGTTCCGCCAGGGTGAGCACGCCGAGGATGTACTTGGCGGCCAGGCCGCGGATCATCGGCGGCGGTGCGGCCACCTTGCGGCTGTCGGTGCGCAGCACCTCCCGCACCGCGTCCACGATCATCCCCACCCGCTGGCCGTCCAGGGTCACGATCATCACCCGCGTCTCTTCGCGGTGAGGCGCCGGGGCGCCGAGGCGGGTCCGGAGGTCCACGACCGGGACCACGCCGTCGCCGTACGGCAGCACCCCCTCCAGGAATTCGGGTGCGCTCGGCACCGGGGCCGGCGCCTGGTAGCGGAGGATGCGGTCGACCTGGGATATCTCCAGGGCGAACTCCTGGCCGCCGGCCGCGAAGATGACCACCTGGATGTCGTCGCCTGTCGTCATGTGTCGCCCTTCCCGCCCAGGAGCCGCGCCCCCAGGGCCTTGAGATCGAGTATCGGCACCACCGCCCCGTCTCGGCGCGTCACCCCCAGCGCCCACGGGAGCGACTCGCCCGCCGGCACCGGCATGACCGGCTCCGCGAGCACCGCCTCCGCCTCCTCGACCTCGAGGCAGACTCGCTGGCGCCCGGCGCGCGCGAGCACGCCGATCTCCCCCCGAGGCCGGTCGCCGGCCGCGCCCCAGAGGATGTCGGAGAGGTTGACCACGGGGACGAGCCGCTCGCGAACCGCCACCACGCCCCGGAGCGCCGGTTCCGTGGCGGGGACAGGAAATGTCGCCGCGAGGTCCACGACCTCGAGCACCTCCGCCACCTCGAGCCCGACCGGACGCCCGCCGGCGCGGACGAGGAGGTAGCGGCAGGGTTCGGTTCCGCTCATGCGGCGTTCATCCGGGTCAGGAGGGCGGTCACCCGCTCCCCAACCTCCCCGACCGGGAGGACGAAATCGGCGCCACCCGCCGCCTGGGCGGCATTCGGCATCCCGAAGATCGTCGAGCTCTCCCGGTCCTGGGCAATCCCCTTGCCACCCGCGTCGTGGAGGACGCGCAGACCCTCGGCGCCATCGCGGCCGAGGCCGGTGAGCACCACGCCGATGGCGCGCTTGCCGAAGACGGAGGCGACGGAGCGGAAGAGGGGGTCGGCGGCGGGGCGCACGCCCCAGAGGGGAGGGCCCTGATCGAGGGCGAGGGCGATGCCGTCGGCGCCGTCCGTCACCCGCATATGATAATCCCCCGGCGCGATGTAGGCCGTGTCCGACACGAGCGGCGTGCCGTCCTCCCCCTCGACCACCGCGAGGTCGCTCTGGGCCGCGAGCCGCTCGGCAAGGCTCCGGGTGAAGCGCGGCGGCATGTGCTGGACCACGACCACCGCGGCGTGCTGCCCACGGGCGATGCGTGGAATGACCTCCGCCAGGGCCCGCGGGCCCCCGGTCGACGCCGCGATCGCGACGCAGAACCGGGCCCGCCCCGGCAAGGCGAAGGCGCCGGCGGGGAGGTCGGGCCGGCGGGGGCGGGCCAGCACCGGGAGCCGGTGGATGTCGGCGGCGCGCGCCGCGCGGAGCGCGGCCAGCACCCGCTGGGCAAACCGGTCGCGCCCCTCCCCTTCCCGTTCCGCCTCCTTCGCCACCAGCTCCACCGCCCCGAGCTCCAGCGCGCGGATGGCTCCGGCGGTGCCCGGTCCGGCGTAGGAGGACACCACCACCACCGGGCGCGGCGCTTCCGACATCAGGTACCCGATGGCCGCCAGTCCATCCAGCTCCGGCATCTCGAGGTCCATCGTCACGAGGTCAGGCTGGTACTCGTGCACCTTGCGCAGGGCATCGAGCCCGTGCCGGGCGGTGGCCACCACGCGGAACTCGCCGGATCCGTCGATGATCTCCGTCAGCAGGCGTCGGAAGAGCGCGCTGTCGTCGGCCACCACCACCGTCGGCAGGCTAGAGATGGGTCACCCCCCGCCGCACGGTGGACACCTCGATCCGCCCGTCGTCCACAAAGAGCCGGATGGTCCGACCGTAGTCGCCGCCGACGGCGCTGCCGACCAGCGGGATGTTGTGGTGGCTGAGCGCGGCGCGGGTGGCGACCAGGTTGCGTTCACCCATCTGGACGGTGCCGGCCGGTTGCAGGTTGGTGAACATCGAGGCCCCGCCCGCGAGGCGGGCGGTGATGCGGGACTGCCGCGCGCCCCGCGCCGTCATTTCCTGGAGGAGGAGCGGGACGGCGGTCTGGGGGAACTTGCCCGGCGCGGGATCCCGCCGACTCAGGGCGGGAGACGGAAGGAGGATGTGGGCCAGCCCGCCCACCTTGGCCTCCGGGTCGTGCAGCACCACCGCCACGCAGCTCCCAAGGCCGATCGTGAGGAGGATGTCTCCCGCCCCACCCGCCCGGTACTCCGCCACCCGGACCAGGATCTCGCGCTCCCTCATGCGGCCCGCCGGAAGATGCGCTCGCGCGCGTCGACGAGCGTCAGCGCGTCGCGCGCCGGCCCGAGCAGGGTCTCCACCTTCCCGAGCACCAGGATCCCGTCGGGCCGCAGCGCGGCGGCAAACGCGGCGAAGAGCCGCTCCTGCGTGGCGCGGTCGAAGTAGATCACGACGTTGCGGCAGAGGATGAGGTCATAGGCGTCGGTCGGCGCGGCCTCGCGCACCAGGTCGAACCGGCGGACCTGCACCAGCCGGCGAACCCCCTCGCGCACCCGCCACCCCTCCCCGACCCGCTCGCAATATCGCTCGGTAATCCACGCCGGCGCCTCCAGGAAGGACGCCTGGGGATAGACGCCCGACTCCGCCCGCTCGAGGCTCTCCCGGTCGATGTCGGTGGCGTCAATCCGGGGCCGGTCGCCCCAGGCGGCGTGCCCCGACTCGGCGGCCACCTCGGCACAGAGCATCGCGAGGGTGTAGGGCTCCTCGCCCGAGGAGCACCCGGCGCTCCAGGCAGTCAACCGACCCTGCCGGGCGGCGAGGAGGGCCGGCAGCAGGTCCGCCCGAAGGCGATCCCACGTCTCGGGATTCCGGTAGAAGCGGGTGACGTTGATGGTGAGCGCATCCTTGAGCTTTTCCCATTCCTCCGGCCGCCGGTCGAGTACCGCCAGGTAGTCGGCGTAGGTGTGGACGCCGCAGGCCCGCATCCGGACCAGCAGCCGCCGCCGCAGGCACTTGTCCTTGTAGGCGTCGAGGGTGAGCCCCGCCTCGCGGGAGACGCGGCGCGTCAGGGCCCGGAACCCGTCGTCGTCCTCGAGGCGGGTCATGCCGGAACGTCCAGGATCTCGAGGTTCGATCGCGCCAGCTGGTGCGCCGGATTGAGCTCCGCCGCGCGCCGCCAGCACTCGCGCGCCCGGTCGCGGTCCCTGCGCCGGAAGGCCAGGTTGCCGAGCTTGAAGTAGAGGTCGTCGCCGAGCTCGGGCGCGAGCTTCGCGGCCCGGTCGTACGCGTCCTGGGCTTCGTCGAATCGGCCCGCGCGATAGTGGAGGTCGCCGAGGTTCTTCGACAGCTGCGGGAGACTCGGTTCCTCGGCGAGGGCGGCCCGCAGCACCTGCTCCGCCTCGGCGAGCTCGCCCGAGGCCTCCAGGAAGACCGCCAGGTTGTTCCGGAGGACGGGGTGCGCGGGCCAGGCGGCGACACCCTCCCGCGCCAGCGTCACGGCGCGGACCGGGTCGTCGTCCACGGCGGCCGCCAGTCCGGCGGCCCAGTACCAGAGCGGCGGCACGGGCCGCGTGCCGAGCAGCTCACGCGCGCGCGCCAGGCGCCCCTCGGCCACCTCGGCATCGTCGCGCTTGAGGGCGATGATGCCCCAGAGGAGCATCGTGCGCGCGTCGTCGCGGGCCCGCGAGGCCGCCTCCGCGGCGGCCGCCTCCGCCTCGCCGAGGCGCCCGAGGCGCTCGAGCGCCAGCGCCAGGTTGTGGAGCGTCGCCCCCTTGGGCCCGCCCTGCTCGGCCGATGCCTGCAGCGCCTCGACCGCCTCGGCCCAGCGCGCCTGCCGCAGGGCGATCAACCCGAGGTAGAACGGCGCGTTGCCCTCGCTGGGGCGGAGCTCGGCCACGCGACGGAACTCCCGTTCCGCCTCGTCGAACATGCCGGTCTTGTAGAAGGCGACGCCGAGATTGCGGTGCTCCTCGACCCGGGCGTCGTTGACCCGCTCCGACTGCTGCGTGGCGGAGGTGCCGACGCGCCGGACGAATCCGGCGCTGAGCAGGCCGTAGATGGCCTTCCCCACCTCGAACTCGACGAGCCCCGAGGCGTCCACCACATCCTGCACGTCGTTGCGCCCATTGAGGAGTGGGAGCACCACCTCCTGCTCGTCGCTGAGGCGGACCCCGGCGTCCCTCAGCCGCGCCTGGTCGGCCTCGAAGACCAGGTCGAGGGTCGGGATCTTCTTGGCGATCACCGCCCATTCGTCCACCCGGCGGGCGCCCTCGAGCAGGAGCGACTCGGGGCTGATCGACACGAGGAAGTCCTCGCGCTCCGGCCGCACCCCCGCCTCGAAGTTGAAGGTGCCGCTGCTCCAGGTGAAGAGGAAATACACCGCCTCCTCCACCTGAACCCGGATGTGCTCCTCGAGCTCGGCCCGCGTGATGTGCCCGAGCTCCACGAGGATCTCGCCGAGCTTGCGATCGCGGTCCGCGGCCTGCCGGTCGATGGCGGCGCGCAGCTGCACGTCGGTCAGGCGCCCGTTCCGGACGAGGAGATCCCCCAGCCGGTCCCGCCGGTTCACGATCGACGCGTAGATGATCCGGCCGTCGTCGAAGTAGGTGTAGCCGAAGTTCTGGCGGTCGGCCACCGCCAGGCAGCCGGTCTTCCGCCCGAGCGCCAGCAGCTGGATGACGTCGGGAAGGCTGGCCTCCTTGAGGCTGCCCTTGATGGCCATCAGCGCCACTCCTCGACGAGGCGCTCACCCAGGTCGGGCCATTCCCAGACACACTTTTCCCGGCTGCGAAATCCGCCCGCCGTCGCCCCGCTCGTCCGCGGACCCGAGGCGAGGCGCGCGGGCCGGGCCGCCGCACCCTCGAGGACCTCGCGCGCCATCGCCACGTCGGGCTCCCCGTGTCGCGCATCGGCCGCGGCCTCGATCCGCTGGACCAGCGCCTGCACCGCCCGGACCGACTCCGCCGGTCGGCCGGCCAGGTAGCTCGCCAGTTCTCCGTCGGCCCGGCCGTAGCGGGCGCCCAGCAGGCGCTCGATGACGGCCTGGCGCACCTCCCGTTCCGGCGCCGGCAGCTCGACCACGAGCCCGCCCGCCAGCCGGCTCGCCAGGCGCTCCTCGAAGTGCGCCACCTTGTCCAGCGGCTGGGCCGAGGTGAAGGCCAGCTGCGCCCCCTGATCCACGAGGTGGTTGTACAGGAGGAACAGCTCTTCCTGGGTCCGCTCCCGGCCCGCCACCAGCTGGACGTCGTCCATCAGGAACGCGGTGACCCGGCGGTACCGCGCCCGCCACTGCGGCACCCGATCCCGGTCGATCGCCTCGATGAGCTCGTCCGTGAAATCCTGCGCCCCGAGGCAGGCCACGACCGTGCCCGGCGCGGCCACCAGCAGGTTGCCGATGGCGTGGAGGAGGTGGGTCTTGCCGACGCCCGGACCTCCGAGGATCACCAGCGGGTTGTAGAGGGCGCCGGGACGCCCGGCCACGTCGCGCGCCGCCTGGAGGGCCACCCGATTCCCCGCCGATTCGACGAGGTCGTCAAACACCCACACCGGCTCGGGCGCGGGCGGTGGCGAGCCCCCTTCCTGGGCGCGGGCCAGGAATGCCTCGGCGGCAGGAATGCCGTCCGGATCCCGAAAGACGGGATCGGCGCCGAGGTCGGCGGCGAGGGCGGTCGCTTGAGCCTCCAGCGACTGGAGGCGCTCGATATCACCGACGAAGCCCGCAAGCGCCTCGGCGGGATCGCCTTCGAGCCCCCCGTGGGCCAGCAACCCTTCGAGGCGCGCGGTTCGGTAGCCCTGATCTCCCCACCGGGCGATCGCTTCCTCGACCCGGCGTCGCCACCCCTCCACCTGGCGCGAGAGGGTGTCGGCCACGTCGGTGAGGAAGTCGCCGAACTCGTCGGCCGGTTCGGCGGCAGCCGCGGGCGCCGGGGCAGGCGCCGCCGGCACGGACTCCGCCCCGTCCGCCTGCGCCAGCGGCACCCCGGGCGTGGGCACGTCTCCCGCCGTGCCGCGCACCCCGAGCACGAGCTTCGCCTGCGCCGGATCGAGCGGCGCCTCACCCGCCGCCTGAAAGGCCACAAGGCGATTGAGCGCCCCGACCAGTTCGCGGACACTGTCGAGCGGAAGGGACGCGACGGCCTCGAGGACGCCCGGCTGAAACCGCACCTGCCGTTCGTCCGCCTTCCGGCGCAGGATGGCCACCCGCGTCTCGTAGTCCGGCGCGGCGATGTCGATCACGAGGCCCCCCGCCACTCGGCGCAGGAGTCGCTCGTCGAGGGCCTCGATCTCGGCGGGCGGCCGATCGGAGGTCAGGACCACCTGCCTGCCGGCGGTCTGCATCTGGTCCACCAGCCGCAGGAGCTCCGCCTGCGCCTCCCGCCGGTGCGTGATGAACTGGATGTCGTCGAGCAACAGGAGGTCGGACTCGGCGAAGCGGCGCCGGTACGCCTCGCCCTGCCCTGCCGCGACCGCCGTGTTGAACGCTTCGATGAAGTCGTCCAGCGTGACGTACTCGACGCCCAGGGCCGGGTTGATGGCCAGCGCGGCGTGGCCGATGGCCATCAGGAGGTGCGTCTTGCCCAGCCCCGGGCGCGCGTAGATGACGAGCGGGTTGTAGGCCGAGCCCGGCGACTCGGCGACGGTGCGCGCCGCCGTGGCCGCCAGCCGGTTGGCGGACCCGACGACGAACCCGTCGAACCGGAACTGCGGGCTCAGCTGGGCGGTCACGCCGCGGTGCTTCCCGCCGCCAGGCGCTGGAGGACGAGCTCGGAAATGCCCTTGAGCGTCTCGAAGACGCCGTGGCCGTGCAGGCAGTCGGCGCCGAAGCTCCGGACGCCGCGGAAGTTGAGGGCGTCGTCCAGCTCGCCGGGCGTGAGGATGAGGTCCCGGGGGAGATCCTGCTTGTTGTATTGGAAGACCAGCGGGAGCTGGCGGATGTCCACGCCCTGCGCCAGGAGGTTTTCCTGCAGGTTCTGCAGGCTCTCGAGGTTGTCGTCGAAGCGGCGGGCCTGGCTGTCGCCCACGAACACGACTCCGTCGGCCCCCTGCAGGACGAGCTTCCGGGTGGCGTTGTAGTAGACCTGCCCCGGGACGGTGTAGAGCTGGAACCGGGTGGTGAAGCCGCTGATGCTCCCGAGGTCGATCGGCAGGAAGTCGAAAAACAGCGTCCGGTCCGACTGCGTCGCGAGGGACACCATCCGGCCGCGGCGGCTTTCCGGCACCCTCCCGTACACATACTGGAGGTTGGTCGTCTTGCCGGACCGGCCCGGGCCGTAGTAGACGATCTTGCAGGTGATTTCGCGGGTCGTGAAGTTGACGAGCGACATCCTTACCGTCCGAAGAGCGAGCGCAGGCTCGCATTGAGTTCGTGCTCGAAGTCGGCCGCCAGCACCTCGCGCGCGGGCGCCGCCGGCGGCGCCACGGCGCGCAGGTCCTGCACCAGCCGCTCGAAGAAGAGGCGGACGAGGCCGAGCGAGCTGTCGCGGTCGTACACCACGAGGGCGATCCAGCGCCCCTGCGGCAGGTCGAAGGCCGCCAGGAAGAGCCCGCGCGACGAGCCCTGGTGCGAGAGCGACCGTGAGGCGCCCGAGGCGGTGAGGCGCCCGAGCTCCTCCGTACTCGCCATGATGGCGGCCCCGAGCGCGGCGGCCGACATCACGTCGAGGGCGCGGGTGAAGCCGTGCTGCGCCACCACCTGCCCGGAGGAGGTGGTGAGCAGGACCAGCCGGGCGGCCGATTCCGCGAGGAACCGCTCGAGCGGCTCGCCCACCCACGGTTCGATGGCGCGCATCAGGCCAGCCGCTCCGCCACGCGCCGCAGCTCCAGCCGCACCAGTCCCACGTTCACCGCGGGATCGGTCACCGCCACCACCAGCAGGTCGCCGGGCCCCGGAACGGCCAGGAGCGCCCCCCCCTCGGCCTGCAGGTGAACGAACGCCGGCGGGGTCCGTCCGGCGGCCTCCGTGGCCCGCGCGAGGCGGGCCACCACGCCGGCGGTGAGCGCCGCCACGGCAGCCCCGTCCACGCCCTCCATCGACGACTCGGCCACCACCAGGCCCTCCTCGGCGGAGACGATCATCGCGCCGCGCACGCCGCGCACGCGGGTGATCGTGTCCAGCGAGCCCGCGAGGCCGGCCTTCACGCGGGGCGCTCCAGCCACCGGCGCGCGGCCTCGGACGCGCGCTCGGCATGCCGCGCCAGTCGCCCGATCGGCACGCTGCTGTCGCGCACCAGGAGGAGGAGGGACTCCCCCGAGGGGGCCGAGAGGTAGAGGTTCGCGTCGGCCGTCTCGGCCGCCACGCTCGTCCACTCGCCGAGCGCCAGGAGCCGCGCCGCCCGGGCGGCGTCCCGGTAGACCCCCGCCAGGTGTGCGGCCACCGCGTCGCCGACGTCGGCGCCATCGGGCGCGCGCAGCCCTCCCCCCAGCCGGAGGCCGCTCGCGTCGAGCAGCAGCAGCCCGTCGTGCGCGCCCTCGAGGCCGGCAAAGACGTCCTCACCGGCGGCCGACGCGCCGGGCATCGGCCGGGGCGGCAGCGACGGCGCCGCCGCCGGGACGGCAGGCGCGGTGGCCGGGGCCTCGGGAGCCACGGGGGCCGGCGTCTCGGGCCCTGCCGTCCGGAGCGCCTCACGCACGCGCAGGGCGGCCGCCGCCACGCCCTCGGCATCGGGGTCGGCAGCCAGCGCGGCCTCCAGGTGTTCGAGCGCGAGCGGCAGCTCGCCGGCCACGAAGTACAGGAAGCCGATTCCCTTGTGCGCGCCCGCGTGCCGTTCGTCGAGCCGGAGCGCGATGTCCCACTCGTCGAAGGCGCGCTCGTGATCGCCACGGTCGCCGAGGACCCGCGCCAGGAGGTCGTGCGCGTCGGCCAGGTCCGGATACCGGGAGAGTCCGGCAAGCGCCACCTTCTCGGCGGCCTCCAGCTGGCCGCGCCGGCGGAGCGCCTCGCCGAGCGGGAGGAAGACCAGGCTCGACGGATCGGCGGCGAGCTGCGCGGTCAGCACCCGGATGTCTTCAGAGCTCACGCCGCCCTCCGAGTGCGTCCTGCAGGGTCTCCACCGCGGACCGCCAACGCGCCACCGTCGCTTCCCGCCCGCGCTCGGTGTCGGGCAGGGGACTCGTCCCCTGCCAGCGCGCCCAGGTCTCCATCGCCGCGCCGTAGCGGCCCCGGCCCACCTCGGCGAGCCCGAGGAGGCGGAGCGCCGCCGCGGCGGCGGGATCGCAGGCGAGGGCCTGCGACAGGCGCATGGCGGCCTCGTCGTAGCGCGCCTCCGCCAGGAGCACGCGCCCGAGGAGCAGGTGGGCGCGGGACTCCTCGGGAAAGGCCAGCACCGCTTCCTCGGCCGTGAAGCGCGCGCGGGCCACCTCGCCGAGCAGCAGGGCCTCCTCCGTGGAGGAGACCAGCCCGCCCAGGTCGTGCACCGGCGCCTCATCGCGCCCGGCGGCCGCCGGTTCCGCCAGCACGATAATACCGGCGGTGGCGAGGCCGAAGAGGGTGCGCGCGACGTCGAAATCCGATCGCCCGAGCGCGGCCGCCAGGGATCGGACGTCGGTGGCGCCGTCGATCCCCGCCAGCACCTCCCACTCGAAGGGGAGGAGGTCGAGCGGCCCGCCCTCCCCCTCCGGCGCGCCCGTGAGGCGCGCCACCACGCCGAGGTGCGGCACCTTCGGCTCGATTCGCGACCATTCGTCGATCCGGCGCGCCGCCTCCATCAAGAGCGACTCGGTCGGAATCCGCACGGTCGCCTCGCCGAGCGACGGCGGGAGGGGGCCGTCCTCGAAGGAGAAGTACCCCTCGGACCAGCTCATCAGCTCGAAGATGACCTCCTCCACCTGGGCACGGATCTGCCGCTCGAGCTCCTTGCGCGGCAGGACTCCCATTTCGACCAGGATGTCGCCGAGGCGGTGCCCGGGCCGGGTCCGCTGAATCCCGGCCGCCCGTGCCACGTCATCCTCCCGCACCTTGCCGGCCCGCACGAGCAGCGCCCCCAGCGGGTGCGGGTTGCTCCGGATCTCGGCGGCGACCACGGCCCCGCCCTCGAAGTAGACGACGCCGGCGTTCTGGCGCAGCTCGGAAGTGACCCGCAGGACCCCGGTCTTCCGCCCCAGGTCGAGGAGCTGGAAGACGTCGTGGATCTGCAGTTCCTTGAGCGGGCCCTCGATCGGCACGGGCTACCCCGCCGAACCGGCAAAGATGTGGACCAACTCGCGAGTGGACCGAAGCTGGGTGCGCGCCGCGGCGGCCAGCGCGCTCCCGGGATCGGCGCGCACCACCGTCTCCCACTGGGTGGTGGCCTCCTGGAACCGCTTGAGGCGCACCAGGGCGGAGCCGTAGGCGAGCCGCGCGGCGGCCGACTCGGGGTCGAAGCGCAGGACCCGCTGGAAGGCCTCGATCGCCTGGTCGGGGCGACCGTCCTCGAGCAGGAGCTCGCCCAGGAGGGTGAGCGCCTGGAGGTCCCAGGGATCGGCGCCGAGGAGCGCGATCAGCGGCGCCATCGCGGCCTTCGGCGTGTCCACCCGGCGGAGCAGCTGCGCGAGCGCGCGCGCCGCCTCGGAGTAGGTCGGGAGCAGGTCGAGCGCCCGCTGGTAGGCCAGGCGCGCGCCGGTCCAGTTCTGCCGCTCCTCCTCCAGCGACCCCAGCTCCAGCCACACCTGCACCAGCCCGGCGTCGAGCTGCAGCGCCGCCTGGTACGCGTCCAGCGCCGCCTCGCGCTCCCCGAGCCGGCGCGAAACGCCGGCCTGGAGCTGCAGGAGGTCGGGCCGGCCCGGCGCGCGCGCCTGCGCGTGGCGGAGCGCGTCGAGCGCACGGACCGGATCGCCCGTGGCGAGCCGGACCCGGGCACAGGCGACGAGCGCCTCGACGTCGGCCGGCGCGAGCTGGGCCAGCGCCTCGGCCCCGGCCACCGCCTCCCCTGGCCGCCCGAGCGCCAGGAGCGAGCGGACCTCCCCGAGGAGCGCCGCCACGTCGGCGGAATCGGCCGCGCGCGCCTCGCGGTAGCGCTCCAGCGCCTCGCCGTGGAGGCCGCGCTTCCCGAAGATGTCGCCGAGGAGAACGGCCACCCGGGCGCGCGACGCGCCGCGCGCGACCGCGCGCGTCAGTTCGGCGGAGGCCAGCTCGAGCAATCCCTTGCTGATGTAGTCCCGGGCGAGGTGGAGCGCGGCCTCCTCGGCGGCGGGCGCGGCGGGAGCCGGGGCGGCGGGGGCCAGCCCCTCGAAGATCCCCTCGAGCAGCGTGGGGTCGAAGGCGAACGCGTCGCCGAGCGAGGCGGCGGTGACGTCCGCGCTGATCTCGGGGACGACCGAGATGAGGGGGTCCTCGTACTGGAGGTCGATGGCCAGCTGGAACTTCTGCTGGATGTAGTACGGCTCGAGCTCGAGGGCGCGCTTCGTGGCGCGGAGCGCGCCGTCGAAGTCGCCGAGTTGGCTGAGGGTGAAGCTGAGGTTGTAGTGGGCCGAGGCGTAGGTCGGCGCCGCGTCCACGGCGCGGGCGAAGGCGTTCCGGGCGTCGGCGTAGCGCTGGAGTTCCATGAGCACCAGCCCAATGCCGTTCCAGGCGGGGGCGCTGCCGGGGTGGTCGGCCAGGGTGGCGCGGTAGGTCTCGAGCGCCTGCTGGAAGCGCCGGAGCTGGAAGAGCAGCAGCCCGAGGTTGAGCCGGGGAGCCGCGAGGTCCCGCCCGACCTGGATCGCGGCGCGAAACGCCGCCTCGGCCTCGCCGGTGCCGGGGTCGTGGGCCAGGAGCACCCCGAGGTTGTTCCAGGCGAGGGCATACTCGCCGTCCAGGGAGATGGCCCGCTCGTAGGAATCGCGCGCCGCGTCGCGTCGGCCGGCCTGGTGCAGGCAGACGCCCCGCTCGTTCCAGACCTTCGGGGAGTCGGCGTGCTCCTCGACGAGCACGTCGTACAACTCGAGGGCGCCGGCCAGGTTGCGACGGAGGAGGTGTACCTCGGCCATCGCCTGGAGGGTGAGCCGGCGGTCCTCCCCGTGGTCGAGGGCCAGGCGGTACTCGCGGAGGGCCTCCGCGTAGTACCCCTTTTGCCGGAAGGCGAGCCCGAGGTTGAAGTGGGCGAGCGTGCTCCCTTCGGTGGGGACGGGGCGCATCGCGTCGGCCAGCGACTGCCGGGTCGGGCCGGCGCCCTCCTCGTCGGCGGCGATGGCCAGGTTGGCCTGGGCCCGGCCGAGGGTCGGGTTGAGCGCGATCGCGCGCTTGGTCGCCGCGCGCGCGTCGTCGTGCAGGCCCATGTCGCCCAGCACGAAGGCGAGGAGGTAATGGGCGTCGGCGTAGTCGGGGTTGCGCTGGACCGCCTGCCGGAGGGTCTCGAGGGCCGCCTCGTTCAGGCCGCGGTGATACAGCGCCTCCCCGTAGTAGAACAGGGCGACGGGGCTGTCGGGATCGCGCTCGGCCGCGCGGCGGAACCATTCCTCCGCGGCCTCGACACGCCCGCGCGCCTTCTCCGCCAGTCCCAGCTGGAGCAGCGTCGGGATGTCATCGGGATGCCAGGCGAGGAGGGCCTCGAACTCGGCCACCGCCTCGTCCACGTGGGCGAGCGCGGCGTAGGCGCGGGCCAGCTCCCAGCGGGCCTCGCGGTCGCCGGCATCGCGCCGCAGCCGCTCGCGCAGCTCGGCCACGCGCCGGTCGTAGTAGCCGCTGGCCCGGTAGGTGATCTCGAGATTGGCCTGCGCCACCTGCATGCGCGGGTCCAGCTCGAGGGCGCGGGAGAACTCCGCGATGGCCTCGGGGATGAGGCCTTTCTGGTAATACAGGACGCCGAGGTTGTTGTGGGCGCCGGCATCCGACGGGTCGATCCGGCGGGCGAACGACCGAAGGACCGCGAGGTCCCGCTCGGGCAGCGCCGGACCGCCCATCGCTCAGCCGACGCGGATGGCGTCGAAAATGGCCCGCAGCGACGCCAGGTCCGGCAGGAGGAGGAAGTGGCCCCGCAGGTTGGAGGCCTCGCCCTCGAACCGGAACTCGGACTCCACGCAGAAGACGTAGTCCCGCTCGGACCCGAAGTTGAGGTAGGTCGAGGTCAGCACCGCGGCGCTGAGGTCCACCGCCAGGCTCGGCACCGAGGGCACCAGCATCATGCCCATGAAGTCGCTCAGCGCCGTCAGGTAGGCGCTGCTCAGGATGTTGCCGACCTCCTTGATCCCCGACTGCTCCATCGCGCCGAACTCGGTGGTGGTGCCGAGGGGGCGGCGGAGGAGGATGTCGCAGAGGGCGCGGGCCGACGGCTCGGGGAAGATCAGGAGCGTGCGGCCGGTGAGGTCGCCCATCATGTGCATCAGCACGGCGGCCACCACCTCCTCGGGGTCGCCCAGGACCTCGGGCACCTCCTCGAGCGGCGTCACCGACACCTCGGGGACGCTGATCATGATCTTCTTGTTGATCATGTGGGAGAGCGCCGTGGCGGCGTGCCCCGCCCCGATGTTCGCCACCTCCTTGAGGGCGTCGAACTGGAGCTCCTTGAGATCGCGCACGTCTTCCATGGGATTCTCCCTAGACGAGGGCCGCAGCATCGAGGATCAGCGCCGGGGTGCCATCGGCGAGGATGGTCGCGCCGCTGAAGAGCGGCGGGGTCCCCCGGGGCGCATCGAACGGCTCCACCACCACTTCCTGCTGTCCCACCAGCGAGTCCACCACCACCGCCGACCGGCGGTCTCCCACCTCGAGCACCAGCCCCGGCCGCCGCGGCGGGACCGGCCCCGCGGCGGCGCCCAGGAGGGCGCGCAGGTGCACCGTCGGGAGCACCCGGTCGCGCAGGACGATCGCCTCCCGGCCCTTCACCTCGGTGGCCGGCTGCGCGTCGAACTCCACCGTCTCGGCCACGTAGGAGAGCGGCAGCAGGTAGCGCTCCGTCCCCACGCGGGCGGTGAGCACCCGCAGGATGGCCAGCGTGAGCGGCAGCCGCAGCGTGAAGGTGGTCCCCGCGCCGGGCGCGGTGGCGATCTCCACGGAGCCGCCGTGCGCGCGCACCCGCGTGAGGACGACGTCGATCCCCACGCCACGCCCGGACACGCTGCTGACCCGCTCGGCGGTGCTGAACCCCGGCCGCCCGAGGACCTTGAGCAGGAGGTCGTCGGACAGCTGCTCCACCTCGGGCCCCACCGCCCCCTCCCGCCTGGCCTTGGCCAGGATGGCGGCACGATCGATCCCGCGGCCGTCGTCCTCGATCCGGATGGCCACGCTGCTCCGCTCGCGCGCCGCCGAGAGGACCAGCCGGCCCTCCGCCGGCTTGCCGCGGCGGGTGCGCTCGTCCGGGGTCTCGAGGCCGTGGTCCACCGCGTTCCGGAGGAGGTGCAGGAGTGGATCCCCGAGCTCGTCGAGGATGGCGCGGTCCAGCTCGATTCCCTCGCCCTGCATCTCGAACCGGATCTGCTTGCCGAGCTGGCGAGCCAGGTCGCGCACCGCGCGCGGGAAGCGGTCGAACACCTGCCAGACCGGGGTCATCCGCGCCTCGATGACTTCCGTCTGCAGGTCGCTCACCAGCCGGCTGATGCGGGCGCCGAGCGCCTCCAGTTCCCCCCCCGGCTCTTGCTGCGCCAACTCGATGAGCCGGTTGCGCGCCACCACGAGCTCGCCCACCTGGCTCATCAGCGCATCCAGCCGCCGCCGATCGACGCGGACCTGCCCGGTGCGCGCCGCCGGGGCAGCCGCCGCCGCCGGGAGCTCCGCCGTCGGAATCCGCCATTCCGCGGTCTGCACGGTGTCGGCGTCCACCGCCACGCTGGCGACGTCGCCGGCCGCCTCGATCCACGCCACCACCTTCGACTCGGGCGCCTCGGCGTCGAGCCGGAAGGTGAACCGCCCGTCGAACCCCGGCGCGTCAAACGCCGTGGCCGGCGGCATGACGCCCGACACCTTGCCCAGCTGTTCCGCCCGGCGCAGCGCGAGATGCGCCCGCGCGCCGATCAGCGGGGCGTCCCGCCGGATCTCGACGCGAACCACGCGGCCCGCCTCGGCGGCGAAGCCCGACTCCGCCGCCACCGCGACCGCCGGCACGACGGGTGCCGGAGCGGCTCCCCGCTTGGAGGCTCCCCGCTTCTTGCCCCTGGCGAGTGGGGCCTCCGGCGCCGCGGGGGCCACGGCCGCCCGCTCGAGCGCCCCGGGCAGGTCGCCGGCATCGAAGCCGGCATCCGCGCCCGCCGCGGCCTCATCCACCCCGCGTTCCAGTGCGTCGACCGACTTGAGGAGCAGGTCCACCGCGGCCGCGCCGCCCGGGGCGCGCCCGGCCCGGATGGCGTCGAGGAGGTGTTCCGTGCGATGCGCGAGGTCGGCCAGGCGGGCGTAGCCCATCGTGGCCGCCATCCCCTTCAGCGAATGGATCGCGCGGAAGAGGCCGTCGACCGCGCCGGTGGAAGCCGGTTCCCGCTCCCACTCGAGGAGGAGCCGGTTGCACGTGGTGAGGTGTTCACGGCTCTCGGCGAGGAAGAGCGCGGCGTACTTGTTCAGGTCCATGCGTCAGCCGAGGACGCGCTGCACCGCCTCGAGGACCCGGCTCGGCTGGAACGGCTTGACGACGAAGTCCTTGGCGCCGGCCTGGATGGCCTCGACCACCAGGGCCTGCTGGCCCATGGCGCTGCACATCAGGATCTTGGCCTCCGGCGACTCGCGACAGATCTCGCGCACCGCGTCGATCCCGCCCATGTCGGGCATCACGATGTCCATCGTGACGAGGTCGGGCTTGAGCTGGCGGTACTTCTCCACCGCCTGCACGCCCGTCTCCGCCTCGCCCACCACCTCGAATCCCGCCTGGGTGAGGATGTCGCTGATCATGGTCCGCATGAAGATGGCATCGTCGCACACCAGGACCGTGTGGCTCACAAGTCGTTCTCCGGGCGTCTAGGTGGTCCGTGATTGGGAGCGGCCGGCCCCGCCGGACCCGCTGAGCAACGGCGACAGCAGGGCCTCGGTGTCGAGCAGGACGAAGTGCTGGCCGTCGCGGCGGCCGACCGCCTTGACCAGGCGGCGATCCACGCCGGGGAGCGCCTCACCCGCCTCGAGCTGCGCTGCGGGAAGCTCGAAGAGGTCGTCCACGCGGCCGACCGCGAGACCGAGCCGCCGCGTGCCGACGTCCACCACGAGGAGGGCGCCCTCGTGCTCCGGCAACGGCGCGCGGCCGAGGAGCCGGTGCCCGTCGACCACCGTCAGGAGCGTGCCGCGGACGTTGACCAGACCGAGGACGACTTCGGGGGCGCCGGGGATCCGGGTCGTGGGGAGGGGTGCCAGGATTTCCCGGGCACGGCCGGCGGGGATGCCGCAGGCCAGATCACCCACCTGGAACACCACGACGCGCACCGCCTGGGAGTCAGCCATCTCTATTGAAGAAAAGAAGATAGCGAAGGGGGTCGGGCTGGGCAACAGAGAGCGCATCGCCGGCCGCGATCTGGAGCGCCTCGCGCAGGTCGGCCGGCCATTCTGACCGGAATTCGAGGGCCTCGTCGGTCACCGGATGGCGGAAGGCGAGCTGGGCGGCGTGCAACGCCTGGCGCGGTGCCGCCCGCTCGACCGCCTCCGCCACGAGCCGGGCCGATCCCGAGATCCGGCGGCTCCCCCCCGCCCCGTACACCGGATCTCCCACCACCGGATGACCGATGTGCGCGAGGTGCACCCGGATCTGGTGCGTCCGTCCGGTGTGGAGTTCGAGTCGCAGCAGGTCGGCCACCCCGAAGCGGGCCACACACCAGGCGTCGGTCACCGCCGCCCGGCCGGTGGAGAGCACCGCCATCCGCTTCCGGTCGGTGGGGTGGCGCGCGAGGGGGGCCTCGATGCGGGTGGGGCTCTCGTCGAGGTGGCCCCACGCGAGGGCGGCATAGACCCGGCGGATGCGGCGCGCGGCGAGGAGGTGTCCCAGCCGGCGGTGCGCCAGGTCGGTCTTGGCGATGAGCATCAGGCCGGAGGTGTCCCGGTCGAGCCGATGCACGATTCCCGGCCGGCCCTCGGCGCCACCGGCCAGGGTGGTGCCGCGCGCCACGAGGGCGTTGACGAGGGTGTCGTCCCAATGGCCGGGCGCGGGGTGAACCACCAGTCCGGCAGGCTTGTCGATCACGGCCAGGTGGTCGTCCTCGTGGACGACCGTCAACGGGATGTCGGCGGGGCGGAGCTGGCGCGGCGGCTCCGCCTCCGGGAGGGTGACCTCCACGGTGTCTCCGCGCACGAGGAGGCGGGAGGCGCGGGCGGCAGCGCCGTTCACCGTGACGCACCGCGCCGCCACCAGGCGCGCGGCCTGGGTTCGCGAATACTGGAGTTGGTCGGCAAGGAAGCGGTCGAGCCGCTCGGTGGTGTCCGCGACGACGGTGAAGCGGTGGGAGGGGCCCATGGGGCCGGCTCAGCCGGCCGATGCGGTTTCGCGCCGGGCTTCCCGGCTGTCCTCGATCCACAGCGAAATGGCCAGCGCCACGGCCCCGCAGCTCACGGCGATGTCCGCCACGTTGAAGGTGGGCCAGCGGAGCGCGCCCACGCCGACGTCGAGGAAGTCCACCACGCCGAGCGGGCTGCGGATGCGGTCGATCAGGTTGCCGGCGGCGCCGCCCGCCACCAGGCCGAGGGCAAGCTGCCGGAAGCGGTCGCCGGGCGCGGCCACGAGCGACATCCGGTTGAGCAGCACCACGGCCCCCAGCGCCAGCGCCAGGAAGATCCAGCGGGAGTAGGGACCGAGGTGGAGGCCGAAGGCGGCGCCGGGATTGTAGACCAGCCGGAGCTGGAACCACTCCCCCGCCACGGACAGGCCCGACGAGCGGAGGAGGAAGGCCTCCGCCGCGAGCTTGGTGATTGCATCGAGCGCCACCACGCCGAGGGCGACGCCCAGGAAGAGGCGCCGCTCAGCGCCGCTTGGCATCCTCTTCCTTTTCCTTGCAGGTGATGCACAGGCGGGCGTGCGGGAGGGCGTCGAGCCGTTCGAAGTTGATGCTGGCGCCGCAGCTTTCGCAGGTGCCGAACCGGTCGGGATTGTTGTAGAGCCGCCCGAGCGCCTGGTTGACGTGCCAGAGGTACCGCCCCTCCTTCGACGCCATCAGGAACTGCTTTTCGCGCTCCATGGCGTCGGTGCCCTGGTCGGCCATGTGGAAGGAGTACGAGGAGAGGTCGCCATCGGCGCCCTGGAGCGTGGAATTGAAGGACTCGTCGTAGTGGCCGAGTTCCTTCATGACGCGCGCGCGCTCCTCGATCAGGCGCTTTTCGAAATAGCTGAGCTGCTTCTTGTTCATGCCGTTCCCGTGTGTGTTGGTGCCGGCCGCCGGCCGGCGTCGTCCCAAGTCGTCACGCCGATGGTGGCCTCGAGGCCGTCCAGGGTGACCGCCTGCTCGCGGTCCGGGCGCTCTGCCCGCGCTCCCACCGCCAGCGCGCGCGCCAGGGTCTCGCCGCAAATGAAGTCCGTGTGCTCCCGCACGGCGTCCAGCAGGCCAGGCGGGCCATCAATCGCCAGCGCCACCCGGGTCGAGGGGGTATACCCCGCGTCCCTGCGGAGGCGCTGGATGCGGTTCACCATTTCGCGAGCCAGCCCCTCCCGCCGGAGTTCCGGGGTCAGGGCCGGGTCGAGCGCCACCACGAAAGGACCGTCGCTCTGGACGGCCAGGTCGCTGGTGACCTCCCGGCTCACCGCCACATCCTCAGAAAGATAGTCGAATCGCCGTCCGTCCACCTCGACTGAGGCGGTGCCCCCCGCCTCGAGCGACCTGAGCTGGTCGGCGCCCAGCCGGGCTGCCGCCGCGGCAGCGGCCGGGGTCTCCTTGCCGTAGCGCTTGCCGAGGGCACGGAAGTTCGGCTTGGCCTGGAGGCGCACGAGGTCGGCGTCGCTGGAGACGACCTCCACCTGCTTGACGTTGACCTCGGCGGCCAGGAGGTCGAGCAGCGCCGCGAAGGCCTCGCCCCGCACCGACGCCGGCACCGCCACCAGCATCCGCCCCAGCGGCTGGCGGACCCCGCGCCCGATCTCCTCCCGCGCGGCCCGCGCGAGGGAGGCGAGGCGCCGGACCCCGTCCATGGCCGCCTCCAGCGACGCGTCGCGGGGGGACCCCGGCGCCGGAAACTCGGCGAGGTGCACGGAGGAGCCGGCGAGCGCCCGGTGCAGCCAATCGGAAAGGAAGGGAGCGGCCGGGGCCAGGAGTCGGGCCACCGTGACCAGGCACTCGTGGAGCGTCGCCAAAGCCGCGGCGTCGGCCTCGCGGTCGGGCGCCCAGAAGCGGGCCCGATTCAGGCGGACGTACCAGTTGGAAAGGTCGTCCACCACGAACGCCATGACCGCCCGGGTGCCCGCGGTGACGTCGTACGCCTCCCACGCCGCGTGCACCGCCTCGATCGTGGCGGCGAGCCGACTCCGGATCCAGCGATCGGCGAGCGCCGACGGCGCCGAGGCCCCCCCCGGCGTCCAGGCCCCGGCGTATTGCGCGAAGAACCGGTAGGTGTTCCGCAGGGTGTTGACGAACCCGCCGGCCACCTCCGGAATGGTCCGTGCGTCGAATCGCTTGGGCAGCCAGACCTGGCTCGACGCCAGCAGGTAGAGCCGGACCACGTCGGCGCCGAATTCCCCCAGCAGCTCGGTGGGGTTCACCACGTTGCCGCGCGACTTCGACATCTTCTGGCCCTCGGCGTCGAGGACCAGCTCGTTGACGATGACATGGCGGTAGGCCGGCGCGTCGAAGGCCGCGGTCGCGATCGCCAGCAGGGAGTAGAACCACCCCCGCGTCTGGTCCACCCCCTCGCAGATGAAGTCGGCCGGGAAGTGGGCGGCGAACTCCGCCTCGTGCTCGAAGGGGTAGTGCCACTGCGCGTAGGGCATCGCCCCGGAATCGAACCAGGTGTCGATCACCTCGGGGGCGCGCGTCATCCGGCCGCCGCACGCGCAGGCCCACTCGTACCGGTCGATGAACGGCTTGTGCGGGTCGAAGTCGGCGGCGAGCGGCCGCCCCCACCGTTCCGCCAGCTCCGCATAGCTGCCGATCACCACCACGTGCCCGGGGTCGCGGTCGCAGCTCCAGACCGGGAGGGGCGTCCCCCAGTACCGGTCACGCGACAGCGCCCAGTCCACGTTGTTGGCCAGCCACTCGCCGAAGCGCCCCGACCCGACCTCGGGCGGGTGCCACCCGACCTCGGCGTTGAGCGCCAGCATCCGGTCGCGCAGCGCGGAGGTGCGGACGAACCAGGAGTCGCGGGCGTAGTAGATCAGCTTGCTGCGGCAGCGCCAGCAGTGCGGATACGGGTGCACCACCTGCTCGGTCAGGAGGTGGCGCCCCTCCGCCTTGAGGCGGCGGACGATGAGCTCGTTGGTCTCGTCCGCCGTGACGAGCCTCCCCTCGAGCTCGGGCCAGGTGGTCCCGACGAAGGTCCCGTCCGCCGCCACCGGGCGCAGGAGCGCCAGGCCGTGCGCCTGGCCGGTGGCGTAGTCGTCGGCGCCGAAGGCGGGTGCCATGTGGACAATGCCGGAGCCATCGGTGGCCGTCACGAAATCGCCCGACACCACGATCCCGTGATCGCCCTCGGGCGGCAGCGGGACCACGTCGAGTGGCCGCCGGTACCGGAGGCCCACGAGCGCGCTCCCCGGGAGCCGCCGGGCCGGCGCGGCGGGGGCGCCTTCCCCGAAGAGGCGCGCCAGGAGGCGCGGGGCCAGGGCCTGGGCCAACACCAGCGTGCGGCCCGCCACCACCGGGTCGGCGTACTCCGCGTACTCAAGGTCGGGGTGCACCGCCACCGCCACGTTCGACGGAAGGGTCCACGGCGTGGTGGTCCACACCACGAGTTCCCGGCCGCTGCCGTCGGTCAGCGGGAACGTGACGAACACCGCCTTGTCGGTCACGTCCTCATAACCCTGCGCCAGCTCGTGGCTCGACAGCACGGTGCCGCAGCGGGGGCAGTACGGCAGCACCCGGTGCCCGCGCGTCAGGAGGCCGCGGTCGTGCAGGCGCCGGAGGATCCACCAGACGCTCTCGACGTAATCGTTGCTGAAGGTGATGTACGGCCGGTCGTAATCGAGCCAGTAGCCGATCCGGTCGGACATCGCCTCCCAGTCGGCCTTGTAGGTAAACACGCTCGTCCGGCAGAGCGCGTTGAAGCGCTCGACGCCGTAGGCCTCCACCTCCTTCTTTCCCTTGAGCCCGAGCTGCTTCTCCACCTCGATCTCGACGGGAAGGCCGTGGGTGTCCCACCCCGCGATCCGCGTCACCGCCCGCCCCTGCATGGCGCGGAAGCGGCAAATCAGGTCCTTGATGGTCCGGCTGAAGACGTGGTGGATGCCGGGCTTGCCGTTGGCCGTGGGCGGGCCCTCGAAGAACACGAACGGCCGGCCGCCCTTCGTGGCGGCCTGGGTGGCGTGGAAGAGGTCCTCGCGCTTCCAGGTGGCGAGGAGTTCCCGTTCGAGCGCGTCGGCGGTGAGGTCGGGAAGGGACGGAAAGGGCATCAGCGACCGGTGTGGGTGATGGTCATGCGCTGCGCCCCCCGAAGAGGATCGTGCCGAGCCGCACCATGGTGGCGCCCTCCTCGACCGCCGTCTCGAAGTCCCCGGACATCCCCATCGAGAGCTCCGGAAGGACGTGCCCCCGCGCCTGGGACTCGTCCCGGAGCCGCCGGAGCAGCGCGAAGGCCCGCCGCTGGCGCATCGGATCGTCGGTCAGCTCGGCCATGGTCATGAGGCCCCGCATCTCGAGCCGCGACAGGGCGCGGAGCCCGTCGAGCAGTTCGGGCAGGGCCGCCGGCTCCACCCCGCCCTTCTGGGGCTCACCGGAACAGTTGACCTGCACCAGCACGCGCTGGACACCGTCCCCAGCCATGCGCCGGTCGAGCTCCGCGGCCAGGTCGAGGCGATCCACCGAATGGATGAGGGCGAAGCGCCCCGCGGCGTGGCGCGCCTTGTTTTTCTGCAGCGTGCCGACCAGGTGCCAATCGACGCCCAGTTCGGGAAGCGCGTCCTGCTTGGAGAGCGCCTCCTGGACCCGGTTCTCGCCGACCGCGGTGAGTCCCGAGCGAACCGCCGCGACCACCGCCTCCGGCCCGAAGGTCTTGGTGACGGCCACGATGGTGACCGGCCCGGTCCGGCCGGCACGCGCCTGGGCCGCGGCAATCCGTGCGCGCACCTCCGCCAGCCGCGCCGGGAGCTCCGCAAACGTCATAAGCGCGAAAAATAGGCGGGCTTGCCCGTTCCCGGCAGGGCGCGCTACGGCGAGTCGGGCCCCTGCTGCTGCATGACTTGCCAGCGAAGGGTCGAAAGAATGGAGGCGAGGGCGGGGTTGGGGGAGAGGGCGTTGGCCAGCTCGAGGTTTGCCACCGCAAGCGAGTCGGCCTGGCGCGCCTGGAAGGCCACCCCCAGCTGCGTGGGCGGCAGCGCGAGGGTGCCGGCGAAGGCGCGGGCTGTCACGTCCATCCAGCCGTGGGGACGGTCCACCAGGTCCGCGTAGCGGTAGGCCTCCCAGACCAGCCGCTGGGTGGTCGGGACGTCGAGCAGGGCCCCTGCCAGCCGCTGGGCATCGATGCCCGGGGCGGTGGAATCCGGCGCGGCGGTCTGCAGCGCGATCGCGAGGCCCTGCTGGAGCAGGTAGGGATCGAGGCCGAGGAAGTTGCGGCCGGTCGTGACCGACCAGGCGATCGGCCGCCGACCCAGGTTCTGCTGGATGGTGCGGACGGTCACGAAGTCGCTGGTGTAGAAGATGGTCCCGGCCGGGTACGGCTGGCGGTAGGGGCCGTAGTTTACCGTCACCGGGGCGTCGAGCCGCCGCGGGTAGGCCGCCGCGATCTCCTCGTCGGTCATCGGCAGGGTGGGCCAGTCGGGCCGGGGTGGCGGCGAGCCCCGCCAGAGGACCGGGGCGGCGGCCGAATCGAAGGGGCGCACCGGATTGTCGCGCAGCTGCCGCGCAAACCACGGGGTGTTGGCGAGCGCCAGACAGACGATCGTCACGTCCTGCCGGATGCCTGCCACCTCCTGCGCCCACCAGAGCGGGAACGTGTCGTTGTCGCCAAAGGTGAAGAGGACGCCGTAGGGCGGGACCGAATTGAGGAGGTCGTAGGCAAAGTCGCCCGCGAGCCGGGCGTCGGCGCCGTGCCGGCGGCTCGCGGCGCTGAAGTTGGCCGCCACGGGCAGCAGCGCCACGAGCAGCAGGGCGGGTGCCGCGGCGCGGAGCGCCGTCGCGGCGGCGCGTTCCCACGCCTGGCGCACCAGGGTGGCGAGGCCGATGCCGGCCCAGACCCCCCACACCAGGAAGCTCACCACGAAGAAGTAGTCGCGCTCCCGCACCTCATGCTGGCCGGACTGGGGGAACAGGTCATACCCGAGCGAGGCGCCGGGCTTGAAGTTCATGTAGGCCACCAGCCCGAGCCCGGTGATCAGGAAGAGCGCCATCAGCAGCCACCACCCGGCGCGGTCGGCCCGGCGGTGCGCAAAGAGCCCCCGCACGCCGAGCGCGCCGATGAGCAGCGCGCCGGCGAGCTGGCCGTCGAGCCAGCCCAGTCCCCGCCCCGCCGCGCTCCGGGCCCACTGCCAGCTGAAGTATTGCAGGTAGTTCTGCAGCTGCAGCCAGATGATGGCGAGGCTGCGGCCCGGGTTGTCGGGGCCGTGGAGCACCGTGGGGTCGTCGAGGGGAGTGCGGACCGGGTACTGCGCGCGCCGGACGACGGCGAGGAGCGCGTCCCAGGTGGAAGGGTCGGCCTCGTTGGGGATCGGCCCCTGCCCCGCGCGGATGTACAGGAAGCCGTAGGTCGTCACGCCGATCGCCGCGAGGGCGAGCGCCACCAACGCAAAGGGCAGGAGGCCGGTGGTGGCCGCGAACGCGGCCGCGGCGGCGAAGCAGATTCCGCCGACGAGGATCAGCGGCGTGCTGCCCAGGCCGGTCCCGATCAGGAGCGCCCACAGCCCGGCGACGACCGCCACCGTGGCCCACTCGCGCCGACGCCCCTCGGCCGACGCCGCCGGCTCGCCGTGGATCACCGATGCCATGAAGAGGACGATCGCCGGCCCCGCCAGCAACGCCAGCAGGTGGTTGCCCATCGAGAGGCCGCCGAGGTAGACCACCAGCAGGAGGAGGCGGGTGCCGTGGTCGGTACCGCGGGCCGCCCGCCATCGCAGCGCCAGCCAGCAGGTCAGGGCGATCGTGAAGGTGGCGACGGTGTAGACCTCGGTCTCGTTGGAGTTCTGCCACTGCGTGAACGAGAAGGCCGCCAGGAGCGCCGCCGCCGTGCCGCCTCCCACCGCCACCAGCCGCCGGGGTCCCTCGGCCAGGTCCGCCGCGCTCCTGCGGAGCGCATCATGCGCCACGAGGAAGAACCCCGCCGCCGCGAGCGCGCTGAAGGTGGCGCTCATCAGGTTGGTGCGCCACGCATACTCGCCGACCGGCAGGAGGTCGGCCCAGACGTGCCCCAGCAGCACGAAGAGCGGCGTGCCCGGCGGGTGCGGAATCCCGAGGTTGTGTGTCGCGGCGATGAGCTCCCCGGCGTCCCAGAAGGTCACGCTCGGCGCCAGGGTCAGCACGTAGCCAAGGAGGACCAGCGCGAACACCACGAGGGCGGCGCGGTACGGCGGGCGTTCGGCGTCGAGGGCGGTCAGGCAGAGGCTCCGAGGGCGTGGGCCACGGCAAGCGCATCGCGCACCGCGGCGGGGTCGTGGACGCGAAAGAGGCGGGCCCCGCGTTCGTAGGCCAGGGCGGCGACGGCCGCAGTGGCGCGGTCACGATCCCCGACGTCGCGCCCGGTGATGGCGCCGAGGAACCGCTTCCGGGACGGCCCGACGAGGATGGGACGCCCGAGGGCGCTGAGCGCCCCGAGCCGGCCGGCGAGCAGGATACTCTGCTCCGGAGTCTTGGCAAAGCCAAGCCCCGGGTCCACGACGATGCGTTCGAGGGGAATCCCCGCACGGGTGGCGCGGTCGAGCGCGGCACGCAACTCGTCGAGCACCCCGGCCACGACGCCACCCTCGTACGTGGCGTCGTCGTAGGTGGCCATCGTGGAGACCGTGCCCCGCGAGTGCATCAGGACCAGCCCGGCGCCGGCGTCGGCCACCACGCCGGCGAGCGCGGGGTCGAGCCGCAGGCCGGAGACGTCGTTGATGATCCCGGCCCCGGCCTCCAAGGCCGCGCGAGCCGTGGCCGCCTTGACCGTGTCCACCGACACCGGCACCGCCGGCCACCGTTCGCGCAGCGCACGCACCACCGGAACCACGCGGGCCGCTTCTTCCTCGGCCGGCACCGGCTCCGGCCGCCCCGGGCGGGTGGACTCGCCGCCGAGGTCGAAGATCCCGGCACCGCCGGCGACCAGCTCCGCCGCCCGCGCCACGGCCGACTCCACCGTCGGCAGGCGACCGCCGTCGCTGAAGCTGTCGGGGGTGACATTGAGGATGCCCACCAGGACCGGTTCGGCAAGGCTCACGGCGCCGTGGCCGGTGAGCCAGACCTCGGGCAGTTCGACCGGCAGCGCCAGCCCGACCTGGTACGCCACCTCCGCGAGGGCCGGCGGCCCGCCCCAAGGGCGCGCCAAGGCCTGCAGCCGGGCGCGGCTCCCGCTCACGACGGCGCCCTCCGGCAGCGTGATGACGTCCAATCCGAGGCGGGATCCTGCGTGGGTCACGAGCACCTCGAGGGTGGCCGCGTCGAGGCCGGTCAGAAGCAAGGCGGCCGCCTCACTGCCGTGGGCGGCCGCCTCGGCCGACTCGCCTGCCATTCCTCCGGCCCGCAACGCCGCCCGGACCGCCGCCGGGTTGGCGGCGGGGAGCGGAGTGGCCCTCACGCGCCGGCGGGCTCCGCCGGCGGCGCTCCGAGTGCGGGGAGCCCGGGCGTGGCCGCGGGCCGGGCCACCGAGGCCACCGCCGGTGGAGGCGGCGCCTCCTTGGGCGGGAGCGGCCGGTCCTGCACCAGGAGGTCGAGGTCCTCGCGGTCGATCGTCTCCCGCTCGAGGAGCGCCTGCGCAATCCGCTCGAGCAGGGGGCGGTGCTCGGTGAGGATGGCAACCGCCCGGGCGTACGCCTCGTCGAGCAACCGCTTGACCTCGTCGTCCACCGTCTCGGCGGTCCGCTCGGACACCTCGCGCCGCTGGCCGAACTCGCGGCCGAGAAACACCTCCTGCTCGCGGTCGCCGATGGCCATGGCGCCGATCTTTTCGCTCATGCCGAACTGGGTGACCATCCGCCGCGCCAGCCCGGTGGCGCGCTCGATGTCGTTGCCCGCCCCGGTGGTGACCTTCTCGGGGCCGAAGATCAGCTCCTCGGCCACCCGGCCCCCGAAGAACATGGCCAGGTTGCCGATGAGCCACGCCTTGGTGTAGCTGTGCCGGTCGGTCTCGGGGAGCGACGCGGTGATGCCGAGCGCGCGCCCGCGGGGGACGATGGTGACCTTGTGCACCGGATCGCTGCCCGGCGTCTTGAGCGCCACGACGGCGTGCCCCGCCTCGTGATAGGCGGTGAGGCGGCGCTCGTCGTCGGTGAGGACGAGGCTCCGCCGTTCGACGCCGAGCATGACCTTGTCCTTGGCCTCCTCGAAGTCGAGCATGGCCACCAGCGTCTTGGCCTTGCGCGCCGCGAGCAGCGCGGCCTCGTTCACCAGGTTGGCGAGGTCGGCGCCCGCGAGCCCCGGCGTGCCCTTGGCCAGGACGTCGAGCCGCACGTCGGCGGCCAGCGGGATCTTGCGGGTGTGCACCCGGAGGATGCCCTCCCGCCCGCGGACGTCGGGGGCGTCCACCACGATCTGGCGGTCGAAGCGCCCCGGCCGGAGCAGCGCCGGGTCGAGCACGTCGGGCCGGTTGGTGGCGGCGATCAGGATGACGCCGTCGTTCGACTCGAACCCGTCCATTTCCACCAGGAGCTGGTTGAGGGTCTGCTCCCGCTCGTCGTGCCCGCCGCCGAGGCCGGCGCCGCGGTGGCGGCCGACGGCGTCGATCTCGTCGATGAAGATGATGCAGGGGGCGTTGGCCTTGCCCTGCTCGAAGAGGTCGCGCACCCGGCTGGCGCCGACGCCGACGAACATCTCCACGAAGTCCGACCCGGACATCGAGAAGAAGGGCCGCGCCGCCTCGCCCGCCACCGCCTTGGCCAGGAGCGTCTTGCCGGTGCCCGGCGGGCCCACGAGCAGGGCGCCCTTCGGGAGCCGGCCGCCGAGCCGCGTGAACCGCTGCGGATCCTTGAGGAACTCGATGATTTCCTGCAGCTCGACCTTGGCCTCGTCGGCGCCGGCCACGTCGGCAAAGGTCAGCTTGGGCGTGTCGCCGGTGAGGAGCTTGGCCTTCGACTTCCCGAAGGAGAAGGCGCGGTTCCCGCCCGCCTGCAGCTGGCGGAAGAGGAAGATCCAGAGCGCGATGATGGCCAGCGTCGGGAAGACGTTCAGGAGGAAGGTCGTGAACCCGCCGCGCGACTCCTTGGCTTCGATGGTGACGCCGGCGGCCTCCAGGCGGGACTGGAGCTGCTCGTTGTTCGGGAACGGCAGCATGACCACGAAGCTCTTGGCCGCGCGCGCATCCTGAAGGACGGGCGTGCGGAAGTCGCCCTCGAGGCGCTTGCCGTCGTAGACGGTGACGCTCGAAATATTGCCGGCGTCGAGCTGCCCGAGGAACGCGGTGTAGGAAAACTCCTGCGTCGGGTTCCGCTGGCGGTTCATCGTATTGTAGAGCGTCAGCGCGAGCAGCCCGACGAGCAGCCAGAGCGCGAGGTTCTTGCTCAGGCCGGTCCAGTTGGGCCCTTGCGGGCGCGGGGGGATGCGTTCAGCCATGCCTCAGTCCAGGTCAACGATGTAGGGGAGGTGCCGGCAGTCCTCCGCGTGGTCCAGCCCGTAGCCGACCAGGAAGGCCGGCGGGGCGTGGAACCCGGTGAATCGGAGTTCCGGGGGCGGCTCCGGCGCAATTCGCTTGTCCAGCAGCGTGCAGATGGACAGGCTGGCCGGGTGCCGCGCGCGAAGCAGCTCGACCAGCCGCTTCAGCGTCCTCCCGCTGTCAATTATATCCTCGACGACGACAATATGTTTGCCGGCCAGGTCGCTGGCGGGGTCGTAGAGCAACCGGACGTTGCCGCTCGACACGGTGCCGGTCCCGTAGCTGCTGACCACCAGGAAGTCCACCTGGAGCGGCCGCTCCACCGCCCGGACCAGGTCGGCCAGGAAGATGAAGCTCCCCTTGAGGAGGCCCAGGAGGAGGAGGTCGCCGTCAGGATAGGCGGCGGTGATCTCCCGGCCCAGCTCCCCGACACGGGCCGCGATCTGCTCGGCCGTGAAGACCACCGACTTGGCCTTCCGGCCGCCCGAGCGCCGGCCGAGGTCATCCACGGTGCACCTCCACGCACACCGCCTCCGCACCAGGCTCCGGAAGCGCTCCCGACCCACGGCACACGCCTGCCACCCAAACCACCTGTCCGTCCACCTCCAGCAGGGGCCAGGTCGCCCGCCGGCTCCGGGGGACTCGCGCCTCCTGCAGCAGGCGGGACACCGCTCGCCGGCCCGGCCCGCCGAGCGGGCGGATCCGGTCCCCGGCCGCCGGGGGGCGGATGACCATCTTCTCCCCGATGAGCCACACCGTCCACCCGTCGCGCGCCACCTGCCCCGGAGCCGGGGCCGGGCGCCAGGTCACCCGCCATTCGCCGAAGCGGAGCTCCCCCGCCGGCCCCGCCAGGCGGACCGGCGCGGGCAGCGACGTGGCCCGTGAGAGGATGAGTCGTCCGAACGCGTGCTCCGCCTGCCATCCGTTCCCCAGTTCCACGCGTCGCCCGCTCCCCCCGCGCCGGAGCAGCGCGGTGACCGCCGCCGCGCGGCGGGCCCCGAGCACGAACCCGAGCCGTCGGGCGGCGGCACGAAGGAGCGAGATACCCAGCGCCGGGTCGAGGCGAACGAGGGCCAGGGCGTCCACGGAGAGCCTGCCGCCCTCGGTCTGGAGGTCGAGGCCAGGGAGCGCGCCGAGCGCCTCCTCCCATCCCCGTCGGTCGTCCGCCGCCTGGCGCGCGAGCCGCAGGATCCGCTCCGAGACCGCGGGATCGCGCCTGACCAGCAGCGGCAGGAGTTCCGTGCGGATCCACGAGCGTGCGTGCCGCGGATCGGTGTTGGCGGGATCGGTCCACGACTCGACCCCGCGGGCCGCCAGCCATTCGACCAGTTCCGCCCGGCTGAATGCCAGGAGGGGGCGGAGCAGCCGGCCGCGGCGCGGCTCCATGCCCGCGAGCCCTGCCGGCCCGCTCCCCGCCAGCACCCGGAGGAGCACCGTCTCGATCTGATCGTCGGAATGATGCGCAAGGACGATGGCGTCGGCGCCCTGGTCGCGCCGGACCGACTCGAGCCACCGGTGGCGCGCCTCGCGCGCGGTCGTCTCCGTGGCCGCCGCCCCGAGCCCGAGCCGACCCGTCACCACCGGCAGCCCCAGCCGCGCACCGGCCTCGGCCACGCGCCGCGCCACCAGGGCGCTGTCGGGATGGATGCCGTGGTCGGCATGGGCCACGACGAGCTCCAGCTGGTGGAGGCCCCGCGTCTGGTGCAGCAGGTGGAGGAGGGCGAGGGAGTCCGGGCCGCCCGAGACGGCCACCACCAAACGGCGCCAGGTGCCGGGACAGTCCAGCCCTTCCCACGCGCCCACGAAGCGGTCGATGAGGGAGTCGGCGCCCGCCGGGCTGCCTCGGCGGCGGTCAAGGATGGGCTTGGAGGACATGCGGGAAAGGTACCTCGCCGCTCCGCCCGAGGAAGGCGAGGCGCTCAGTCGGGGAAGCGCTGGACCAGCTTGCCGTCGCTGGCCAGGACGGCGGACACCCGACCGTCCGACTCGAGGTAGCCCTGGAGCTTGACCTGCCCCGTTCCGAGGTCGAGCCGCGGCACCGGCACGCGGAGGATCCACCGCTGCACGATCCACCCGCCACCCGGGAGGGGGGCAAAGCGCAGCGAGCCTCCCGCCTCGGCGGCCCGCGCCCAGGTCGGCAGCCGGGTGTAGCGGAACTCGAGACGCCGAAGGGCCGCCCCGTCGCGCTCGAGCCAGAGCGTGCCCCGGATGTCGGCACGCCGGTCCTGCGCGATCGGGGTGAAGGCGAGCCCGATCAGCCCGGGCGGATCGGCCGGGCCCGGCGGGACCGTGCGGAAGCAGTGCCCGGCGAAGAACGCCTCGGAGAGGAGGAACTCCGGGTCCGGCCCGTACCAGGTCGGCCCGGCGACGAGATCCTCCATGTTCTCGATGAATCCACTCACCAGGAGGGTGTCGGCCGGTGGGCTCCGGACGGGCCAGCTGCTGATGCTCACCTCCGGCTCCTTCCGCGCCGCGGAGAGCTGCCCCGTGGCGTCGACGTCGCGCTCCTCGAGGACGGTCTCGAAGCGGTAGGCCCGCGAGCTCACAGTGGCATTGGTCAGCGCCAGGGCGGTCCCGGCCTGGATCCAGAGCGTCGACGAGAGGGTGTCCAGCCTGGCCCGGCCCCCGCAGCGTTCGTCGCCGGCGACCGTGATTTCGGGCAGGGTGACCGGCACGGAGGCGAGCCGGAAGCGCTGATCCACAAGGGCGCCGTCGGCCAGCGTCACCGTGGCCTCCCACGGGGGGAAGCCAATCCGGAGGATGCGGAGGTGATAGGTGCCGGCGCGAGGCGCCTGGAGCTGAAAGCGACCGGAGCTGGTCGACGGAACCTGCCCCACTCGCGCCCCGGCAGAGTCCTCCAGAACGACGAAGGCCCCCGCCACCGGCGTATCTGTGCCCTCCTCGACGAGGCTGCCGCGGAGGGTCTGGGCACCGGCGCTGCCAACGGCCCCGAGCATCAGGAGGCCGAGGCACCAGCACGGGGCATGGGACATGGGAAATGGGAAGGTGGCGGCGCGGCGTGGCACCCGGGCCCGCCGCCTACTTCTTGAGGTACACGCTCGTCTTGCCGGCCTTGTCCCAGGCCACCACGTCGTAGTGCTGGACCGGGGTGCCGGGCATTCCGGGTGAGCCGATGGGCATCCCCGGCACGCCGATGCCGGCCAGCTTGGGCTTCTCGGCGAGCAGCTTGCGGAGGGCGTCCACGGGGACGTGTCCCTCGACCACGTACCCGTCAACGACCGCGGTGTGACAGGTCCGCACCGCCGGCGGCACGCCCGAGGCCGACTTGATCTCGGAGAGGTCGTCGAGGTCCACCACCTTGACCTGGTAGCCATTGGTGCGCAGGTAGTCGACCCACGCTCCGCAGCAGCCGCACGAGGGGGACTTGTAGACGGTGACGACGGTCGGGGCCGGCGACGAGGACCGCGCCGGCGAGGCGGCGCCGAGCGCGAGGGCGCCCACTGCGGCGGCCACGAGGATGAGCAGCGCCGAGAGACGGGGGAGGCGACGCGGCGCCTTGGGGGTCCTCATCGCGACGGGCCTCGCTCGTCGGCGGCGCGGCGGTGCCACTCGAGCACCATGCCGCGAAAGAGCATCACGCCGAACACGAGCACGAAGATGCCCACGACGACGGGGCCGTAGGTCTGGGTAGGCATGCGGTCGATCCTCACCTGGGGATGATCTGGATACTAGCGACCCGCCCGCCCCTCGGCCAGCGCCTGCAGCGCCGCCAGATGTTCCTCGAGAAGCTCGGCGGTGACCCGCTCTACCGCCGAACGGGGGACCACCGTCCCGAGCGCACGCCCGCGGATGGCGGCCTCGCACGCGACCAGCGTGCCCCGGCCGCGCACCGCGAAGCCGTACGCAATGTCGAGATCGAAGAGGGCGTGGCTGACGGTGACCGCCAGCCGGGAGGGCGACTCGAACTCCGTGACCGTCCCATGACAGGCGGTGGCGACGAGGCCGATGCGGATCCGCTGGACGAAGGTGGCGCCGAGGCCGAACCCCCCGGGCGCTCCCTCGGGCGTCATGACGCTTCGGAGCCCGGGCACCCACGCCTTGAGCGCCTCCGCGTCCTCTACCAGGCGCCAGACCGCCGGACGCGGCGCCGCCACCAACACCTCGTGCGCCAGCTGGTGCTCGGTGTCCCGTCCCTCCGTCATGTTCCCCCTCCACGCCGGCGAATCTCGACGGACTCGATGACCTCGACCCCGGGGCGCCTGAGCATCGCCGCATCGACGAGCACCCGGGCCACCGCGGCGGCCTGCACCGGCCGGTAACGGCCCGGGATGAGGAAGCCGAGGGGCTTGGCAAGCGCCTCGCCGAGGCGGAACTCGCGGCGCGGGCCCAGGAGCAGCGAGGGTCGAAGGATGGCAATCGATGCCGGGCCGAGTCGCCGCACCTCCTCCTCGACCTCGCCCTTCACTCGGCTGTAGAACACCCGGGACCGGGGGTCGGCGCCGAGCGAACTCACCAGGCCGAAGTGCGCCGCGCCCTGCGCGCGCGCGAGCCGCGCCGCCGCGACCGGGATGTCGTGGTCCACCGCGCGGAACGCCGCCTGCGACCCGGCGGCCTGGATAGTGGTCCCCACGGCGCAGAGGACGGCGTTCACCGCAAACTCCGCCGTGGCGGCGTCCAGGTTCGCGAAATCCTCCAGCACCCGCACGCGGAGCCGGGGCCGGTCCTGACCGGGAGGCCGCCGCACGAGGATGCGCACCGCCGACCAGCGGGGATCGGCCAGGAGGAGTTCCAGCGCCGCGACGCCGACCAGGCCGGTGGCGCCGAGCAGGAGGACGGTGCCGGTGCCGGCCCCGCTCACAACATCCGGCGCATGCGATCGAACCCCGTGCGGATCTCGTCGCCGAGCGTCTTGGCCGCCGCGGCCACGTCGTCCATCACGTCACCCGCCTCGCTTCCCGCGCGATCCAGGCGGCCGCGCAGTTCGGCGATGCGCCCTTCCAGTCGCTCCCACTCCTGCCTGGCCTCCGCCTTCCCGAGGTGGACGCGCACCCGAAGTTCGTCGCGCTCCTGCTCCAGCCGGTCGAGCATCTCGTTCAGTCGTTCACGCATGGTGGGCACGGTGTACTCCCTCACGCAGGGGTCGTCAGTGGGCGGTGCCGCCGCCGTCGGGCTCGAAAATGAGCAGCCACCCCCGTCCCGGTGCAACGGGGATCGGCTCGAACGGCCGGAACGTGGCGGCAGCCTGGAAACCGGGGATGTCCGGCGCGACGATCCGGGCGTGGGCCGGATCGAGGCCCATGCGGTTCCAGTCGACGGCCAATTGCACGCGTGCGGTGTCCGCCCCCCAGCTGGCCAGCGCCACGATGCTCTGCCCGGGTCGGTGGTACACGGTGGCGAGCAGGTCGGGCCGCCCGGTCCGGACGGGCGAGTCGGGCACCCAGTAGCCGATCATCCGGGTGTCCTGGATGCGCCAGGTATCCCAAAACCGCCAGAGCTCGCGCGGGTCACCGGACCAGGGCAGGCGGTTTGTCATGCCGTAGAGCATTCCGCGCCAGGGGTTCCCCCCGCCCTCCAGCATCTCCCCCATCAGGCCATACGGGATGCCCGAGAGCTCCACCAGCCAGTACGCCGGCGGGGCGTTGTAGTCGAAGTACTCGCCGAACCAGAGCCGGTCGATGAAGGGAAAGTGTTCCAGGTAGAGGTTGGCGCTGTTGGCAAAGCCGTCACGCGGATTGAACTGGTTGGCCGAATGGAGGTCGATGAGCGGCGCCGGGCGGCCGCGGGCCAGGACCTTCCGCACCCGCAGCATGATGCTCCGGTCGAATGCCACATCGTCGATGTAGAGGCCGTCGATGCCGATGTTCTGGACCAGCCAGTCCAGGCCCTCCACGTAGAAATTGTGCCAGCGGGAGATGCCGGTGTTCACGACGGCCGCGTCGCGGATGGGCGGGACGTACCATCCGCCGATGTAGTTGCCGTCGAGGTGCTCCTGCAGCCAGGAGGCCCCTCCGCCGGGGCCGGGAGCGATGACCTCCGTCCCGAGGCTCCGGAGTGCCGGGATCTCGGGGGCGTGGTTCGTGAGCTCGCGGACGGTGTAATAGATCTTGACCCGGATGCCCATGGCGTGGGCGCTGTCCACATAGGCCCGCATCGCCTCGGGTCGGAGGAACGGATAGTTGATGAACGGGTTGATGGCGGTGGCGTGGTGCACGTTGACGGTGTTGGCCCCCATCCGGGCCACCGAATCGAGCGGCACGTACGCGTGGAAGTACCGCGTGGCCCACTGCGCCTTCGGGTCGATGGGGTGGAACGGCGTCAGGAGCAGGCGGAAGTCGTAGTGCTGCGTCTCGCCCGCGGCCATGGAGCGCGCGCCGCTGTAGCAGGCAATGCGGTAGGCCTCCCGGCCGGCGCGGAGGCGGCACCCGCCGCGGCCCGCGTTGTCCCACGAGGCGGGCATCACCAGCGGCTTCGACTGGTAGAAGTTGGTGTTGAGGGGACGGCTGTAGCGGTCGTCCCGCAGGGAAAACTGCACGCCGGCGTTGACGTCGCCCACCCAGGCGCCGTCCTGATTGCGGGCCACCTCCCACCGCCAGTCGAGGGAGTCAGGCCGGACGCCCCCCTTGAGGCCCAGGCCCATGGCGTACCGCGCGGCCTCGGGGCGCAGGGGAATCTCGAGGCGGATGTCATTGACGGAGACTTCGGCGTCGGCGGAGACGGCCACCGTGAAGTCGGCGCTCCCATCGAATTCAAGGCTTCCGCGGAGGCGGATGCGAAGCGGTCCCGCCCCTCCCTCGGCCTCCCACGCCACGAAGCCGGTGTCGTGCGTCACGATGCGATACGCGGGCGCGGTGTAGGCCCACTCGCGCCCCGCCCCGTCGACCACCACGAGGCGGACCGGACCAGCGAGCAGGCCCCGGGCCGAGCCCCCGATG
Organism: uncultured Gemmatimonadaceae bacterium; assembly: GCA_964574295.1. Lineage (GTDB taxonomy): Bacteria > Gemmatimonadota > Gemmatimonadetes > Gemmatimonadales > GWC2-71-9 > SPDF01. Next base: position 58,900 of record CAZNLY010000011.1, read on the forward strand.
GACGTCATCTCCGTCGTGAAGTAGCTCGCGACGGCCCGCGGCAGGCCATTCGAAGCAAGCACCAGTTTGCGCCCGAGGATGCCGAGGGTGTCGCCCCGGCGGGAGACGGGGAGGTACGGCGGGACGATGCCGTGATCCTCCTCGAGGCGCGAATCGAGCCAGGCGAGCCGGGCGAGGCGCCACGGCTCGTCGGCGCCCCCGTCGCGGATCGTGTCCGGAGCGACGACGAGGGTGAACGCCACCGGCACCGGGGCGAGCCCGGCGGGCGTCACGCGGAGGGCTCCACGGTACATGCCAGGCGCCGCCGTGAGCGGCACCGCGACCCCGCACCAGAGGGGCTGGATCCGGCCCGGCGCCACCCGAATGGGGACGGTGAAGTCCCGGCCCTGCCAGTCCACCCCGCCCTGGTTGATGCAGCGGAGCCGTGACGCCGCGATCGACCCGGACGGCCCGGTGAGCGAATCCAATGCAACGCGCACGTCGGTGAGTTCCGTGCGCGCCGCCCAGACGCCGAGCTGGAAGGCGAAGAACTCCCCGCGCCGTGCGCTGCCCTCGAACGCCGGCGGGCCGCGCCTCCCGACCCACCGCTCCGGCAGGTCCGCCGGCATGACGATGGGGTGCGTCCGGTCCTCGGGAAAGATGAAGAAGGGCTGGCCCGGCGCGGACGCGAGGAGGCGCTCGGTCTCTGCGCGAGTCGCGATGACCTGCATCGGGTAGAAGCTGTCGAGCGTGTCTGCCGCCTCGAACGCAAGCAATCGCGCCGCGGGGAGACGGTCGATGGCCGCGGTGCTCGGCGCGAAGGCCGCGCGCCACGACGGTGCCGCGGTGGAATCCGGCCCCGGGTAGGTGATGCGGGGATAATTGGAGGTGACGGTCCCGGTGTACCGGAGATAGTAGATGAAATACTCGCCCGGCCCGGCGGCGGGCTCGAAGGCGACCGTCCCCGCCTCCCGCGTGATCGGGCCCCGCACGACATTGAGCACCCGCTGCCCCGTCCGCGCGTCCACCACCCAGATGTCCTTGGCCGCCGGATCCGCGTCGGGCCTGCGCCAGGGCAGCCGAGCGACGACGGCCGGGGCGGCGGTGTCCACCACGATCACCGCGCGGTGATTCCCGAACGAATCGGCATTCCACCGCCCGATCCGGAAGGACGATTGCTGGGCCGCCGCCGCCGTCGGCTGGCCAAGGAGTGCGCCGGCCGCCAACAGCACCGCGGCGCCGGCGGGCCACCTCATCCGCATAGCGCCACCCGACGGATCCACCGCGCCCGGAACGCCCGCGAGATGGTGCCGTCCGGGAATGCGAGCCGGTACGCGCCGGTCAGGGTGCTGTCGTCGGTCACGGGCGCGAACTCCACCGTGCCCGCATCCGCCGTGGCGCACGCCGCGCTCGATTCGCAGCGGACCGCCAGCCCCGACCCGGCCCGGTCCTCGCCGAGGCGGACGGTGGTTCCGGGAAGCTGGTCGCCGCCGGTGTAGACGATGACCTGCAGGTAGGGCGGGAGCGGCGGGAGTCCGTCGACGCCGCGGTCGGAGAGGAAGAGCGAGGTGGCGGCACCGTCCCACGGGGCGCAGTCCGCCAGGGCCACCCCCAGAGCCGGACTTTCGGGGTGCTCCTGCGAGCCCCCCTGCACTCGCCCTGGGGCGTACAGCCAGACCCAGGCGGCGGCCGCCGCGGCCACGAGGCCTCCGAGCGACCCGAGAATCAACAGGCGTCTGTTTGCCCCGCCTTCGGGAGCCGCTTTCGGATCGCTGTGCATAAACCCCTTAAGCCGCTAATGGACAAGCATTTACGAATTCACAATTCACGTATTGCGCGAGGCGCCGGGTGAAGACTTCGACCACGTCTACGCACTCCCCAGCGGATTCTGACCCCGGCGCGTAATACCTTCGTTGGTTCCTTCCACATCTCTTGGAGGCCGCATGCGTGCCGTCCCGAAGCTCGCCCTGACCCTATTCCTCGGCGGGATCCTTTCCGCTTCCCCACTCCTGGCCCAGAACCCCTCCGGCACCCCGGCCACTCCGCGCGGCCCCGGCCGGATGCAGGCGATGCTGATGCAGGGGATCACCCTCACGCCCGCTCAGCAGGCAAAGGTCGACTCGATCTCCGGGTACTACCGCTCCCAGATGCCGGCCATGACCCCTGGCACCCCGCCCTCCGAGGCCGACCGCCAGAAGGCGCGGCAACTGATGGCCGCCTCCCAGAAGGACATCCGGGCGGTCCTCACGCCTGACCAGCAGGCCGTCTACGACAAGAACCTGGCGGCCATGCGGGAACGGATGCAGCAAATGCAGCAGGGCGGCGCCCCGCCGCAGGGCGGCCCGCCGAGCAACTAGCGGCCCTCAATCACCCGGCAGCAGCCGGAACTGCAGCGCCCCGGAGGGGCAGCGGCGGACCTGATCCGCCACCTGCTCCGCCGGGGCGCTCTCCGGCCGGATCCAGCGCTTCCGCCGCACATCGAAGACCGCCGGCAGACCGCGCAGGCACTCGCCAGAGTGGATGCAGGCCGTCGGGTCAAAGGTCACCACGATGCCGGGCGCCTCGTAGGTCTGCAGTCGTTCACCCATCGGCAGGAGCTCCTCGGTCAGGATCGGCTCCGGGCGGGTTCCACCCGGAAATTCGGATTCTCGATGACCCCCAGGATGTTCCCGAATGGGTCGCGCACCGCGCCGATCAGGATCCCCTCCCCCACGTCGGTGACGGTCTCGAACGGCGTCGCCCCCATTCCGACGAGCCGGGTGAACGCGGCCGTGGCGTCGGCGACCCCCCAATAGGCCACGCCGGCCTCCGGTCGGTCGGAACGCGCCTCGGCGTCCGGGGTAATCCCCAGCTCGAACCCCCCGACGTTGAATCCGACGTAGAACGGCTGATCGAAGTAGGGGGCGAACCCCAGCACGGTCGCGTACCACGCCTTGGCCGCGGCGAGGTCCACGGCGGTGTACTTTGCGGTGCGGAGACCCAGGAAGGCGGGCATGGTGGTCCTCTCCGGAGGTGTGGAACCGGCCTATTGAGGCTCGACGCCGAACATGGCCAGGTACTGCCGCACCTCACCCAGGACGAAGTTCTGCCGCGCTACCATGTCCCGGAGCGGGAGGTCGGCCAGCGGCTGGAGCGAGTCGGTGGTCCAGAAGATCAGGGTGGTGTCCCGAAACACATACTGCGTGGCCGGCCCGCGCACCACCTCGAGGTGGCCGCCGACGAAGTAGTAGCTGGTGATGACGGGTGCGGCCTCCTTCGGCCCCGGCTCCGTCACGCGCAGGCGCACAGGCTGCCCCGAGTCGGTCCAGAAGTCCAGCGCCCTTGGCCGCCACCCTGGGCGAGCGGCATCGAGGGTGCGGGTGACCGGGGCGCGCCCCGCCAGCAGCGCGTCGAGCGACTCGGCGACCGCATAGGCCCGCCGGGGAGTCACGGCGGTATCCGGCAGCGCCGACTCCGCCCGGGTGGTGCAGTTGGCCAGCACCTGTCGGCTGCCGTGCCAGAGCGACGCCTCGGACCCCTTGGTGCTCAGGGTGTACCGACCGTCCCCGTACCGGGCGCCGGAGGCGGTTCGCTCCGGGGCCAGCCGCACGATGCGGTCCGGCGGCAGGTGCAACTCGGCGTAGCGCGGCCCGAAGCCCACCACGAGCGACTCCCCTCCCGCGCACGCGTAGGTCGTGACCGGCGGAGGGGTGACACACCCGAGGAGGGCGACGCCCGCCACGGCGATTGTGCAGGCAAGCGGCATGCGATGCAGGGGGCCTCCGGGGCGGGGCGCGATCGGTGGAGCGGTCGCTGGGAAGATCACGCCCCGCCCCGGGGTCGGCAAGCGGCGTCGAACCGGGCAGACTTCGGCAGTTTCCCAAGCGAGGTCCCGTCCTCTCGGGCGAGGAGAACCATGACATGGTGGGAAGCGTCGAGGGCAGCGACGACGCACCGCTTCGACGGGCTGGTGATCGACAACTGGTTCTTCGGCGTGGCGAGCGTGAGCCCGGAGGGATTTGCGAGCGTCGTGGCGGTGGCGGGACCGCGCTGAGGGATCAGTCGGGCGGCCAGGCTGCGTCGAGGGTCACGTCGATGTTGCCGACGCTCTGGTCGAGGCTGAACTGCACCGTCCAGGTACCGGGCGTGCCGTCCAGGGTGCGGTCCTCCAGCTGGTAGAGCGTCTTTCCGCGATACACCTCCTTGCCGTCGGCGTCGGTCACGATCAGCAGCGTGGTGCCGTGCGGAGTAAAGCTCTGGTGGTCGATGGCCGCATAGATGCCCGGGTTTTGCCACCGGAAGGTCATGACGGTGGAGATATTCTGCATGTCCTGGACGGTCAGCTGGAAGTGCCCCGAGAGGTTGGTGACGGTCACCGCGTTCTCGGGACCGAGCGTCTGAGGGGGGTTGTCACACCCCAAGCCTGCAAGAGGCAGCGCGAGGACGGCCGCCGCCGCGGCCACGGTCGTGATTCGCATCGGAAGACTCCTTTGCCGCGCCGGTCTCATTGGGGCATCCCCGGGAAGGCCGCGCTCGCGAAGATCCGCAGGAAGCTCGCCTCCTGGGTCACGTTGGGCAGGCCGGTGTAGTCGCTGTGCCGTGAGTAGTGCGTCCCGGACACTCCCGCCCCCCATCGATCGGTAAACCAGTACCGCGCCTCCGCACCCAGCGCATCCTGGTAGTGCGCCGACTCGGTGCCGTCCACGGTGTGGATCCACCACCCGAGGTAGGACGCGCTGGCCTGGAGCCGCCGCTTGTACACCGCCCGAGCCGAGAGCGTCCCGCCCAACCCCGGGCCGTAGTCGTAGTTTCGTCCCTCGAGGGTGTTGTAGTAATCCGATTGGGTGGCGCCGATGATGATGCCGTCGAGCAGGACGCTCGTCTGGACCCACCAGTCCGTGCCCGGCGCGCCGAAGGTCGACACCACCCCGCCGAGCACGCTCTGCCCCCCGAACTCGATGGCGGGGTTGTTGACGTAATCATACCCCAGCAGCAAGGCGAGCTGGTGGCGACCGGAGCTCCCGATCGGCCAGGCGGCCAGGCTCCCACGCACCTGCAACCGATTGAGCCGCCGGGCACTGTCCACCGGCGGGCCCGCCAGCTCGGCCCCGAGGGCAAAGTAGGAGAACGGCGACCCGCCGAGGTCCTTCACCGCGTCCCCATACATCAGCGAGAACGTGGCGTCCCACTGGTCGGTGCCCGCTGCGAAGCTGTCGGCCGAGAAGGCGTTCGACGTCCGCCGGTAGCCCAGGTCCAGGATGCCGACGATCCGGCTCGGGCGCCAGTCGGGCGGGTTGGCGCTCTGGCCGTGGGTTTCGCCCCGGATGAGCCGATTGAACCCGCGGATCGGGTTGAGGACGAAGCCGCCGATCTCGCGCCAGGTCCGCTCACTGCCGGTGGCGGTGTTGTCGAGCGTCAGCGAGGAGAGGCGATAGAACGCCTCGCCCAGCGTGACGCCGCCGAAGCTCGTGTTGAGGAAGTCGTTCGGGGCCGGGGCCCAGGCCTCACCGGCAATTTCCCACATCAGGCTGCCGGCGAACGGCCAGGCAAAGGATTCCCAGAAGTTGTAGCCGTTTGTCCGTGCCGCATTGAAATAGAGGCTGCCGTGATAGGGATGCGAGAACTGGTTGTTGAGGAACTGGTTGTCGTCCCACTGCCACGGGTACACGACGTTGTTCTTGATGCTCTGCCAGGAAACCTGCGCCCACTCGGCGTCGCGGACATAGGCGTTGACGGCGTGCGGGATGAACTGCACCAGCATCAACTCGCCGAACCCCGCCCAGAACCGCTTGGGCGGATCGCAGTCGCGGCAGGGCAGCGAGTCCGTCCCGATCACGAAGGGGCCCGATGCAGCGACCGCCGTCGGCGGCCCCCACGGGCGGCTGAGGCTCCCCTCCGGCAGCGGACCCTGCGCTCGCAGGGGGGTGGCCACCAGGACGGCGAGGGTGCAAGCCAACGCGGGCAGCGCCCGCGGCGGGAACGGCGTCACGGCAGCCTCGGAAAGGCGGAACTCAGGAAGATGCGGACAAAGCTCGCGAAGTGCTCCACGCCCGGGAGCCCCTCGTATTCGCTCTGCCGACTGTATGAGATGTAGCTGGTGCCCAGGGCGATCCGCCGGCTTGTCCAATAGCGCAGTTCGAGCAACGTGGCGTCCTGATAGTGGGTGGACTCCGCACCGTCCACCGTGAAGAGCGACAGGCCGGTGTAGCCGACGGTGGCCTGCAGGCGATCCTTGTAGAGCACCCGACCGGAAAGCAGCGTGCCGAGGCCGGGTCCGTAATCATAATTCCGGCCCTCGACCGCCGCGTAGTAGTCCGATTGCACGGCGCCAAGAATGACGCCGTTCACCAGGATCTGCGTCTGGCCCCACCACGTGTTCCCGGGCGCGCCGAAGGAGGTCACCAGGCCACCCTGGGCGCCGGTGCCGCCATATGTGAACGCGGGGTTGTCGAAGTAGTCATACTCCAGGAAGAGCGCCAGCTGATTGTGCCGCGAGCCGTCGATGGGCCACGCCGCGAGGCTTCCGCGGGCAGTCAGCTGGTTGAGGACACTGCCCTCCGAGGGGCCGGCCAGGTCGGCCCGAATCGCGAAGTAGGAGAAGGGCGTCCCGTGCAGGTCCTGCACCGGGTTCCCATACGAGAGCAGGAAGGTGGCGTTCAGCTGGGTCTCACCCCGCTGGTCGGTGCTGCCCGGCACCGACTGCGTGATGTTTCGGTAGCCCACGTCCAGCACCCCCAGCACCGCGCTTGGCCGCCAGTCGGGCGGGTTCGCGCTCACCTCACCCCATTCGCCCCGGATGGCCCGGGTCACGCCGCTGACCGGGTTGAGGACCAGGCTCCCGATCTCCCGCCAGGTGCGGCCCGCCCCGGTGGCGGTGTTGTCGAGCGGCAGTCGGGAGGCGCGGTAGAGCGCCTCGCCGAGGATGACGCCGCCCAGGGTGGTGTTGATGAAGTCGTTGGGAGCGGGCGCCCATGCCTCCAGGAAGTACTCCCACATCAGGCTGCCGCCCGCGGCCCAGAGCCCCGAGGCCCAGAAGTCGTATCCGTTCACCCGGCCGGCGTTGTAGTAGAGGCCGCCTTGGTAGGGATGGGCAAACTGGTTGTTCAGGAAGGCGTTGTCGTCCCACTGCCATGGGTAGACGAAATTGTTCTTGATCGTCTGCCAATTGACATAGGCCCACTCCTCGTGGTTGATCGCCTTGCTCACGATGGTCGGAATCGCCTGGGCCACCGCCACCGCGGCCAACCCGGGCCAGAATTGCTTCCGGGGGTCGCACTGGGGACACGGAAGCGTGTCGGCTCCCTGAAGCTGGAGCGCGGAAACCTTGCCGGCGGCCCCCACCCTGCCGGTCGCGGCCGCCTCCACCGGCGCGGAGAGGCTGCCCTCCGGCCAGGGGCCCTGCGCGGCTGCCGCGGAGGGCCAAAGCGGCAAGAGGCCGAGGCACGCCAGACTCCAGGCGCGGCGGCTCACCTGGAGGAAGGCCGGCGGAGCCCCGGCGGCAGGAGGACGGCCGGGGCGGTTACGGCAGCCTCGGGAAGGCGCTGCTCATGAAGAGCCGGAGGAAGCTCGCGAAGTGGTCGACCTCGGGGAAGCCGTCATAACTGCTGTGCCGGCTGTAGGCGGTGTAGCTGCCGCCGACCCCGATCCGAGAGCCCGTCCAGTACCTCAATTCGATCACGGAGGCATCCTGATAGTGCGAGGACGGCGTGCCGTCCACCGTCCAGATGGAAAGTCCCGTGTACCCGGCCACCACCTGCCATCGGTCACGATAGGTGACCCGGCCGCTCAGGATCGTCCCGATTCCCGGCCCGTAATCGTAATTGCGTCCCTCCACCGCCGCGTAGTAGTCGGAGGCGACGGCGCCCAGGAGCACCCCGTTGAAGAGCAGCTGGGTCTGGCCCCACCAGGTGGAGCCGGGGGCACCGAAGGAGGTCACGAGGCCGGCCTGGGCCCCGGTGCCACCGTAGGTGAATGCCGGATTGTCGAAGAAGTCGTATTCGACGAACAGCGCCACCTGGTTGCGGGACGCGGGATCGAGCGGCCACGAGGCCAGGTTGCCGCGCGCGCTGAGCTGGTTGAGCACATTGCCGCTCTTGGGCCCGGCCAGGTCGGCGCGAATGGCGAAATACGAGAAGGGCTGCCGCCGGAGGTCCCGGACCGGATCCCCATACGAGAGGAGAAAGCTGGCGTTGAGCTGGGTCTCGCCCTGCTCGTCAGGGCTGCCGGCCACCGATTGCGTGATGCTGCGGTACCCGATGTCCAGCAATCCCAGCACGACACGCGGGCGCCAGCCTGGCGGGTTCGCGCTCACCTCGCCCCACTCGCCACGGAGGGCCCGGGTCACGCCGCTCACCGGGTTCAGCACCAGGCTGCCGATCTCCCGCCAGGTCCTCCCCGCCCCCGTGGCGGTGTTGTCGAGCGGAAGCCGGGACGCCCGGTAAAGCGCCTCGCCCAGGATGATGCCGCCCAGGGTGGTGTTGACGAAGTCGTTCGGGGAGGGCGCCCATGCCTCGAAGCAGCATTCCCACATGAGGCTGCCGCCGGCCGCCCACAGGCTCGAGGCCCAGAAGTCATATCCGTTCGTCCGGGCGGAGTTGTAGTAGAGGTTCCCCTGGTAGGGATGGGAGAATTGGTTGTTGACGAAGGCGTTGTCGTCCCACTCCCACGGATACGTCAGGTTGTTTTGGATGGTCTGCAAGCTCACCTGGGCCCACTCGGCGTCCCGCACGAACATGTTGACGCTGGCCGGGATCGCCTGTACCACGAGCAGGCTGGCCAGCGCGGGCCAGAATCGGCGCGGCGGATTGCACTGCGGACAGGGGAGTGAGTCGGAGGGCTTGGGTTGCCGCCCGGCGGAATCGCCGGGGACCAGCCGGGGATCAACCGGTGAAGGCCCGGCAATCCTCGGGGCCGTCGCGGTCGCAGGCGACTGCCCGTACGCCGCGGCCGGGACAGGCGACGTCCCCAGGAGCGCCAGGGCGAGCACGAGACGGGTGCCCACGGCTACCCACGCAGGCGATCCAGGTGGTGCCTCCGGAATTCCGCCACCTTGGGGGCGATGACCACCTGGCAGTAGGGCTGCGCACCGTTCCGGCGGAAGTATCCCTGGTGCCCCGCCTCCGCGGCGTAGAAGGCCGTCGCGGGGCCGACCTCCGTCACGACCGGCGCGTCGAAGGTTCCATCGTCATTGAGGGCGCGGATGGCCGCCATCGCATCCGCGCGCTGCCGGTCGGAGTGGGTCAGGATGATCGACCGGTATTGCGGGCCGACGTCCGCGCCCTGCCGGTTGAGGGTGGTCGGGTCGTGGATGGCGAAGAAGGCATCAAGCAGGTCCCGATAGGTCACCACCGCGGGGTCGAAGGTGACCTGCACGACCTCCGCATGGCCCGTGCGTCCCGAGCACACCTGATCATAGGTGGGATCGGCCACCGTTCCGCCGGCGTACCCCGACACCACCCGCTCAACCCCGCGGAGTTGCTCGAAGACCGCCTCGAGACACCAGAAGCACCCCCCGCCGAATGTGGCCACCTCGGTGCTCACGTTGCCTCCGGCAGCCGGGACTCGGGGGGGTCGCGCACGTCGGCAAAAAGCTCGGGGTGGCGCGCCATCCTGCGGGTAAACTGATGCCGGAGGGCAACGATGTCCGCCGCCGCGTCCGACGTGGGGCGGAACGGCGCGCCCAGGCCGACGGTATGGGTGGACCAGTCAAACGACACCGGGACAATCGGGATGCCCGCCGCAAGGGCGATCCGGTGAAAGCCCGACTTCCATCCCGTCGAGCGCTTCCGGGTTCCCTCGGGAGTCACCGCCAGGACGAACGAGGAGGCGGCCCGGGCGCGCGCCACGACCCCTTCTACCGTCCCCTCCGGGCGCGCCCGGTCCACGGGAATCCCGCCGAGCGCCCGCAGCGCCCAGCCGACCGGGCCCCGAAAAAGGGTGTGCTTGGCGAGGAACGCCGCATCGAGCCCCAGCGCCCACTTGGCGAAGAGGCCGACGAAGAAATCCCAGTTGGAGGTGTGGGGCGCCACGATCAGGATGTAGCGCGGCTCGGGCGGCAGGGCGCCGGTAATGCGCCAGCCGATGAGGCGGAGCAGGAACCGCCCGACGACCTGCACCGGCCGGTCGCTACCGGACGCCCGCCGCCGCAAGTGCCGCCGGCAGCGGGTCGGGATAGAAGCAGGTGCTGCACACCCGGCGCATGGCGCGGACGCCGCGCAGCTCCACGTCGGGGGTCAGCATGCCCTCGCGCACCGGCTCCTCCCGCAGGAGGTCGGTGCTCAGGTATTTCTTGTTGTCGTCCGCAAAGACGGTGGCCACGGGGACGTCCCCGCCCAGCGCCTCCTGGGCCATCAACGCCGCAAGAAAGTTGGCGCCCGAGGAAATCCCCACGCCGAGGCCCAGGGTCGTGGCCAGCTTCTGCGCCATCAGGATGGCGTCGCCGTCGTCCACGGCGAGCACCGCGTCGAGCTGGTCGAGCTCGACGATCGGCGGGATGAATTCGTCGGAGATGCCCTGGATCCGGTGGTGCCCCACCTTGTGCCCGGTGGAGAGCGTCGGGGAGTTGGCCGGCTCCACCGGATGGAGCCGGACGCCGGGCACCTGCTCCCGCAGGTACTTCCCCACCCCCATGATCGTCCCGCCGGTCCCGACGCCGGCCACGAACGCCGCCGGCGCCCCGGCGTCCACGGCCATTTGCGCCAGCAACTCGGGACCAGTGGTGAGGTAGTGGGCGTCGCAATTGTCCCGGTTGGAAAACTGCCGCGGCAGGAACGCGTTCGGCGTGGCCCGCGCCAGCTCCTCGGCCCGCGCAATGCTCCCGAGGAAGCCACCCTCCTCCCGGCTCACCAGCACGATGCCCGCCCCGAGGCTCCGGATGAGGTTGATCCGTTCGGAGCTCATCCAGGCCGGCATGAAGATCGTGACGGCGTGGCCGAGGGCGCGGCCCACGGCGGCGAAGGCGATGCCGGTGTTCCCGCTCGTGGCCTCGACGATCAGCGCACCCGGCGTGAGCGCCCCCGAGGCGTACCCCTGCCGCAGGATGTGCATCGCCATCCGGTCCTTGATGCTGCCGGAGAGGTTCAGGTGCTCCGCCTTGGCGTACACCACCCGCTTGGCGCCCCGGAAGTCGCAGGTGATGGCCAGGAGGGGGGTGTTGCCGACTAGGCCGGCGAGGCCGTTGAGGCGTTGGGCTGGAGTAAGGGTGGTCACGGTCGCGTTCCCGGTCGGGCGGATGCGCCGGAATCTATCGCATCCGAGCCCGTTGGCGAGCCGTGGGTGGGTGACTAGACTCCGGGGGAGATCTCGACGCGAGGACACCGTGACACGCCGGCTTGCCGCAGCGGCCATCGGGACGGCCGCACTCGTCCTGGCCATCCTGTTCATCCAGGCCGGCGAGCCGCCCTCCGGTGCGGCCCCCGCCGATTCGGCGGCGCCGCTCGCGGCGGTCCCCCCGTCCGCTGAGGACTCCGTCCTCGCGGCGCTCACCCGCCCGCGCCTCGGCGACTTCGACTCGATGCTTGCCCGCCGCATCATCCGCGTCCTCGTGGCTCCGAGCCAGACCCAGTATTTCCTCGACCAGGGCACGCCGCGCGGGCTGACGGTGGACGTGGCGGCGCTCTTCGAGGCCGAGCTCAACCGGAAATTCCACGCCGGCGCCCGCCCCATCCGCGTGATGGTGGTGCCGGTCGACCAGGACGAACTCCTCCCGGCCATCCTGGCCGGGCGCGGAGACCTCGTCATCAGTGGGGTCACGATCACCCCCAGGCTGCAGGCCCAGGCCGACTTCTCGACCCCCACGCTGCGCAACGTGTCCGAGATCGTCGTGACCGGGCCCGCCTCGCCGCCCCTCACGACGCTGGACGACCTCGCCGGGCACGAGGTGTTCGTCCGGCGCTCCAGCCCGTACTTCGAGCACCTGCAGGCGCTGAACGCCGAGTTCGCGCGGCGCGGGCTCGCGCCCGTGCGGCTTCGTGAGGCCCCGGAGGCGCTGCAGGATGAGGACCTCCTCGAGATGCTGAACGCGGGGCTGGTGCAGGTCGTGGTGCTCGACGATGTGCTGGCCACCTTCTGGGCGCAGGTCCTGCCGAACATCCGGCCCCGGCTCGGGCTGGCCGTTGCGACCGGCGAGGACCTCGGCTGGATGTTCCGAAAGGGCAGCCCCGGCCTCAAGCGGGAGGTGGACGCCTTCCTGGCGCGGTACCCCGAGGGCTCGGCGACGCGGAACACCCTCCTGCACCGCTACCTCCGGAACACGAAGTACGTCACCTCCGCCACGTCGGCCGAGGATCTTCGCCGCTTTGACGAGATGGTGGCCCTCTTCCGGAAGTACGGCCATCAATACGACCTCGACTACCTCCTCCTGATGGCGCAGGGGTACCAGGAGTCCCGGCTCGACCAGGAGGCCCGGAGCGCCGTCGGGGCCGTCGGGGTGATGCAGGTCATGCCCACCACCGGGCAGTCCCTCGGCGTGGGCGACATCCACCAGCTCGAGCCCAACATCCACGCCGGGGTCAAGTACATCCGGTCGCTCGTGGACCAGTACTTTTCCAGCGACTCCATCGACGCCCTCAACCGGACGCTGCTGGCGTTTGCCGCCTACAACGCCGGCCCCGCGCGCGTGGCCTCGCTCCGCCGCGCGGCCGCCGCACGCGGGCTCGACCCGAACCGCTGGAGCCGGAACGTGGAGCTCATCGCGGCCGAACAGGTGGGGCGCGAGACGGTGACGTACGTCGGCAACATCTACAAGTATTACGTGGCCTACTCGCTCGTCCAGGAGCAGGCGGCGGAGCGCGAGGCCGCGCAGCGGCGCGACGCGCCAGGGAAGGTCCCATGATGCATCTGCTGCTGGCCGCGCTGGCGCTCGCCGCCGGCCCGGATTCGTTGCTGGTCTCGCCGGCGTGGCTCTCGGCGCGCCTTGGCGACCCTCGCCTGGTGGTGATCCACGCCGACCGGGACCGCACCGCCTTCGACGCCGGACACATCGCCGGCAGCCGGTTCCTCCCCCTTGCCGCCATCGTGGTCGAGCGGGCCGGGGTCCCGAACGAACTCCCCCCGGTGGCGGCCCTCGACTCGGCGCTGGAAGCCGCCGGCGTCGGCGACAGCACCGTGGTGGTCATCACCGGCGACCCGCTCGCCGCGGCCCGCCTGTTCTTCACCCTCGACTACCTCGGCCACTCCGCCGCGATCCTCGACGGCGGGACGCCGGGGTGGGTGGCGGCAGGGTTCCCGGTCGGGACGGCCCCGGAGCCGACCACGCGGGGCGCCCTCACCCCGGCGCCCCGGAGCGACATCGTCGTGGATGCCGCGTGGGTCCGCTCCCACCTCGGCGACTCGGCGGTGGCACTCCTTGATGCCCGGCCGCCGGCCGATTTTGCCGGCACGCCGGGCAGCACCCCGCCCACGGGCCACATCCCCGGCGCGAAGAACATCTTCTGGCGGACGACGCTGGGGGGCGCGCCCCCCGTGCTGCTCGGGCGGGGCGCGCTGGAAGGGATGTTCGCGGCCGCCGACGCGCCACCGGGCCGGTTGGTGGTGACCTACTGCCGGACCGGGGTGCAGGCGAGCTGGCTCTACTTCGTGGCGCGGTACCTGGGCCGGGAGGTGCGGATGTACGACGGGTCGTTCGCGGAGTGGAGCACGATTCCGGGGGCGCCGGTGGCGCAATGAAAACGGCCCCGGGGAGGGGCCGATAGCAGGGGCGGGACTCGAACCCGCG